>NZ_JBNHEY010000004.1:0-339118 GCF_059089725.1 Arthrobacter sp. M71 S08 | reverse complement strand
GGCTCGAGCACTACAACACTGAACGCAGTCACAGCGCACTCGGAGGCAAACCACCGATCAGTCGACTGGCACCAACCTGATGGCCGGGTACACCTAGCGCATTCGGAAGGGTTAGGCACCTTTCCCAACTTTTCGCGTTGTTCCAACGGTGGCAGAAACTTAGCGAGAGTGGTCGTTTCTGCCACTGTTGCGGGCTTATGGTGAAGAGGACCATCGAGGTATGGAAATCGTCGTCGTACTGGTTCTGCTGGCCGCCCTCACTGTGGCCGTCCTCCGCGCCGTCCACGCCGACGGCACGGGGCACACTCCCCCGGTCCGTTCCCACCCTGGCTGGGGTGATGCCGCGCTGCCGAGCGCTTCCTACTCCAATCCCACGCCGGAGGGGGTGTAAGTCATGGATCTACTCATCATTTTCGGGGCAACCCTCGCACTGTTCGCCCATATCGGCCGCAGCTCGGTTCCGGCGTCAGAGCGTCTGCCACTCTCCTCCTGGCGGCCGTCCGACGTGGCGCGGAACGCCTGGCTGGGCCTGCTCGTGTGCTCCCTGCAGACGCCTTTGGACCGCACACTGGAGGAGATGTTCCGCGAGTACCGCTGACCGAAGCGGGCGCAACATAACGTCAAACAAGTGACCCCGTGACAGAATTCTTCCCCGTGCGGGCTAGGTTAGGGGTGATCACTGGCGGGCACAGGGGTGCCCGGACACCTGGATGCTACGGAGTACCGATGAATCCCAGCCCGGTTCCACCCCATCACACAGCAGCAAAAAGCGCGTCGACGCCGCTGCCCGTCTCCTTCGTGAAGCTGCACGCCGAGGGCGTGCGCAATGTCAGTCTCGACATCCACGCCGGTGAGGTGCTCGCGTTCGTGGGCAACGAGAACGACGCCGCATCCCGCCTCCTGCGCGCGGCCGCCGGTCTCGATCATCCACAGTCCGGATCAGTGCTGGTCGGCGGCGAGCCCGTCCGGCGCACGGACGACCGTTGTTCCTGGACTCCCCGGGATACCGACCTTCAGCTGAATCACTCGCTCCAGGCGAACCTCGCGTTGGGCCTTCGCAAGAGTTCGAGCGCCAGTGAGGGCAAGGCTAAAATCGCCGAGCTTCTGGATCTCGCCGGCCTGCACCGGTTCGCGAAGCTGCTGCCCACGGAAGTCACCGCGGAAATAGCGCGGCGGGCTGCTTTGGCCCGTGCCCTCGCGGGCGGACCCGGCGTGATGCTCCTCGACCACCCGTTCGCCGCCGTCGAAGGTGCTGCCCGGAACGTACTGCACAACGTACTGCAGACCCTCCACCGCGCACTCCCCACCACCGTCCTCCTGGCAACGAACAGCATGGAAGAGGCGGTCCGCCTCGCTGACCGGGTGGTGGTGCTCGGCCGGACAGCGGCCGAGGACGTCACCGGCACACTCTCCATCCGCGAGATCCGGGAGGGGCAGCGCAAGCAGCGCTGATTCGTCCGCAGTTCCGCTCACCGGCTCCGCTTGGGTCCCGCTCGGGTCCGGCCCGCGCTTCGCGTTAGCGTTTGGGCCTCCTGATAGCCATCTGCCGCTAACCGTTGGCCAAAGCGCTATCCGGGAGCGAGGGCGCTATAAGACCCTGTGGATAGTCGGAACCACGACCAGCAGGTGCTCGGTAGTCTCGTCAACGAGAGAACGGACGGGCATGAGTGAGAACGGCGCTACCCACGGGGCAGACACCGGACAACCCCAAAGATGGGGTTTCTGGATAATGCGAAGACTGCTTGGACTGATCGCGCCAGTAGTGGTCCTCGCGCTTGCTGTCCTGATCTACATCATGTTCGCTTCCGTGCCGGAGGACGAGGGCTGGATGATCGACGTCGTCATTGTGTATGGGTTGGCACTGCTGAGCCCAATGGGACTGGTGGCTTTGGCGGGGTCTCTCTGCGCTTATTCGACCCGCGGTAGCCCAGCGTCCCGGACCGGGAAGGTCTCGTTGATCATCAACCTCGTGCTTACTGCGGTCCTGATCATCCCGGCGCTTTCCATGCTTTCCTTCTTCCTCCAGTCCGCGCCCACCATGATTCCGGAGCTGTTCGCATGGATGGGTGCCCGGTTGCACGGCTGATACTGGATGCGGGCGGGATACATATTCGAGCCAGTTGTGTAAACTCGTAAGCACACTTACGGTCGGGTGGCTCGTATTCAACGCGCCGACGCCGGAACGTGCAGCTGTCTAGCGCCTGTCGCCCGCAGCGTTGGGAGATATCTGTGCAGAGCACTAACTGGTTCAAATACACCGCAGGGGTGGCGCTCTTCATCGGAGCAACGTTCGCAGCCACTCCGGTTGCCC
The DNA here is from genome assembly GCF_059089725.1 of Arthrobacter sp. M71 S08. Taxonomy (NCBI): domain Bacteria; kingdom Bacillati; phylum Actinomycetota; class Actinomycetes; order Micrococcales; family Micrococcaceae; genus Arthrobacter; species Arthrobacter sp. M71 S08. The sequence continues at coordinate 336,807 of NZ_JBNHEY010000004.1, read as the reverse complement.
ATGCGGATCACGAATCTGGCCGGCCTTCTCAGTCCGGGCAGCCCACGGATCCCGATACCGGACCGCCTGCCGAGCTTGGCCCGCCATCGGGCGGGGAAACCCAGCCCACACTGCGCCGGGAATCGCCCGCGGATGAGACGCCGGACCCTGTCGATACCGGCCAGCCTAGTATTCCACCGGCTGACCCCCCTGCTGACCCGCCACCCCCTCCAACGACTGATCCTCCAGCGGTGACTCCTGCGCCCGAACCCGAACCGGTGCAGGAGCCCGCACCAGCGCCTGCGCCCGTCGAGCCGCCACCGCCACCCGCACCGGCGCCTCCCCCACCGCCGGCTCAACCAGCCCCGGCGCCGGCTCCGCAGCAGTTCGTTCTTCCCCCTCCGCCTGCCCCGGTGTATCAGCCCCCGTTGGAGTTCGTCCCGCTTGAACCTGCTCCGGAACCCGACGCGGAAGAAACCGAAGAACCAGAGAAAGAGATCGCGCCGTTCGCGATGCCGCCGTACGCCTGGGCACCGATGTACCAGGCGCCGAGGCCCTCTGACACCCCGGCTTCGGTCACACCCGCAGCCGGAAGCGAGGAAGCGGCTTCCGAGGCAACCGGCTTCCCGCTCGTGCCCGGCATCAGCGCCGCGCTGCTGATCCTGCTGGCCGCCGGCGTGGTTGTCGTCGCAAGGCGTTCACAGGGACCCAGGGGTTTCAGCGCCCCATAACGGCTTGGGTAAACGGATTGGTGAAGACACCCTCGGGGTCCAGGCGCTTCGCCAGGATCCGGAAGTCCTCCAGCCGCGGATACAGCCGGTCAAGATCGTGCGCGCCGGCAGTGAAGAGCTTGCCCCAGTGCGGCCTGGCCGCATACGGCTCCAGCGCGGCCGCAAGGGTCGGCAGGAACGCTTCGACGGCCGGTTGATCCTGGACCCAAGTGAAGTGCAGGCCGACCGCGTCGGTTCCGTAGCTTGAGCTCAGCCACAGCCCATCGGCGGCAACCGTCCGGATCTCGTTGACCTGCAGGAGAGGCACAATTTCGGTGCTGAGCTCCCTGACGGCGCGGATTGCGGCGACGGCATGCTCGCGGGGAACAAGGTACTCCGACTGGAGTTCCACACCGTTGCTGGGCGTGAAGTCGAGCTTGAAGTGGGGCAACCGGTTGTACCAGGGGCCGGCCGCACCCAGCTGAGGAGTGCATCCGATCGCCGGCAGTCCGGGCAACGGGTGTCGTTCATCCTCCGCAGGTAGCGCACCAAACAGATTCTCCGCCAGCGGCGCATCCCGGTCCGGCCGACGCTTCACCCACACCGAGTCCGCGACGTCCGGATCGCGCCAGGTGGTAAAGACGCTGACGCTGTACGCGGCACCGGTGACTCCGTCGAAATTCTGTGCCAGGTTTTCCAGCGGCAGTTTTTCGAAGACGGTTTGCTCCACCTCGAAGGCCGGCTCAATCTCCAGATCGAGACTCGTTACGATACCCAGCGCGCCAAGGTTGATCACCGTACCTTCGAAGTCGGGGTCTCCGGCTTCGAACCGCACCAGGTCACCGTTGCCGGTCACCAGTTCCAGCCCGACGACGGCGGCGGCCAGGCTGCGGTTCCGGTTGCCGGAGCCGTGCGTCCCCGTGGCCACTGCTCCGCCCACCGAGATGTGCGGCAGCGACGCGAGGTTCGCCAACGCGAATCCTTCCCTCTCGAGTTCACTGGCCAGCTCGCCATACCGGATTCCGGCACCCACGGTCACGGTGGAGCGGTCCGGATTGATCGTCACCGGGCCGGACAGCGCCGCCGTCGACAGCAGTTCGGCGGTCCCGTCAGCGATGCCGTTGAAAGAATGGCGCGATCCAAGTGCACGGATTGACGTTGACGCGGCAACAATCCGACGCACTTCGTCCACCGTCGGGGGGTGATGCACGGTTGAAGCGCTGTAGGCAAGGTTGCCCGCCCAATTGGTGCCGACGTCGTTGGTCATGGTTCTCCTCGGATTGTGGAAGGGCGTTACTTCAGTGCGCTGGATGCCTTGCGCTTGTTGAAGACGTCGAAGGCGACGGCGAGCAGCAGGACCAGGCCCTTGATGAACTGCTGGTAGTCGGTACCTACGCCCATGAGCGACATGCCGTTGTTCAGCACGCCCATAATCAGACCGCCGGTGATGGCACCGATAACCGTGCCGACGCCGCCGGTGACTGCAGCACCACCGATGAAGGCAGCAGCAATGGCGTCAAGCTCGAACAGGTTTCCGGCACCCGGTCCCGCCGAGTTGAGGCGGCCCGTGAAGACAAGGCCGGCAAGAGCCGCCAGCACGCCCATGTTGACGAAGAGCATGAAGTCGATGCGCTTGGTGTTGACGCCCGAAAGCTGCGCAGCCTGGAGGTTGCCACCGCGGGCGTAAATGTGCCGACCGAACACGCTGTTATTCATGACCGCGCTGTAGACGACCACCAGGACGCCAAGGAGGACAAGGACAATCGGTGTTCCGCTTCGCGAGCTGGCCAGCAGATAGGTCAGGCCGAGGATGACAACAATGCCGAAGGCAAGCTTGGTCATGAACCAGGGTGCCGGTTCAGTCTCAAGGTTAAGGCGTGCCCGGGTCCGCCGGCCGCGAACCTGGCTGACGATGAGCAGAACCGCCGCGATCAGGCCCAGACCGACCGTCGTCCAGTCGAGGATGTTGGTACTGGCCGGAAACAGTCCCGGGAAGAGAAAGCCCCCACCGAGTTGGCGGTACTCCGTCGGGAACCCGCTGATGCGCTGGTTCTCCAGAGTGATCTGGGTAAGGCCGCGGAACAGGAGCATACCGGCGAGGGTGACAATGAAAGCCGGTATGCCGACGTAGGCCACCCAGAATCCCTGCCAGGCGCCCACGATGCCGCCGATAATCAGGGAGGCGAGGATGGCGAGCCACCAGGGGAAGCCCCAGTCCTGGATCATCACTCCGGACATAGCGCCCACGAACGCCGCCACTGAGCCGACAGACAGGTCAATGTGTCCGGCGATGATGATCATCACCATGCCGATGGCGAGCAGCAGGATGTAGCTGTTCTGGACGATGATGTTGGAGACGTTGTCCGGCTGCAGCAGCGCACCACGGGTGAGGACCTGGAAAAGCCCGACGATCACCAGCAGAGCGACGAAGATACCGATCTGGCGGAGCCTGCTGGTCAGGAACTGGGCGGCGTCCCTGACGGAGGGAGGCGGCGTCTTCAGTTCGGCGTCCTTGACAGTTGTTGCCATGGAGTTATTCCTTTTCCTTGGTCATGTGTTGCATGAGGTATTCCGGGGTGGCATCGGCGATCGGAACCTCTGCGGTGATGACGCCCTCAGCCAGTGTGTAGATGCGGTCGCAGATGCCGAGCAGTTCCGGCAGTTCGGAGGAGATCACGATGATCGCCTTACCCTGGGCAGCGAGACCGTTGATGATGGTGTAAATCTCATACTTGGCACCGACGTCAATGCCGCGGGTGGGTTCATCCAGGATGAGAACGTCGGGATCTGCGTACATCCACTTCGACAGGACTACCTTCTGCTGGTTTCCGCCGGAGAGCTTGCCCGTGACGGCGGCGACGGAGGGTGCCTTGATGTTCATGGACTTGCGGTAGTCGTTGGCAACGATGGTTTCCTGTGCGCCGTTGACCCAGCCGCGCGTGGCCAGCTTGTCCAGCGCTGCACCCGAGATGTTCCGCTTGATGTCATCAAGCAGGTTGAGCCCGTAGCGCTTGCGGTCCTCGGTGGCATAGGCGATGCCGTGACGGATGGCGTCCCCCACTGTCTTGGCGTGGATCCGCTGGCCGTTCTTGTACAGGGCACCCGAGATGTTGGACCCGTAGCTGCGGCCGAAGATGCTCATCGCCAGTTCAGTGCGGCCGGCGCCCATGAGCCCGGCGATGCCCACGATCTCGCCGGCACGAACCGACAGATGCGCTTTGTCGATGACGACGCGGGAGTGCTCCTGGGGATGGTGCACCGTCCAGTCCTCGACGCGGAAGACCTCGTCTCCGATGGACGGCGTGCGTTCGGGATAGCGGTGGGCCATATCGCGGCCGACCATCCCCTTGATGATCCGTTCCTCCGTCACGGAGCCGTCATGCAGGCTCAGTGTCTCGATGGTGCGGCCGTCGCGGATGATGGTGACGGAGTCGGCGATCGCGCGTATCTCGTTGAGTTTGTGGCTGATGATGATGCAGGAGATACCTTCAGCGCGGAGGTCGCTAACCAGGCCCAGCAGGTGCGCCGAGTCCTCGTCGTTCAAAGCAGCCGTCGGCTCGTCAAGGATGAGGAGTTTCACATCCTTCGAGAGTGCCTTCGCGATCTCCACCAGCTGCTGCTTGCCGACGCCGATTTCACCGGCGCGCACTGTCGGGTTGAGCTTGAGGCCGACGCGGCGAAGCAACTGGGTTGCCATGGTGTTGGTTTCGTTCCAGTTGACGAATCCCTTTCTGGACCTCTCGTTACCGAGGAAGATATTCTCGGCAACCGACAGGTAGGGCGAAAGCGCCAGCTCCTGGTGGATGATCACCACGCCGTGGTGTTCGCTGTCCTTGATGTCCTTGAACTCGACGGTTTTTCCCTCAAGGACGATGTCGCCGTCGTACGTGCCGTGCGGGTAGACGCCGGAGAGCACCTTCATGAGGGTGGATTTACCTGCGCCGTTCTCTCCGCAGATCGCGTGCACTTCTCCGCGGGCCACTTCGAGGGTGACGTCTTGGAGGGCCTTCACACCGGGGAACGTCTTGGTGATGCCGCGCATCTGAAGGATGTTTTCTGCCATGATGCTTCCTTACATCGTGCCTGGTACCGCTGTGGCCAGCAGCGGGGTGCCGGCCACAGCGGGCTGGAAGGTCCTACTGAACCTCTTCAGCGGTGTAGTAACCGCTGTCGATGAGGACTTCCTCGTAGTTGTCCACGGTCACGATCTGCGACTCGAGCAGGTAGGACGGCACAATCTTCTCGCCGTTGTCGTAGGTCTCGGTGTCGTTGACCTCGGGTTCTTCCCCGTTCATCAGGGCGTCGACCATCAGGACTGCCTGCTCGCCGAGCTCGCGGACATCCTTGAAGATCGTCGAGTACTGCTCCCCGGCAACGATTGACTGGACGGATCCAACCTCAGCGTCCTGGCCGGTAACAACCGGCAGTTCATCCTTCGAATAGCCGCCGGAGGTCAGCGCCGAGATGATGCCGATGGACAGGCCGTCGTACGGAGACAGGACACCCTCAAGGGTCTCTCCGCCGCCGACGGTGAGAAGGTCTTCCATCCGGTCCTGCGCAGTGTCAGGCAGCCAGCGCAGGATGGCGGCCTGCTCGAAGTCCGTCTGGCCGCTCGGCACGCGCAGCACGCCGCTGTCGAGGTACGGCTGCAGTGTTTCCATCGCGCCGTCCCAGAAGAAGGTCGCGTTGTTGTCATCCGGGCTGCCCGCGAAGAGTTCCACGTCGAACGGGCCTTCCTCGCCCGTCTCCTCGCCGTTCTCGTCAAGGACACCCAGCCCGGTCAGCAGCGAGGTGGCCTGCTGCACGCCGACCTCGAAGTTGTCGAACGTGGTGTAGTAGTCCACCGTCTCTGACCCGTTAATGAGCCGGTCGTAAGCGATGACCGGGATGTCCTGGCTCTCCGCCGTGTCCAACACGCTGGTCAGCGTGGTGCCGTCGATCGATGCGATGACCAGGGCCTTCGCGCCGCCGTTGATCATGTTCTCGATCTGCGACACCTGGGTGGCGATGTCATCGTTGGCGAACTGCAGGTCTACCTCGTAGCCGAGCTCCTCCAGCTTGGTCTTGATGTTGTCGCCGTCGGCGATCCAACGCTCCGACTGCTGGGTGGGCATGGCGACGCCGATGCGGGCACCCTCGTTGGAGCCTTCCCCTGCGGCCTCGTCGCCACCACCGCCGCGGCTACCGCCGCAGGCCGACAGTGACAGTGCCAGCGCACTCGCGGCAGCAACGCCGACAAGCATGTTTTTCTTCATGAGTTTCCTTCCCTTGCCGGGCAACAGCGCCCGGAAGTTCCTATGTAACCGACGGGAACGGACGGTCCCCGCCGTGAATCAGAGCTGAATGTGATCGGTCACACTAGCGCAACCTTAGGGCTCTCCGGGTCGACTGGGAATGACCTTCGACGATCGTTATCCGCCTGTAACTAGAGCTTCTGCGCCAGCCGGTAGTAGGCCGAGTTCCACCGCAACTCACGCTGGAACTCACGCAGCGTCGTCGTGCTGTCAATGCGGAGCAGTTCAGTGCCCGCAATGTCGGCGAAATCCTCGAACACATCGAGGCCGACGGCGGTGCTCATCACGGTGTGGTGCGCTGCGCCGGCGCTCAGCCAGGCAGCTGCCGACGTCGCGAGATCCGGTTGCGGCTTCCAGACTGCGCGTGCCACCGGCAGGTTCGGCAGCGGTGCGTCCGGTGGTACAACCTCGACGGCGTTGGCCGTGAGGCGGAAGCGGTCGCGCATGTCGGACATGGCAACGACGACGGCGTCGCCTGAGTCCGTATCGAACACCAGCCGAACCGGGTCCTCCTTGCCGCCGATGCCCAGCGGGTGCACCTCAAGGGTGGGCTTGGAGGTGGTGAGGGTGGGGCAGATTTCCAGCATGTGCGCACCGAGGATCTTCTCCTCCCCAGGCACCAGGTGGTAGGTGTAATCCTCCATCAGCGAGGCGCCGCCGGGGAGTCCGGCTCCCATCACCTTGGCTGCGCGGACCAGGACGGCGGTCTTCCAATCGCCCTCGGCACCGAAGCCGTAGCCGGCCGCCATGAGCCGCTGGACCGCGAGTCCGGGGAGCTGGCGCAGCCCGCCGAGGTCCTCGAACGTCGTCGTGAAGGCGCCGAAGGAACCGCCTTCCAGGAAGGAAAGCAGCGCCAGTTCCTGCCGCGCTCCGTATCGGAGGGACTCGTGACGGTCGCCTCCGCGCCTCAGTTCAGGAACGACGTCGTACGTTGCCTCGTACTCGTCGACCAGCGCGTCGATGTCGGCGTCGGACTGTGCGTCCACCACCTCGACGAGCTCGTTCACGCCCCAGGTGTTGATGGAGACGCCGAAACGCAGCTCCGCCTCCGTCTTGTCGCCCTCGGTGACGGCGACGTTGCGCATATTGTCACCGAAACGCGCAACCTTGAGCTCGTGCACGGCGGCCCAGCCTGCGGCGGCCCGTGACCAGGTGGCGATCTGCTTGGTGACCGCCGGGTTGCTCACGTGTCCGACGACGGTCTTCCGTGCCACGGACAGCCTGGTCTGGATGTACCCGAACTCGCGGTCGCCGTGGGCGGCCTGGTTGAGGTTCATGAAGTCGAAGTCGATGTCCGCCCAGGGCAGTTCGACGTTGATCTGGGTGTGGAGGTGCAGCAGGGGCTTGCGCAGGGTGTCGAGCCCGGCAATCCACATCTTGGCGGGGCTGAACGTGTGCATCCAGGCGATGACGCCGATGGTCTTGTCGCTCGCGTTCGCCTCAAGCGCCATGCGGCGGATCGAGGCGGAGTCTTTCAGCGTTGGCTTCCAGACCACCTTGACCGGCACATCGGAGGTGTCGAGGAGCTTCACGATCTGCTGGGACTGCTCCGCCACCTGGCGGAGCGTTTCGTCACCGTAGAGGTCCTGGCTGCCGGTGAGGAACCAGATCTCGTACTGGTCCAGGGAGGTGTTGAGGGTAGTCACAGTGCGGCTCCGGTTCCTGTGGGCGTTGGCTGACCGTACACGTTCTGGTAGCGGTCAAAAAGGGATTCGATGTGGCGCTGCTCGATCGGCAGCGGGTCGCCGAGCTGGCGGGAGAGGTGGATGGTGCGCGCCACGTCCTCAAGCATGACGGCGGCTTTGACGGCATCTCGTGCGTCCTTGCCGATGGTGAACGGTCCGTGGTTCTGCATCAGGACCGCCCGTGAGCGGTGACCGGTGAGGGTTTCGACAATGCCGCGGCCGATCGAGTCATCCCCGATGATCGCGAACGGGCCCACCGGGATCTCGCCGCCGAACTCGTCCGCCATCGCGGTGATGACGCAGGGGATGGATTCGCCGCGGGCAGCCCAAGCCGTGGCGTAGGTGGAATGGGTATGGACCACTCCGCCGACCCGCGGCATGTTGCGGTAGACGTACGCGTGGGCGGCGGTGTCGCTGGACGGCGAGCGCTCAGAGCCGGGCGTGCCTTCGATGACGTTGCCGTCGAGGTCGCACAGGATCTGGTTCTCGGGCGTCAGCTCATCGTAGTCGACGCCGCTCGGCTTGATGACGAAGAGATCCATGCCGGGCACGCGGCCGGAGACGTTTCCACCCGTCCACACCACCAGGTTGTAGCGGACCAGTTCGGAGTGCAGCTGCGCTACATCACGGCGGACGGTGTCAATTGCGTCCAGTTCACGATCAGTGAAGGACTTAGTGGTGCTAGTCATGTGACCATCGCTTTCGAGTAGGCGGCCGGGAAGTTCCTTGTATCGGCGCATCAGGTCTTTCTGGCTGCGACGACGGATGTTGTCACCTCTCGTGGCGACTAAGCCTTAGAACTACCTAATGTGACCGTTCACACTATATGCTGGAGGTCACGTTTGATGTCAAGCATCGCAGGATCGCGACACTTCCCCTGCTTGGCCTTTTCTCTCAGCATCCGTGACCTCTCATCTAAGGAGACTCTTCATGACCGACCCCAAGGACGTTATTGCCGGTGGCCGTGCTTGCCTCGGAATCGAGCTCGGATCCACGCGCATTAAGGCGTGCCTGATTGGCGAGGACCCTTCGACAGTCCTGGCTGTAGGCAGTCATGACTGGGAGAACAAGCTCGTCGATCGCCTTTGGACCTACTCGCTGGAAGACGTCTGGACGGGCATTCAGGCCGCCTACGCGGATCTGGGCGCCGACGTGAAACGCCGCTACGGCACACGGCTGTACAGTCTGGGAGCGATAGGTGTCTCAGCGATGATGCATGGTTACCTTGCCTTCGACGAAGCGGACGAACTCCTCGTTCCCTTCCGCACCTGGCGCAACACCAACACCGGGCCGGCGGCCACCGAGCTCACCGGACTCTTCGGAGTTAATATCCCGCTGCGGTGGTCAGTTGCACACCTGCATCAGGCCTTACTGGACGATGAACCGCATGTATCGCAGATTCACTCGATCACAACCCTCGCCGGCTATGTGCACCGTGAGCTGACCGGGCGCAAGGTCCTTGGCGTGGGCGATGCGTCCGGAATGTTCCCCATCGACTCCCGCACCAACGACTACGACGCCGGACTGCTGTCCCGCTATGACAGCCTGGTAGCCGAAACTGCACCCGGCCTGAAGCTTTCCGAACTTCTGCCCGACGTACTGGTGGCGGGACAGCCGGCAGGCGAGCTGACAGCTGAGGGAGCGGCCCTCCTTGACCCCACGGGCAGCCTCCAGCCTGGTGCCCTTCTGTGCCCCCCGGAAGGCGACGCGGGCACCGGGATGGTGGCAACTTGCTCGGTTGCCCCACGCACCGGCAACGTCAGCGCCGGCACGAGCATCTTCGCGATGGTGGTACTCGAACGTCCGCTGGATCAGGTGCACCATGAATTGGATCTGGTGACAACTCCTTCCGGCGACCCGGTGGCCATGGTGCACTGCAACAATGGCGCCAGCGAACTCGCCGCGTGGGTAGGGCTCTTCTCCCGCTTTGCCGCCGCCTCCGGAGCCGTGTCGGCTTCCGGTGCTGCTCTGGAGCCGGATGACGTCTTCAACACGCTCTTCCGTGAGGCGCTCGAGGGCGCACCCAACGCCGGCGGCCTGCTCGCCTACAACCACCTCGCGGGCGAACCGATCGCCGAAATCACTGAGGGGCGGCCGTTGTTCCTGCGGACGCCTGACAGCGAATTCACTCTTGCCAATTTCATGCGCGCCCAACTCTACGGAGTATTCGGCACTCTCGCTCTTGGCATGCGCGTCCTCAGCAGCGAGGGCGTTGAGCTGGACCAGATGTTTGCGCACGGAGGCATGTTCCGCACAGCAGGCGTGGCGCAGCGCTTCCTCTCCGGAGCTCTCGCCGCACCGGTCTCCGTCGCGGCGACCGCCTCCGAAGGAGGACCCTGGGGCATCGCGGTGCTGGCTTCATACGCCTCCGCCAACGCCGCCGGCAATGAGCTCGACCTGGACGCCTACCTGCGTAAACACGTATTTGCCAGCGCGGAATTCGAAACAACCGAACCTGACGCGGCTGACGTCGCCGGCTTCGCAACCTACCTCGACCGCTATCGCAGAGGTCTCCAGGTCGAACGCGCCGCGATCGACGCCCTGCCGGTGGAGTGATTTCGAATAGTTCATCACGGTGCGCTTTCGCGAGGCGTTCTACCTCGGCGCGCCGTCGACTGGCGGACTACAAGTTCGGGGACTACTGTGCGCGGCGCATCCTCCACCGGCACATCGAGCTGCGCGAGCAGGTGGGCCACGCACCGCCGCCCCAATTCCGGGAAGTCCTGCCGGACTGTGGTGAGCGGCGGGGCGAAGTGGGCGGCGTCGGGCATGTCATCGAAGCCGACGATGCTGATGTCCTCGGGGATACGTAGCCCCCGTTCCCCGCATGCGTGCATGATCCCGAGCGCCATCTGGTCATTGGAGGAAAAAATTGCAGTGGGCGGATCCTCCGCGATGAGTCCCTGGCCGATTCGGAAGCCGCTGTCAGAAGTCCAGTCGCCGGTGATGATCCGCGAGGAACCGAGGCCCCACTTCGCCATCTCGGTGCGGAATCCACGGATCCTCTCCTTGGATTCCACCCAGCCGGCCGGTCCGGCGACATGCGCTACATTTCGGTGGCCCAGCTCAAGCAGGTGCCGGGTCGCGAGCCGCGCCCCGGCCACCTGGTCCACCGAGAGCCCGTGATCGTCTGCGGGTGAGGTCGAATGCACAGTAACCATCGGGAGTTTTGCCGGCAGGTGTCCCAACTGGCGGAGGGTGGCTTCCTGCGGCGCGAGGACGATAAGCCCTTCGACCGCGTGGTCAACCAGCCGTTCCAGGGCCTCCCTGAAAGCCGCCTCATCGAGGGAGGTGAGAGTTGCCGTGTCGACCAGGTAGCCGGCGCTGGCAGCCGCGGATTCGATTGCTGCCCGGGTCGACGCCGGACCGAAGTAGGTGCCATTCGTGACCAGGACCCCGATCATGCCGGAGCGGCTGGTGACCAGCGAGCGGGCTGCACGGTTGGGCCGGAACTGCAGTGCCTCCATCGCATCGAGCACGCGCTGCCGCGTGCCCTCACGGAGGCTCGGGTGCCCGTTGATGACGCGTGACACGGTCTGGTGCGAGACACCCGCTGCCTTTGCCACGTCGCGAATATTGGCGGCGCGCTTGCGCGGGGCAGGCTGTAGGGACGGAGCCGCCGTCGGCGTAGGCTCCTTGTTTACGGTCACATATGAAACGGTACTGGATGAGACGAAGCTGGTGGCTACGGTTGCGGCCCTGTGCGCTCAGAGGCTCCAGGGGCGCAACCTCAATGCCCTTAGCCGTCGCGGCGGTGCCCTGTGGACGAGGGCATCGATCGATGCTGATCCAGCCGCGATGAGTTGGGTCCGCAGGCGCCGGGACCTGTCGTAAGCAACCAGCGCGCTCTCCACGCCCCCTTGCACGTCGAGATTCCGTGCCAGCGCCAATGCGTCGAGGATAGCTTCGTTTGCACCCCGTCCGAGATCCGGCGTCATGGCGTGGGCAGCATCGCCGACAAGAACCGTCCTGCCGAGGTAATACCGCGGCAAACGCTCCGCCAGGTGGTTAATCTCGTGCCGCAGGAGGGTATCCCGGTCGATGGTCGCCACTGTGGCTGCGACAGGGCCGCACCAGTGTCCGAATAGTCGCTGAAGCTCTTCAAGAGCCGACTGCGGCGACGTATCGGCTGCCGGCGCGAGGACCGCCGTCGCGTACCAGTTCGTTCCGCCCCCGGGGCGGTCACTGGCGCCGAAACGTCGTCCCTCGCCCCAGTATTCGGTGAGTCCCGTCGTCGTCGTTCGTGCCGTCCCCCGCCACACCGTGGTTCCGGTAGAGGTGGCGGCGTATCGCTGTCCGAACAGTGCCAGGCGTAGGTCGCTGTTCACACCATCGGCCGCGACGACAAGGTCTGCCCCTTCATACGCCAGCGGAAGGTCACGCACCGCAAGTGGCTGCCCGAAGGCGAGCACTTCCTCCGGCAGGGCGGCCCGGAGGAGGGCGACGAGCGCCGAACGGTTGATCAGCAGGGAGGTTGTGGCGCGCTTGGGTGGTGTGAGCGGCACGGATCTGCTGGTTCGTAGTCGCAGCTCGGTCAGTGGAACGGTCCGCTCCGCAACTTCCGCCCCGAGACCGAGGGATTCAAGTCCCTTCATGGCCGCACGGTGCAGCACAACCGCCGTCCCCGAGGTCCGCAGCCCCGGCTGCTGCTCCAGAACCTTCACTGACCACTGCGATTTGCGCAGGGCGACAGCCGTGGAAAGACCCGCCACTCCAGCGCCTACAACGATCGCCTTCCGGCGTGCAGTCATACCGAGTCGGTCGGAGCAGCTCGGTCGTCGACGGCGGTCATGGCTGCGTCAATGCGTTGGATCGCGGTGTCCAACCGTTCCACCGTTGCCCACAGGCCGGGCTGCTGTTCCCGGATCTCCTCCAGCGTGAGACCGGAAGACCGCAGCGTGGCCAGATCGAAGCTGACGTTGGTACGTGCGCCTGTCACCGCTGCCCTGAGCGCACCGAACGCGACAACGACGTCGGCAATCAGAGCGGGATTGCCGTTGCCCGCGAGCCAGGACAAGTCGTCGATGGCGTCAATCGCGTGATCACCGAGCGTTGCCGATGACCGGGCAGCACCAAGAGACGCTTCGCGTATTGCGTTATCCCGCTCTTCGCCCGGCTCAAGGCGGAACGCTGCCCCGAACGCACTTGAAGCAGAAGCGTCATCGTCTGCCAGACCCAGCGCAACCTGCCGAAGCTTTTGCGCTCGGGTACGGATCTCCTCCACCTGAGCCTGCTGGTTAGCCTCCGCGTCCGTGTACCCGGCAACCATGGAGGTCAGCGATGCCGCAATGGAGAGCATTACCCCTGCTCCGGCACCTCCACCAGGGGAGCCCACGGACTCCGCCAGGGCTCCCGTCCACTCTTCGACGGTTGAGTGCTGAGTTGTGATTTCTTCTGAATCTGCCATGGAGCAAGTCTGTCCTACGCGGCGGCTGAACGAAACGCCGCTCCGGGAGTTCCCGCCTCCTTATCCGGACACTAATCGTCCGCAAGTGCGCATACGGTGTCGAGTATGGCTATCGCACGATTCCCCACTACTGTCATCGATTGTCCTGACCCTCTAGTCCTCGCAAGGTTCTACGGGAGCATGCTGGACTGGAAGGTAAATGAGGAACCCGATTGGGTCGAAGTTCAAGCGGACTACGGTCAGTGCATATCATTCCAAAAGGTGGAGGACTATTCGCGGCCGGAATGGCCGGGACAGCGCGCCCCGCAGCAGATGCATCTCGACGTGATCGTTGATGACCTCGATGCCGCCGAGGCCGCTGTTCTGGAACTGGGAGCAACCAAGCACGGGCACCAGCCGGGCGAAACCTTTCGCGTGTTCCTGGACCCGGCGGGACACCCTTTCTGTCTTTGCTCAGGGTAAATCTGCTTACCCCACGCGGCTCTAGCCTCCAGCACCAGCAGACGATCACGTCCTTGCGTCGGACCTGAAGGCTCCCATCGCGGTGGTGGCCTGTGCCGTATGGGTCCCTGGCCGAAGAGTCCTGGTTGACCGAAACACCGTTCCGGTCACTGAACCTTCCCGCTGACACCGTCATTTGCCCTGGTGCTGCGTGAGCAGAAGTGCTTCTCCCCGCAGGAGGGAACCGTGTTACGCCGTGGCGACCAGCTGCTCGTAGTGGCGCCCAGCGAGCAGGAAAAAGCGGTTGAACGGTACTTCAGCACGGTGCCCGCCGTCGGGTCAGAATCAGAGTAAGTGTGGACACTGTTCTACCGTCCCAGCGACACTGAAGGGCCAAGGTACTCGCAGAATCGTCACCGGGAGAGGACCCGATGGAGCACCTCAGTCGCTTCGCGAATGAATTCGTAAAGGCCCTGAGTAATCTACTGCCCATCGTTGTCGTGGTGACAGTATTCCAGGTACTGGTGTTCCGTAGAGTGCCCGATGACCCGTGGACACTAGTCACGGGACTACTGATAGTGGCAATTGGCATTGCCGTGTTCCTGCAGGGCCTCGACTTGAGCGTATTCCCCGTGGGGAGGAACCTAGCCAACCAGTTCGTCCGGAGCGGTGCGCTCAGGCTGCTGCTGCCGTTTGGCTTCGCGATAGGCTTCGCTGCCTCGATTGCTGAGCCGGCCGTGATCGCCGTGGCCGAACAGGCTGAGCTTGTCAGCGAAGGGCGGATCAACGCGCTGATCCTGCGCTTTGTCGTCGCGGTCTCGGTAGGGCTGGTCATGGTTCTTGGCATTCTGCGGGTGCTGCGCGGCTGGGCGGTATACAAGCTGCTGATCGTCGGGTACGGGGCAGCACTGGCTCTGACCTATGTCGCGCCCGTGGAGATTGTTGGACTGGCCTACGACTCCGGCGGCGTCACGACCAACATCGTCAGCGTTCCTCTGATTGCGGCTATTGGACTCGGTCTTGCCAATTCGATCCGGGGCCGCAGCCAGCTGGTGGACGGTTTCGGACTGGTCGCTCTGTGCGTGATGGTGCCGGTGATCGGTGTGCAGCTGTATGGAACGTGGGTTTATTCCTTCGGCGGAGCCGGGGCATTTCCGCAGGCTGCCTCCGATAACGCGTCTGTGGACGGTGTGGTGGGCATGATCCTTGAGCTGGCGGAAATGATCCGGAATGTCCTGCCGATCGTCGGGGTGGTCGTGTTCTTCCAGTACGTCGCGCTCCAGCGCAGACTCGCCCGACCCTGGCGCGTGGTTGTCGGATTCGTCATGGTCCTGGTGGGTCTCTACGCGTTCGTGGTGGGGCTCAAGCTCGGCCTGTTCCCACTCGGGACGCTCATGGCCAACCAGCTCATCGACCAGGGAACCCCGGCCCTGATTCTGCTCTTCGCCGTGCTCATTGGCTTCGCGGTCACTATGGCCGAACCCGCCCTCGTAGCCATAGGCGAGCAGGCCGAAGACGCTTCCCCCGGCAGGGTTAACGCGGTTGCTGTCCGCATCATTGTCGCTCTTGGGGTCGGGCTTGGAATTGGTTTCGGGGTCTACCGGATCTTGGTGGGCGGGCCGTTTCACTACTTCATCATGGCCGCTTACACGGTGGCGATTGTGCTGGTTTTCCTTGCCCCGAAGTACATTACCGCGCTCGCATTCGACCTTGGCGGGGTGACCACCTCGGAGGTGACAGTTCCGTTGGTAACAGCGCTGGGTATCGGCCTTGCGGCGGCTGTGGAGGGTCGGAACGTGCTGATCGACGGGTTCGGGCTAATCGCCTACGCTTCGATCTTCCCTGTCATTGCTGTGATGGTGTATGCCATGGTGATGGAGAAATTTCCCCGCTTGAGGAGGGAGCTGACATGAAGTTCACCGCCGTCGTCGTGATCGCCCCCGATGAGTTGGAGGACAAGGTGATTGATCGTGCCCACCGCGCCGGTGCGACGGGTGTGACGATCCTGCCGGGCAAGGGCATCGGAGGTGAGGCCCGGAAGACCTTTTTCGGATTGACCTTCGAAGGGACCCAGTCCGTGCTGCTTATGGTCGTCGGCTCGCACCTGACGGCGCCGATCTTGAAGGAACTGCACCAGGTACTGGTCAAGGGCACCGAATCCCGCGGTCTGGCATTCGCCATTCCAATCGAGCACCTCACCGGCATCGACATGCGCCAAATTGTCAGCTTCGAAGAGCACATGCGCCGGGACGAAACCTGACCAAGGCCTCACGGAGACCCCTGTTACGAGGAGGAAGAATGCTCACCGTCAAAGATGTCATGGTGCCCCAGGTCGTGACGATCTCCCCCTACAGCACCCTGCGTGAAGCGCTGTCCATGATGAGGGACCGCCAAGTGAAGAGCCTGGTGGTGGACCGGCAACACGCCCACGACGCCTACGGCATGCTCAGCTACAGGGAACTGCTGGATACCGTCGTCGCTCAGGAGGGCGATGTGGATCTCCTGAACGTCTACGACGCCGCCACCATACCCGCGATCACCGTGAACGAGGACCTGTCCGTGCGTCAGGCAGCCACCCTGATGAGCCGCTACCACCTCAGCAGGTTGGTGGTGGTGGAGGGGAATCAACTCATTGGACTCCTGGCCATGAATGACATCCTCGCCCGCCTCATGGAGGACCTCATCTGAAAATCAAGGAACCGGTGCAACCAGTACGTCCGCTCCGGATAGAGCCAGCACCTGCTTCGTCACGCTTCCCAGGAAGACGCGCTCCAGCAGGGGAGTTTCCCCGTGCCGTCCCATCACGATCAGGTCGCAATAACGGGTTCGTTCCTGTTCCAGGATCTGGTCCAGGGCTGTGCCGTGGCAGGCCAGCAGCCGGACCGTATGCGGGGCCAAACCAGCGGCGTCCGCGAGTTCGTGCAGGTTCTCAAATACCTTGTTCCGTGCCGCATCCAGGAATGGCGCGAGTTCCTCCTCGACAACACGCCCGGCCCTCAGCTTCCCTTCGAAAGGCACACCATAGCCGTGCATGAGGATGATGTCGGCGCCAGGGGCCACCGAACAGGCAAGCATCAGCGCCGGAAGGGAATGCTCGGAGAAATCCACCGGGACCAGAACGTTGCGGTACCGCTCCTGCGGCTCCTGCTTCACGACCAATGCAGCGCGGGCACTCCGCTCGGCCACCCGGGCCGCCGTCGAACCCAGGACCGGATGAGTGAACGTGCCGGTTCCGTGAACGCCGAGGACCACCAGGTCAGCGGATACCTCGATGGCGCGCTCCTCGATCTGCACAAAGGCCGGGCCGGCCTCGACATGAACGCCGACCCGGACACCGTGGAGCTCGCTCAAGCCACCGCCCAGAAGCGTAATCTCCTCACGTCTGTCATCGATGGCGTGCTGCTCCAACCCATCAGGGATCCCCGGAACCAACCGCCGCAACCTGTTCAGGCCCGAAACATTGACCGCGTGGAACAGCTCAAGCACCGCACCCGTATCCCTGCAGAGCAGAGCCGCACGCTCACCCGCAGACACAGCGGCGGGAGAGAAATCCGTGGCCGCCAGCACCGTGCGCACCTGACTCATACCGTCTCCTCACTTCCTTTCGGCTCTGCAGTGAGGCGATGAGGGAAGCGATGGGACCAGTTTACGTTGGGTTGATGTTGGCGGCAGCCCGGCTGACGCGCACCATCTAGTCCGCCTACCCGAGCAACAACGCCACCAGGAGGGACGCCGGCAGCGCCAGAAGTGAGCTCATCAGGATGATGTCCCGCACCAGGGTCACCCTGAGTCCGAACTGGGAGGAGAACAGGAATACGTTCTGCGCCGTGGGCAGGGCGGCCATCGCCACCACACCCAGGAGCGCCGTGCCCTCGACGCGGAACAGGTAGTACGCAACCGCCCACGCGATCACCGGCATGAGCGCCAGCTTCACCACACTTCCGAGCACGACGTCGGCTCGCAGGCTCCGCTGGGCCAGCGGCTTCTGCCCGCGCAGGCTCATCCCGAAAACCACGAGCAGCAACGGAATGGACGCCTGGCCGAGCATCTCCAGCGGAATCCAGATGATGTCCGGCAACGTCACCGAGGTCGCTGCGAGCAGGGCGCCAGCCGCGGTACCGGTGGTCACAGGATTGGCGACCGAACGCAATACGGTCAGCCCAAGCGTTGGCGTAGCGCCGGCAGACTGCGATGAACCGGCCGGGGCGGGCGCCGCCGTCGTTGTTTTCCTGCCGCACCACGCGAAGATGGTGAGGAAGACCGGCGCGATAACCAGCAGCTGGGCCAGCAGCACCGAGACCACCGGAGCTGAGCTGCCGACCGCATATAGGGCGATCGGGATGCCGATGTTACCTGCGTTGACGTAGCAGGAGGCCATGGCGCCAACCGCGGTCTGAGCTGCCGGTCGCTTGAGCGCGAAGCGGCTGAAAAGCGCGTAGACCGCACTGGTTGCGGCAGCCACAACCAGCGCGATCGGCGTAAAGAGGCCGAGCACCTCGGCGAGTTCCGTCTCGGCGAGGAGGATGAACATCAGCGCCGGGTTGGTGATGTAGTAGATCACCGGCGTGAGGCCCTCCTGCATGGCCCGAGTCCGGGTAGGGAGGAGGATCGACGCCATAACGCCCACGCTGACCAGAGCCAGCACAACGCCGAACCCGAGGAGAACCCCCTCCACTGACCCTCCTGTCCCTACCCGGTAACTCCAAGCCGCATCAGCGGACCAGGCAGGGCCTCTTCGGATCGAAGGTCCATTCCGGAATCAGGTACTGCATGGACGTTGCATCATCCCGCGTGCCCAGGCCGTGCTCGAGGTAGAGGGTATGCGCCTCGTCGAGCCGGGTCCTGTCGAGTTCGATGCCGAGGCCCGGAGCGTCAGGAACCCGGATCTCACCGTCGCGAATCTGCAGCGGATCCTTGGTCAGACCCTGACCGTCCTGCCAGATCCAGTGCGTATCCAGTGCCGTGATCTCCCCCGGAGCTGCAGCACCCACGTGGGTGAACATCGCCAGCGAGATGTCGAAGTGGTTGTTGGAGTGCGATCCCCAGGTCAGGCCGAACTCATTGCACAACTGCGCCACCCGGACGGAACCGGCCATGGTCCAGAAGTGCGGATCGGCCAGCGGGATGTCGACGGCATTGGTGCGCACCGCATGGGCCATCTCCCGCCAGTCGGTCGCGATCATGTTGGTTGCTGTCTGCAGCCCGGTTGCGCGCCGGAACTCAGCTACAACCTCGCGGCCTGAGAACTTGCCTTCGGCACCGCACGGGTCCTCGGCGTAGGCCACGACGCCACGCATCCGCTTGCCGAGTCGGATGGCGTCCTCAAGCAGCCAGCCACCGTTCGGGTCGAGCGTGATGCGCGCATCGGGGAAGCGCTCCTTGAGCGCAGTCACGGCGTCCACCTCCAGGTCTCCGGCCTGCACACCGCCCTTGAGCTTGAAGTCGGAGAACCCGTAGCGGGCCTGCGCGGCCTCGGCGAGACGGACCACGGCCTCGGGGGTCATGGCCTCCTCGCGACGCACCCGCTCCCAGCTGTCTGATCCTTCCGGTTCGCGGAGGTAGGGCAGGTCGGTGAGATCAGGGTTGCCGATGTAGAAGAGGTAACCGAGCATCGGCACCGCGTCACGCTGCTGCCCGTCACCGAGCAGTTCTGCGACAGGGACACCGAGGAACTGTCCGTGCAGGTCCAGCAGCGCCGACTCGATCGCGGTTACAGCGTGGACGGTAGTCCGCAGGTCGAAGGTTTGTAGCCCACGGCCTCCGGCGTCACGATCCGCAAAGGCTGCAGCGACCGAACGCAGGAGGCTGCGGAACTGAGCTATCGGTTTGCCCGCGAGGAAGCGTCCGGCCTCCTCGATGGTGGACCGGATGGCTTCGCCGCCCGGAACCTCGCCGAGACCGGTCCGGCCGTCGGAGTCGGTGATGATGACCACGTTGCGGGTGAAAAACGGCCCATGCGCACCGGAGAGGTTGAGCAGCATCGAGTCGTGCCCCGCAACGGGGACAACCTCGACGCCGGCAATGGATGGCTGGGTGCTCAAGCGTCCTCCCCTGTTGCTTCTACCGTCCCTTCAGGCCCTTCATTCTCGGCGACTACGGTGCCGTCAATCCGCCGGTTGAGCTTCCAGGGGTTCGCCTGCTTCACAGGCGCGGGCAGAAGATCCTCGGGGATGTTCTGGTACGCAACCGGCCGGAGGAAACGCTCGATGGCCAGGGTACCGACCGAGGTAGTGCGCGAGTCCGAGGTCGCGGGGAAGGGGCCACCGTGAACCATGGCGTGTCCCACTTCGACGCCGGTGGGCCAGCCATTGGCGAGGATGCGCCCCACTTTGCGCTCAAGCACAGGCAGGACGCCTGCGGCAGTTGCATAGTCGGACTCGGTGAGGTGGAGGGTAGCCGTCAGCTGGCCTTCCAGGCGCTTGGCGGCCGCCACCAGTTCCTCGGTGGAGGAGTAACGAACCACGAGCGAAGCTGCGCCGAAGATTTCCTCGTGCAGAACCGGGTTGCTGAGGAATGTTTCGGCCTGCGTTCCGAAGACGGCAGGCGCCGGGGCGTTCTCCGTGCTTCCCTTTGTACCCTGCGCGACCAGTTCGACACCGTCCTGCGAGCCCAAAGCCTCCACGCCTGCGTTCCAGGAATCTGCAATCCCTCGGGTGAGCATGGTCTGGCCGGCGGCCGGCGTGAGTGCTGCGGCGACTGCAGCCAGGAAGTTGTCACCGGCGTCGCCCGTTGGAACGAAAATGAGACCGGGAGAGGTGCACAGCTGGCCGCTGGAGGCGGTCAGGGACGTGGTGTACGCCTTGGCGAGCTCATCGAGATCACCCTGCAGTGCGCCCTCGAAGAAGATGACAGGGTTGATCGAGCTCATCTCCGCGTACACCGGAATGGGTTCCGGACGTGACGCAGCCGTAGCCATCAGAGCGGTTCCGCCTGAGCGCGAGCCGGTGAAACCGACAGCCTTGATCGCAGGGTCAGCCACAAGCGCCTGACCGATGCTGGCACCGGGGCCATAGATGAGGGAGAAGACGCCCGGGTGGAGTCCGGCGTCGTTCACTGCGTCAGCGATCGCGCGGCCAACAATCTCGCTGGTGCCGGGGTGTGCGTTATGGGCCTTGAAGACGACCGGGCAACCGGCAGCCAGCGCCGAAGCGGTGTCGCCGCCGGCAGTGGAGAACGCGAGCGGGAAGTTGCTCGCCCCGAAGACGGCGACAGGGCCGAGGGGAACCTTGCGCTGACGGATGTCAGCTCGCGGCATCGGCTTCCGGTCCGGCTGCGCGGGGTCGATCCGCACTCCGCGGTGATCGCCCTGGCGAACCACTGATGCGAACAGGCGAAGCTGTCCGGTGGTACGCGCCAGCTCTCCGCGAAGGCGCGGCTCGGGGAGCCCGGTCTCGAGCATCGCCCGTGACACCACCTCGTCACCGGCGGCCTCGATCCTCTCTGCGATTCCGTCCAGGAAGGCTGCATGAGTCTCGGGATCCAGTTGGCTGAAGGACTCGAAAGCCTCCTCAGCTGCGGCCGTGGCGACCTCAAGCTGGGAAACGTCGATCAGCGTGTAGGCGGGCTCCAGCGTTTCGTTGGTGGAGGGGTCAAAACCATTGACAGTCTTGCCGTTGCCGGAAGTGGTCTGCCCGGCAATGATCGAATGGCCCTGAAGCGTAGCGTTCTGGGTAGGCATGAAAGCTCCTTACGGATGGATGACCGGTTGGTTGATCAGGCGGTGGTGAGAGCAGCAGGCGCGGGACGAATTCCGGCTGCGTCGATGAGCGCGCTCAGGTCTGCGAGGTCAGCGTCAGTGAGGTTCTGCAGCGGCGGGCGTACGCCACCGACGTCGCGGCCGACGACCGTGAGCCCACCCTTCACAATCGAAACGCCGTAACCGCGCACCCGATCACGGATGTCGAGGTAGGGCAGTACGAATCGCTGCAGCTTCTCGGTGACGGCTGCATGGTCCTGCTTCCGAACGTCACGGTAGAACTCCAGCGCGAACTCCGGTACGAAATTGTAAAGCGCGGATGAGTAGGTACTCATTCCCAGCTGCAGCAGCGGAAGAGCGAAGGTCTCGGCTGTGGGCAGGCCGCCGAGGTAGAACAGCCGGTCGCCGTTCTTCACGTAGACCTTGGTGAGGTGTTCGATGTCGCCGATGGCGTCCTTGAACCCGATGAAGTTCGGGTGGCGCTCAGCAAGGCGGGCGACGGTGTCCGCGGAGTAAATGGCGTTGGCGCGGTTATAGACGATCACGCCGATCGTAGTCGCGGAGCATACGGCGCTGACGTGGGCAAGGAGCCCTTCCTGGTCGCACTCCGTGAGGTACGGCGGGAGGAGCAGGAGGCCCTCGGCGCCGGCGGCTTCCGCGTCCCTGGCGTTCTGGACGGCCTGTGCAGTGGACCCGCCCGCGGAGGCGAGCACGGGAACCTTGCCGCCGACTTCCTCGACTGCGACGCGGATGACCTGCGCTGCCTCAACCGGGGTCAGGCTGAATCCCTCACCGGTGCCGCCGGCAGCGAAGAGGCCTGCGACGTCGAAGCTTGTCTGCCATGACAGGTGCTGCCGGTATGCATCCTCATCAAACGTCAACTCTGGCGTGAAGGCGGTTACCGGGAAGGACAGCAGGCCGTCCTTGAGCTTCTGAGCGAGTTCGTGGGGCGCGTACTGGGCCACTATGCATCTTCCTTAGGCAGTTCGCCGCGAACGGCGGGTGATGGTGCTTTGCTGGGTTACTTCAACACTAGGAAGTCAGATGATGCTTGTCTAAGCCCACTTTTGTATGGATTGATGCTCTTCGGGTATCAGTTTCTACAAGTCCTTGGTCCTGATGACTTCGAGTAGCCTGCCCAGGGCGGGGTTACGAATCTCCCTGCTCCAGATGGCGTGAAGTTCGACCGCGTCGGGCTCGACATCTGCCAGGCGCAGGTAGGAGACGCCCTCCACACTCAGCATGCTCGCCGATTCCGGCACGAAGGCCACGCCCCGGCCGGCTGCCACCAGCGCCACCATGGTGACGACCTGGCTCACCGTATGCACAACATTTCCGTGCTCCACCGGGATATTGCGGACCACCAGATCGTAGAAGTACCTGGCCTTGGTGGGCGAGTGCATGATCAGCGGCACCCCCTTGAGATCCGTCACCGTCAGCGACCGGTGCAGCAGGTCCAGTTCGTGCCCGGACGGAACAGCCAGCAGCAGGTCCTCGGTGAACAGCAGATGTGACTCGAAAATGTCCACATCAAAGGTCGGCCTCGCGAGGCCGAGGTCCAGATCGCCGTCGGCGATTGCTGCCACCTGCTCACCGGTGACAAGCTCCTGAAGCTCGACATCGACGTCGGGCAGTTCCGTCGCAATCTCCGTCAGCAACGGACCGAGGAGGCTGAAGCCGGAAGCAGCGGTGAAACCGACACGGAGCTGGCCGGACTTACCCGCCGCAATGCGTTGGGCCGTCTTGGGCGCGCGTTCGGCGGCGACAACAAGCTTTCGGGCTTCGACCAGGAAGGCGCGACCGGCAGCAGTGAGTGACACCTTCCGGTTGTCGCGTTCCAACAGCTCGACGCCGACACTTCGCTCGAGCTTCTGGATCTGCCGGCTCAGCGGTGGCTGGGTCATGTTGAGGCGTTCAGCGGCCCGCCCGAAGTGGAGCTCCTCGGCGACGGCAATGAAGCTGCGGGCTTGATCCAAGGTGAACATGATGCCTCACGTGAATTACTGGACGCTGTCAAGCGCTTGACGTGCATCATAGTATCGGTGAGGCGGCCGCGGCGGAGTGCCGGGCCGGCGGCTAGACAGGCGTTACCAATCTTCCCTCGTTCACATAGCTGCGCAGGTTCCTGAGTGTCAGGTCCGCCATCGCGGTGCGGGTTTCGCGAGTGCCGCTTCCCACATGTGGGAGCAGGACCACGTTCTCCAGTTCCAGCAGCTCGGCGGGGACGTGCGGCTCGGACGCGAAGACGTCCAGCCCTGCTCCTGCCAGGCGGCCGTCCGTCAGAGCGGAGACCAACGCCGGTTCATCGATGACGGTCCCACGGGCGACGTTGATCAGGTAACCGTCGCTTCCGAGGGCTGCCAACACCCCGGCGTCCACCAGCCCTGCGGAGTCCGGTCCTCCAGCAGCGGCGACGACCAGAACCTCCACAGCCTGCGCCAGCTCGGCCGGTGACGAATGGTACGTGTAGTCCGAGCCTTCGACGGGCCGGCGGTTGTGGTAATGAATCTCGCATCCGAATGCCTCGAGCCGGGCCGCGATAGCTTTGCCGATACGGCCCAGGCCAAGAATGCCGACCTTCTTGCCTGAGGCTCGCGTGGTCAGCGGGTAGGAGGAAGTCGACTCCCAGTCTCCGCGCCGGACGAACCGATCAGCAGCGCTGGTGCGGCGCAGCACGTCGAGGTAGAGCGACAGCGCGGTGTCTGCAACACACTCTGTCAGCACATCCGGCGTATTGCTGATGGCGATGCCGCGTTCCTGGGCCTGGGCTACATCGGTCGCGTCATAGCCGACACCGAAATTCACGATCGCTTCAAGGTTGGGCAGCCGGCTCATCAGTCCGGTGTCCACCCCGTACCGGCCGGAACAGACGGCGACTTGAATACCCTCCGCGTGCTGTGTGAGGAAGTCCTCCCGTCCGTCGCCGTCCGGGAGGCGCAAAGCACCGAACTCATCGGCCAGTGCGGCAGCGACGGTCGGATTGACCGGACCTACCTGCAGGATGTGTTCGCCGGTGATTGAGGGAGGGTTCTCGGACCGCGCTGCTGTGTCAATGCTCATGCGGTGACACTAGGAAAATCGTTCATTCCGGTCCAACACGTAATTAGCATGGATCGATACCTCCCAGGTATAGATCCCTAAGTTCCGTGCAGTGGCGCGGAAATAGCGTCAGTGGCCCCGTCATTGGCTCGCGCACCGTCCGCTTCACAAAGAATCCACCCCTTGACGGGTCGTGACGACAATCACAAGCTGAGTCCAGCCGGCTTCCATATGAGCACTCTCTCCCCGGCACTCATCACTCGCTTCCTCGGAGGAAACAATGACGTTTGAACCCTCAACCGGGTCACCTGAACTGGCGGGCACGGGCAGGCGCCGCCTAACTCTCGCCCTGACATCTGTAACGATCGGCGGTTCCATGGTGCTGAGCGGCTGCGCCGTAGCCAACTCGGGCGATGCCGAAGGAGGACCCGCTGAGGCCTCAGACACGCTTCGGGTCGTCCTTCAGCAGGAGCCGCCCACGCTGGAACCCTGCGAATCGAACCTCACGAGCACCGGCGTCGTCGACCGCTCCACGATCACCGAACCGCTCGTTGAGCGAAACCCGTCCTCTGGAGAGCTCGAACCGAAGCTCGCCACGGAATGGAGCTCCGACGATGACACCACGTGGACCTTCAAGCTCCGCGAAGGCGTGACCTTCCATGACGGCAGCGACTTCACCGCAGAGGATGCGGCGCACACCGTCGAACGCGCCGTCAACTCCGAGTTGGGCTGCAATGTGGAGGGCTACGTATTCGGTGATGATGACCTCGCCGTCGAGGTTGTCGATGACACCACACTGACCGTCACCACCGCCGCACCGGACCCGATCCTTCCCTTGCGTCTGTCCTTCCTGGAAGTTGTCCCGAGCGAGACCTCGGATACCGAGAAGGTGCGTGAGCCGATCGGCACCGGCCCGTACCAGCTCGAGGAGTGGCAGGCAGGACAGAAGATTACTCTCTCTGCCTACGACGGATACTGGGGCGAAAAGCCCGCTTTCCCGAAGGCCGAATATCAGTGGCGTGCCGAGGGCACCGTGCGCGCTGCCATGGTGACTTCCGGCGAAGCAGACATCGCAATGGGCCTCGCTCCGGAGGACAACATCGGCGACCTTGGGGTCCCATACCCGAACAATGAGACCGTGGCGCTTCGGATGCACAACGAAAAGCCGCCGTTTGACGACATCCGAGTACGTCAGGCGGTCAACTACGCAATCGACAAGGAAGGCATTGTTGCCAGCCTTTATGGTGGCCGGGAGACCGTCGCAGCCCAGCTGGTGCCCGAAGGAATCGTCGGCCACAACACCGAGCTTGAAGGCTGGCCGTTTGATCTGGAGCAGGCCAAGTCCCTCGTTGCAGAAGCGAAGGCCGACGGCGTGGACACCAGCGCACCGATCAGCCTGATCGTCCGCAACGCCCAATTCCCCAAGATCCAGGAACTGGGCCAGGTGCTCCAGGAACAGCTGACGCAGGCTGGACTGAATGTCGAACTGAAGATGCTCGAAACCAGTCAGCACCTTCAGTACCAGGTTCGGCCGTTCGTTGAGGACGAGGGCGCCATCCTGCACATGACACAGCACGGCAACCAGGCTGGTGACGCCGCCTTCACCGTTGACCAGTACATGATGACCGACGGCGCTCAGAGCGCATTCGGGACCCCTGAGCTGGACGCCATGATCGAAAAGGCCAACGCTGCCACCGATGAGGATCGGCAGAGCGCATTCGAGGAGATCTTCGCTTACCAGAACGACGAAGTTGTCCAGTTCGCTCACATCATGCACCAGACCGGCATGATCGGGAAGGCCGCCACCATCGACTACGAGCCGAACTCGTCCTCCGGTGACGAACTGCGGCTGGCTGAAATCAAGCCGGCTCAGTAGCCACCCAACACCCAGGAGAGTGGAATAGGAGAGGGAAGCCATGCTGACCTACTTACGGAAACGCATTGTTTCCAGTGCATTGCCGCTGGTGGTCGTCATCATCGGAGTCTTCGCCCTGGCGAGAATGACCGGAAACCCGGCCAGCCTGTACCTGCCGCTGAACGCAACTGAGCAGATGCGGGAGGACTTCGCGACCCGAAACGGCCTTGACCAGCCGCTGTGGGCCCAGATGGTCGATTACTTCGGCGGGGTACTCCAACTGGACTTCGGCACTTCCCTCCGGACGGGAGAGTCCGCGGCAGCCATGGCGCTGCGGGCTTTCCCGGCCACCCTTCAACTGGCTGTCACCACCATGGTGCTGGCCATCGTCCTTGCCGTCATTGTCGGCAGCTGGGCAGCGCTCAAGCCCAATGGCATCGCCGACAGGATTGCCAGCTTTGTATCCATGGCAGCGGCTTCCATCCCGGATTTCTGGCTGGCGATTGTGGGCATCTGGATTTTCGCAATCACCCTGGGGTGGCTGCCTACCTCCGGCGTCGGCGGGTCTGAAGCCTGGATCCTGCCGATCGCCACTCTGATGATGCGTCCTTTCGGGGCGCTCGTCCAAGTGGTCCGCGGAGCAATGGTGTCAGCCCTCTCCGAGCCTTATATCAAGCTCGCACGCAGCAAGGGCGCTTCGCAGAAACGCGTCATCACCCGGCATGCTCTGCGCAATGCCGCCGCACCGGCACTCACGGTTGCGGGCGATCTCATGGTCGGTCTCATCAACGGTGCGGTTGTCGTGGAAACCATCTTCGGCTGGCCTGGGATCGGGAAGTTGATGATCGATTCGATCCTCCAACGGGATTTCGCCGTCCTCCAGGCCGCCGTGCTGCTGACGGCGATCGCCATCTTCGTGCTGAACATCCTGATTGATCTCGCCTACGCCCTGTTGGACCCGCGGGTCCGGCCCGCTGGCACCGGCACGCGACGGAAGAAAAAGGCACTGGCGAACGAATCCTTCCCCGCTGATACAACGCCCAACGCGACAGCCAAGGCCTAGGAGAACACGATGATTGAAACTTCGGGCACCGCAGCCGAGCACAACGGCGGGCGGAAGGTGAAAGGCGGCGCCACAGCGGCCAAGCACAACCATCCGAGCATGTTGCGCATGCTGCTGCGCGACAAGTTTGCGTCCGTCGGCGCAGTCATCCTGCTCATTGTGGTGGCGACAGCCGTCTTCGGCCCCATGCTGATGGGCGAGCTGGCCACACGCCAGAATCTTCTGTTCGCGAACAAGCCTCCGTTCGACCCCGCGAACGGCTGGGAATACCTACTGGGCTCCGACTCCCTCGGACGCTCCGTCCTGGCCAGGCTGGTCGTTGCAACCAGGACTACCCTGCTGGTCGCTATTCCCGCTGTGATGGTTGCCCTGATGATCGGTTCACTATGGGGAATCTGGGCGGGCTATCACCGCGGTTGGAGGGAGAACGTCTCGATGCGCATCGCCGATGTAATCATGAGCTTCCCCTCACTGCTGCTGGCCGTCGTCGTGCTCTATGTCTTCAACCCGTCGATCGCGAACATCGTCCTGATCCTCGCCTTGACCCGCATCCCGATCTACCTCAGGACTGCCCGAGCCGAATCAGCCGAACTGCAGAGCCGCACCTTCGTCG
Organism: Arthrobacter sp. M71 S08; assembly: GCF_059089725.1. Taxonomy (NCBI): domain Bacteria; kingdom Bacillati; phylum Actinomycetota; class Actinomycetes; order Micrococcales; family Micrococcaceae; genus Arthrobacter; species Arthrobacter sp. M71 S08. The sequence continues at coordinate 309,025 of NZ_JBNHEY010000004.1, read as the reverse complement.
ACGCTGCACGCACCTTCGGCGCAAGACCGAACGCGATTATCCGCCGGCACGTCATACCCGTTGTCACCCCCACCCTCCTCACTCTGGCCACGCTTGAGTTCTGCTACGTGATGCTCGCCGAGTCATCGCTGTCCTTCCTCGGGATCGGCATCCAGCCGCCGGACGTGAGCTGGGGCCTGATGGTTGCCCAGGGCCGGCAATACCTGCAGACGGCCTGGTGGCTTTCCATCTTCCCGGGCATCGCGATCGTGGTCACAGCGATTGCTGCCAACATGCTCGCCGCCTGGCTCCGCATCGCGACGGATCCCGGGCAGCGCTGGCGACTGGCACTGCCGGGCCGGAAGAAACTCGTGACCCGCCTCGTCGCCAAGGAGTCCAAGTGACCAAGACTGAGACCACTGAACATATCCCCTCATCCGAAGGTTCTCATCCCGTAGTTCTGCGTGTGGACGGACTCGACGTCGACATTCGCACTCCGTTCGGTACAGTGCGGGCAGTCAGCTCAGCCGGTTTCGAAGCCCGTGCGGGCCAGACGCTGGCACTGCTCGGTGAGTCAGGGTGCGGCAAGTCAATGACTGCCAAGGCTATCGCCGGACTACTCGATCCGGTAGCGCACGTGGCCGGCGGATCGATGCAGCTCGAAGGCAAGGAACTCGCCGGGATGGGAGCCAAACAACGACGCAAAATTGCGGGTGCGGAACTGGGGATCGTCTTCCAGGACGCCCTCACCGCGCTCAACCCGGTCTATCCGGTGGGCGTTCAGATCGGCGAAACCTTCCGGATTCATCGCGGCCTTTCCGCTGCCGACGCACGGAAGGAAGCAATCGCCCTGATGGCTCGCGTGGGGATCCCGCAACCGGAGTCACGGGTCGATGCATACCCCTATCAGTTCTCGGGCGGGATGCGCCAGCGCATACTCATCGCAACGGCGGTAGCGCTCAGCCCTCGCCTGCTCATCGCAGATGAGCCGACCACCGCACTCGACGTCACAGTTCAGGCGCAGATCATGGATCTGCTGCGCAGATTGCGGGAAGAAGAGGACATGGCGGTGGTGCTCATCACACATGACCTCGCCGTGGTCGCGGAGGAAGCTGACACCGTCTGCGTCATGTACGCGGGCACCGTCGTGGAATCCGGGCCTGTGGAGGAGGTCTTCGCCGACCCCCGTCACCCGTATACCAAGGGACTACTGGAGTCCGTGCCGACGGACGCGGAGCGCGGCGCCATCCTCTCCTCGATCCCAGGCAGCCCGCCCGAACTGAAGAACATTCCACCCGGCTGCGTGTATCAGGACCGCTGTCCCCTCGCCCAGGAAGTGTGCCGCGCGGAGCGCCCCACCCTGCGTGCAACAGGACCCGACCGCTCAGCAGCGTGCCATTTTTCCGAACTACTCGATGCCCGGACGCCCCTGAAGGAAACCACGTCATGACCGCACAGCTTGAGGGAGTACACGAGCCCGGCACCGCAGCCCTTGAGGTTCGCGATGTCACCAAGATCTTCCATGTCGGCCGGAGCGGATCGGGCAGCAACGAGCTGCGCGCTTTGGATGGCATCAATCTGTCCGTGGGCCGGGGTGAAACGCTCGGCCTGGTCGGCGAGTCAGGTTGTGGAAAATCAACCCTCGCCCGAACCTTGATGCTGCTGGAAAAGCCCGACGGCGGAACCGTGACCTTCGACGGGAAGGATCCATTCAGCCTCCGGGGCAAGGAGCTGCTGGCTTGGCGGCGCAGGGTCCAGATGGTCTTCCAGGACCCGTTCGCCTCGTTGAATGCCCGAATGAGCGCCGGAGACATCATCTCGGAGCCCTGGGCAACCCATCGCGGGCTATTCAGTTCGGCACGCGAACGGGAGGCACGCCTGCACGAGCTACTGGAACTGGTTGGCCTGCGTATATCTGATGCAAAGAAGTCGCCGCAGGAGTTTTCCGGCGGCCAGCGCCAACGCATCGGCATTGCGCGCGCACTGGCGCTGAACCCGGAACTGATCATCCTGGATGAACCTGTATCCGCCCTGGACCTTTCGGTGCAGGCGCAGGTGCTGAACCTGCTCAACGAGTTGCAGGAGAAACTGGGCGTCAGCTACATCTTCATCTCCCACGACCTGTCCGTTGTACGTCATGTCACCGATCGCGTGGCTGTGATGTATCTAGGACGGATCATCGAGACGGGCACCACGAGCGATGTCTTCGAACGACCCCTTCACCCTTACACCGCAGCGCTCATGTCCGCCTCCCCGAAGCTGAATCCGGCGGACCGGCCGGCCGAGCGGATCGTCCTGCGCGGGGAACTTCCGTCACCGATCGATCCACCCTCAGGTTGCCGGTTCCGCACGCGCTGTTGGAAGGCCCAGGGCATTTGCGCCCGCGAGGCTCCGCCCGCACAGACCGCTGCGCAGGCCGGCCGGGTATCGCTCGGCATCCCGCAGCTGCACTCTATGGGGCCCGGCCCACAGCATGCAGCGGAGTGTCATTTCCCGCTCGCCGATACGGCTGAGGCTGGACTCACGTCTGCTCCGGTTGGGTAAGTGAGTCCTACCGAATACGTTGTCCTGGCCTTCACGGTCTGCGCCGCGACCGCCATACAGGGATCCATCGGGTTCGGCGCGGGATTGATCGCCGCTCCTGTCATTGCACTCATTGCGCCGGAACTACTACCTGCGCTTGTGGTGATGCTCGCTTGTCTGGTCACCCTGCTGGTCACCGTCCGTGACCGGGCTGAGCTCGATGTTAGGGGTGCTGCATGGGCGCTCGCCGGCCGCATTCCCGGCAGTGTACTCGGCGCATGGCTTGCGGTCGCCATGTCCACAGTGGCACTCTCCTGGCTGGTGGCGGCCAGCGTCCTGGCTGGCATCGGGTCCGCTTATCTTGGCTGGCGGCCGGCACCCACACGCCCGGCCCTGGTGATGGCTGGCACCATCTCCGGGGTCATGGGCACTGCGACCGCCATCGGCGGAGCTCCCATGGCCATCGTTTGGCAGGGGCAACCGCCGGCCCGCCTCCGCGCGACCATGAGCGCGTTCTTTCTGGTCGGCTCCCTGGTGTCGGTGCTCCTGCTGAATGTAGCCGGAGCGGTTGCCGGCACCACCCTGGCTGCTTTCCTCTGGCTCTCGCCGGTGGTGTTCATTGGTTTCGCGTTGTCGCGATGGGCCAACCGGTTCATGAACGCCGAGCGGCTGCGGACCATCGCGCTGGCAGCTTCAGCGGGTGGAGCCCTGCTTCTGATCGTCCGCCTTCTGGCCGACGGGTAGTCGAACGCTAACGCACCTGGTTCTGGAGCGCCTTGCCGGTGGCAAGACGGTTCACGTTGTCGGCAATGTCATTGGCGCGCAGCTCGAACGTAGATTGTGCGTGACCGGAATAGTGCGGCGTGAGCAGGGCATTAGGCAGGTCGGTGAACGGGTAGTCAGCCGGCGGAGTGCGGCCAGGCGCCGGCGCGCCCCACCACACATCGATCGCGGCGCCGCCGATCCGCCGCTCCAGCAACGCGTCGTACAGCGCGGCCTGATCCACCACCGGTCCCCGCGCGACATTGATAAGCAGCGCATGCTCCTGCATCGCCGCCAGTTCTGCGGGTCCGATGAGGCTCTCGGTCGTGGGCGTAAGCGGAACGGTGACCACAACGACGTCGGACTCCGCGAGCAGGCGCGGCAGGTCGCCGATACCGCCTATCCAGCGCGGCTTCGCGCCGCCGTCGGGCAGGGGCGCGTCGGGGCGGTTCCGCACAGCCACCACCTCCATCCCGACCGCGGTGGCAAGGCGGGCCACCTCGCTGCCGATACCTCCGAATCCGATGACCCCAAGGGTCATGCTGTCCAGGGTGCGGTGCAAAGGCACCCGCCCGTCGGTAGCGATGGTCCGCCACACACCCGCTCGAAGCTCCTCGCTGACGGTCTGAAGTCGCCGGGTGAGCGCCAGGATAGACATCAGGACATGCTCAGCGATGGGCCGCTCATGGTGGAAGGTGTTGGCCACTGCCGTGCCCGCCGGCAAAGCGTCAACCGCGATCCGATCCAGTCCGGCTCCCGTCACGTGCACCAGCCGCGCACGGCAGGCCGCAGCCTCGGCGGCGTTCATTCTGGAACAGACGACGACGTCGGCAGCGCCGGTCGCTCGCAAGCTTTCCTCCGGAGGGGCGTCAGCCACGAAATGCCAGCGGTGGTCCGGCGCACCAGCCATCAGCCTCTCGGCAAAACGGGAAATAATTGGATCGGTCACCACCACGTCCAGTACCGCAGCATCATGTTGAGGTGGTTCGGCGGGCCCTGACTCGAGGGTTACCACCGCGGGCTCTGGAGCCGGTAGTCGGGCTGGATACGACGCATATACCCGGTGTCGTCACGTTCCCTGATTCCGCTGTCCAGGTACTGCCGGTGCAGCCGCTCCAGGGCATCCGGATCCAGTTCGACTCCCAGTCCCGGCGCCGTCGGAACGGCCACGGATCCCTCCCGGAAAGTGAGGGCTCCGGGCAGGACGATGTCCTCATCCTCGCGCTTCCACGGCCAGTGGGTGTCACAGGCATAGTCAAGGTTGGGAGTGGTCGAAGCCAGGTGCACCATGGCCGCGAGGCTGATGCCCAAGTGTGAGTTTGAGTGCATCGACAGCCCCAGTCCGAACGTCTCTGCGATCCCAGCCAAAGTCTGTGTTTGGCGTAACCCTCCCCAGAAGTGATGATCAGAGAGCACCACGTCCACTGCGCCGGCGGCAACGGCCGGGGGAATGTCATTGAAGCTCACCACGCACATGTTGGTGGCCAGCGGCAGCCCGACGTTGCGACGCACTTCCGCCATGCCCTCGATTCCGGGCGTGGGATCTTCCAGATACTCCAGAACACCCTCAAGTCGTCGGCCAATACGGATCGAGGTATCCACGGTCCACGCGGCATTCGGGTCGATGCGCAGGGGCATCTCGGGGAAGGCTGCGCGGAGTGCTTCAACAGCGGCGGCTTCTTCGTCGGGTTCGAACACGCCGCCCTTCAGCTTGAGCGCGTTGAAACCGTAGTCAGCGACCATGCGCCGGGCCTGTTCAACGATGCCTTCGGGGTCGAGGGCGGCTCCCCAATCATCGTCACCCTGATCAGGGTGTCCTGCCCATTTGTAGAAGAGGTAGCCACTGAATGGCACCGCTTCACGGACCGCGCCGCCGAGAAGCGCGCTGACCGGCAGACCGAGCAGCTTGCCCTGAATATCAAGCGCGGCGACGTCGAACGGAGAGAGCACACGGTCCGCTGTGGATGAGCCCGTGACCATACCGCTCATTCCATGGCCGCCCTGCGTACTGTCGGCCGTCAGTGCGCGGGCCACCCTGATACGCAGGTCGTTGATATTGAAGGGGTCGGCTCCGGTGACCGCTTCTGCCGCCAAGCGAAGGCGAGCCAGATGACCGGCGTCTCCGTAGGTTTCACCGAGTCCGGTGACACCGGCGTCGGTATGCAGTTGGAGGATAGCCCTCAGCGCGAAGGGCTCGTGCACCCCTACCGTATTAAGGAGCGGTGGATCTGCGAAGGCCACTGGTGTAATCGTTACGCCTGTGATGGTGCTCTGTCCGGTGTACGGCGACGGGTACCGGAGCTCGGCGTCCGGGGAAGCTGACATTAGGGGGTCCTTTCGCGGCGGCGCTGGGTTGCCTTCACGCTAAGCCCCTTCAATCATTGCTGTCCAAGCTAAAATAAGCACGAAATCATGCAAGGAGTGAATCCATGTTTTCGCTTATTCAGCTGGAGTCCTTCGTCGCGGTCGCAGAGGAACTACATTTCGGCGCTGCCGCAGCTCGACTCAATATGACCCAACCGCCGCTTAGCCGCCAGATTCAGTTGCTGGAACGCGAGCTTGACTCTCAGCTTTTCGAACGCAGCAGCCGGAAGGTCGAGTTGACCGCAGCCGGGAAGGTACTCCTGCCGGCGGCCCGGCGGGTTCTTGACCTCTGCGCCAAGACATCTTTGGACGTGCGCCGGGTTTCGACCGGCGATGCCGGCACAATAATGGTCGGCTACACGGCCATCGCAGGCCAGGTGGCGCTGCCGGGGATTCTCCGCAAGGCGGGGGCCCAGATTGCGGGGGTGTCCTTTGTCCTCCGCGAAGCAGTATCAGTTGATCAGCTGGATGCTATTACGCGGGGCTCCATAGATATCGGACTCTTGCGCCCGATTGTGGCCCGTCCGGGCGTGATCACCCGACCCTTCCTGGACGACCGCTTGGTGGCAGCGCTTCCGGAGGGACATGCGCTGGCGACCGGGGAGGGCGTTTCCCTCCGCCAACTGGATGGTGAGCCCTTGATGATGTACTCCACCGCCGAGGCGCGCTACTTCTACGACTTGGTCATGCGCTTATATGAAAGCGCCGGAGTTCACCCCCGGGTCACTCAATTCGCCAGTCAGGTTCCCGCTCTGCTCGCCTTTGTCGCGGCAGGCCTCGGCGTCACTCTGGTGCCGGCGTCATCAAAAGAGTTCTCACCGTCCGGCGTCCAGTTCGAGGAATTGAGGGGGCCCGCCAGCCTCGCGGAATTGAATCGCGCGGATCTGCACGTCGCGTGGAACGAATCGACGACCAATCCGGCAGTCCTGCGTTTGTTGGACATTATTCTGGAAGACCACGCCGAAAATTCGGAAGCCATCTCGTAGGTTTCTTCCCACGCTGGGTGCCTTTCCCAGCCGCAGTGATGCGTCGCGAGCATCACTTGATGCAATTGTGGGCTTGGACACGCATAACTGCTGCTCCGTAAAGTCTTACCAGGGCCGAGCCGTGAGTGCCATCACATCCTTCGCTCAGAGCCCCCAGCCGGACAACGCCGTTCCCGAATGAGGAGTACCAACTCGTGAAAGCATCACTTACCCACCGCGTCCTGATCGCGACTACCGCAACAGCCGGTGTGCTCGCGCTCTCAGCCTGCGGTGGAAACGTAGGCGGCGGCAGCGCCGCGCCCACCGAAGAGTTCCCCAGCGGCCCCGTCACGATCACCGTTGGGCAGGATGCCGGCGGCTCAACCGACCGCATCGCCCGCTCGGTAGCCGAGGGCATGGCCGAGGACCTGGGTGTTGCAGTACCCGTCGTGAACAAGGCAGGCGCAAACGGCGCCGTGGCCACCAAGGAAGTTGCCGGCATGGAGGCGGACGGCCATAACCTGGTTCTCCTCAACGCCTCGCTGATCACCATCACGCCGCTCGCGGTTGGTGAAGATGAATCCGTAACGCTGGATAACCTTGATGTGATTGCCGGCTTGTCGCAGGATGACTACGTTCTGGTGGCCAGCCCCGAGTCCGGGTTCGAGTCCCTCGCCGACATCAAGGAGAGCAGCGGCGACCTGAACTTCGGCACCACGGGCGTCGGCACCGGCTCCCAGCTGGCGCAGGCGGTTCTGTTCGCTCAGGCGGAGATCGACGGCACCGCCGTACCGTTCGATTCCGGTTCACCTGCCCTGACCGCCGTCATGGGCGATCAGGTCGATGTTGCCACGATTCAGCTCGGTGAGGCCCTCCCGCAGATCGAAGCTGGTGCGGTCACCCCGATCGTCACTTTCGCCGGTGAGCGTAGCGAATTCCTTTCTGACGTCCCGACCGCCATTGAAGAGGGCTACGAAGTCCCTGTTTCCCAGTACCGTGCGCTCGCCGCACCGAAGGGACTCCCGGAGGACGTAAAGGCCCGACTGGTTGAGGCCGTTGAAGCAGCCCAGGGCAGTGAGACCTACCAGGAATTCAACAAGCAGAACATCCTCGCACCGTGGGAAGTTTCCGGTGAAGAGGTTGTCGAGGAGTGGAACTCCCTCGCCGAGAAGTACAAGGCACTGGTCGAGGAATACGACATCTCGCTCGCCGGCGAGTAACACCTCGTCCCAGGCCGAGCCGAGACCTCAGTTGAAATGAGCGCTGCAATGAAGCCCAAACGCACAACCGGAGCCGCATCCAACGGCTCGACCGACGCGAAGGTCGTTGACGAAGTCAAGGAAGTAAGGCACGCCCATGACTTCGAAGATCCGGGGACACCTGTCCTGTCGCCGGAGGAGCTCGCTGCCGAGTGGGAAGCGGATTCCGCTCCGCCGGCCGGCCCGGTCGCGAACCTCGCCTCCTCCCTCGTGGCGGCCGGTGTAGGCGTGGCCGGCATGATCATTGCTGTGGGTCTCGGCCTCGGCTCGCCGGGCCAGCCCAGTCCAGGAACCTGGCCGTTTGCCATCAGTCTCATCATCACCGTTCTCGCCCTCGCGCAAGTGGTCATTGGCCGGCGCGGGGGCCTGGACGGGGAGAAATTCTCCCCGCTGTCGCGGATGGCCGGCTACGGATTCGCGACGCTGCTCGCCATGGTCTGGCTCATGCCGGTCATCGGCTTCGAAATTCCATCCCTGTTGCTGTGCTTCATCTGGATGAAATTCCTCGGCGGAGAAACCTGGCGGGCGGCTTCCATCTATTCGGTGCTAGTCGTCATCGTCTTCTACGCAATCTTCATCCTCGGCCTGGGGACCTCGATCCCCCACCTCTTCTAGCCCTGAAGCACAAAAGGACCCGCCATGGATTACCTGAACCCGGTCATTGACGGCTTCGGCGTCGTTCTAGACCCGCAAAACTTCCTCTACTGCCTGATGGGCGTCGTGATCGGCATGCTCATCGGCGTGCTGCCGGGCCTAGGTCCCGCAGCAACGATCGCGATCCTGCTGCCGCTTACGTACGGCATCGAACCCGTAACGGCGATCATCATGCTCGCCGGCATCTTCTATGGCGCCCAGTACGGCGGAACCATCACGTCCGTCCTCCTGCGACTTCCCGGTGAGGCGAGCTCGGTCGTGACCGTGTTCGACGGCTACGTGCTCGCAAAGCAGGGCAAAGCCGGAACCGCCCTCGGCATCGCTGCCATCGGCTCCTTCATCGGTGGCACCGTTGCGATCATCGGACTCACCTTCCTGGCTCCGCTGGTTGCCAGCTTCGCACTCGATTTCGGTCCGCCGGAATACACCGCCCTTGCCCTCGTGGGAATCCTGTTGGTGGCGACAATCAGCGGCGGAACCAAGATCAAGGCGCTCATCGCCGCAGCAGTCGGCCTGCTGCTGGCAACCGTGGGTCGCGATGTGTTCACCGGCGCCGAGCGCTTCACCTTCAGCAACCTGAGCCTGGCGGACGGTATCGACTTCGTCCCCATTGCCATGGGCCTCTTCGGCCTCGGCGAGATCCTCTACAACCTCGAAGAGCGCCACCGGGCGGTCAGCGCACCGGCCAAAGTCGCCAATGTCTGGCCCTCCCGTACAGACCTGCGCAAGTCTTCCGGCGCGATCGGCCGCGGCTCCGTCCTCGGATTCTTCCTCGGGATCCTCCCCGGCGGCGGCGCGACGATCTCCTCCATGGTGTCCTACGCGGTGGAGAAGAAGCGCGCCAAGGACCCCACACGGTTCGGCAGAGGCGCGATCGAGGGTGTTGCCGGGCCGGAAACCGCCAACAACGCCGCCGCGACCAGCTCCTTCATTCCGTTGCTCACCCTGGGTATCCCCGCCAATGCCACCATGGCGATCATCTTCGGCGCCCTGCTGATCCATGGCATCACCCCGGGACCCCAACTGATCTCCGAGAATCCGGACCTATTCTGGGGTGTTGTGAACTCGATGTACATCGGCAACATCCTGCTCCTGATCATGTCCATCCCGCTTATCGGCGTGTTCGTGAGGATCCTGCGCGTCCGTGCCGCCATCCTGGCCCCGATCACCGCACTGATCACCATCTTGGGCGCGTACACCATCCGTAACTCGATGTTCGATGTACTGCTTGTGGTCCTCTTCGGAGTCCTGGGCTACCTCATGAAGAAGTTCGGCTTCGAGCCGGGCCCCCTGGTGCTGGCGTTCGTGCTCGGCGAGCTGCTCGAGTCCAACCTGCGCCGTTCCCTCCTGGTGTTTGGAGGAGACATGTCCGGATTCGTCACCCGCCCGATCTCGGGAACTCTGCTGCTGATCTTCGTTGTCGTAGCCGTCAGCCCCATGATCCAGTCCGCCCTGACCAAGCGCAGGCAGCGCAACACCGACCGCGTTACCGCAGATTCCTAGGAGAAGTTATGAGCATCATGGTTGGGTACGTACCCACTCCCGTCGGCGAAGCCGCCGTCGCCGCCGCGGTTGCGGAGGCCAAGCTGCGCGATCAGGAGTTGCTGATCGTCAACTCTGTCCGCGAAGGATCCCGCGTCGACAAGTCGGTAGCCAGCGACGAGGACCTGCAGCGGTTGAAGCAAACCGCAGACGACGCCGGCATCTCCTCCCGCATACTGCGCCCCTCCCACAGGGATGACCTGGCAGACGAGATCCTGGAGCTCGCCGTCGAACATGACGTCTCGCTCATCGTGATCGGCTTGCGGCAGCGCTCCCAGGTGGGCAAGTTCATCATGGGTTCCCACGCCCAACGGATTCTCCTTCAGGCGGACCGTCCGGTTCTCGCGGTGAAGCCGGCGGAACGGAGCTAGCTTCCTGCTCGGATACGGCATCGAGCTCAGATACGGCATCGAGCCAGCAGAAACGACCGGCTTCCCACGGAGTTCCTGGCGTTCCTGCTGGCTCGATGTCGTTTTCAGCTGCCGAGCAGGTTCAAACCGCGAAGCTTTTCCTCTACCTCTGCGTTGGTCGGCTCGACCTGGTGGTCGCCGTCCGGATAGACCACGACCGGGATGTTCGTCCGCCCGGAGATGCTCCGGGCCTCTTCAGCCGCGTCAGGCACCTCTTCGAGGTTGACGTATTCATAGCTGATCCCGAGCTCGTTGAGCTGCCTCTTCGTTCGGATGCAGTCGCGGCACCAGTCCGCACCATACATTCGGATTGTTTCTGGGTTCGCCGTCATGAGGCCATCCTACGGCCGGGCCGCAGATAGCGGTTCCGCCACGTGATAGCGGTGGAACCCTATCTTTGGCAGACCCGCTATCTCTCAGCGACTGTCACGAAAGGGCTCGGTGGTTACCCGTTCAGGCGGGACCGGGAGTTGGCCAGGTGCAGGCGCATGGCGGCGGCCGCGGTCAACGCATCTCCGGCAGCGATCGCGTTGCGCACGGCAACATGTTCGACGGCGACGCGCCGCAACCGCTCGGACTGCCCGCCGTCGTCGGCTGGTTCGAGACGGTGCGGAGGCATCGCGATCATCGCCGGGCCCAGTGCCAGCAGCGCATCCACAAAATAGAAGTTTCCGCTGGCCTCAGCCACCGCCCGGTGGAAGGCGAAGTCGCAGGAGACTGCCGTCGCAGGGTGATTGCCGGCAGCGTCGAATGCCGCGAGTGGGTCATCGAGGGCGGAGATCACCCCGGGTGTCGCGTTGGCGGCGGCGAGCGCAGCGGCCTCGCTCTCAATGCCTGCACGGAACGCCAGAAGCGCGCGCCGCTCCTCGATGGTCCGGGGCCGTCGCATGCCTCCGGTTGATTCCTCGTCGGCGGACGGCGGGGTGAGGGCGAAGCTGCCGCTCCCCCGCCGCGTATGCACCAGACCTTCGGCCTGCAGCCGGGACACAGCTTCCCGGACGACCGTGCGGCTGACGCCGAACTCACTGATGAGAGCGCTCTCGCTGGGCAGCTTCTCACCGGAGGGAATGGTGCCTTCGATGATGCGGCGGCGGAGGCTATCGACGAGCGAGACGGCCAGCGTTTGTTTCATGCTGTCAATGCTGGCATGTGCTTGGTGCAGGCACGCACGCTCAGCGCGTACCGAACTCGACACTGTCGGTGGTCCAGGCGCGCGCCTGGTCGCTGAACGTCACGCCCAGTCCCGGGCGTTCGGGAACCAGCATGCGTCCGTCACGGGTCTCGAGGCGCTCGTTGAAAAGCGGATCCAGCCAGTCGAAGTGCTCCACCCACGGCTCGCGAGGGTAGGCCGCGGCAAGGTGCAGGTGGATCTCCATGGCGAAGTGCGGGGCAAGGTCGAGACCAGCCTGGTCCGCCAGTGTGGCGAGCCGGAGGAACTGGGTGATGCCCCCAACGCGCGGCGCGTCAGGCTGGATGATGTCGCAGGCCCGGGTTGCGATAAGCCGCTCGTGCTCAGCCACGGAGGCGAGCATCTCTCCGGTGGCGATGGGGGTATCAAGCGCCAGTGCCAGCGCGGCGTGCCCCTCGGCGTCGTACGCGTCCAGGGGTTCTTCGATCCAGACCAGATCGAACTGCTCAAGTTTGCGGCCCATGCGCAGGGCGGTGGCGCGGTCCCACTGCTGGTTCGCATCCACCATCAGCGGCACGTCCGGACCGATGTGTTCGCGCACGGCCGCCACGCGTCGCAGGTCCTCTGCGGAGTCCGGCAGGCCGACCTTGATCTTGATGCCGCCGATGCCCTCGGCGAGTGACTGGGTTGCCCGCTCCTTGACCTCATCGATTGAGGCGTTGAGGAACCCGCCGGAGGTGTTGTAGGTGCGCACCGAGTCACGGTAGGCGCCGAGGAGCTTGGCAAGCGGCAGCCCGGCACGCTTCGCCTTCAGGTCATACAGCGCGATGTCGAGTGCGGCGAGCGCCTGGGTGGCGACGCCCGACCGGCCCACGGACGCACCGGCCCACAGCAACTTGTTATACAGCTTGGCGATGTCGTTGGGGTCTTCACCGATCATGGCTTCGGCGACTTCCCGCGCGTGGGCGTACTGCGCCGGTCCGCCTGCCCGCTTCGAGTAGGAGAACCCGAGACCGGAGACGCCCTGCTCGGTGAGGATCTCGGCGAACAGGAACACCACTTCTGTCATGGGCTTCTGCCTGCCGGTGAAGACCTTGGCGTCGGAGATCGGCGTAGCCAGCGGCAGCGTGGCGGTCGAGAGTTCGACGTGGCGGATTGCGTCGGGCGTGTAAGTCATCGCGGAACCTTCGGGAGAACGGGCGGGATGACTTATCGTACAACTCACCTACTTGTCATACAAGCTAGTGCGGCTCGACGATCTCCTCGTTCTGCGCGAACCGGCGGTTCCGCAGCACCGGCAGGAACTCGCGCACCTCCTCGATACGTTTCCGGTTGACTTCAACCGTCACGACGCCCTGCTCCTCGTCATTCAGGAAAACCTGCGGAACGCCCATCGGATCGAGGATGGCCGAGTGCCCGATGGTGTGCGACGACGATGTCCCCGCCGCAGCGATCCACACCGTATTCTCAATGGCCCGCGCACGTAGCAGCGTCTCCCAGTGCTCGACCTTGTGGTCCCCCTTGAACCACGCGGCAGGCACCAGCACGACGTCGGCGCCCCGGTCCGCGAGCGCCCTCGCCTGTTCCGGGAAGCGCAGGTCGTAGCAGGTCATCAGTCCGACGGTCAGGTCACCGACGGGCACTACGGTGAGGCCGCCGTCACCAGGTTTGATGCGCTGGGACTCCTGGTAGCTGAACGCGTCATACAGGTGCAGCTTGCGGTAGGTGTCCACGATCCGGCCCGTGGAATCAATGAGCACCAGCGTGTTGTACGGGCGCTCCTCGCCGCTTGATTCGTACCCGCCGGCGACGATGGCGATCTTCAGTTCCGCGGCAAGGAACGAGAGCTGCTGCACGAAGATGGTCCAGCCCGCATCCACGGCGTCGGCGAGGGCTCCTTCCACCTTCCCAATGGAAAACATCGACTCCTCAGGGAAGACGATCAGTTCTGACCCGTCCTCCACAGCCTGGCGCGCAAGCTCCCGCATCGTCGCGACATTGGCGGAGACGTCCCCGATCGGCCTGAATTGTCCAACACTGATCTTCATCGCGGGGCCCTTTCGGGTAGGAACTGGGGCTGATTCAAGGGTACCGAAGAGTACGGTGGCGCTATGGGTGTGAACAAAGTAAAACGCGAGCAGCCGGGGCCGGGCCAGGAGTCGGTGTGGGATTACCCGCGTCCGCCCCGCGTTGAGGACTATCCGGGCATCCTCGTCATCGAGTTCAGCGGACGGGAGATCGCGCGCACTCATCGCGCCCTGCGGGTGCTGGAGACAAGCCACCCGCCCGTTTTCTACGTTCCGGCCGCGGATTTCGTGCCGGACACGCTGCGCCCGGTCAGTGGAAGCAGCTGGTGCGAGTTCAAGGGCGAGGCAACCTATTACGACGTCATTGGCGGCTCAGCGAGCGCCGAGCGGTCCGCGTGGACCTACCTTCAGCCCGCCGCCGGGTTCGAGCGCCTGGCCGGAACCGTCGCGGTCTATCCGGGCAGGATGGACCGGTGCCTCGTCGACGGCGAAGAGGTACAGGCCCAGCCCGGTGACTTCTACGGTGGCTGGATCACATCGCGGGTGGTGGGCCCGTTCAAGGGCACGCCTGGGACCTGGGGCTGGTAGCACTCAGAACTGTGGGTGCCAGACCTCCGTGGCGTTGCCGCGGACGGCAAGAGCCGTGCGCCACCGGTCAAACACTGAACAGGGGTGGGAAATGCCCAGGTCAACAGTGTCGCCAACCCTCAGCGATCCGGCGTTGTCCACCACAGCGTGGTGATCGAAAAGCCTCACGACGACGCCGGTTGGCTCAGCCAGCTTCGCACCGTTCCGGTGGTGCGCCACGAGGGTGGGCACACCGGCGTCGTACGCCAACTCCCGCTTGCCTGCGCCCAGGATCGCCCGCCCCTCCTCCGGCGCGGAAACGACGACGGCGCGCACCACGGCAGCGGCACGCAGGCCGGGCAGCGGCGACACGTCTGCGTAGGTGCCGTGGTCGTGAATCACGTAACAGCCGGAGCGCAGGACCTTCAGGGCACCCTCGGGAAGATGGAGCGCCGCGCGGTCCTGGAACGCTGACCCTCCCACGGTGAAGAGGGGCTGCTCGACCTCGAATTGGCCGTGCAGCGTATCGAAAATCTCCCTGGCGGCGCGGCAGTGTCCGTCGATGACGGCGAGGTTCTCGGGGGTACGGACGTTTGGCGCGATTCCTTCATAAGCGCTGACGCCGGCGAGTCGAAGCCCGGGGGCGTCCCTGACCGCTGCGGCCAGCGCCGGCACCTCCGCGGCGCGGCGGATTCCGGTTCGCCCGCCCGTCACACCGACGTCGAGCAGTACAAACAGGTGCCGGTCTCCGTCACGGAAACCCTGCGCCAGGGCGGTGATTGCCTCTTCAGAGTCAACGAGGCTGTAGATCTCAAGGTGAGGATTGATGTCAAGGAGCCTGCGCAGATCATCGACCAGCGCGGGGAACACCACCTCATTGGCGATGAGAATGCGCCGCGCACCCCACGCCACGGCGTGTGCCGCCTGCGCCGGCGTCGCGACCGTTACTCCCCAAGACCCGGGAAGCTGACGCTGGACTATTTCGCGGGTCATCGTTGTCTTGATGTGGGGAGCAAGCACCATCGAGTGTCCGGCTGCCCACTGCTCCTTGAGGGCGATGTTGGCGTCAATCGCGTCAACGTCGAGCAGCAGTTGCGGGAGGCTTGCAAGGTGAATATCCGGAGGGAACTGCGCCATCTTCCGCATCCTACCGTTCAGCTACTATCCAGCGGGCGTCGAGCCGATATACACGGGGCGCTGCTAGAGTCGCAGGTCGGTAATCAACAGTAGGAGTGTTTGTGAAGAAGAAGTGGCTCATGAGCCTGGCCCTGGCGAGTGCGCTCGCTTTCGCGACAGGCTGCGGAGGGGACACCGAGGCGGAACCCGCCCCGAGCGAGAGCGCCGCAAGTACCCCGGCGGAAGCCCCCACGCCGGACCTTGAGGGAGTTCCCGACGTCGTCGCGACCGTCAACGGCGACGAGGTCACCAAGGAGGAATTCACCACCGCGTACGAGGGCACGTTCCAGCAGATGGCGATGCAAGCCCAGGTGACCGGTCAGGAAGTCGACCAGGAGCAGCTGAAAACGCAGACGCTCGACAACCTCATCGGCACCCAGCTTCTCATCCAGGAAGCCGACGATCGTGGGATAGAAGCCAGCGAGGAAGCCATCACGGCGACAACGGATGAACTGGTCGCGTCGAACCAGTTCACTTCCCCTGAAGAGCTCTTCACCGCCCTTGAGGAAAAGGGCATCACCAAGGAAGAGGCTACCGAGCAGATCAGGCAGCAGGTCCGCCTCGACGCGCTGCTCGCCGAGGAAAGTGGCGACACCGCGCCGACCGAGGAAGAGCTGAAGGCGGCTTATGAGGAGGCCAAGGCTTCCGGTGCGGCAGCACAGGGCGGCGAGATCCCGCCGTTCGAGGAGGTAAAGCCGCAGCTTGAGCAGCAGGTGACGCAACAGAAGCAATCCGACGCGGCACTCGCACTCGTCGAGAAGCTCAGGGAAAGCGCCGACGTCGTCAGCAATCTCTAAAATCCAACGGGTAGCAAAACGGCTAGGTTCTCAAGGAACCTAGCCGTTTTGCTGTGTCGACCGGAGGCTATCCGCCGATGAGGTCGTTGATCACGATCGTCTGGTCGCGGTCCGGGCCAACGCCGATGGCCGAGAATCGAGTGCCGGACATCTTCTCAAGCGCCCGCACGTAGGTCTGGGCGTTCTCCGGCAAGTCCTCGATGGTCCGGGCTCCGGTGATGTCCTCGGTCCAGCCGTCGAAGTATTCGAAGATCGGCTTTGCGTGGTGGAACTCGGTCTGCGTCATGGGCATCTCATCGTGCCGGACCCCGTCGACGTCGTACGCCACACACACCGGAATGCTCTCGATGCCCGTGAGGACGTCGAGCTTCGTCACAAAGTAGTCCGTGAATCCGTTGACGCGCGAAGCATGGCGCGCCAGCACGGCGTCGTACCAGCCACAGCGCCGAGGGCGTCCGGTGTTCACGCCGAACTCTCCGCCGGTCTTCTGCAAGTAAATTCCCATATCGTCGAACAGTTCGGTGGGGAACGGTCCGGCGCCGACGCGGGTGGTGTACGCCTTGATGATGCCCACCGCCCGGTTGATGCGGGTGGGGCCGATGCCGGAACCGACTGAGGCGCCGCCGGCGGTGGGGTTCGACGACGTCACGAACGGGTAGGTGCCGTGGTCAACATCGAGGAACGTCGCCTGTCCGCCCTCCATGAGGACCACCTTGCCGGCGTCGAGCGCTTCATTGAGCACGTAGGTCGAGTCGATGACCAGCGGACGCAGCCGCTCGGCGAAGGACGTGAAGTACTGGACGATTTCCTCGACCTCGACGTCGCGCCGGTTGTAGACCTTGACCAGCAGCTCGTTCTTCTGCTTCAGGGAGCCCTCAACCTTCTGGCGAAGGATCGACTCATCGAAGACGTCCTGCACACGGATGCCCAGGCGCGCGACCTTGTCCATGTACGCCGGACCGATCCCGCGGCCCGTGGTTCCGATGGCCCGCTTCCCGAGGAAGCGTTCAGTGACCTTGTCGAGGACCTGGTGGTACGGGGCAACAAGGTGCGCGTTCGCGGAGACGCGCAGCTTCGACGTGTCAGCGCCGCGTGCTTCAAGCCCGTCGATCTCCTGGAACAGCGCCTCCAGGTTGATGACGCAACCGTTCCCGATGATCGGCACGGCGTTGGGGCTGAGAATGCCGGCGGGAAGGAGCTTGAGCTCGTACTTCTCACCGCCGACGACGACGGTGTGGCCGGCGTTATTGCCGCCGTTCGGCTTCACGACGTAGTCCACGCGCCCGCCGAGCAGGTCAGTGGCCTTGCCTTTGCCTTCATCGCCCCACTGGGCTCCGACAATCACAATTGCTGGCACGGGATCCTCCCCCATTGTTTGGCGGCAGAAGTGCGAGCCGAGTGCCGCGCGCATGGTGCCGCCGTGCATGAGAACGCCCCAAGGCTTCCGCAAGCGTTCTCCGCTTCGAAGTCCGGGGCTTTTACCACGCAAGTTTAGCGGACAACCGTGGAGAGGAGGCTTACCGTTACCCGTTCGACGGTGCTGTCCTGCGGAGCGGGTCTGCCCAAGTGTGCTGTGCTGACCTTTTTCTGCCCGCCCAAACGGGACAGACCCGCATTCCCCGGGTACCGTGAGGTTCAGGCCTCGGTTCCAGGGTTCGTTCCCCAGCCGCCAGCTCCACTTTCGCCGGCGTTGGTTCCACGGCCCGCGCCGGCCGCTTCGCTATTGCGGGTGACGGGAATCTTCCGGGAGTGGCCTTCCTCCCGCTCGGACACAGGTATCCGTACTTCGAGGATCCCGTCCGTGTAGGAAGCCTGGATGTCTTCTTCCCGCACGGCTCCCGGCAGAGTCACTGTCCGGGAGAACGTGCCATACCGAAACTCGGAGCGGTACCCGCGCTTATCTTTGTGCTCAGATTTCTCCTGGTGGCTGACCTCGATGGTCAGTTGGTCTCCGGTGAGCGTGATATCGACGTCCTTTTCAGGGTCAATGCCCGGCACCTCGGCCTTAACGACCATGGAATTGCCATCCCGGTACTCTTCCAGCCGAAGCCAGGACCCTGCGTCCCCTTCGAGGAACCGACGGACGGGATCTGCGATGTCGACGCTAGGCCACCGCATCAGGTTGTTCATCGTGCTACCTCCTGTCTACTGCCCAGGCCCCCGCACAGCCGACACGGCCGGGGCCGGGATCGGATTCAACAGCATTAAAATACGCCCGCTGCGGCGAGTTTGTTAAGTCTCCCGAAGGTGCCTGAGGTCGACGCGACTGGTTTCGCCGGCGAGTAGCTCAGGGTACGTTCTGTGCATGGAGCAGACCGCCCCTCGAGCCCGTATCGGCATCTCCGGATGGCGGTATGCTCCCTGGCGCAAGTCCTTTTACCCCGTCGGTCTTCCGCAGCGGCTAGAACTCGAATACGCCTCGTCCCAGCTGGACACCATCGAAATCAACGGAACCTTCTACTCGCTCCAGCATCGGGACAGCTTCGTCCGCTGGCGTGACACCGTGCCCAGCGGTTTCGAGTTCTCCGTCAAGGGCCCGCGATATATCACGCACATGCTCCGGCTGCGCAATGCCGAGACCGCGCTCGCCAATTTCTTCGCTTCCGGCGTCCTGGCGCTCGGCGCCAAGCTCGGCCCTGTTCTCTGGCAGCTGCCCGCCACCCGCCGCTTCGATCCCGAGCTCATCGATACTTTCTTCTCGCAACTGCCTCACACGACGACGGCGGCCGCCTCCCTCGCACGCGGTCACGACGAGCGTCTCAAGGACCGTGACTGGGTCACCACGGATGCTGACCGGCCGATCCAGCATGTGCTTGAAGTGCGGCACGAGAGTTTCGGCAGCGAGGAATGCTACGAGATCCTGCGACGCCACGCCGTCGGGCTGGTGGTGGCGGACTCGGCAGAGAAGTGGCCGCAGTTCCGCGAGGTGACCGGCGGCGTCGTCTATGTCCGGCTGCACGGCAGCACCGAGCTTTACACCAGCGGCTATACGGATGCGGAGCTGGACGAGTGGGCTGCGCTGTGTGAGGGCTGGCTGTCTGGGCGGATGTGTCCGGACGGGCGCGGCCGCGACGTCTACGTGTACTTCGACAATGACGTGAAGGTCCACGCGCCGTTCAACGCGATCGGCCTCGCCGAGCGCTTGAGTCAGCCCTGAAGGAAGCGAACGAGGCAACATACGCATGAGCGGCTACAAGATCGTGGTACCCAGTTGGAGCGGTGGCGGGATGGTGTCTCTAACGCAAGCCGAGATGTTTCAAGAGGTGGCTGAAAGGCGAGTACGGGTTCGTCTTGTCGCAGTTGCGACGAGGCCTTCGAGCGGCCCGTGATGGTGGGCTCGTCGCCACAGAGAAGCGAAGATGGCAGCGATAGCGATTTGGATGATGAGGGAAGCATCGGGTTGGTCTTCCAGAAACCCGGTTGCGAGGACAAGCAGGTGGGCCGAGTAGAGGGTCAGCGTCATACTGCCCATGGCGGCCAGCGGCATCAATGGCTCGGTGGTGAAGCGGGCGAGAAGCAGCACTGCCCCCAACGCGGCGATGGATGTGCCGGTGGTGTTTAACATTTCCAGGACCGTGGTGGAGTAGGGTGCGACGATGGCATGCCACCAAAGTGAAGTGGTCGGCAGGTATTCCTCAGGCCCCCAGATCAGCATTGCGTCAATCATCTCCGCGCTCAGGCCTGGGGACGACTCCAGTAGGCGGTTCATCCCTCCGAGCGGACCCAAGAAGAGGGCTGAAAGCAGCCAACTGGTGATGGTCAAAACCAGTCCTGCCAACGTCACGCGGATCTGTACTGGGCGGGATCTAAGATCCAATCGGCCGATGGCTAGCCCTGCGCAGATATAGGTCATGTAAGGCAGTGCGGGATACTCGCCGGTGAAGAGCAGTTGACTGACCAGCACACCGGGTTCGGTGAAGAGCATTGTGAAAGTGGGATCGAAACCAGGTTCGGGTATGAAGTCCCGCAGTGCCTGCGCAGAGATAGGGCCCACCACTGCAATCCCTGCGGCAAGAAAGGCCAGTGATTTGGCGGAGAGTCGAAGCACGGGAATCGCCAACATGAACATCACCCCGTAGTAGGCCAAGATGATGGAGGGCGGCGTATCAACGTGGCGATAGTGAGCCCCAGGGCCGTGATGAGACCGGCGCGGACCGCCACGGAGGCTTGGGTAGCCTTGAGTGCTGTGCCCTTCACGGGGTGCTGGCTCCCGGAAGTGAAAGCGAGTGACACTCCGGCCAGCAGGGCAAACAAGGCGGCAGAATGGCCGGCGAACACTGTCCATAGGACGGTCGGGTCATCGTAGTCATTGGTGCCAGGGAGAATGTGGATAATCATCAACCCGATGAGGGCAACACCGCGCGCTGCATCGACTCCAAGCATCCGCGACTTTCTCACAGGAGCAGAGAACCGCATGTAATTCTCCTCTAGTCGTACTGGCACAAGCAGTAGGGAGGTCTGCCTCGAAGAAACAGGAAACCGCGTAACGGCTTCTAGTCCAGCAGGCTGCTCTATGCCTGAGTTATAGGAGTCCTGTGAGTTTGCCTTTAATGACCGCCAACGTATTGACCTCGCGTTTGCCTCCATCCTTACTTGTTGGCATCGGCAGCGTTGGAGCCTTGCTATGGAGAGGCAGAGTGCATTCATGACCTCGAACACTTCGGGCTCAATAAGGGCGCATTTACCCCTACTGCGGCGATCCGATGGCTCGCGGGTGCGTGCTCTGGTGGTCGATGATGAGCCGGCCCTTTCTGAGGTGGTCAGTGCAGTGCTCAGATTGTCGGGGTGGGACGTTTTGATAGCGTCTGACGGCCCCTCTGCTGTTCGACTGGCGCAGCGGTTCCGCCCGGATGTTCTGGTGCTGGACGTGATGCTTCCCGGGCTGGACGGTGTTGAGGTTCTACGCAGGCTACGGGCATCCGATCCATCAGTCGCCGCACTTTTCCTGACCGCAAAGGGCCGCGTGGAGGACCGGATTTCCGGTCTTACTGCCGGAGGTGATGATTACGTCACCAAACCCTTCAGCCTGGAGGAAGTCGTCCTGCGCTTGCACAGGCTAGTCCAACGTGCAGGAATTACAGCCATAGAGAGCGCCGAGTTGGTGGTGGGTGACCTGTCGATGAATCTGGATACACGTGAAATCAGTCGGGCGGACGAAAATATCCAGCTGACGGCGACGCAGTTCAACCTGCTCCGTTTCCTGATGGAGAATTCCCGGCGGGTTCTCAGTAAAAGCCAAATTCTGGAACATGTCTGGGATTACGGTTTCGACGGCCAGTTGAACGTCGTCGAACTGAACATTTCTTACCTGCGGAAAAGGATCGACGTGGGCCGTGAACCCATGATTCATACTGTGCGCGGCGCAGGTTATGTCCTCAAGCCAGCAAAGGAAGATCATGGAGACGCTACCAGCTGAACCCGGAGGGGCTGCACGGATTCATAATTCGTCCTTCCGCTGGTCGGTTTCGTCATGGAAACTGCGAACAAGGCTGTTGCTGATAACCCTGGTCTTGCTCACCGTCATCTGCGGTGCTCTGGGAATTCTGAGCTACGCCGCTATGAATGTGATCCTCACCCAACAGCTTGACAGCGAATTGCACGAGGCCTCGAACCGGACGATCAGGTTCGGAGATCCCATCTCCCGGGTACGGTCACAGACGGAAAGGGACACTGTCGGCCACCCAGCTCAGGGGGCAGGCACACTTAGCGCCTACCGATCAGACGGTGAGGTCGATTATGCCGGGCTGTACTCCATCGAAGGGGAACATGAGGACTTACCGACAGCCGACATCGAGGTAGTCAACAGTCTGCCCGAGAGTCGCGAGCCTGTGGAGCGCTTACTGTCCATTGGGCAGTACCGTTTGATCGCTGTAGATGACACAGAAGGCCATATCCTCGTCACAGGTCTACCCACTGCTGATAGAGACGCCACGTTGAACTCACTGGCCAGCGCAATGGCCACGATCTCCATAGCCGGACTCATCCTCACCGGGATCTCAGCGGCAATCGTTATCCGCCGAACCCTCCGCCCCTTGGATCACCTGTCGAAGGTAGCGACCAATGTCGCCGAATTACCGCTGGATGTAGGTGAAGTCGTCCTAGCTGCACGTGCTTCCCCAGGTTCTCCTCAAACTGAAGTGGGCAACGTAGGACACGCCTTCAACAAAATGCTCGACAACGTTGCAAGCGCCCTCACCGCACGACAACGCAGCGAAACCCAAGTCCGTCAATTCGTCGCAGACGCCAGCCATGAGCTGCGCACACCTTTGGCTGCCATCCGCGGCCACTCCGAGCTGATCCGTATGACAGAACACCTCGGACCAAAAGGCGACGCTTCACTGCGCAGGGTTGAATCAGAAACTCTAAGAATGACCACGCTGGTCGAAGACCTGCTCCTCCTGGCCCGGCTCGATGAAGGACACATCGGTGTTGATGGAGATGTGGATCTAACAGAACTCATTATCGAATCAGTCAGTGATATCCGGATCACCGCTCCCGAACAACACTGGAGCGTCCGCCTCCCCGACGACCCCGTTGTCATCCGCGGGAATGAAAACCATCTACGCCAAGTCCTGATAAACC
The DNA here is from genome assembly GCF_059089725.1 of Arthrobacter sp. M71 S08. Classification (NCBI taxonomy): domain Bacteria; kingdom Bacillati; phylum Actinomycetota; class Actinomycetes; order Micrococcales; family Micrococcaceae; genus Arthrobacter; species Arthrobacter sp. M71 S08. Next base: position 286,289 of record NZ_JBNHEY010000004.1, on the reverse strand, counting down.
TCCTCACAAACGCTCATAAGCACACCGATCCCGGAACCACCGTCGTTACAAGCTTGACTGTGGAAAGCAGCGAAATCATCCTCAAGGTGACGGATGATGGGCCCGGCATCCCCTCCGATTTCGTCGATCACGTCTTCTCCCGCTTCACCCGCGCCGACCAAGCACGAACCGGCGGACAAGGGACGTCAGGTCTGGGACTGTCCATCGTCCACGCAATCGTCTGCGCTCACCACGGGGCAATCAGTGTGGACAGCGAACCCGGGCGCACCACCTTCACGGTCCGTCTTCCACGGGTCTCCCGCCCGGACTCTGCAAACCCCAAGAGAGAACCCAATGCTTGGTCAGGGACCAGCTAACAGGGTCAACGTGACAGGTATTCACGCGGCGCCCTCGGCTCGTCAAACGCCGTGGCGCCACCGGCAGGATGTGAAGCATCGGTTCCTACCTTTTGACTCGTCTGGGCATGGTCCGCGCGAGGTAGGCCGCCGCGCCACCGGCGACGATGATAGACAAAACCACTGCCACAAGCATGGCGTAGAGCCCGAGCAGCGCAGACATCGGATCTGAAGGACGTTGGAGGAAGGCCAACCCGCCGACCATACCGATCACCCAGAAGAGAACACAGGTCAGAAATGCCACCGCCGCTGCAACCACAGCGGGTTGGCGTCGGTACGACTTCCACTCGCTCATGAATCAATGGTGCGACTGTCAGACGGGGACCGGCGTGATTGTCTGACCCCGTGTCGCTCACATTCGAGCAGCAGTCTCCGCCACTCGAGTTAGCCGTTGCCTTAGCGTCAGCTGTCACCCCCCACTGGACAACAAGAAGCCCCTGGAAGGGATTCGGGGGGCTCATGTGCCGTTATGAGAAACAGCAGATGCGAAAGGCGCATCACGCCAGCCTCCGGAATCCCGTCGAGGGGCTCCTTAGGAAGAATTTTCCGCCGGGCATGACGCACTGTCAAGCGGAGAAGTAGGCGGGCTGTAGCCCCGCAAGAACCGTTGCAAGAGACTTACCGACTGGCGGTACTGCGGGCTAAAATGATCATAGTTGAGCGTGGATGACTCAACTATGAAGATTCCGTGATGAAGGGAGAGTTGGTAACCATGGCCCGGTTTGATCCTTTCCAGGAAATGGACCGTCTGTCCCCGGCCGTGTTCGGCGGCCGGCAGGGGCCAATGTTGATGCCGATGGACCTGTACCGTGAGGGCGACCACTATGTTCTCAACGCCGATCTGCCCGGCATTGATCCACACTCGGTTGATGTTGACGTTGACGGACAGCTGCTGAGCATCAGGGCTGAACGTACCTTGAAGAGCGACGGCGAAACGCAGTGGTTGCTCAAGGAGCGCCAAAGCGGCTCCTTCCTGCGCCAGCTGACACTTGGCCAGGATATCGACGTCGACGGTATCGCCGCGCGCTACGACAACGGTGTGCTCAGTGTGACCATCCCGGTGAGCGAAGCGACACGGCGGCGCAAGATCGACGTCGCTGCGGGCGACCGGCAGGAGGCCATCGAAGAGTCGACTCAGCAGGAAAAGTCCGAAACCTGAGCCCCTGCTGCAGCCATGGCAGTCACAAGCAGACAAGGGTGCCGCCATACCGTAGGTATGTCTTGCGGGTCGGTGGGCAGCGACGTTGGCCCGACGGATGTTGCGCATTGATCACAACTGAGGATCGACGCGCCATACCGAATTTCAATGGGTCTTTTGAACGACGACGGCGCCGCACCCTTGAGAGGGTACGGCGCCGTTGCGCTGTGCTGAGACTCGTCAAACGGAAGCAGCCTGACGCTCTTCCACCAGTTTCCGGATGGCCGGGAACAGCGGATGGTCCTGGTCCAGCCCGGTAATCCGCTCTGTTGCTGCACCGGCGTCGACGGAGGCGAGGATCTGCCCCAGTTCCGCCGCCTCGGCGTCCTCAGGATCATCGAACCGCAGCGCCACCGCAATCGCCTTCAGCAGAGCGTCCGGGGTGGTGCCACGCTCGGCGAGCTCTGCGGCCGGTCCGATAAACCGTTCATTCCGGCTCAGCTTGCGCAGGGGTGCGCGGCCTACGCGGTTAACTGTGTCGGGCAGGTGCGGGTTGGTGAACCGCCCGAGGATCTTCTGGACGTACGCTTCCTGCTCCTCGGCGTCGAAACCGTGTTTGTCCACCAGGAGCTGTTTGGTCTCCCCGAGCACCGCACGGACGTTCGCGGCGACTTCCTGATCAGCCATAGCCTCCGAGATCTTCTCGAGCCCAGCCTCATACCCGAAGTAGGCCGCGGACGCATGACCGGTATTCACGGTGAACAGCTTCCGCTCGATGTACGGACCGAGCCGATCCACGAACATAGCTCCCGGGATCACCGGCGGGTTGTCCCCGAACGGAGTACGGTCGATAACCCACTCGTAGAAGGTCTCCACCGTCACGTCGAGGCCCTGGCCGGGGTCCTGGTTCGGAACGATGCGGTCCACCGCAGTGTTCGCGAAGACCGCTCGATCGGCAAGGCTGCCGTTCGACTCGTCCCAGGAAGCTTCGATCGATTCCCGCAGGATGTCGGTCGCATTGATGGCGTTCTCGCATGCCATCACCTGCAGCGGCGCGGAATCACCGGCTCGCGCCGCTATCCCCTTGGCGATCACCGGAGCCACGAACTTCAGGATGTGCGGCCCCACCGCTGTGGTGACGATGTCCGCCGTGGCGATCTCCTCAACCAGGCGGTTCTCCTCGGTGTTCGAGTTCACCGCCCGGAAATTGTCGACCGTATGCACCGCCGGCTGCTCGCCCACCTCGTGGACGCGATAGCTGTCCGCGCCCGCCAACTCGCTGATCAGGGCATCCGCGACATCCGCGAACACCACCTCGTAGCCCGCCTGGTGGAGTAGCAGCCCAACAAAGCCGCGCCCAATGTTCCCTGCTCCGAAGTGAACTGCCTTCACTATGCGTTGACCTTTCGGAAGATTTCGAGGATCTCTTCAGCCGACGTCGCGGCCTCCAACTGAGCTACCTGCGCCTTGTCGGTGAACACCTTCGCGATTGAGGACAGGATGTGCAGGTGCTCGTTGTTCACGCCTGCGACGCCAACCACGAACCTGACCTCCTTGCCGTTCCAATCCAGGCCGTCGGGGTAACGGACCACGGACACAGCCGACTTGCGGATGTGGTCCTTGGCCGCGTTGGTGCCGTGCGGAATCGCAAGGAAGCTTCCCATGTAAGTGGAAACTGACTCCTCGCGCTCATGCATCGCCTGAATGTAACCCTCGTCGACCGCCCCACGGGCCAGCAGCAGCTGTCCCGCCTCGTCGATGGCTGCGTCACGGTTTGTGGCCGTACCGCTGAGCACAACGCTCTCGGCTACCAGGATGTCCGACGGTGATTCGGTTACCGCTTCTGCAGCGTGAGCTCCGGCGGCGTGGGCACCACCGGTGCGGACAGTCGCCTCGGCGTTGGACGCATCCGCGCCACCCGGCGTTCCCGCGGCAGGCGGTGCGTCACCGGAACCCTCCGCGGGACCAGTGCGGCTTTCCTTGACCAGCTCCACGATCTCGTCATACTTCGGGCTGTTCATGAAGTTGTCCACCGAGACGTGCACGGCACTGGAGGTTGCGGGCTGGGCCCGCTCGGTCAGGTCCTGATGTGTGATGACAACGTCGTAGTCATCACGAAGGTTCGCGATGGAGGCGTTGGTCACCTTGACGTCCGGGTAACCGGCAGCCTTGATCTTGTTCCGCAGAACAGATGCGCCCATCGCGCTGGAGCCCATACCGGCGTCGCAGGCGAAGACGATGTTCTGGATGGGGCCCGACATGACAGCTACGGTGCCGGCGCCGGTCAGAGCGGAGGAAACCGAGCTCTTCTTGCCCTTCATGGACTCCATCCGGGTGGTCGCAGCGGCGAGGTCATCGGCGTCATCGATGTCCTTCCGCTTTGCGGTCTTCAGGATTATGGACGCCACGAGGAAGGACACCGCCGCCGCGAGTACCACCGAGAGCACCACACCGAAGTAGCTGTCCCGGGCGGTCTGTACGAGCACCGCGAAGATGGAACCCGGCGCCGCCGGTGCTACAAGGCCTGAATTGGTGATGGCAAGCGTTGCAACACCCGTCATGCCACCGGCGATCGCTGCCAGGATCAGCAGCGGGCGCATCAGCACGTACGGGAAGTAGATCTCATGGATACCACCGAGGAAGTGGATGATCACGGCTCCGGGAGCGGATGCTTTGGCTGCACCGCGACCAAAGAACATGTACGCCAGGAGGATACCCAGACCGGGGCCGGGGTTGGCCTCGAGGAGGAACAGGATCGACTTGCCGTCCTCGAGGGACTGCTGGACACCCAGCGGGGTTAGTACGCCGTGGTTGATGGCGTTGTTCAGGAAGAGCACCTTGGCAGGCTCAATGAAGATGCTGGTGAGTGGGAGGAGTCCGTTGTTCACCAGGAACTGCACGACGTTCCCGGCGGCCGTGCTGAACGCCTCGACCAATGGGGAAATGCCGTAGAACCCGATCATCGCGAGCAGTCCGCCCCAGATGCCGGCAGAGAAGTTGTTGACCAGCATTTCGAAGCCCGGCTTGATCTTGCCGTCCCAGATGCTGTCGATCTTCTTCATCGTCCAGCCGCCGAGGGGACCCATAATCATGGCGCCGATGAACATCGGAATACCCGCACCCACAATGACGCCCATGGTGCCGATGGCGCCCACGACGCCGCCACGGACGTCATAGACCATCCGCCCACCGGTGTAGGCAATGAGAAGCGGCAACAGGTAGGTGATCATGGGGCCGACAAGCCCGGTGTTCGGGTTGCCTTCCGCATCAGTGCCGAAGCCGCCGAGTTCAGGTACCGGCAGCCAACCCGCTTCGATGAATAGCGCGGTAATGAGGCCCCACGCGATAAATGCACCGATGTTGGGCATGATCATGCCGGACAGGAACGTCCCGAACTTCTGGACGCCGACCCTCATACCGCCTCGGGGCTTTGCAACTGTCTCTGTTGCCATGTGATTTCCTAACCGTGATTCCCGCGTCAGTGCAGGATGGTCCGATAGATGTGGAGAACTAACTGGTGGATATGCGGTGGAGCCATTCAAGGAAGAGCTTGAGTTCGGAGCTGGACAGCTGATCTGAATGCGAAGCCTGAAGCGCAGCATTCAACGCGATCGCGGCCACGACGACCGACGATCTTCCGGACGACTCGGCCTCATTCTTGCCCGCCTGATCCGAGGCCACCGCGTAGATCATGGCATCCCGGGTCATGGTGGAGAGGTCGAGGTTCCGGTCAGCGACAGCTTCTGCGATCAGCATGAGCGTCACTCCCACGTTGGCCGCCAGGATGCTCCTGGCCGCCTCCCGCGGTTGAACGCTCAACTGGCCGGCAGCAGCGGCCTTGTTCAGCATCTCCTCCATGAGCGCCTCGGCATCGGCGACAATGGCGGGACGGCTTTCCGGACGGAGGTTACCGAACATCACCAGATAGAGCTCCGGCTGGTTGAGTCCGAATTGCACGTGGTTATCCCACATCCGCCGGATGTCTTCCAGCGGCTGCCCGGAGGGAGCGAAATCACGCTCACCCGCCACGTACTCCTCGAACCCAGCTGAAACCACCGCATCAAACAGGCCCTCCTTGTCGCCGAAGTGGTGATACAGGGTGGGCGCGCTTACTCCCGCCAGCTGAGTGATCTGACGGGTAGAGACGGCAGCTCCAGCAGAGTTGGCCAGCAATTCTGCGGCTGCACGCAGCAGTCTCATCTTCGCCGGTGGCTGGCCTTCGAAACTCATGGCCGCTAGCCTAGCACCTATAGCAACGCTATATGAACTACGTCACAGCCCAATTTCGCTAGAGTAAATTCTTACGCGGTGACGGACATCGGCAGGAAATGAGGACCTTCAGTGCAGAACTTCCAAGGAGTAGGCGTAAGCCCAGGCCGAGTGATCGGACCGATCCGTCAGATGCCCAAACCCGTGAGCGAGCCTCCCGCCGGCGAGCAGCTGCCCGCCGGTGTAGCTGCGGAGGAGGCGACGGCGGAGCTGAAACAGGCCGCCGGAGCGGTCCACGATGAGCTCAAGACACGCGCGGAGCGCGCCTCCGGCGATGGCAAAGCGGTCCTTGAGGCGACGGCGCTGATGGCCAAGGACACCATGCTCCTGAAGGGTGCCTCGAAGCTGATCGCGAGGGGAACGTCCAATCAGCGGGCCGTCTGGGAGTCCGCCGCCTCCGTCGCCGAGATGCTCCACAACCTCGGCGGATACATGGCCGAGCGCGCTACCGACGTGCTGGATGTCCGCGCCCGTATCGTCGCTGAGCTCCGTGGACAGGCAGCACCCGGAATCCCCGCCTCCGACACGCCATTCATCCTCGTCGCGGAAGACCTTGCCCCGGCCGACACCGCGACCCTTGACCCGGCCACAGTGCTTGCCCTCGTCACCTCCGGCGGCGGCCCTCAGTCGCACACCGCAATCATCGCCCGTTCCCTCGGCCTCCCCGCCGTGGTGGCTGCGGCCGGAGTCGACGAACTACCCGACGGCGCCGAGGTGTACGTCGACGGTGCGGCCGGCACTGTCGTCGTCGAACCGGGCGACACGGAACGCGCTGCGGCAGTAGCGTGGAGCGAGACGGCCTCGCTCCTGGCTGACTTCGAGGGCCAGGGCTCGACGGCGGACGGGCACCTGGTCCCCCTTCTGGCCAACGTGGGCGGAGCGAAGGACGCCGTTACGGCTGCGGGTCTCAGAGCTGAAGGAGTGGGCCTCTTCCGGACCGAGTTCTGCTTCCTTGAGCGTGACAGCGAGCCGACGGTGGACGAGCAGGCCGCTGCCTACCAGGGAGTGTTCGACGCCTTCCCCGGCAAGAAGGTGGTCCTCCGCACCCTCGATGCCGGGGCGGACAAGCCGCTGCCCTTCCTGACCGACGCTACCGAGCCCAACCCCGCCCTCGGCGTCCGGGGCTACCGCACGGACCTCACGTCTCCCGGTGTTCTCGGACGCCAGCTTGAGGCCATTGCCCGTGCCGCACAGCAGTCGGAGGCGGACGTCTGGGTGATGGCGCCCATGATCTCGACGGCGGACGAGGCTGCGAAGTTCGCCTCCATGTGCGCCGAAGCCGGATTGAAGACGCCGGGGGTGATGGTCGAAGTGCCCTCCGCCGCCCTGACCGCGGATGCGATCCTGCAGGAAGTGTCCTTCGCCAGCCTTGGGACCAATGACCTGACGCAGTATGCCATGGCCGCCGATCGCCAGCTGGGCCCGCTGGCCGCCCTCAACACCCCGTGGCAACCAGCAGTGCTGCGCCTCGTGCGTCTGTCCGTGGAAGGCGCCGGCACGGAAGGCAACGGCAAGCCGGTGGGCGTGTGCGGTGAGGCCGCAGCGGATCCTGCCCTCGCCGTCGTACTTGTGGGCCTGGGCGTCACCACGCTGTCCATGACGGCGCGGTCGCTGGCTGCCGTGGCGGCGGTTCTCAAGACAGTGACGCTGGAGCAGGCGCAGGAACTGGCGCGGCTCGCGCTCACTGCCCGTACCGCCGAGGACGCACGGAGTATGGTGCGCGAGAAGCTTCCCGTACTGGACGAGCTGGGCCTCTGACTGCGGCGAGCGCCTTGACGCCGGCTATCGCCGGGGCGTAGGACTCAGATGTCAGCTATTGCGAGCGTGAGGAGAGACCATGAGCGAAAGCACGTCGGACGAGCCGCAGGAAATCAACGAAAACCTGCCGGGCAAGCCACCTGTTGACCCGGACGTCCAGTCCGATCCCGCCAATGACGCCAGCAACCAGGGCGACTGGACCGGTGAGGGCGGGGCAACGCCGTCGGGTGCGGCCACGGACGTTGCCGATGACGACCGCCCCGTCAACGAGGAAGACGAGCAGCGCGAGGGCTGATCATCAGCCGCACGTCGAGGGGCTGGCCGTTCATCAGCTAGTTGGCGGAAGCCATCCAGAGGTCAGGACCGAAGACCTCATAGTGGATGCGTTCCGCCGGCACGCCGGCGGCCAGCGCCTGGGCGCGGATGTTTTTCATGAAGGGCAGCGGCCCGCAGAGGTACACAGAGGCGCCGTCCGGAATGCTTAGCCCCTGAAGGGACATGAAGCCCGGCTCCGCGGTGCCGGTCGGGTTCTCCAGCCAGAGCTTCAGCTGGGCACCGGTGAGTGCCTCGACGTCAGCGTTCATCTGGTCCTTCAGCGCCCACTGGTCCATGCTGCGCTCGGCGTGAAGTACCAGGACCTCCCGATTGGAGCCCTGCTCCACGAGTGAACGCAGGATCGATGCCGAGGGCGTGCAGCCTATCCCGGCGGTCGCCAGCACCAGCGGCGCGTCGCCGTCTGCCAGGGTGACATCGCCGTACGGGTTGGACAGCTCGATCACGTCCCCAACGCCGATGGAACCGTGCAGGACCGGCGAAACCTCACCATTGTCATCGCGCTTGGTGGTGAAGACCCGGCACCCTGAGCCGGTCTCGGCCGACAGGGAGTACTGGCGTACCTGCCGAATCCCCTCCGGCAACTGCACGCGGACGCTCACAAATTGCCCTGGCCTCGCAGGAGTCACGGGCGTATCGTCGGCCGGCTCGAGGGTGAAGGTCATGGCGGCAGTCCCGGCCGGCTGCGTGTCGATCACGGTCCAGGGGCTCCAGGGTTTGGTGTTGGCCTGCGCGGCATACAGACCTTTCTCGATCTTGATCAGCGCGTGGGCCATCAGCCAGTAGACCTCTGTCCAGGCATCCGCGATCTCGCTCGTGATGACATCGCGCAGCTCTTCGGCGATGGCCTCGAACAGGTACTTGTAGACGACGTCGTACTGCTCGGGCGCAATGCCGAGGGAGGCATGTTTGTGAGCGATCCGGGACAGCAGCACCTCGGGGTAGGTGTCCGGGTTGCGGACGAGGTGTGCGGCGAAACCGGCAACACTGCCGGCGAGTGCCTGCTGCTGCGATCCGTTCTTCTGGTTTGCCCGGCTGAACAGTCCGTCAAGCAGCTCGGGGTGCGCCGTGAAGAGGCGTCCGTAGAAGTTCTTCGCGATGCCCGGCATGCGCTCTCCGACGATGGGAAGTGTTGTTTCAATAATGGGGAAGGACTGGTCCGAGAGCATCGTTTCTCCTGCGTGGAAGGGCCTTACTGAAGAAAAGTAGCATCTGGCATGCTACTTTTTTGAGTCTTTTCTACGTGTCGTAGAAGAGTTCCTTGAGAAGACGCGTTTAAGCGGATTCGCGTGTGCGCAGCGTCACAAAAACGGGGCCCATTTGTTGCGGCTTGGGCATCTCGGAAATGACCAGATCGTCGAGTTCCGCATAAAAAGCCTCACGAGCGCGGCGCAGGGCGGCGCGGAGCGAGCACCGATGGTTGAGCGGGCACCCGCCCATCGCGCTTTCACAATCGACGACGTCGGCCCGGTCATCGAGTTGCCGGAGCAGCCAGCCCACCGTCGCACGGCGCCCGGCCGCACTGAGGGTTACACCTCCGCTTCGTCCTCTCGTTATGTCCACGAGCCCGAGAGTGCGCAATCGCGCTATGGCTTTGCTGACGTGGTTGTACGGCGTGCCAATGCCGGCGGCGATGTCCCGGGACGTAAGCAGGTCACCCTCGGAGGCCGCCGAAAGGAGCATGACTGCGCGCAGGCATACGTCTGCAAACGCATTGATCCTCATACTTCAAGGATAGGTGTCCTGCAAAACTGCGGCGGACACATGGTGGTGGCGCGGACGAGTGCACCGTACATAATGGAAACCATGAGCGCCGAGACCGAACAATTCGTAGGACATATCGCGAGCCTGGGCACCACGTCGGGGGTGCGGATCGTGATCGGCATGTGGGCCAGTTCCCCCCTTGGCGCGTTCACCGACGTCATGGTGCAGAGCGCGGAAGGCACGCGCACGCTGCTGGCGCCGACGCAGGCCGTTGGGGACTACGTTGCCGGAGCCTATTCCTTCGACATTGTGCGCACCGTTCCCCTGACGGTGAGCCTGGGTGAGGACTCGCTCGCTCTTGACGCCGGACCGCTGAAAGTCCGTGCGGATTTGGGGGAAATGACCTCGGTCGGGCGCCTGCTCGGCCTCGTTCCACGGGCGGTCGGCACCCACCCGCGCTGGCTCACCGCGATCAACCCGATCGCCAGGGTCCTCATGCCGGGCGTGCGCACCGCAGGGACCACGAAGGACGGCCGCCGGCAGTACTACGGCGTCACAGGATCTCGCCTGATTACTTCCGCAACGGCGTCGTGGGCGGGCGATCCGCTCGGCGTGCTGACCAACGTGCGGCCGCGCGTCCGTTTCGGGTTCAGCTCGGTGCCGAAGAAGCCGCAGGTCATAGACGTGACGACGACGGTGCTGCCGCTGACGGATTCGCCCTCGCGCGACACGGCGGACGACCTCCTCTAGCCTGCGTATTAGGACTGTCCGGAAATGCATGCTCTGAACGGCACACGGCACAACGGCTGAGGGCCGCCCTCCCGTGGGAGAGCGGCCCTCCGTCATGGCTGACGAACCTTCAGGAACCGGCGAGCTTCTCGCTGGCCTCGGGATCGGATTCACGCAGCAACTTGGCGATGCGTTCCGCCTCCTCGATCTCTCCGATGGAGGCGGCAGCACGGCCGAGTGCGTTCAGCGCCCGCAGGAACCCGCGGTTCGGTTCGTGTGAGTACGGCACCGGACCGGCGCCGCGCCACCCGTTGCGCCGCAGCGAGTCCAGTCCGCGGTGGTAGCCGGTGCGCGCGTAGGCGTAGGACTCGATGGTCCGGCCTTCGCGGTATGCCTCGTCGGCGAGGATTGCCCACACCAGCGACGACGTCGGGTGCTTGGCTGCCAGATCGACAGCCTCCTCCCCTGCCTCCAACCGTGCCACCACATCAGGCTCCTCCGGCAGAAGGGTGGGCTCTGGGCCGAGGAGGTTCTTGCGGAACTCGTCGGACATCAGAGCTTCTTGCCGGCTGAACCGAGGGACTTGGCGGCCTCGACAACGCGGGCGGCCAGACCGGCTTCTGCGGAAGCGCCCCAGACGCGGGGATCGTAGGTCTTCTTGTTGCCGACCTCGCCGTCGACCTTCAGGACGCCGTCGTAGTTCTTGAACATGTGGTCGGCAACCGGGCGGGTGAACGCGTACTGGGTGTCGGTGTCGATGTTCATCTTGATCACACCATAGGAGACGGCGTCGGCGATCTCCTGGTCCGAGGAGCCGGAGCCACCGTGGAACACGAGGTCGAACGGGTTGTCCTTGCCGATCTTCTGACCGACCTGCTCCTGGATGTCCTTGAGGATCTCGGGGCGCAGCTTCACGCCGCCTGGCTTGTAGACGCCGTGCACGTTTCCGAAGGTGAGCGCGGTGATGTAGCGGCCGTTCTCTCCGGCGCCGAGAGCGTCGATGGTTGCCATCGCGTCCTCGACAGTGGTGTAAAGCTTGTCGTTGATGGCGTTTTCGACGCCGTCTTCCTCGCCGCCAACGGTGCCGATTTCAACTTCGAGGATGATCTTCGCCGCAGCAGCGCGGGGCAGGATGTCCTTGGCGATCCGCAGGTTCTCCTCAAGCGTTTCGGCGGAGCCGTCCCACATGTGCGACTGGAATAGCGGGTCCTCGCCGCGCTTGACGGCGTCCTCGGATGCAGCCAGCAGCGGCAGCACGAAGTCGTCGAGCTTGTCCTTGGGGCAGTGATCGGTGTGCAGGGCGATGTTCACGTCATAGCTCTTCGCAACTTCCTTAGCGAACGCTGCGAACCCGAGGGAGCCGGCAACCATGTCCTTGACGGAGGCGCCGGACCAGTAGGCCGCGCCGCCGGTGGAAACCTGCACGATGCCGTCGGATCCTGCCTCGGCGAAGCCGCGGATTGCCGCGTTCAGGGTCTGGGAGGACGTGACGTTTACCGCGGGGTAGGCGAAGCCGCCTGCCTTCGCGCGGTCGATCATCTCGGCGTAAATGTCCGGTGTGGCGATGGGCATGGCAACTCCTCGTATGGTTTTGGGCGACTTGAGGCTCATGGGACATGCGCCTCACTTCCGTCCCATCCTAACGAGGGCGGTAAATGCGCGGAAACCTTACGACACCAAGGAGGAGTTCGGTTCGAGAGCGTTCCTCAACCGCCCGAGGCCGTCCCTGATGCGGGCCTTCACCGTTCCAAGCGGGGCTCCGAGTGCCTCAGCGACCTGAGCATAGGTGAGGCCCTTGTAATAGGCCATCTCAATTGCCTGCCGCTGCTTCTCGGTCAGCGCGGTGAGCGCCGCCCTCACCGCGACTGATTCGTCCCGCGCGATGACCGATTCTGTGACCTCATCGAACGGGGTGGAGATCTCCGTTGTGGACCAGCGGTCGAGCCTGTCGCGATGGGCCTGTTCCGAGCGGATCCTGTCCACCGCGCGCCGGTGGGCGAGGGTCATGAGCCAGGCGAATGGCGAGCCAAGATCGGAAGAGAATTCGCTGGCCTTATGCCATACCTGGAGAAAAACCTCCTGGGTCACTTCCTCGGAGATGGTTGAGTCGACGACGATCCTGCGGACCAGGCCGAATACCCGCGCGCTGGTATGACGGTAGAGAGAAGTGAAGGCCTCCTCATCACCGAGTCCCACCCGGGTCAACAGGTAGGCGAGGTCCGGTTCTGCTGACCGTGAGCTGGACGGGGCTTCCCCGGTGAATGTCACTGCGAGACCAACAACTGCACTTCGTCGGGACCGAGATCGATGGCGGAAGCGATGTCGGCCGGTGATGCTCCTCCCAGAATGGCTTCTTCAACAGCCACCCGGAGTTCGAAGGTCGCGGCGTCCAGCTCCCAGCGCAACCGTTCGACGTTGGATAGCGCTGCCACGAGATGCGTTTTGTCCAGAGGTGTCCCCGGCTGTGCCTCAGTTATGAGCGACATCCTTGGCACCTCCGTACTTTTAGCTAGCTCAACTAGTAATTCGACAGTCTTTTCACTAGCTAACCTATATACAAGTTGTCCATCCCGCAAGGCCGACTAGCAAAATGCTACGATGTTGCCCATGAGCACCGTTCCCCAAGCCGCCCCCGGCCCAACCGGGTACTGGTATGAGCGAGCAGAGGGAATGGACGTCCTCAATGCGCTTCGGGATTATCGTGCCGCCGAGACAGCAATGCGTCGTCGTACCCGTACCTCAATGGGAATGAATGAGAACGATCTCCTGGCTCTGCGTTACCTCTTTGAGGCGCAGCGCGATGGACGCGAAGTCAGCCCGAAGGAGCTCGCCACAAAACTCGGTATTTCCTCAGCGTCAACGACCACCCTGATCGACCGGTTGGCTCGAACGGGTCATGTCAGGCGCAAGCCGCACCCCAAGGACCGCCGGGCCCTGGTATTGGAGGCGACCACCGAATCTGACTGCGAAGTTCGAGAAACCATGGGTGACATGCACAGAAGGATGATGGAGGTGGCCCGGTCCCTCACGCCCGAGGACGCGTCCGTCGTCGTTGATTTTCTGAACCGCATGCGGGAGGCCGTCGACACGGTCGACAGCCATCACCGCGCCTAGCTTCCAGGAATGACCCGTTGCCCGAAAACGTGGCGACGCACCCAGCCGTGCATGGCAATGGCGGCTGCCGCTGACGCGTTTATCGACCGGGTGGAGCCGAACTGGGCGATGGACAGCGTGGCATCGGCTGCGGCATGAACTTCGTCGGTGAGACCAGGGCCTTCCTGGCCGAATACCAGGACACAATTGCGCGGAAGCTCGTACGTTTCGAGCGGAACGGAGTCTGGAAAGTTGTCGATACCGATCACCCTCAGGCCGGCCGACTGCGCCCACTCGACGAATTCCTCCACCGTGGGGTGGTGCCGCACATGCTGGTAGCGGTCCGTGACCATGGCACCGCGACGGTTCCACCGGCGTCGTCCGATGATGTGGACTTCACGGGCGAGAAACGCGTTGGCGGTGCGTACCACTGAGCCGATGTTCAGGTCGTGCTGCCAGTTCTCGATAGCGACGTGGAAGTCGTGGCGTTTCGAATCGAGGTCCGCAACGATGGCGTCGTGCTTCCAGTAGCGGTACTCATCGACAACGTTGCGGGTATCACCGTGCGCTAGCAGCTCGGAATCCCACTGGGGTCCGGATGGCCAGACGCCTTCCCAGGGCCCAACGCCCACGGTTGCCGGAGGGTTCTCCACGGTTTCTTCCACCCCCCAAGACTAAGGTGAAAGACTGAAGGCAGGATGTATGTCCCTTTCAACATGAAAGAAGCGAATGCGCGAAAACGAACACATTGAGTGCTGGCTGACCGATATGGACGGCGTCCTGGTCCACGAGAACCAGGCCATCCCCGGAGCAGCAGAACTGATCGACCGCTGGGTGGCCACCTCCCGGCGGTTCCTCGTCCTAACGAATAACTCGATCTACACTCCGCGAGACCTCGCCGCACGGCTCAGGGCGTCCGGGTTGGAGGTTCCGGAAGAGAACCTGTGGACCTCGGCGCTTGCCACCGCCCAGTTCCTGCAGGATCAACTGCCCGGCGGTCGCGCGTACGTGATCGGTGAAGCCGGACTAACGACGGCGCTGCATGAGGCAGGCTTTGTCCTCACCGACCAGAATCCGGATTATGTGGTCCTTGGCGAGACGCGCACCTACTCCTTCGAGGCGATCACGAAGGCTATCCGCCTCATCCTCGACGGCGCCCGGTTCATCGCCACCAACCCGGACACCACCGGCCCCTCGAAGGAGGGCCCACTTCCAGCCACCGGCGCAATAGCGGCACTCATCACAGCAGCCACCAACCGCGAGCCCTATATCGTCGGCAAGCCCAATCCGATGATGTTCCGTTCGGCGATGAACCAGATTGATGCGCATTCGGAGACCACCGCAATGGTGGGTGACCGCATGGACACCGACATCATCGCGGGAATGGAAGCCGGGCTGCATACCGTCCTCGTCCTCACCGGCATCACCCAGCGTGCGGATATAGAGGCGTACCCGTTCCGTCCGGCGCAGATTGTGGACTCCGTACAGGACCTCATCGACCAGGTCTGATGGGCGGCATCCAGAGTCTGTTGGGGTGACCGGCGTCTCCGAACGCTTCAAGACTTCCTGCGGTCGGAACCCCTAGCCCCCGGGAAGCCGCATCCCTGGCGACGGCGAGGTCCGCCACGAGCTGTTCAAAGGCGGGCTCCCTGTCCTCCGCGTTGCGCAGGCGGAGGAGCGCGGACGGATGGGTGGTGAGCAGCACCTGCGCCGGCGCCACCTCCACAGGCCCGGGCATGAGCTTGCCCCGTTCTGGGCCCACCCGCACCGGCCTGCCCATCACAGCGACGCACGGATACCCGCCGCTCAGCGGAAGCTCTTGTTTGCTCCACCGGTAGGGATCGGGATGAAATCCTGCTGCAATTGGCGTACCACGGCCTGGTAGATCAGCGGATTCCACTGGGGGCTGGCGTGTGCCGGCAGTGCACCGTCCGTGATCAGGTCGGCCGACACAATGTTGTTCGAAAACGCTGCCGCCCAGCCGGGACGCGCCGTGGCATAGTCCACCGTGCCGTCATTCGGGTTGCCGATGAAGGCCAGCCCCGTGTCGCCCAAACTGAACCGGGCAACGTTGTAGTGGAAGATGTACGAGGCCTGCGACTGGATCAGCACGCTGGAAGGAGCCAGCGGTGAAAGCTGCTCAAGGGTCTGATCGGCGATCTGGGACCAGGTGCGCTCGTTCTTATGCACAATGCGCTCAGCCAGCTCATATCCCCCTCGGAGCACCGTCGGAACGCGATATCCGGCCTCGTACAGGTAGACCACGCCGTCGAACATTGCCTGGTCGATTACGTCGAACCGGCTATGGGGACTGGAGTCCAGCATGACGAAGCGGACGTCGATGCCCACCTCCCGCAGCCGGGAAGCCACCTCCACGGCCACCATCCCACCGAAACTGTGCCCGTAGAAGTAGAGGGTATTGATCTGCTGCGTCCGGATGTAACGCCGGAGGGAGCCCACGATGGTGGTGACGTCGAGGCCGAGGTTGGAGTAACCCATCACCGCCAGCCCTGCCCGACGGCTCAGCACCGGGCGAAGTGAGTTCATGATCCAGACACCCTCCTCCCAGCTGGTCTTGTATCCCGGGAAGAGGATCCAGCGAGCGTTCGGGAACGCGGCGTCCGCGTAGTCGTCCGCGACGGGGATGATACGGAGTTCCTCCCGTGCTTCCTGAATCTGCCGCGTGACGAACAGGTCAGTAGCCAGTGCCAGGCTGAGGGCGGATCCCGTGAGGAAACGACGGCGCGACATGCCCTTCAGGGCATGCGCGTATTCCAGTAGCCGTTCGGGATCGTTGGTCATTACTCCAGACCGAGTTCATCCTTGCTGTACGCGAAGAGGTAGGGAATGCCGGCCTCTGCCTCGATCCGTTCCTTTGAGCCGGTATCGCGGTCCACGATGACGGCGACGGCCTTCACGTTTCCGCCGGCCTTGCGCACGCCCTCCACCGCACTGAGCGCGGACCCGCCGGTAGTCGAGGTGTCTTCCAGAACGACGACGTCGCGGCCGGCGACCTCCGGGCCCTCGACCTGGCGCCCCATCCCGTAGGTCTTCTGTGCCTTGCGGACAACAAACGCGTCAATAGCGCGCCCGTCCCGTGAGGCGACGTGCATCAGGGCGGTTCCGACAGGGTCCGCCCCCATCGTCAGTCCGCCTGCACACTGGAAGGTGACGCCGGCGTCGTCGAGCAGGTCCAGCATGACTTCCCCCACCAGCCCTGAGGCTTCATGATGAAGGGTGACTCGGCGGAGATCAATGTAGTAATCGGCTTCCTTGCCGCTTGAGAGCGTTACTTTCCCCCTCACCACCGCCAGGTCAAGGATGAGATCGCGGAGTCGGTCACGGGCGGTGGGGAGATCGGTCATGGGAACCAGTTTAGTAGGGCCCGCCCTCTACCCCGATTCGTACGACGCCGGGCGGATACCAGGCCTTCGGACGGCAAGTCAGGCGGTGAACGTACTGGCTGCCTCGATGGCTTCAGGTGAAAGAACGTGCGAGATTGCCATCGCCGCCGCGCCCATGACACCGGCCCGCTGCCCTGCCACCGACGGCACAATCCGAAGGTGCTCAGTGGCAAGCGGAAGCGAACGGCGATAGACCACCTCACGAATTCCAGCCAGCAAGTGCTCCCCAGCCTGGGCCAGTGAGCCGCCAATGACCACGACCGAGGGGTTGATCAGATTCACGCAGGTGGCTAGGACGTCACCGATATCCCTACCTGCCTGCCTGATGACCCCAATGGCAGACACATCTCCCGACCGCACCATTTCGATCACGTCACGACCGCTGACGAGCTCCCTTCCGGTCAGTTCGTTCAGTGCGGAGGCGAGGGCCGGCCCGCCAGCGAGTGCCTCAAGGCAACCAGTGTTGCCGCATCGGCACAGAACTTCCCCTCCCCGAGGAACGCGTACATGCCCGAGATCACCGGCGGTGCCTTGCGCGCCGCGCTGCAATTGCCCTCCGGAGATGATTCCGGCCCCGATTCCGGTGGCGACCTTGATGAACATCAGGTCGGTTACCTCCGGCCAGCTCCCCGTCTGCTCGCCCAGAGCCATGATGTTCACATCATTGTCCACGAGAACCGGGACGTCGAAGCTGCGCTGTACAAAGTGGGGAACATCGAAACGGTCCCAACCGGGCATGATCGGCGGATTGATGGGCATGCCCGTCTCATGCTCGACCGGGCCCGGAAGCCCGATTCCGATCGCTGCCAACTCCGACAGCCCTCGCTGCCCTCTGTCGAGGAGTGTCCATACAGCATTGATCAGCCAACCAAGTACCGTTTCCGGTCCATCGGAAATGGTGATTTCTGCACGCTCACTGACGATCTCTTTTCCGGAGAGATCAGTCAGAACGACTATGGCATGCGTAGCTCCAATGTCGGCCCCGACCACCACGCGGGCGCCGGGATTCAGAGCAAACAACGACGGCGGCCGTCCTCCGGTCGACGCGGCACCCCCGTAGGGAGCTATCAATCCGGTGCGCATGAGCCAGTCCACCCGCGATGCCACCGTAGAGCGCGCCAACCCGGTCAACAGTGCAAGCTCAGCACGAGTGCGTGGCTGGCCGTCCCGTAACAGCTGAAAGACTTCGCTTGCCCCCGGCGCAGGCAGCGATGAAGACCGCTGAGCAGGAGATTCTGCGGTTGACTTGGACACGCTTTTAGTAAAACACGCCGGACTTCATGCCGTCACGCCGACCCCTATCGGGTAGCCGTTGCTCGACTTTTGCCTGACTATCGACAAAAGTATGCGACGTATGTCACAGTGAAAACGTGGATGATGAAGTCAACGACCCCGTGTTGAGAGTTGTAGGGCTCACGAAGGCCTTTTTTGGCGTCCAGGTCCTCAAGAATGCCCATCTGGAACTCCATGCAGGTGAAGTGCACGGGCTTGTCGGAGAGAACGGCGCCGGGAAATCGACGCTGATGAAACTCCTGGCAGGCGTCTACCAGCGGGATGCCGGAACTGTGGAAATTGATGGCAAGGCCGTCCACTTCCATCACCCGACCCAGGCTCATGAGGCTGGCCTGTCTACCGTGTTTCAGGAGTTCAATCTGCTACCTGATCGCACCGTTGCGGAGAATATCTACCTCGGCAGGGAACCCCGCAAGGGTCCTCTCGTGGACCGCAAGGCGATGCACGCCAACACTACTGACCTTCTGGCTCAGTTAGGCATCACAAGCATTGAGCCCTCCACCGAAGTGCGCTCTCTGTCCGTCGCACAGCAGCAGATCGTGGAGATCGCGAAGGCGGTGAGTTATGACGCCCGCATCATCTCTATGGATGAGCCAACAGCCGCGCTGGCCGGGCCGGAAGTCGAGCTGCTGTACGCGATCATCCGCCGCTTGAAGGATCGCGGCACCGCTATCCTCTATGTTTCGCACCGACTCAAGGAGATTTTCGACCTATGTGACACCATCACCGTGCTGAAAGACGGCGAGGTCGTCGGAACCCAACCCGCTTCGAGCATGGACGACGCCGTCCTCGTGCGCATGATGGTTGGCCGTCCTATCTCGGCGTTCTTCCCGGACAAACTGGCCGGAACTGCACGTGGCAGCGCGTTGCTGACAATCAAGGACGGCGGAAATTTTCAGCTTGATTCCATCAACTTGACCCTTCACGCGGGCGAGATTGTCGGTGTGGCCGGCCTGCAGGGTTCCGGACGAACCGAGCTGGTCGAGGCGATATTCGGGAGCCAGCCTTTTACGCGTGGCCGTATGGAACTTGCCGGTAAACCCTATGAGGCGCACAGTCCACGCCGCGCTATCCGCCATCGTATTGCCCTCATCACCGAGGACCGAAAATCCCAGGGGCTGAGCCTCAACCAGTCCATCCTGGACAACGCGCTTGGCGTCATCAGGTCCGTCTTCCCGGGGAAAACATCCGCCGCCCGGGCGGGCGTACCCGGCGTGTTCTCTTCCCTCGAGGTCGTCGCACGCGACCTTGACCAGGAAGTGCAGTATCTCTCCGGTGGGAACCAGCAGAAAGTGGTGCTTGCCAAGTGGCTCGCGATAGACCCCCAGGTTGTCTTGCTGGATGAACCCACGCGCGGAATCGACGTTGGGGCGAAGATCGCCGTCTATAACCTGATGCGTTCCCTAGCGGCGGAAGGAAAGGCCATTCTGATGGTTTCGAGTGAACTACCCGAAGTACTTGGTATGTCGGACCGAATTGTCGTTATGCGTGATGGCCGGATCGCAGGCGAGGTATCCCCTGACAGTAGTGAAGAACAGGTCCTGCACCTCGCAACCGGTGCGCGAACGGAGGCTTTGTCATGAAGCGTCTGTCTTCAACCCACGTCGTGTACGCCGTAGTCCTGCTGACCATTATTGTGGGCGCGATCCTGGTCGGCGCCGCAGGACGCAACTTCTTCAGCACCGGCAATATATCCGCCATCCTGACCGGCACCAGCGTGCTGGGTTTCATCGCCATCGGGCAGACCCTCGTGATCCTTGTGGGCAGCCTGGACCTTTCAGTTCCGTACGTTGTGAGCATGAGCAGCCTCATCGCAGCAGGGATCATGGCGGATCAGGCCGCCAACGTCCTCCCCGCTGTTCTGATCGCGCTACTCGTTGCGGCGATAATTGGACTGACAAACGGACTCATTGTGTCTGGGCTTAAGGTGCACGGCTTCATAGCCACGCTGGGTGTGGGCCTCATCGTTAGCGGATACCTTGCTACCAACTACAAGGGCAGTTCCGGTCAGACGCCCCTCGAGTTCCGGCTCATCGGTGCCACTGGAATCGGTCCCGTGCCGATCTCAACGCTCATTATGCTGGCATGCGCCGCCATAGTACTGCTCATGCTCACTCGTACGAGGCTGGGCCACCACATCTATGCTGTCGGCGGTGACATCTCGGTGGCCCGAATGTCCGGGATCCAGACCCACACGCCGATCATCGCGGCGCACGTCATCTGCTCAGTAATGGCGGGACTCGCCGGCCTGCTGCTGGCTGCACGCCTCGGAGTTGGCAGCCCAACAATTGGCACGCAGGGCGGGTATGCTCTGCTCTCCATCGCCGCGGTCGTGCTTGGCGGCACGTTGCTCTCGGGCGGGAAGGGGTCACTGGTAGGCACTCTTGGCGGTGTACTCATCTTCGCGATGATCGACAACATCATGAGCGTCATGCAGATCAACCCCTTCCTCAAAGACGTTGTGCGCGGGATCGTGATCGTGGTGGCGGTCGCCGTCTACGCACGGCGCAAGACCACCAGCCGCACCGACAGATTTCCAACAACGCCGCGATCAAAGCAGAAGGATGCCATCAGGCAGGAGGTCGCCGCATGAGTACCGCCACCACGGCCCGCAACCAGGCTCTGAAACAGAACCGCTCGTCGGCCGCGGAACGGTTCCTCCGGGCGTTGCGTACTCCGAGCGGAGCAGTCTTTGTGCTCCTCCTCGTCCTCCTCATCGCTGTCATCGCGGCCAACCCCTCCTTCGGCGAGCCAGGGTCGCTGATCCGCTTCATCGGAAGAACGGCGCCCATAGCTATCGCAGCAATGGGGCAGTACTTCGTCATCGTGAGCGGTGAATTCGATCTATCGATGGGGTCGGTGGTGACCGCGCAGGTCATCATTGCAGGAAACCTCATCGGCCAGGATGACAGCCGAGCTATTCCCGTACTTGTTCTCATGCTGGTGTTCGGCGCCTTCATCGGCCTGGTCAACGGCCTGATCACCACTCTGCTGAAAGTGCCGAGCTTCATTGTCACGCTCGGCATGATGCTTGCCCTGCTCGGGCTGGTGCTCTACTGGACCGGAGGTGCCGCAACCGGCAACCCCGCAGACAGCTTCCGACAGATTGGTCGGGGCGGCATCGGGGGTGTCCCCGTGGTGGAGGTGTTGCCCTACCCGGTCATCATCCTCGTTGTTCTGGCCGCCGGCGCATTCTGGCTGATGCGCCGCCCGTACGGCCGCACGCTCATCGCCGTGGGGGACAATGCGCAAGCTGCCGCTCTGACCGGAGCGCGCGTCTGGTGGGTCCGTACGAGGGCGTTCATGCTTTCATCGCTCGCCGCGACGGTGGCCGGAGTCATCCTCGTCGGCTATGCCGGCGTTCACCCCTCGGTAGGGCGAGGTTACGAATTCACCGCTATTACCGCCGTCGTGCTTGGCGGCGTCGTCCTCGGGGGCGGACGAGGCTGGGTGCTCTCGGCAGCAGCCGGTGCCTTCGCCCTCGAGATGTTATTCACCCTCCTGAATTTCGTCGGAGTCCAATCCACCTGGCGCGATACCGTCCAAGGCGCCATCATCATCCTCGCCGTGGCTGCGGGGACCATAACCTGGCAACGCCGTCGGCGTGGCCGGAGCAGTACCGCTCATGAACCGCAACACCCAGTAGCAGAAACAGTTGCACCATTGCCCGCAGTGGGCACCGATGAGGGAGGAAAATGATGCGCCGACGCATCCCAACACAGGTCACAGTGCTCGCAGCTGCAACGCTGCTTGCCCTGACCGCATGCACCACCGATTCATCCATAGAAGACCCACCCACCGCCGACGCCGGCGGAGATGCGGCAGCCACTCCAGCGGAAGAAAGCAGCGATGAATGGTTTGTTCAGGAGGTATACGACGAGCAGTTCGAGCAGCGATCGGCCACCTTCGAGGGTGACCCCGAAACACCTTGGCTACAGTACATAGACGGTGAAATGACCGATACGTCGCAGTTCGCTGCCGAGGGCGGGCAGAAGGTCTGCTTTGCCAACGCCTCGATTTCCAACCCGTGGCGCCAGACCGGCTGGATCACCATGAACGAGCAGCTCAAGGTTCTGCAGGAGTCAGGGGTCATTTCCGAGATGGAGACCCGCGATGCGCAGGACGATGACAATACGCAAATCGCCGACATCGATTACTTCATCGCAGAGGGAAACTGTGACGCGTTCGTGATCTCGCCGAACTCCACGGCGGCGCTTACCCCGGCGGTCGAACGGGCATGTGAAACCGGTAAGCCCGTAGTGGTCTTCGATCGTGGGGTCCAAACCGACTGTGCAACAACGTTCATTCACCCGATCGGTGGTTTCGCCTGGGGAATCGACTCGGCGAACTTCCTTGTCGATAACCTCGGAGAGGGCAACAAGGTCGTAGCCTTGAGGATCCTCCCCGGGGTGGACGTGCTTGAGCAGCGTTGGGCGGCAGCGGAGAGAATCTTCGAAGAGAACGGCATCGAAGCGGTGGACTACTTCACCGGTGCCGACCCGACTGAGATCAAGAAGATCATCTCCGACGAGCTGGCCACCGGAGACGTCCATGGCGTGTGGATGGATGCAGGCGACGGTGCGGTTGCAGCCATCGAGGCATTCGAGGACGCAGGCGTGGACTACCCGGTGATGACCGGCGAGGACGAGATGAGCTTCCTGCGCAAATGGGAAGATACCGGCCTGAACGGACTTGCGCCCGTTTACTCGAATTTCCAGTGGCGCACGCCGCTCCTCGCGCTCGAGAAGATTTTCGCCGGAGAGGAAATCCCGGCCGAGTGGGTCCTCCCGCAGGAGCCGATCACCGAAGACGAGCGCGGCGATTATCTGGCTGATAACGAGGGCATGCCTGACGGTCACTATGCGAAGTTCGGCGGCGAGGAGCTCCCGGGCTACCCCGACGTCTGGCAGGAACGCATCATCCCGTAACCCATCCATGAGTTGTCGCCTAGTTGCCCTCTCGGACGCTGTTGAGTGAGCAACTAGGCGACAAGAACGTCAGGACACAGAAACATGCACCGGCCTATCGGCGTCAACACCTGGGTGTGGGAGTCGCCCCTGACGGACGCAACCATAACTGAACTTCTTCCACGAATCGCGGGGCAGGGCTTTGACGCGGTCGAGCTACCGCTTGAGAACGTCGGGGACTTCTCCGCACAGTCCGTCACCAACTCGCTTTCGGGCCTGAAGCCCTACATTGTCGGAGCGATGGCTTCCGGACGTGATCTGGTGCTTGCCGATCCCGGCACGATTACTGAGACGCAGCGCTACTTGAGCGCCTGCATACAGTTAGCTCACGACGTCGGTGCCCCCGCCGTCTGTGGTCCCTTCTACTCCGCCACCGGTCGGCTGTGGCGCATGAGCAAGGATGAACGCAGCGAAGCCTATGCTGAACTGCGCCGAAATCTTGCTCCGCTGGCCGGCGAAGCGGCGGACGCAGGGGTCGTGCTCGGCATCGAACCGCTCAACCGCTACGAAACCTCGCTCCTCAACACCACTGCCCAGTCGCTGGAAGCGCTCGACCCCCTGCTGGGTCACGGAGTCGGGCTGGCGCTCGACACCTACCACCTGGGAATTGAAGAGCGGTCATCTGCGGACGCAATCAAGGCGGCCGGCGAACATCTGGTCCACCTGCAGGTCTGTGGGAATGATCGCGGCGCGCCCGGCGGCGACCAGACCGACTGGGACGGCATCTTCGACGCCCTGGATACTATCGGTTACACCGGCGCACTCAACATCGAAAGTTTCACGGCACTCAACGCGAGCATCGCCACGGCGGCATCAATCTGGCGCCCGCTGGCAGCCACGCAAGACAGACTCGCCGAGGACGGCCTCGCATTCCTGCGCAGGACGCAGGACAGGACTATTAAGGAGATGCAGATATGACGACGGCGGCGCCCGCTCCCACTTCGGGAGACCTTCGTCCTGACAGCCGGCTCGGAGTGGCTGTGCTCGGTTATTCGTTCATGGGGAAGGCCCACTCCAACGCGTGGCGCAACGTCAATGCGTTCCATCCGTCACCGCTGGTGGCTCAGAAAGTGCTAGTCGGCCGCGACGCCGCGCAGGTAGACGAGGCCGCACGGCAGTACGGCTGGGAGGAAAGCCTCACCGACTGGGAGCAGGTCCTCGACCGGGATGACATTCATATCGTCGACATCTGCACACCGGGCCACCTACACGCGGAGATAGCCATTGCAGCACTCGAAGCCGGCAAGCACGTAATCGTCGAGAAGCCCCTCGCCAATACCCTCGCGGAAGCTGAGCTCATGGTCACGGCGGCTCAGCGCGCGCGAGCCCGCGGAGTCCACTCGATGGTCGCCTTCAACTACCGCCGGGTTCCCGCGCTTGCCCTCGCACGGAAACTCATCAGCGACGGTCGCCTCGGGGAGGTCAGGCAACTACGTGTGAGCTACCTCCAGGATTGGTTGGTCGACGAGGAGGCGCCCATGACATGGCGCCTGCGTCAGGAAACAGCTGGATCGGGTGCGCTCGGCGACCTGGCCTCGCACGCCACCGACCAGGTGCGGTTCCTATGCGGTTCACCTATTGAGTCGGTCACCGGATCGGTGAATACCTTTGTGAAGACACGCAAGGGTCCAAACGGTCCGGAAGAGGTAACCGTTGACGACGCTGCCTGGGCAACCCTACGCCTTGCTTCCGGTGCGGTTGCGAGCCTGGAAGTGTCCCGTTTTGCCGCCGGGCGGAAGAACTCGTTCGAGATTGAGGTCTATGGGTCTCGGGGAAGCCTCTCCTTCAACCTCGAACGGTTGAATGAGTTGCAGTTCTTTGACGCGACAACGGATTTCGACTCGCAAGGCTTCAGGACCATCATGGTCACCGAACCCACTCACCCTTACCTTGAGGCGTGGTGGCCAGCCGGACACATCGTTGGTTGGGATTCCACGTTCATCAATCAAGCAGCTGAATTCACCAATTCGATCCGAACAGGCACCGCTCCTACGCCCTCCTTCGAGGACGGGCTCGAAGTACAGAAAGTGCTGGCCGCGATCGAGACAAGCGCTGCGCAGTCCAGTGCCGCCGTCACACTCTGATCTGACCTAACCCACCCCGAACACTCCACCGAAGGAGCAATGCGTGCAACTCTCCGTGCAGCTGTACACCGTCCGAGATGCCCTTGAGTCAGACTTGGACACTACGATCGATCGGTTGGCGGCGATGGGTTACACCAACGTAGAGCCCTACAACTTCGCGGCAAATACCGATGCGTTGGGTGCTGCGCTGACGCGTAACGGGATGAGTGCGCCGTCGGGCCATGCTCCCCTGCTCGACGGCGACCGCGACCTCATCTTCGAGGCCGCCGGCACGTTGGGCATCGGCACTGTCATTGAACCTCTCGTCGATCCCGTCCGCTGGAGCACCGAGGAGGCGATCGTGCAGACCGCCCAGGCACTCAATGAAGTGGCGGCCCTCGGAGCTGAGTACGGCATCACGGTCGGCTACCACAATCACTGGTGGGAAGTGGGAACCGACTTCGGCGGCCGCACCGGGCTTGAGGTACTCGCCGAAGCCCTGGATCCCGCCGTCGTGCTTGAAGTGGACACCTACTGGGTGGCTGTGGGTGGGCACGATCCCGCTGAGCTGCTCGGGAAGCTGGGCGACCGGGTCCGTTTCATCCACATCAAGGACGGGGCCGTCGACCGGGACAACAAGTCGCAGGTAGCCGTGGGCGCTGGGCGGATGGATATTCCGTCGATGCTCGCGGCGGCTGCGTCGGTGGAGGTAGGAGTCATCGAGCTGGACGACAGTGCCGGAGACCTGTTCGAGGCGCTTGAGGACAGCCTTCGGTACCTGCAGGCCGGCGCGAATTCGACAAACGCATGAGCGGGCCGGTGGGGGTCGGCATCATTGGAGCCGGTGTTATCAGCAAGGAGTACCTGACCAACCTCACGTCGTTTCCTGACGTGCAGGTCCATATCGTCGCGGACCTTTTCGCAGAGGCTGCCCAGTCCCGTGCGGAGGACTTCGGTGTTCCGGCGTGGGGGACGGTCGAGGATGCGCTGCAGCATCCCGACGTCGAAATAATCGTCAACCTCACCACTCCCGCCGCGCATGTGCCGGTCGCGCTGGACGCGGTGGCAGCCGGGAAGCATGTATGGAGTGAAAAGCCCTTCTCCCTCGACCGGGAGTCCGGCAAGTCCCTTCTTAGGGCGGCGTCCGACGCGGGCGTGAGGTTGGGATGCGCCCCTGACACGTTCCTCGGTGCCGGCCTGCAGACCGGCCTTCGCATGATCCAGCGCGGCGATATCGGAGTGCCGCTCACTGCGCTGACGCTCATGCAGTCGCCCGGCCCGGAAGCCTGGCACCCCAATCCGGCGTTCCTGTTCCAGGAGGGTGCGGGGCCGTTGTTCGACATGGGTCCTTACTATCTGACCGCGCTGGTACAGGCCTTCGGCAGCGTGAACACCGTAGCCGCGCTTGGGTCGCGGTCACGGGAGACCCGCGTGATCGGATCCGGCCCGTGCGCTGGTGAAGAGTTCGCCGTCACCGTTCCCACGCATGTGAGCGCGCTGGTCCAGTTCAAGGGCGGCGCCTCCTCCACAAGCAACTTCAGCTTCGATTCGCCGCTCCCCCGTCACGGTTTCGTGGAGATCACCGGGTCGGAAGCCACGATTGCCTTCCCGGACCCGAACATGTTCGACGGCGCCATCCGCCTCCACCGCCACGGTGCCGACGACTGGGAAACCCTCCCGGCCGTCGGTTCCACCTTCGGCCGCGGCACCGGAGTGCTAGATATGGCCCGCTCGATCCGTGCCGGTGTTCTGCACCGCGCACAGGGTGAAACAGCCTTCCACGTCCTGGACACCATGGCTTCCATCGCCGAATCCGTGGAAAACCGCACGTTCGTTGACGTCGCCAGTTCCGCCGTGGCGGCCGAGCCCCTGCCCGAAGACTGGAACCCCACTACCCGCACGCTTTCCTGACCACTCACGCAAGGAGAAAAATTCATGGCACGCAATTTCACCCTGTTCACGGGCCAGTGGGCGGACCTGCCGTTCGAGAAGGTAGCCGAACTCGCAGGCCAGTGGGGGTACGACGGACTGGAGATCGCAGTCTCCGGTGATCACCTCGACGCCTGGCGCTGGGATGATGACGACTACATCCAGGAACGGCTCGACATCCTGGAGCGCAACAACCTCAAGGTGTGGGCCATCTCGAACCACCTCAAGGGCCAGGCTGTCTGCGACAACCCGATCGACTTCCGCCACGAAGCCATTGTCGGCCCCAAGGTCTGGGGCGACGGTGATCCCGAGGGCGTACGGCAGCGCGCTGCGGAGGAAATGAAGCTCACCGCACGGCTCGCCAAGAAGCTCGGTGTGAAGACCGTCGTCGGCTTCACCGGCTCGTCCATCTGGCAGTACGTCGCCATGTTCCCTCCCGTCAGCCAGGACGTGATCGACGCCGGGTACCAGGACTTCGCTGACCGGTGGAACCCCATCCTCGACGTATTTGATGAGTGCGGCGTGCGCTTCGCCCACGAGGTGCACCCCTCAGAAATCGCCTACGACTACTGGTCCACCCGTCGCGCGCTCGACGCCGTCGGGAACCGGCCCGCTTTCGGACTCAACTGGGATCCGAGCCACTTCATGTGGCAGCAGATAGACCCGGTGGCATTCATCTCCGACTTCGCGGACCGGATCTACCACGTGGACTGCAAGGACACGAAGATGCGGATGGGCGGCGGCCGCAACGGCATTCTGTCCTCGCACCTACCCTGGGGAGATCCCCGCCGCGGCTGGGACTTCGTGTCGACCGGACGCGGTGACGTGCCCTGGGAGGACAGCTTCCGGGCCCTCACCGCAATCGGCTATGACGGTCCGATCTCAGTTGAGTGGGAGGACGCCGGCATGGACCGTCTCGACGGTGCCCCCGAGGCTCTCGCTTTCCTGAGGAAATTCGACTTCGCGCCGTCGTCGTTGTCCTTCGACGCCGCGTTCAAGCAGTAGTCCGGCGGAGTTTAGTAACCTGTCCCCATGCGCGAACTTCAGGCGAAGATCATCGACGAAATGGGCGTAAGCCCCACCATCGACCCTGTGAAGGAGATCCGCCAGCGCGTGGACTTCCTGAAGGACTACGTCCAGGCCTCCCGGACCCAGGGCTTTGTGCTCGGGATCAGCGGCGGTCTGGACTCAACCCTCGCGGGAAAACTGGCGCAACAGGCGGCGGAGGAACTGCGGGCCGAGGGCACCGAAGCCTCCTTCGTGGCTGCCCGTCTGCCATATAACGTCCAGCATGACGAGGATGACGCGCAGGCAGCGCTGGCCTTTATCGCGCCGGACCGGTCCGTCGTCTACAACGTTGCTCCCGCCGTCGACGGTTTCCAGCGCGAGTTTTCCAGCGCTGCCGGCAAAGAAATGTCCGATTTCAACAAGGGCAACGTGAAGGCGCGCGTACGCATGGTGGCGCAGTACGCCCTGGCCGGCGAAGACAACCTCCTGGTCATCGGCACGGACCATGGCGCCGAGTCCGTCACGGGCTTCTTCACGAAGTACGGCGACGGCGGCGCGGATATCCTCCCGCTGTTTGGCCTGAACAAGCGGCAGAACCGCCAGCTCCTCAAGGAACTCGGCGCGGAGGAACGCCTCTATAACAAGATTCCCACCGCGGACCTGCTGGATGAGAACCCCGGCCAGACCGACGAGCACGAACTGGGCCTTACCTACGACCAGATCGACGACTACCTTGAGGGCCGGGAAGTTCCCGAGGAAGCAGCGCAGCTCATCGAGCGCCGCTACCTTATGACCCGGCACAAGCGCACGGTCCCCGTCTCCATTCACGATTCATGGTGGCGCGGCACACCCGAATCCTGACCGCAGGGCGGGCGCTCACGTCTGATAGAGGATCGGGTACCAAGCAAAACCCGCCGATTGGGTAACGTAGCAACTGTGAAGATTGCGACCTGGAACGTCAATTCCCTCCGAGCCCGTGCCGACCGTGTGGAGGCCTGGCTCGACCGCTCCGATGTGGACGTCCTTGCCATCCAGGAAACCAAGTGCAAGGACGAGAACTTCCCTTGGGACATGTTCGAGAAGAGCGGCTACGAGGTGGCGCACTTCGGCGTGAGCCAGTGGAACGGCGTCGCCATCGCTTCCCGTGTGGGGTTGACCGACGTTGAGCGCACCTTCCCGGGACAGCCCGTGTTCGGGAAGGACGCCGATCCTGTGCAGGAGGCCCGCGCGATCGGCGCCACTTGCGGCGGCGTACGGGTGTGGAGCCTGTACGTCCCGAACGGCAGAGCGCTCGGAGACCCGCATATGGCATACAAGATCGAATGGCTCGAGCTGCTGCGCAAGCACGCCGTCGGGCTGCTGGAGGCGGATCCGTCAGCCCAGGTGGCGCTGACCGGTGACTGGAACATTGCGCCGCAGGATGAGGACGTCTGGGACATCGACCTCTTCCTCAACAACGGCTACACCCACGTCAGCCCGCCGGAGCGCGCCGCGTTCCATGCCTTCGAGGAGTCGGGCTTCACCGACGTCGTCCGTCCGTACACCCCTGGCCCCGGCGTGTACACCTACTGGGACTACAAGCAGCTCAGCTTCCCCAAGCGCATGGGAATGCGCATCGACTTCGTGCTCGCCTCCCCTGCCCTCGCCGAACGTGTAGGCGGAGCTTCGATCGACCGTGAGGAACGCAAGGGCAAGGGCGCATCCGACCATGCGCCCGTCATCGTGGAGCTGACCTGACCCATGGCTCACATGCCGCGCGCGGGCCGCAGCTTCCCCTACGTTTCCTTCCTGCGGGTTTATGAACCACTCGACGCGTTCAGTGACGCCCAGCAACTCGCAATCCTGGAACAGCGGACCCGCGAGCGCCGGGTCACCGAGGCGATGGACCGCCTCGACGCGATGCGGCGCATCACGCGTGCCGTCTCGGACCCCTTCCCGCACCATGCGCAGGACCTCGTGCGAGTGCTTCACTTCCCGCGCGGCAACGGGACCACCGCACCCTTCTACTGCCCCAACCAGTTGGCGGTGCGCACCTTCCTCGCCGCCGAGTCCCTCGAGCAGACCATCCGCGGTCCGCTGATGGACGTGCTGCTCCCGGACATTGCCCGTGAAGCGCATCAGGCGCGGCTGGATCCGGAGACGCTCGCCGAGTCCACGGCGAAGCTGCACACCCGGTCCGCTACCTGGGGCGTCCCCTTCGCCTGGTTTGTGCTCATCCATGAGGACGACCTCACCGAGGTCGTCGACGACGACGGCCAAGTCCACACCGTCCGTGTCTCCGTCACGATCAGCGAGTGCATTGACCGTTCCCGACGCGCCGTCGCCAGCCTCGCGATCGCCGCCCCGGAACTGGACCTGCTTGAAGAGCTGACCGAGATCACCGAATGGCTGGAGTCCTTCCGCCGTGACGCCGTCGTCGAGCTGGACTACGGGCCGGTAGCGGACCTGGTGTTCCCGGACGAGTCGCCCATGGATGTCCGGATGGGCATCGAGTGCCTCGCCGAAGTGGACATGACCGGCGCGGCCGCAGCCTACCGGCGCCTCGCGTCGCGGTGGGTTCCCATCCGCCAGCTCGCCCGCGCCTCCTAGTTGACGCCGTCGACCGCGTAGGACACCTTCGTGATGCCTTTCTTTGACTTGATCCTGGTGATGTTGAGCTTCCCGACCTCGGCGACATCACGCACATGCGTCCCGCCGCACGGCACCCCGAAGGTCGGGTTGTAGAGCACGATCCTCGCGGGCTTGTTGGTAGGGATGTTCTCCGGAACGTGCCGGCAGTATTCGCCCATGTCAGCGACCGGCATGAACCGGATCTCGTTGCGGCTGCCCTCATCGATGACCCGTCCCACCTCGCGCTCGATGCGCTGACGGGTCTCCTCAATGTCTTCGGGGACGTCGCCGTTGTACTCGACGAAGGACATGTGCGGATAGTGCGCACCCTTGCCCGGCACCCATGAGAGGCCCAGCCGCTCGACGGCGAGATCAACAATGTGTCCGGCTGAATGAAGCCGGGTATTCACCGCCCGCCGCTCGGCGTCCACATCCAGTACGACGCCGGCACCCTCCGACACAGTGCCCTCACCCAGGTGGTGGACCACCCCGTGCTCATCGAGGCGCACCTCCTCGACGGTGAAGGCAGCGTCCCCTGCGGAGATTGTCCCGGTGTCCCAGTCCTGTCCTCCGCCGCGGGGATAAAAGCAGGTGCGGTCGAGTTCGACGTCGAGCCGGCCGTCGTCGAGCCTGGTCACCGCCGTAACCGTGGCGGAAGCAGTCAGCACATCGAAGTCGTCGAGATAGAGGAGGTCGGTAGCCATGTCTCCAAGCGTAGCGACCGGGACCCGGCTAGCCGGGCGCCGGGCCAGTCGAGGCGCGCAGGATGAGTTCGTGGGGCTGCGTCGGCGGGTTTTGCACGGGCGGCACACCTTCCAGCTCGTTCAGGAGGAGTTCCGCTGCGGAGGCACCCTGCTCCTCGGGCATCTGCCGCACCGTGGTCAGGCCCATGGGTTCGGCGAACTCGTGATCGTCAATCCCTGCGATAGAGAGTTCGTCCGGCACGCGGATGCCGAGCTCGGAAGCGGCAATCAGGGCACCGAACGCCATCTCGTCGGACGAGCAGAACAATGCCGTGGGCCGTTCACGCGCTGTCGAGAGCATCCGCTTCACGGCGATCTTTGCCTCCTTGAAGCGGAAGTCACCGAAGACGGACCATTCCTCGCGTACCGATAGACCGTGGGCAGCCATCGTCGCGTGATAGGACTCCTCACGGATGCGGGGTACCTCAAAATACAGGCCGAAAGAACCGCCTCCCCGCACATGTCCGATCCGGGTGTGACCGAGTGAGATCAGGTGTTCCATGGCGTCCCGAACGGCTGCATCATCATCGATGCCGACATGACGCACGCCCTGAACGGAACCGCCCACCACAATGGTGGGCGATTCCAGTTCCCGGAGGGCGCGATGCTCATCCTCCGTGAGTTCCATGCACATCACCAGGAGGGCATCGATCCGCTTTCGCAGGATCGAACGGTGGAACACCCTTTCCCTGTTTACTCCCGTTCCGCCCAGACTGAAGACGATGAGGTCATATCCTGCGGCACGGAGTTGACGGTCCACGCCCTCCAGGACAGCCGAGAAGTACCAAGTTTCGATCATGGGCAGCAGCACGCCCATCGCCATGGTTCGTCCGGAGGCCAGTCCCGACGCAGCCGACGACGGTACATAGCCGAGCTCCCGCGCCGCGCTCAGCACGCGGGCGCGGGTGCTCTCCGACACTCCAGTCAGCCCGCGCAGTGCGCGCGACACTGTCGCGGTTGACACCCCGGTGGCAACCGCAACATCCTCGATGCCGGTCACGTTGCATCAGCCCTTGAGCCCACCAGCAAGCAGCCCGCGGACAAAGTAGCGTTGCAGCCCGAAGAAGACGAGCAGCGGAACGATCATTGATACGAACGCGCCTGCCGTCAGTCTGTGCCACTCTCCGCCGCGTGTTCCGGTCAGCTCGGCAAGTCGCTGCGTGATGGGCGCGACGTCGCCTGTACCTCCGGAGAACACCAACGCCACCAGCAGGTCATTCCAGACCCACAGGAACTGGAAAATCGCATAGGAAGCGAGTGCGGGAACCGACAGCGGAATGATGATGCGCCAGAAGATGGTCGCGTGCCCGGCGCCGTCCACCCTCGCTGCTTCGATGACCTCGCCGGGAATCTCGGCTATGAAATTGTGCAGGAGGAAGATGGCCAATGGCAGCGCGAAGATCGTATGCGCCAGCCACAGTTGCGCATAGGAACCCGAGGGCAACAATTGGAACTCGCCGATCTTCAGGTTGACGAACAGCGTCAGCAGCGGAATCAGAGCCATCTGCAGGGGGATGATCTGCAGCGCGAAGACAAAGACAAACAACGTGTCCTTGCCGCGGAAGTTGCTCCACGCGAAGATGTAGGCGGCCATCGAGGCGACCACCAACGGGATGAGGGTCGCGGGAATGACAATGGCAAGGGAGTTGACGAAGTACTGTCCGAGGTTGGGTGACTGGCTGCCGCCGGAGACGAGTACGTCCCTGTAGTTATCGAGCGTGAACTCGAAGTTGGACAGGATGTTCCACCAACCGTTTCGGTTGATTTCCGCCTGCGGTCTGAAGGAGGAAATGAACAAGCCGGCAGTCGGAACGGTCCAGATGATGGCGATGATCACCGCAGCAATCGTGGCACCGCGGGAGGTAAGTCGCTGTTTTACCCGGCGGGCGATCGGCGGGGCTGGTTGACCGTCCTCGGTGCCGACAATTACTGGTACAGCTGGTGTCGAAGTCATCGGATCTCCTTCTGCTTCTTGAGTACCCGAGCGTTATAAATGACTACCGGCAGCACCATGAGGAACAGGACCAGTGCCAGGGCTGCTCCGCGACCGGGTTCAGCGGCCCGGAACGCCTGGGTGTACATCTCGTTGGCGATGACCGACGTCTCGTAATTACCCGCCGTCATGGTGCGAACGATGTCGAACACCTTCAGGGTGATGATCGTGATGGTGGTCACCACCACCACCAGTGCGCCGCGAATGGACGGGATGGTGATGTTCCGGAACTGCTGCCATGCACCCGCGCCGTCGAGCCGCGATGCTTCAATAACATCCGCCGGTATCCCCTTGATCGCCGCCGAAAGAATAACCATGGCGAACCCCACCTGGATCCACACCATCACTGCGATGAGGAAAAAGGTGTTTCCCGGAGCGTCGAGCAGGAACTGCTTCGGCTCCCCACCGAACCAGACGAGGATCTGGTTCACGAGGCCGATCTGCTCTTGCTCCGAGCCGCGGAAGGCGTACATGAAATTCCAGATGATGCCGGCGCCGACCATGGAAATGGCCATCGGCATGAAGACGAGAGCTTTCAGGACGCGTTCGCCATGTGCCTTGTCGATGAACACTGCGTAGACGAGCCCGATGATCGTCGAGAGCGTGGGAACGAGAATCACCCACAGCACGGTGTTCCTCAGTGTGACCAGAGCGGACGGCTCTGTGAACATCCAGATGAAGTTGTCGATGCCGTTGACGTTTCCGTTACGGTCCGTGAACGCGAGGAAGGTGGTCTGCAGTGCGGGCCAGACCATGCCGATGATCAGCAGGATCGCGGCAGGCGCCATGAACCCCAGGATCGTCGCTTTGTCGCGGAAAGATTTGGGTGCCCGGTCAACCAGCAGCATGATGATCCCGATGATGGCGGCAAAGACAGCCAGGGCGATCACCACCTGCAGGAATTTTTCGCCGAGATCCTCCATAGCGAAGCCTCCTTTGTGGGAAATATTCCCGAAGATCGAGAAAGTCAGTACGAACCCGGCGTACCACGTGAGTGATACGCCGGGTTCGTGAAGGAACTACTGGGGCCAGCTGCTTTCGATGGTGTCAACCACCTGCTGCGTCGGCGTGCCGTTGATCCACTCAACGATGCCCTTCCAGAAGGAGTTGGAGCCTACGGCCCCCGGCATCAGGTCAGACGCGTCGAACCGGAAGACGGTATCTTCGCTCTGCAACAGCTCGATGGACTGCTTGTCCAGAGGGCTCTGGGCAAGCGAGGCGTCGAGCGCTTTGTTGGCGCTGATGGCACCACCCTCGGAAACGCGGTTGTTGGCGAACTCAGCGGAAGCCATGAAGGTCTGGAAGGCCACAACTGCGGGTTCGTCGGAGTACGCAGCGACAATCTCGCCGCCGCCCGTGATTGCACCGCTGCCGGCTTCAACACCCGGGGTCATGAAGGCCCAGACGTCTCCGTCTTCGGCGATTTCGGTACCTTCAGGCCAGTTTGATGCCTGGAAGGACGCCTGGTGGTGCATTGCGCACGCTCCGTCGAGGACCGGCTGGCCGGCATCGGCGAACGGCGTGGTCAGGATGGAACGAGAGTCACCGAATCCGCCGTTGACGTAGTCATCGTTCTTGAGGATTTCACCCACGGAGTCGAATGCTTCAACGATTTGCGGGTCGTTGAACGGAATTTCGTGGTTGACCCACTGGTCATAGACGTCCGGGCCGGCCTGGCGCAGCACGTAGTCTTCGATCCAGTCGGTGCCCGGCCAACCCGTGGCCTCGCCGGATTCGAATCCTGCGCACCACGGCTTCATTGTTCCTTCTGCTGCGATGTCCTCGGTGAGGGTCATCATCTCGTCGAGGGTCTCAGGGATTTCCCACCCCTTCTCCTCGAAGGTCGCCGGGGAGTACCAGACGTAACCCTTCACGTTGGCGAGCATTGGAGCGCCGTAGAACTCACCGTCGACCGTGCCGTAGCCCTTCCAGTCCTCGGACCAGTTCTCATCGACGAGCGCTTCCACTTCATCGGGGGCGGGCAGTACGTTGCCGCCGGCCACCTCAGCTGCGAGCAGACCGGGCTGCGGGAAGATCGCGATGTCCGGAGGGTTGCCGGCCTGTGAGCGGACGCCGATCTGGGTCTCAAATTCCTTCGACCCTTCATAGACTATTTCGGCGCCGGTGCACTCTGCGAAGTCGGCCCAGGAATTTTCGAGACGCTCGGCTTCAATGTCCACGATGGTCGAGTAGACACGCACTTCTTCGCCGTCGAAGGTTCCGTATTCCTCGTAGGCCGCGCAGTCCGCGGCCGGTTCCTCGCCGCCTCCTCCGTCGCCGTCGCCACCTGTCCCACAGGCAGAGAGTGTGAGCGTTAGTACGCTGAGTGCCGCAATCGGCAGCACCGCTTTGCTTCCGCGAATAATCGCCATTAAATGACTCCTTTGTCTGGCAGTCGGTCTCTGAGTGGGCACCGCCGCCTAGCCTCTTGATAACATCAAAGTAAGCGCTTACGTTGTGATCTGCAACACCGAGTGCACCGTACCGCCCGGTCGATATCCAATCGTGACCCGCATCTGAAGAGGAGCCCCATGACTGCCGCCGAGCTCTCAACCCCGACTCACCAGGCCCAGAACGAGCGTGGTGCTGCATGGTGGGAAGACGCTGTCATCTATCAGATCTACCCCCGTTCATTC
Source organism: Arthrobacter sp. M71 S08 (assembly GCF_059089725.1). Classification (NCBI taxonomy): domain Bacteria; kingdom Bacillati; phylum Actinomycetota; class Actinomycetes; order Micrococcales; family Micrococcaceae; genus Arthrobacter; species Arthrobacter sp. M71 S08. Next base: position 250,224 of record NZ_JBNHEY010000004.1, on the reverse strand, counting down.
GCGGACGGGAACGGTGACGGCATGGGTGACCTTCACGGCATCAAAAGCAAACTCCCCTACCTTGAGAATCTGGGAGTCAATGCCGTGTGGCTCTCACCCTTTTATGTCTCACCGCAGGCCGACGCCGGGTACGACGTGGCGGACTACCGGGACGTGGACCCCCGGTTCGGCACTCTTGCTGACTTCGACTCCATGCTCGCCGAAGCGCACCAGCGCGGACTCAAGGTGATCGTCGACCTCGTCCCCAACCACACCTCCGATGAGCACGAGTGGTTCCAGGCTGCCCTGCGCTCCCCCAAGGGCTCCCGTGAGCGCGACCGGTACATGTTCCGGGACGGACGCGGCGCGAACGGCGAACTGCCGCCGAACAACTGGCAGTCCATCTTCGGCGGCAACGCCTGGACGCGGATCGAGGACGGTCAGTGGTACCTGCATCTCTTCGACACAAAGCAACCGGACCTGAACTGGGAGAACCCGGAAGTCCATGAGGAAATGATCTCCGTCCTGCGCTTCTGGCTGGATCGCGGCGTCGACGGATTTCGCATCGACGTGGCGCACGGTCTGGTCAAGGCCGAGGGACTTCCGGACTGGGCCGGCCGCGAGAGCATGGTCGGCGATGTGCATAATCCGGACGCGGCGGAGGAGGTGGCGGCCACCGAACCCACACCGCCGTACTTCGACCAGCCCGGCGTCCACGCAATCTATCGCGACTGGAACCGGGTCCTCGCCGAATACCCAGGTGACCGCATGCTCGTGGCCGAAGCCTGGGTGGAGCCGACCGAACGGCTCTTCCACTATGTGCGACCCGACGAGATGCAGCAGGCCTTTAACTTTGACTTCCTGCGTGCCGGCTGGGATGCCGGGCGCCTGAGTGTGAGCGTCACCGAGTCCCTCGCACAGGCCGGAAACGTCGGCGCGCCCAGCACCTGGGTGCTGTCGAATCACGACACCGTTCGGCACACCACGCGCTTCGGCCTTCAGGATCCGACGCAGCTGCCCAAGGGCGTAGGAACGCCGGATGAACAGCCGGATGAGGCGCTAGGCCTGCGGCGCGGACGCGCGGGAATACTCATCATGCTTGCGCTGCCCGGCTCCGCGTACCTGTACCAGGGCGACGAACTGGGCCTGCCCGAGCACACGCTGCTCGATGACACCGTCCGCCAGGATCCTGCGTTCTTCCGGACCCAGGGTGCAGAGCGCGGCCGCGACGGTTGTCGCATCCCGATTCCGTGGAAGGCAGGCGCCCCGGGCTTCGGCTTCAGCACCACGGACGACGGCGTCGCCCCCTGGCTGCCTCAGCCCGCCAGCTTCGCCGACTACGCGGCGGACGTGCAGGTCGGCCGCCCGGGCTCGGTTCACGAGCTGGTGAAGTCCGCGCTGGCCGAGCGCTCAGCGCGGCTGCTGGGCCGCGGATCTGTTGAGTGGGCTCCGGAACACCGCCCTCAGGCCGGCGTGGTTGCCTTCACCAACGGGTCCGTACTGCTGGTGGCAAACATGGGCGAGGAGCCCATCGAACTGCCTGCCGGCGTCGTCGTTGTTGCGAGCGCGGAGGATGCGGTGACCGACGGCGCGCTGCAGCCGAACAGCGCTGTGTGGATCGAGCGGTAACAGATCAGGGGGGCCAGTGCACCGTGAGCTGCGCCAAAGCCCTAGCGCACCCTCTCGGCGCGGGTGAACCGCGTGCGGGCACCGGAGCTGATGCTGATCAGCACCGGGGTCTGCACGCCGAGGACGTCATCGAGTGCGGAAACGAGCCCCGACACCTCTTCCGCCACCACATAGGGCGCTACCCCCTGCCGCGGAAAGACCCGTACCTTCAGCGCAGGCCGGCCGCGGAATTCATAGGTGGACACCGCTGAGTTCACCAGGTCCACCCGGTCGCTCAGCGCCGCCTTGAGCGCCTGCTCAGCTACGGCGGCGTTGATGGTGACGCTGCCGGGAACGGGATCGTCGTCGTCGTCATAGGCGAGCGTTCCCGAGCGGCCCTTCCCCTGATTGGCCACCCACGCGATCATGAGAATAACCAGCACGACCATGAGCAGGGCAACGACAATCCATAACCAGCTATCGCGCTGCCCCGGAAGCGTAGTGGATTCAAGCACGTTGCTGATCCCATCGCCGGCCTGTGCTGCCGTTGACTGCCACCAGCGGTCAACCCCGGGCGCACCGAGCGCCAGCGCCAGGGCGCCCACCAGCATCAGGATCGCACCGAACACTGCCAGCAGGATGCGGTTGATGACTCGCGGGGTCTGGTTCACTGCCCGATCACCCCTGACTGCGCCACCGTCACACGGACCTCGGGCACCGGATCGACGGCGCTGCGGCGGAGTTCGTCCTCCACGGCTGCCTGGACTGACCGGTCGTTAACCGGGATCCCCGATGTTGGCCGCACCTGCACCTCAACGATCCGCCGCCCGATCGTCACCAGCACCTGCTCCGGCGCGACGCCCGCGGCGACGCGCGCGCGGCGCGCCAGGGAGGAGGCCAGCACCTCCGAATCAACGACGACGGCGGCACGATCGTTCGGTATGCTCAGCCGCGCCCTCCTGCCGGGCAGGATGGCGGCCAGGAAGAAAAAGAGACCCACCAGGAAGATCAGCGCTCCGGCCGCGGCGAGCACGCTGGTGGATACGCCCTCCGGGAGGGAACCGACCCAGCCCGCAGCCTCCTCAGGGCCCAACAGCCATGGCTCCTGTCCGAGTGCCTTCAGCGCCGCCTCGAGCATCACATATAGGGCCAACACAATGACGAGCACGGCAACGATGGTTGACGGTATCGCCCGGGAGGCGTGTGTTTCCCGCCGGATGACCTCGGAGGTGAGCCGGGTGGTTTCATCGTTCATCTGGCCCTCCCGCCGTCGGAAACGAGGGCGCCCGTGACGCGGATGTCCACGCGGCTCAGGCGCGATCCGCTCAGCTGCATGACGCGTTGCAGGATCTCGCCCTTGGCACGGTGCACCCTGTCCTCCACCGATCCGCCGAAAACCGCAACCGCTGAGGGGTCCGCTGCCACCCGGTGCAGGGGAGGCACCGCGATGGGCAGGGCGAGATTGAGCCCAAGCAATCCGGCGTCGTCGAACCAGGTCGCTCTAATCTCCCGGACGGGCACGTGAAGAATATCGGAGGCAACGCCGCAGGCGGTGCTGGTCAGTGCCTGCGTGGTGATCCGATTGTGCCCGGGGAGCCGCACGCGCGCGGCGGATGCGGGGGTCACGAGGATGAACGGCGTCCGGCCAGGGCGTCACGCACGCTGCGCAGGTCGAGTTTGCCCTCTGCGACCCGGCCAACGAACGCGCCGATGGCCATGAAGAGGGCCACCAGAAGGAAACCCCAGAACTCGAAGATCAATGCGGCGAAAGCCAGGATGGTACCCACGAGCATCCCGACGACAGTGAGGTTCATGGTGTCTCCTAGCTCGCCGCAGGCCGCGGCTTATCGGGGGTCTTCGGATCATTCAGGCCGGGCACGTGCACATCATTGACCTCGACGTTGACTTCGATGACCTGCAGGCCCACGAGCTCACCGACCGCAGCAAACACTGCTGCCCGGACCTGGTCCGCCACCGCCGTAAGCGGATACCCGTATTCGGCGACAAGGTTCACGTCAACGGCAGCCTGGATCTCGCCGACCTCGACGTGCACGCCCTGTGCGAGGTCGCTGGCACCAACGACGTCGCGAAGCGCTCCGAGCGCCCGTCCGGTGCCGCTGCCCAGCGCATACACACCCGGGACCTTACGGGCGGCGATAGCGGCGACCTTGGCTACGGCCGTTTCTGAGATGGTTGTCCTGCCGGTTGCCGAGGCAGCGATCGGCGTTAGGCCCGCGGGCCGGGTTTCCTGCTCGTTTTCCATGCTGGGACCCTTTCTCTCTCGCTCAGCCTAACCCTTCCGCTGAACCTTTGACACGCGCCGGAAATGGTCAGCGGACGGGCTAGCTGCAGTGATGCGTAAGCCACTCCTGCACCGGCTTCAGCGCTTCCCGGAAGGCTTCTTCATCGAACTGGCCGGCCCCGTCCTCACCGCCCTCCGCCGCGTCCGCTAAACGGACGAAATGCGGCTTCAGTTCGTCGGGCACCTTCCCGTGCAGATGGTTCAGCTGATGCTCAAGTTTCGCCATTTTTTCGGGGTCTGCATCGCCCTTGAAGCTGAGCGGTGCAAGCAGCACTGAGGAAACCCCCGCGGCCACGACAAGACAGTCTTCCATTGCGGCTCCGGCGCTCACCTCCTCGGCCAGCCTCGGGTGCGGTACCACCGACCCGGAAGGTGAAGGCTGCGGCGCCTTGGGCGGTTCGGCCGGCATGCTCAGGCTGCTTGTGGCCTCCGGCGCAGTCCCGGCACAGCCTGACAGCATCAGAGCGACAGCGCTCCAGGCAGCCACGGCGAACACGGGTCTCACGCCTAACGATCCTTCCATGTGCGGGACTTGCTGACGGGACTCTCATCCCTGTCGGGTACGCTCCTCGATATTAACGGTCAACCGGGCAAGTCCTCTCCCCAACCGATATCGATCGAACGGATCGCTCGGGATTACTGTGAGGCGGCTTCGAACCCCGTCCGGGTCATGGTGCCCCACACCTGCTTCTTGCCGCGAAGTGCTGCCCACCACCCCTGGATCCGCCAGACCGCGGTGAGCTGGCGGTACCCGATGTTCTCTTGCACGGAAACCAGCAGCGCAATCCACAGATCCCCCCACCGGTTGTAGCGGTGGAAGGAGGCCTCCTCCACCAGCAGCGCCATCAGGGAGACGAAGATGGCATAGAGATACGCCACCGCAATAAACGCGAGCGCATAGGGCACATCCACCACGCCGAGCAGCAGGCCCAACGGGACGATGATGATGCCGAAGAGTTCGATGGCGGGGGCAACTAGCTCGAAGATCCAGTAGTACGGCAGTGCGATCATGCCAACACTTCCGTAGCGCGGATTGAACGTCATGCCGCGGTACTTTACGAGGACCTCCCACAGCCCGCGGTGCCACCGCCGTCGTTGTCGTGCAAGCACAGCGGCAGTGGAGGGCACTTCAGTCCAGCACACCGGCTCGGCGATGAAGATGACCCGGTATTTCCGTTTGGATTCGCGCATCATTCGATGCAGCCGCATGACCAACTCGAAGTCCTCGCCGATGCAATCCGGATCCAGCCCGCCTGCCTGGATCACCAGGTCGCGCCGGAACATGCCGAACGCGCCAGAGATCAGGATCAACGAGTTCAGCTGCGACCACCCGGCCCGCCCGAGGAGGAACGAGCGCAGATACTCGACAATCTGGATGCGTGCAAAGTAATTCTTCGGCATGTTCACGTCGACCACGCGGCCTGCCACGACCTCGCACCCGTTGGCGACGCGCACCACGCCGCCGGTCGCGATCACGCGCTCGGGGTCATCGGTGAAAGGTTTGGCCACCACCAGGAGGGAGTCGGGATCCAGCAGGCTGTCGGCGTCGACCATGACCACCAAGTCTTTCGACGCGACGTTCAGGCCCGTGTTCAGCGAGTCCGATCGTCCGGAATTTTCCTTGTCGATCACGACAATCGGCAGGGCAGTATCGCGTGCACGGTAGATGCCGCGGATGGTTCCGCGGACGGGCACCCTGGTCGAAACTTCCCGCCGGTCTTCAACGAGGTCGTACACATCGACCAATGTCTGCAGTGTTTCATCCGAGCTGCCGTCGTTGATGACAACAACTTCGTGATCCGGGTAACGCAGGTCCAGCACCGCGCGCACCGAGGCGGCGATTACGGCGCCCTCGTTGTAGGCGGGCATCAGGACGGAGATCCCCGGGCTTAGCGGAGAGGCGGCAGTGATACGCGACCCCGCGAAGGACTGTCTCCGAAGGTGCCCCCTGAAGTTCACGCTGGCGAGAACGATGAGCAGGAGAAGGGAGGTGTTGATCACAATGAAGTAGGCAAGCACGGGGTACGCGGTCAGCTCGAAGAGCCATTGGATCCCCGACCGCAACGGGCCCAGTACGTTATCCATCCGCTCGCCCTAGGCGTCCACGAGGATGCGGCGAACATCCGCATCAGCGTGCTCCAGCACCCGCTGGCGCACGTCCCGCGCCTCAGCGCCGGGCATCGTCTTGAGTGCTTCACCGGCTGCCTGCCGTACCGACGACGGCGCCTCGCCTGAGCAGGAGATTTCGGCCAGCGCGCTGGTGGCGGGCTGATACCCCAGCCTGCCCAGGGATCGCGCGCAGGCGGCAATGACGACGTCGGACGCGTCCTCCCGCTTACTTTCCGACACCATGCAACGGAACAGCGCTTCCGCCGCTTCCGACATGAGCAACAGTCCGACGACGGCGGCAGACCCGTAGCGGATGCCGGCATCGCGATCCTTCAGACCCTCGATGTACACCGCGGGATCCTGCTCGGGGAGATTGAGCAACGCTGTGGCCGCGACCGAGTGCGGAATTCCGCTGCTCAGGGACAGCGCGTCGATCAGGTTGCCTCCGGCTTCCGGCCGGGCGGTGACACCGAGGGCACGGGCGGCCACGAGGCGAACTTCGTGGCTCCTGTCCCGCAGTGCCACAGTGAGGGGCCTGACGACTTCCTTGCCCCCGAAGATACCAAGGAGTTCCGCCGCGGCCGCCCGCTGGATGGCGCTGCGGAAGTTGATCCGCTCAAGGGAACGGCGCAGCAGTCCCCGACCAGCGAGGACGCGGATCATCGCCTCGCGAACGTCGCCGCGGACTTCGGGAATCATCCGCAGGAGTGTTTCCTCGACGTGGGTGCCGACGGTGCCGGAGGTGGATGCGAGGTCCTTGACGAGCGCATCCAGTGCGGCATCCTCAGCAACCGCAAGCTCCATGATGCGACTGCGGATCACCGCATCATGGACAGTCCGGCGACGCTCACGCACGTGGCGTGAGCCCTTGACGATGACCACGGCGGCGAGCGCAAGAAGGCAGGCCGCAATCAGTACGACGACGGCGACCGCCAGTACCTCCCAGGAGACCAGCACAGGAATTAGCGGGCGAGGATGCCCGCGACCCGGGCTGCGAGCTCACGGGGGCTGAACGGCTTGACGACGTAGTCAGTGATTCCGGCTGCGAAGCCGTTTTCGATGTCACGTTCCTGGTTCTTCGCCGTCAGAAGGATGACGGGAACGGAGATGGGGGGCTCAGCTGCGCGCATCATCCGGACCATGTCCACTCCGGACATGCCCGGCATCATGACGTCCGAAATCACGAGGCTGTACTCACCGGTCGTTGCCAGTTCCAGGCCTGCGACGCCGTCGCCGGCAGTCTCCACCTCATAGCCGCTGGACTGCAGCTTGGTTGCAACGAGATCGCGGATGTCCGCATCATCGTCGACAACCAGAATCCTATGTGGCATGTTGCAGCCCCTCCCCGCCCGGTGTGCGCATTGCTCGTTCCCGAGACCTACCCTAATGGACGGGTCCCCGGCCCTGAATCGATTCGACACTGAGGCACGGGAGGATGGCCTGGAGGCGAAGGGAAGTGGGCAAAGCAAAAGCCCCCGGTTTCCCAGGGGCTTTCAGTGGTGGCTCCGACCGGCGTCGATCCGGTGACCTTTCGATTTTCAGTCGAACGCTCTACCAACTGAGCTACAGAGCCTTGCAACCATCTTGTGATGATCACCGTCGACGTCCGGATTTCTCCGGCCGCCTCAGCGACCCTGACGGGACTTGAACCCGCGACCTCCGCCGTGACAGGGCGGCGCGCTAACCAACTGCGCTACAGGGCCTTGCGATTTTGCAAGAGTTTTATCCTAACAGCACCGTGGCGGTGCTTTAGACAACTCTCTTGCGTACCCCCAACGGGATTCGAACCCGTGCCGCCGCCGTGAAAGGGCGGTGTCCTAGGCCGCTAGACGATGGGGGCCTGGACCACACAAGTGCTTTACTCCTCGTTGTGGACCTCTAAAACTATAGGGCCTCAATCTCGATTACACAAAACGCGGTAGTCATGCGCCGAACGCGTGGCCGGAGCGGCGGCAGTAGAGTTTCCTGCGTGCCCATTGACATGAGCCTCGAAGACTTCGAATCCGCGGTCGATGACGCGATCGACCAGATCCCCGACAAACTTGCGCGCGCAATGAACAATGTGGCGATCTTCGTCAAGGAGGAGTTTGAGCCCGGTCCCGGAGAGGAACCCGACCCCGATCTCCTGGGCCTCTACGAGGGAACCCCGCTGACCGAGCGGGACTCGTGGTGGGATGCCGGTTCGCTCCCTGACCGGATCAGCATTTTTCGCCAACCGCTCCTGCGCATGTGCGAAAGTCGCGAGGAACTGGTCAACGAGATCCTCATCACAGTCATCCACGAGGTTGCGCACCACTTCGGGATCGACGACGAACGCCTGCACGAGCTCGGCTGGGGATAAACCGGACTCCAGGACAGGCCGGGCTTCATACTGGGTATATGGGCGTACATTCTCACGGGCATCCCGTCACAGCGACGGGGAAGCACCGCAAGTCCCTGATTACGGTCGTCGCCATCACGCTCACCGTCGTTGTCATCCAGGTGATTGGAGCGGTGCTGTCCGGATCCCTGGCGCTGCTCGCCGATGCGGGGCACATGCTCTCCGATGCCGCCGGTGTCTTCATAGCGTTGCTTGCTTCCTGGATCGCGACCCGGCCCGCCACTGCCCGCAGCACCTACGGTTACCAGCGGGCGGAAGTCCTGGCCGCCCTCGCCAACGCCATCATCCTGGTGGTGATTGCCGTCGTCATTACCCTCGAGGCGTTCCGCAGGTTCGGTGAGCCGGTCGAGGTGCGCACCGACATCATGCTGATAGCCGCGCTGCTCGGTGGGGCCGCCAACCTGGTCTGCCTGCTCATCCTTCACGGCGGCCACAAGGAGAGCCTGAACATCCGCGGTGCCTATCTGGAGGTGCTGGGAGACCTGCTGGGATCGGTTGCAGTGGTGGTTGCCGCCGTCGTGATCGCAGTGACGGGATTCCAGCAGGCGGATGCCATTGCCTCCATCCTCATCGCTATCATGATCCTGCCCCGGGCGTGGAGCCTGCTGAGCGACGTGATCAACGTCTTGCTGGAATCAGCGCCGAAGGGCGTTGACCCTGCGATGATTCGGGAGCACATCCTCACGGTTGAGGGAGTGGTGGACGCACATGACATACACGCCTGGACCATCACCTCCGGGGTACCTGTCTTCTCGGCTCACGTTGTCGTGGATGCGGAGAGCCTCAATGCCGAGGGTGTGGACCGGATGCTGGATCGCCTAGTGCATTGCCTGAGCAACCACTTCGACACCGAGCACTGCACCTTCCAACTCGAGCCGTTGGAGCACGCCGTCCACGAGAGCGCCCAGCACGCCTGACGCGCACTGATCGGCCGCACAGGGTCTCCACTCGTACAGGCGCAGTTCGGCCACCTTACGGCCTGGTTCTAGGCCGCCATCGGTCCAAAGTTTGCGCGGTCCGTCAGGCGCGGGTCGTCACGGTCGGGCACCACTAGTACCGGGCCCTTTGCATGGTGGAGCACGCCCTGGCTGGTGGAGCCGAGCAGCATGCCCGTGAACCCGCCCCGTCCGCGGGTTCCTAGCACAACCAACTCGGCCGTCCGCGATGCTTCGATCAGGACCTCAACCGGCGGCCCGTCAAGCAGCTCGACTGAAATGTTCAACTGCGGGAAATGGCTCTGCAGCCATGCCTTGCCGGCGTTGAGCTGAACCATGATTTCCTCATGGAGCGCGTCCCGGTCTACCGGCGTCGGCATCCACGCCAGTGAACCGGTGAACGGCGGCAGTGAACACACCACGCGCAGGGGAAGCCCGCGGGCCTCCGCCTGCTCAGCGGCAAGCAGCGAAGCCATTCGCGCCTGTTCCGAGCCGTCAACGCCGACAACGACAACCTTCTCGACTTCCTCGGCCCTCGGGCAGGGCTCCCCTTTCGGCTTGGGCGCCGATACACCCGCTTCGTCCAGACGTGGGGCACAGAAAAGCGGTACCACGACAGTGGGGCACTTCGAGTGGGCCGGCAGCGCGGAGCTCACCGATCCCAACAACCTGCCGACGAAGCCTCCCCTGCCCCGTGATCCAACGACCATCAGCTCGGCTTCCTCGGAGAGTTCAAGGAGCACGCCAGCGGCGTCCCCAGTCTCCACACGAGGGACAATTTCGATGTTGTGATGGCCGGCTATACGACCGATGGACTGGTCGAGGACAGCCTGCGCCCCTTCGCGGATCACCGAGTCATCCACGGTGGCGTAACCCGCATCCATGCTCGACGCCGCGAAAACGGGGACGGTATATGCAGTCACCACATGCAGAGGAGATTGGCGGCGCTCGGCTTCGTGAGCGGCCCACACCAGGGCGCACATACTCTGATCGGAACCGTCGACTCCGACAACTATCCCGCGCCCCTGGGAATGCCTCGGCGCGTCCCGCATATAAGCCTCACTCATGTCCCGCCTCCTCACGGCTTGCCCCTATCACACCTTCGCTGAGCCGTTCAGATATTTCTAGCCTACTCTTCAGTAGGAAGACTATTCAGCACCCAAAAAGTTATATAGGCTTCGAGAATCGTTATCGGGCGGATGGTCTCCCCATGGGGTTCCGCCCGCTTTCAGTGCGCTTGGTTGACCCGTTCGCAGCCAAGTGTCCGCACAGCCCGGAAGAGGCGCCGGGCTGTGCGGAATTCCTCTTCCCTCAGGAGGTTTTCATCGATGGTGCCGGAGTCGCTCACCCACGTCACCGCGGAGTCCCTCACGCAGGCCGCGGCAGAGATGACAACCACCGTGGTGATCGGTTCCGGACTGTCAGGTCTGGCCGTCGCCAGCGAGCTGAGCCGCCGAGGCGTGCAGTCCATCGTGGTCGAGAGCATGGAGTGCCTGAATTCCGGCCCGAACCGTACCGTCATGACCGACTCGGTATCCCTATCCGAACGCACTGAACTCCTCCGGCTTCTGCGCTGCTACGCGTCCAGCCATTCGCTGGACATCCGGCAGGAAACCGTGGCGGAAGGCTTGTGCATGGTCGGCTACTCGCAGCATCTTCCAGCGCCCGTGCTCGGCTCCAAGAAGTGGGCGGTGCAAACCCGGAACGGCGTCCTGCTCGCGGACCACGTGGTCCTGACGAAGTATCCCCAAAACCAGCTGCGCCGCTTTGTACAGTCTCTTGGTCTCGCCGTGGGAAGTGACATCAAGGCTGCCCTGCGGGCGATCGGCCTTTACCTCATCGGCGTGGGGGAAGTGCTGACGCCCACAACTCGGGAGATCGTCCGTCAGGCCAAAGTCATCAGCGACGCAATTGTCACGCAGGGAGCCGTTGCGGCCCAGGTGATCCGGCCCGTCAAGGCTGCCGCTCTGTCTGCCGCAGTGACCGGCTCGACCAAGCGCACTCCCGTCATCAGCGCCTGACGCACCTTCTAGGGGACTTCGGTGTTTCCCTGCATAAGCCGCCGGCGGGCACCAAGGCCGAGCACTATGGTGATCGCGATCAGCACGGCGATCATCAGGATGACACCCCAGGACACGTCAGAACCTGCTGCAGGCTCCTGGTCGATTGCTCCCGGCTGGGAAGGTTCAACGGGACCAGCAGTGTCCACCGAAGCGTCGGGCGTTTCCGACACGGCGGCGCCAGCTGAAGCGGTGAATTCGAAGGTTCCCTCGATGGGATGCGAATCAGAGGAAACTACGCGCCAGTTCACCGTGTAGGTTCCGGCCGGAGCCCCTTCACGGAGGACCTGCGTTGCCACGGCGTCCGTGATTGACACGTCACCTTCAGCCCAGTCCTCGCCGGTCTCATCCAGCACCTGAACTTCCGAGCCAATCGTCGCAGGAACGTTGGTGAACGTGAGCTCGATCGTTTCCGGGACCGCCTCGAGCGTTGCACCAGGTTCCGGGGTCGAGGAGCTCAGTTCGTCATGTGCTGACACGCCGCCCGCCGTACCAAGGACCACTGCGAACGCAACCATCAACACGCCGGCGAGGACGACGGCCATGCGCTGGACGGAACGGGCAACCGGACGCGTTGCAACTACTGCGGGATGCTGGTTCATACCCAAAGCCTACGGGAGTGAACTGGCAGGATCCTGAGCCGCTCATTGGATAGACTTTCGAGCGAACTCCCCCACCAGCAGAGGAATACCTGTGCCTGCACTGCGCACCACGATGGACCGCTACTTCCAACTCACCGAACGCGGCTCATCCTATTCACGAGAAATCAGGGGCGGCATCGCCACCTTCTTCGCGATGAGCTACATCGTGGTGCTCAACCCGCTGATCCTCGCTGGTGCGGATGCCAGCGGAGTCAGCCTGGGCCTGGAACGCGTGGCGGCCGTGACGGCCCTCGTCGCAGGCGTGCTCACCATTGCCATGGGCGCCTGGGCCAAGTACCCCTTCGCTCTGGCCACCGGGCTGGGCGTAAATGCCTTCGTGGCGATCACCGTGGCCACCAACCCGGAACTCACGTGGCCGGAGATGATGGGCCTCGTCGTGCTGGCCGGCCTTACCATGCTGGTGCTGGTCCTCACGGGCTTCCGTACGGCTGTCTTCAACGCGGTGCCGGAAAGCCTCAAGACAGCGATCGTCGTCGGGATCGGGCTCTTCATTGCCCTGATCGGCCTGGTCAACGCCGGTTTCGTCAGGCGTATCCCTGACGTTGCGCAAACCACCGTCCCGGTGGGGCTCGGCTTCGAGGGTGTACTGCTCGGCTGGCCCATCCTGGTGTTTGTGTTCGGTCTGATCCTCACGATCGCCCTGGTTGTCCGAAGGGTCCGCGGCGGCATCCTGATCGGCGTCATCGCCTCCACGGTCCTCGCCGTCATCATTGAAGCGGTGGCGAACGTGGGACCGAGCGTGGGACCCGACGGCGTCAATCCGCAGGGCTGGTCGCTCGTTGTCCCCGAATTTCCCACCGGGTCCTGGGTCGGCATTCCCGACCTGAGCCTGATCGGCAGCGCCAGCGTCTTCGGTGCTTTCGGTAGCCTGGGAGCAACCGCCGCCCTGCTGCTTACCTTCACCATCCTGCTCAGTATCTTCTTCGACGCCATGGGCACAATGGTCGGTCTGGCCAATGAGGCGAAGCTGGTGGACAAGAAGGGCAACATTCCGGGCGTTGACCGCGTCCTTATCGTCGACGCTCTCGGTGCCGTTGCCGGCGGCGCGGGCTCGGTGTCGTCCAACCAGATCTACGTTGAGTCCGGCGCCGGCATCGGGGAAGGCGCCCGTACCGGTATCGCCAACATCGTGACCGGTCTGCTTTTCCTGGTGGCGATGTTCCTCACGCCCCTGATCTCGCTGGTGCCGTTCGAAGCAGTGGCGCCGGCCCTCGTCGTCGTCGGCTTCATGATGGTTTCCCAGGTGGGCCGGATCAACTGGCAGGACTGGGGAATCGCCATTCCTGCGTTCCTGACCTTCAGCCTCATGCCGTTCACCTACTCGATCGCGAACGGGCTCGGCGCAGGATTTATCGCCTACGTCCTAGTCCGGACATTCCAGGGCAGGGCCAAGGAGATCCACCCACTCATGTGGGCCGTGGCGGGTGCGTTCGTCATCTTCTTCGGGATTGGACCAATCGAGCAGCTACTGGGCGTCGCCTGACCCTCCCCCCACGTTGAAATGGCAGGACACACCCCGTTTGCAGTTCATGCGGGGTGTGTCCTGCCAACTCGAACGGGTGTGCGGGCTCAGCGCGCCGACCAGCCGCCGTCCATCGTGTAGGAGGCACCGGTCACCATGCCTGCCTGATCGGATGCCAGCCACGCCACCAGTGAGGCCACCTCTGACGGGTCCACCAGCCGCTTGACCGCGCTCTCGGTGAGCATGATTCGCTCGAGCACCTCGTCTTCGCTGATGTCGTGCAGCTTCGCCTGGTCAGCGATCTGGTTCTCCACGAGGGCCGTCCGCACATAACCGGGATTCACACAGTTGCTTGTGACCCCGTGCGGCCCCCCTTCCAGGGCGGCAACCTTCGACAGCCCCTCCAGCCCGTGTTTCGCTGACACATAGGCGGACTTGAAGGCCGATGCCCTCAACCCGTGCACTGAAGATACATTGATGATCCTGCCGAACCCTTTGGCATACATCGACGGCAGCGCTGCGCGCATCAGCAGGAACGGCACCTCGAGCATGAGCGTGTGGATGCGCCGGAAGTCGGCCGGATCGAACTCCTCGATTGGCCGCACCACCTGGATACCGGCGTTATTGACGAGGATGTCGGCGTCAAGGGTCAGGTCCTCCAGGGATGCGGTGTCCAGCAGGTCCACGGCCCAGGCCTCCCCCTTCACCTCCTTGGCAACGACGCCGGCACCTTCCGCATCGCGGTCGGCGACGACGACGAACGCCCCCTGTGCTGCCAGCTCCCGGACACAGGCTGCCCCGATTCCACTCGCCCCGCCGGTGACTACCGCGCGTCGACCGGTGAGGTATCCGGTTGGGGAAGCCGTAGGAGACGACGGCGACTGTACGGTGGGGCGCAAGCCGCCGTCGTCATTCTTGTGGGCCGCAGGCATGGCTAGCTTTCCCTGCCGACCGAAATGCCGTGGCGCTCTGCGTCCGCGGCGTCAATGTCCCGCAGCGACACACCCCGCGTCTCCCGAAGGGTGATGACCGCAATGGCCGTGACCACGCTGGCACCGAGGACGTAGAGCGCCACTCCGAGCCAGGAGCCGGTCTCCTGCAGGATCGCGGTCGCGATGATCGGCGCGAGGGAACCGGCAAGGATTGAGGTCACCTGGTAGCCAAGCGAGACACCGGAATAGCGCATGCGTGTCGGGAACATCTCGGCCATGATCGCCGGCTGGCCGGCGTACATGAGTGCGTGGAAGCACAGTCCGATTGTCACGGCAAGAATGATGATCACGGGATTGAGCGTGTCAAACATGGGGAAGGCGAAGAACGCCCAGCTTGCTCCGAGGATTGCGCCGGCCAGGTAAACGGGCTTGCGTCCGAAGCGGTCGGACAGGCGACCAACCTGCGGAATGACGAGGAAGTGCACAACGTGTGCGATCAGCAGCGCAAGCAGCAGTGAACTGGTGTTGTACTGGTGGACCTGCGAAAGGTAGACGATCGAGAAGCTCACGATGATGTAGTAGAGGATGTTCTCGGCGAACCGCAGGCCCATAGCGCCGAGGATGCCGCGGGGGTACTTCTTCACTACTTCGAAGACGCCGTAGCTGATCGCCTTTTCGCGCTCAACCTGTTCGCGGGCTTCGAGGAAGATGGGCGATTCGCTGACGTGCGTCCTGATGTAGTACCCGATCACCACGATGATTGCGGAGAGCCAGAACGCCACGCGCCAGCCCCACGCGAGGAATTCGTCCTCGGGCAGAATCGAGGACATTGTCAACAGCGCCACGGTGGCCAGAAGGTTTCCGACAGGCACGGCCGACTGCGGCCAGCTGGACCAGAAGCCGCGCGACTTGTTCGGGCTGTGTTCAGCGACCAGCAGGACTGCTCCGCCCCACTCGCCTCCCACTGCGAAGCCCTGGACGAAACGGAGAATCACCAGGAGCGCCGGTGCCCAGTAGCCAATGGAGTTGAATCCGGGCAGACATCCCATCAGGAAGGTGGCGACGCCGACCAGAATGATAGTCACCTGGAGGGTGTGCTTGCGGCCCAGCTTGTCGCCGATCTGGCCGAAGAAGATGCCGCCGAGCGGGCGGGCGACGAAGCCGACGGCGTAGGTGAGGAAGGCCGCAATGATCGCGTCCAGCGGGGTGTCCGCGTTGGGGAAGAATACGATACCGAACACCAGGGAAGCTGCGGTGGCGTAGAGGAAGAACTCGTACCACTCGACAACAGTGCCAACCATCGACGCGGCAACGATCTTCTTCAGGCCGGTGGGGGCTTCCTCGCCGGAGGCCTGGTTCCCTCCGGGTTGGGCTGGACGCGAACTGACGCTCATGGACTACTCCTTCTGTGTCGGCTCTGACACTGTTGGTCTGTGGGTGAATCGGGGTTGTTCGATTCGACTGCGATGCGCTTGTGACGACTGTCACCCGGTATGGGCCTCATTGAGTATGGCTGCACACCCATCCGCGCATCAATGGCCAGTTCCGCAGGGCTAATCTGCGAAAATGCAGATGTGTCCCTTCAGCCCGATGATCTGCTCATCCTCCTCGCCGTCTCCCATTCCGGCCGCTTCACCTCCGCTGCCGAAACCCTCGGCCTGAATCACACCACGGTGTCCCGCCGAATCACGGCGCTTGAACGCTCACTGGGCGGACACGTCTTGGTGCGGGCAAGCGGCGGTTGGGAACTGACCGACCTCGGCCTGCGGGCGGTCGCGGCTGCGGAGGAGGTCAAGCGCGCGCTTTCGGCGCTGGAAGGCAACGACGACGGCGCCAGCCGGCTTTCCGGCGTCGTACGCATGAGTGCCACGGACGGTTTCAGCGCCTACATCGCGGCGCCCGCCTTCGCGCGGCTGCGGCGTGATCATCCCCGGCTCAGCGTTGAAATCGTCGCGGCCACGCGGCGGGCATCGCAAACCCGCAGCGGCCTCGATCTTGAGGTGGTCGTTGGCCGCCCCCAGGTGCACCGTGCGGAGGCGCTGCGGTTGGGTGAGTACATGCTGGGGCTCTACGCGTCGCGTGAGTATCTGGCCGAGTACGGCACACCGTCGACCATCGAGGAGGTGCTTCATCATCCGCTGGTGTACTTCATCGATTCCATGCTGCAGGTGGACAGTCTGGACGCGCCGCGACGGCTGCTGCCGGGGATGAAGGATTCATTGAGCTCGACGAACGTATTCGTCCACGTCGAAGCTACACGGGCAGGTGGCGGCCTTGGCCTGCTGCCCTGTTTCATGGCGGACCTGCACGATGACCTGGTGCGGCTGCTGCCGGCCGAAGTCGCCGAACGGTTGGGCTACTGGCTGGTGGCACGTCCGGATTCGCTGCGGCAACCGGCCGTTGCCGCCGTCGTCAATGCGCTGCGTGCGGCGACCGACGCGTTCGAGGACCGGCTGCTCGGCAGGGACTGAATCCTTGGCCTCTAATCCCGGAGGATCTGCGCGCCGCTGATGAAACGGGTCACCTGGGTGTTGTGCCACAAGTGCGCCGGCACCCCGCCCCCCAGCAACTCCCGTGCAAGGCCCGGATCCTCACCGAGCGGCGCATCGCTTCCGGCAATGATGACGTTCCCGTAGCGCCGCCCCTTGAGCATCGCCGGATCCGCAATGATCACGGTATGGGTGAAAGCCGCAGAGATGGTAGCGGCCTCGCGTCGGGCCAGCGCGAGGTCGGGTGAATCGCCGCAGTTGACGACGTAGACGCCGTCGGAGTCCAGAACGCGCTTGGCCTGCTCGACGAATTCGAGGGTGGTGAGCGGCTCCGGTGTGCGGCTGCCCGCGAAGACATCCCGGATGATGAGGTCGCGACTGTTGTCGGAGAGCGACTCCGTGACCGCACGCGCCTCACCGACCCGTATCCGCAGCAGCGGTGCGCGTGGCAGATCGAACCAGTCGCGCACCAGTCCCGCGAGCGCACCGTCGAGTTCGACGACCACTTGCCGCGCGTCCGGGAAGGCCACCGCAAAGCTGCGCGCAAGCGAGCATGCGCCTCCGCCGAGGTGGAGGGCGCGCAGCCGCGCCGTCGACGGCCACTGCGAGGTTGCCAACGAGCTGATCCAGCGCATGTACTCAAAATCGAGCCGTGCTGGATCTGCGAGGTCGATATGCGAGCTCGGCACTCCGTTGACGTGAAGCACCCAGCCATTCGGGTTGAACCGGTCAGAAACCAGCTCGCAGGTTCCGGTGTCGATGGCGTGGATGCCGGGAACCGGGCCGCCGTCGGGGCTGGTGGTTCCCTTGCGCTCCCGTTGACGTCCCACGAATTCTTACTCTTTCAACTTGGTGCCGTGCCGGCTAGTAAGGACGGGCTGCGCCCTGGTTATGCTGATATGCGTTGACCTGCCGAACCCGGCCAGGGATTGTGAACAGGTCAATGACCATCATGATCCATAGCGGTACCAGGAAGAGAAAACCGATCAGAATCCCCACTGTGGCGTAGCCGACAAGGCCCAGCGCCAGGTACAGGAAACCCATCCCGTTCTGACGCAGGTAGAACTTGTGGGCGCCGAAGTTTCCGAGCAAAAACCAGAGCAGGTACGCGAGCCAGCTTTCCTTCGCCGCGTACACCACCACGTGCTGGGTGGGCTGGTTCCCGTAGTGGTTCGACATGTCATTCCCCTGTCTGTTGTGAAGCTGCTGCGGCCTGGCCGGCCTGCGATGGCGCGCTTGTTCGCACGGAACGCACCATCCGAATCTCGTTGAGCCCGCTCCACCGATCGGAGAGCGGTTCCCACTCGCCGTCCGGAGCGAAGCCGAGTTTGCGATAGAAGGCGATGGCGCGTTCATTTCCCTCAAGCACCCAGACACAGGCGGCGGCGTCGCCGATCGCCGCATCGGCCAATTGCCGCCCGAGTCCCGTGCCGTAATACTCCTCAAGCACGTAGAGCATGAACAGTTCGACGGCGGCAGGCGGGTTATCGCCCCGCGCGGCTCCCCCTGCAGCGATACCGACGATACCGCCGTACTCATCCACGGCGACGAAAGGAACATCGTCCTGGCTGTCGAAGCCCATCCGCCAGGCTTCAGCCTGCTGTTCAACGGTGTGGTCCAGGCCGTCCAGTACCTCCGCGCCTAGCTTTCCGCGGTACGCCTGCCTCCAGCCCTGGTTCTTCATCCGCAGCGCAGCCTCGAGCTCATCAACGCGGAGGGGACGAATAGTGACCATGCCGTTCATGCTATCCCCCACCCCGGACGATGTCGGTTGCCCGAATGCTGTGAGGACCACGCCCGCGTGCTACGTCCGGTGCATGCGGAACATGGGCTTGGAGTGCCACACCGGACCGCAGAGCGCTGTGGTTCCGTCGGGCACAAACCCGTTGCGGAGATAGAACCGCTCGGCCCGCGGGTTGTCATTCAGGATCCACAGGTACGCGGGCGAGGAGCCGATCACCGTCTGATGCAGTGCGGCGACGTTCGTGCTCGCGTAGATCTCGGCGTCGTCGGCTGTGGCTCTGCGGATCGAGAATTCTGTTCTAGTTGACGATGGCGACTGCAATCCCATCCCAGTCCTTGGATCCGACCGTCTGCAGGGCGGTCGCCTCGAGGCGCGGATGGCTGCCGAGGATTTCGAGCGCTTTCCTGGTTCCCCGGACGTCATCATCCCCGTCCTCATCCAGCACGGTTCCGCCGCGCACCACGTTATCCAGCACAATGACCGAGCCGGGACGCGACAACTTCACCGCCCACTCCACGTAATTGGGGTTGTTCGCCTTGTCAGCGTCAATGAAGAACAGGTCATAGGGCCCGGTGAGCGATGGGAGCGTCTCAAGTGCGGCCCCTACATGCACAGTCACCTTGTGCCCGATTCCGGCGGCCTCCAGATTTCGCCGCGCTACCTCCGCGTGCGCAGGCTCGTACTCGCAACTATCTACCGTGCCGCTATCGGGAAGACCCCGGGCCAGCCAGATAGTGCTGAAACCGCCCAGCGTGCCGATTTCCAATACGCGCTGCGCGCCCTGAATTCGCGCGAGGAGCATCAGGAACTTGCCCTGTCCGGCGGTCACTTCGATGGCGGGCATCCCGGCGCCGCGTGTGTTCTCGACGGCAGCGAGCAGTGCGTCATCGGGCCGCACAACGGTGCGGTTGAGGTAGCGATCCACCTCCGCCCAGTTGCTCACGAGTGCCCCTGGTACTCATCCATTTCCGCGATGGCGCTCTCAAGGCGTTCCACTTTTCCGGTCAACTCTCCCGTTCGGCCGGGCCGGATGTCGGCCTTGAGCACCAGGGAGACGCGGCTGCCGTATTTGGCAACTGCCTCGGTAGCGCGCTTCACCACGTCCATGACCTCGTCCCACTCACCTTCGATCTCGGTGAACATGGAGCTGGTGGAATTGGGCAGACCGGAATCCCGCACGATCTTCACGGCTTCAGCCACGGCGGCGTGAACGGAAGAACCGTCGGCGTCGCCGGTTGTGTCCTCGTGAGCGCCGCTGGGCCGGCCGGAAGGTGCAACTGAGAAGGCTACGAGCATGGGAACAGTCTCTCAGGTTTGGCGGCGCCGGTCACGGGCTTTAATCGACGTCCATCGTGCCGGAAGCTCATTGTGGTCCGTCCAGCGGCGGGCCCATGACTTCGATCTGGTGCCGTGTTGCTATTGCCGTGAGTGCGGGCCCGTCCATGGGAACGGGCTCTGGGAGCTCCCCCAATAGCCCGTTTCGCCGCCGGATCGCACAGGAATGACGGCGGTAGCCAACCGCTGCAGTGAAGCAGGCAACAGTGACCGGTCAGTGACTAAGCACCTGCGATCGTGCAGGATGAGGTGATGACCACCCGCGGTATTTATGTCAGCGCCATGGCCCCCAGCTCGGGCAAGTCCCTCATCTCCCTGGGACTGGCGAGCATGCTCCAGGGGCACGCGGACCGGATCGGTTTCCTGCGACCAATCTCGGAAGCGGAAGACGGCGCCGATGACCCCATGGTCCTGCTGATGCGGCGAGCGTTCGGGCTGGATGTGAGGACCTCACGAAGCGGAATGACGCGGGCAGAGGCGCGTGCACTACTGGTCTCCGGCGAGCGGGAGGAAATTGATGCGCGCTGCGTGGCGGTGTACAGCGAGATGGCACAGTCCTGCGACGTCATCATCGTGGAAGGAACCGACCTGAGCGGACAGGACGCCGCCGTCGAGTTCGATCTCAACGCGCGGTTGGCGAACAACCTGGGCGCCATGGTCCTCGCGGTGGTGAGCGCCAAGGACATGACCGCGGCCGAAGCTGCCGACGCCGTCGACGTCGCGCGCCGCGAACTGGACGCAGCACAGGTGTCCCTGCTGGCGATGATGGTCAACCGTGCGGCGGAAGACGCCGTCGATGACATCCGGAACCAGGTGAGGCCAGGCAAGTCCGGCCGGCCTGTTTATGTCATCCCCGAGATGAGCGAGATCTCCCAACCGACCATCGCCGAAGTCGCGAAGGCGCTGGACGCGCGGCACATCGCGGGCGGAGCAACGCTCGAACGGGATGTCTCGTCCATCCGCGTTGCGGCGATGAACGTGGGGCATTTCCTTGAACTGCTCACGGACGGTGCGCTGGTGATTGTTCCCGGCGACAGGGCCGACGTTCTGGTTGCGACCGTGGCGTCGTCATTCTCGCCCGAATTTCCCGTGCCCTCCGGCATGATCCTCACCGGCGGCCTCACACCGGATCCCAACATCCTTGCCCTGCTGGCCCACGCGACCTTTCCGGTATTCGCGGTCGACGACGACACCTACACCGCCGCCAAGCGCGTCAGCGAGGTACGCGGTGAAATTGCAACCGGTCTGCGGCGGAAGGCCGCTGCCGTGCTCGGCGTGTGGGCGCGGCAAGTGGACACAACGGAACTGCTGGAGCGGTTGGAACTGCCCCGCCCGGTCAGGATGACGCCGCTGCGCTTCCTTCACGAGCTCATCGAAAAGGCCCGCCGGGACCGGAAGCACATCGTCCTTCCCGAAGGGCTGGATGAGCGGATCCTCCGCGCGGCAGAAATCCTGCGCAGGAGGGATGTCTGCGACCTGACCATCCTCGGGTCGGAGTCCCAGATCCGTGAACTCGCCGCCAGCCAGGGTATCGACCTCTCGGGACTGACTCTGCTGGATCCGGAAACTTCGGAGCTGCGTGACGAGTTCGCTGGGGAGTACGCGCGCCTGCGCGCACACAAGAACGTCTCGCTCGACGACGCACGGGACCGGATGCTCGACGGCTCCTACTTCGGAACCATGATGGTGCAGCTCGGGTACGTCGACGGCATGGTGTCCGGCGCCGCCCACACCACCGCCAACACCATCCGTCCAGCGCTGGAATTCGTAAAGACCAAGGAGGGCGTGAAGATCGTGTCCTCCGTGTTCCTCATGCTCCTCCGGGACCGCGTGCTGGTCTACGGCGACTGTGCAGTCAATCCCGACCCCACAGAAGAACAGCTCGCTGACATCGCCGTTGCCTCAGCGGAAACCGCAGCTCAGTTCGGTGTAGAACCACGCGTGGCAATGCTGTCCTACTCAACCGGCGAGTCCGGTTCCGGAGGAGCGGTGGACGAGGTTCGGCGGGCGACGGAGCTTGTGCGCTCGCTCCGCCCCGATCTGCCGGTCGAGGGCCCTATCCAGTACGACGCCGCGGTGGATGCGTCCATTGCCCAGTCCAAGCTACCCGGTTCCTCGGTCGCGGGACAGGCGACGGTCTTTATATTCCCCGATTTGAATACTGGCAACAACACCTATAAGGCGGTGCAGCAGTCGGCCGGCGCCGTCGCCGTCGGGCCGGTGCTCCAGGGTCTGCGCAAGCCGGTGAACGACCTTTCCCGGGGGTGCACCGTCGAAGATATCGTGAATACCGTTGCCATCACCGCCGTCCAGGCCCAGGGCACTACATCGCAGGAGGCGCCATGATCATCCTCGTCATCAACTCGGGCTCATCGTCGCTCAAGTACCAGGTTCGGGATTCCGACAGCGGAGAACGGCTGGCGAACGGACTGATCGAGCGGATTGGTGACGCCGCCCACGGCGGCCCCAGGGATCATACGGAGGCGCTCGACCGTGTAACGGAAGACCTGGACGCTGCGCTGCAGGGCAAACCGATCGACGCCGTCGGACACCGTGTGGTGCACGGCGGGGAGCGGTTCAGTGAGCCGGTACTGATCACCAACGAGATCATTCGGGCGATCGAGCGGCTCAATCCTCTGGCACCCCTTCACAACCCCGCGAACGTGCAGGGCATCCGTGCCATCGCGGAGCGGTGGCCGGACATGCCGCAGGTCGCGGTGTTCGACACTGCTTTCCACCGCACGCTGCCGGAGCATGCGTGGCGGTACGCCGTTCCCGATGAGCTGTACAAGAAGTTTGGCATCCGCCGTTACGGGTTCCACGGCACGTCAGTCGAGTATGTGACGAGGCACGCCGCCGAGCTGTTGGGCATGCCCGTGGAGGAGTTCACGGGCGTGATCGCGCACCTGGGAAACGGCGCGTCCGTCACCGCCGTACAGAATGGCAGCAGCATCGATACCTCCATGGGTTTCACGCCGCTGGAAGGCCTCGTGATGGGAACCCGGTCGGGTGACATCGACCCGTCGATCCTGCTGTTCCTCAGCCGCGAAGGCTACACGGAGAAGGATCTCGACCAGCTGCTGAACCGGGAGTCCGGCCTGAAGGGCCTCGCCGGTCACAATGACATGCGCTCAATTGAGGAATCGGGTGACCCCGCAGGCACCATCGCGCTCGAAATTGCGGCCTACCGCCTCGCGAAGTACATCGGCGGATATCACGTCGCCGTGGGCGGAGCGCAGGCGATCGTATTCACGGCCGGTATCGGGGAGAACTCCTGGCGCTTCCGCGAGAAGGTGGTGAACCGCCTCGGCGCCCTCGGAGTTTTCATTGACGACGCCGAGAACCAGAAGCCGGGCGGTTCACCGCGTGAGATCAGCACCGAGGAATCGGCCTTCCCGGTTCTTGTGGTGCCCACAGACGAAGAGGCAGCCATCGCGGAGGCGACTGCCGCCGTCGTCGGCTCTTCTGCCTAGACCGACCCCGTTCATTTGGCAGGACACTCCCGCAAAGCGCGTCCAAACGGAATATGTCCTGCCAACTCATGGTCAGGGGGCGCCGAGCAGGCGTGCCACCGCCGCTGCACCGGCGCCCAACAGCACGACGACGAGAAACGGCGCCCGCAACCACAGCGCCAGCCCGGCGGCAACGAGCGCCGCGAGCCGGGCGTCGAGAACCAGCGCCTGCCCGCTCGAGAACGTGTTGACGGCCGTCAGCGAGGCCAGGAGCCCGATGGTCAACGTCCCAGCGACGC
Source organism: Arthrobacter sp. M71 S08 (assembly GCF_059089725.1). Lineage (NCBI taxonomy): Bacteria > Bacillati > Actinomycetota > Actinomycetes > Micrococcales > Micrococcaceae > Arthrobacter > Arthrobacter sp. M71 S08. The sequence continues at coordinate 226,476 of NZ_JBNHEY010000004.1, read as the reverse complement.
GGGTCATGCGCGGGTCTTCCATGATTCGTTCGGGGACCAGGTAACCGGCGAGCTTTGTGAGGTAGCTGATCACGCAGGCCAGCAGTATCCACATCCACAGGTTCACGGGTGTCCTTCCGCAGGATACGGCTCGACATCGGGTTCGAGACCCTCGCGCGGTGGCCCGAAACTCAGCCATCCGAGCACAGCGGCTACCGCGGCGGCCACAAGGATCGGCACCCCTGGCGGCACAAAGGGAACCGCGAGCAGGGTCACCAGGGCGCAGACCACCGCGATGGCGGCCGGTTCGCGAGCCCTGAGCCTCGGCCACAGGAGTCCGAGGAACGCGGCGACGGCAGCTCCGTCGAGCCCCCACTGCGCCGGATCTCCGAGGGCGTTACCGAGCAGCGCCCCGACGAGGGTGAAAACATTCCACAAAACGTATATGCCTAGGCCGGCCACCCAGAACCCCCGCGCGCGCTCCTGTGGTTCGCTCTGACCCGTGGCAGTTGCAGTCGACTCATCAATGGTCACTTGCGCAGCCACCAACCTTCGCCAGGAACGGGGCCGCAGCATCGCGTTCATCTGCATGCCATAGATCGCGTTCCGGATGCCCAACAGCGCTGAGGCGGACATAGCGGCCGCTCCGCTTCCGCCGCCTCCCACTACGCCGATGAAAGCGAACTGGGAACCTCCGCTGAACAGCAGGAGGCTCAGCGCCATGGTCTGCAGGAGGTCCAGTCCCGACGCCACTGAAAGAGCCCCGAACGACACGCCATACAGCCCGGTCGCCACGGCAATCGACAGTCCAACCCGCACGGCCGGGGATCTTGAAAACTCCACCGGCCAAGCGTATGCCGAACCTTCGAGCGCTTCACTTCGAGTCGGCGGGCAGCAATACTGAGAAAGGTCAGCATACTTACGAATCCAAGGAGGAGTATCGATGAAGGCACTTACCTGGCAGGGCAAGCGCTCCGTGAGCGTGGAGGAAGTCCCTGATCCCCGCATCGAGGAACCCACGGACGCTATTGTCCGCATCACCTCCACCGCCATCTGCGGCTCCGACCTCCATCTGTACGAGGTGCTGGGCCCCTACATGCACAAGGGCGACGTCTTGGGCCACGAATCCATGGGCATCGTGGAAGCCGTCGGCAGCAGCGTGACCAACCTCAAGCCCGGCGACCGCGTCGTCATTCCCTTCAACATCTCCTGCGGCCACTGCTGGATGTGCAACAACGGGCTGCAGTCGCAGTGCGAAACCACACAGGTCCACGAGCAGGGCACCGGTGCACGCATCTTCGGGTACTCCGAGCTCTACGGTTCCGTACCGGGTGGACAGGCAGAGTACCTCCGCGTACCCCACGCGGATTACGGACCCGTCAAGGTGGGCGACGACCTCCCCGACGAGCGCTACCTGTACCTCTCCGACATCCTTCCGACCGCCTGGCAGGCGGTGCAGTACGCGGACGTGCCCGACGGCGGCACCCTCGCGGTCTTCGGACTGGGTCCCGTTGGACAGTTCGCGGCTCGCAGCGGCCGCCATCTGGGTCACCGCGTGATCGCTGTCGAACCTGTTGCGGAGCGGCGGGAGATGGCCGAGCGCCACGGCATCGAGACGATCGACTTCACCAAGGAAGTGGGCGATGTCCTCCGCGAGATGACCAACGGACGCGGGCCGGACGCCGTCGTCGACGCGGTTGGCATGGAGGCACACAACTCACCACTGGGAGCGTTCGCGCAGCACGCGGTCGGGCTGCTGCCCGATCCCGTTGCCAGGAAGGCGATCGAAACTGCCGGCGTTGACCGATTAGCCGTCCTCCACGCGTGCATAGACGCGGTTCGCCGCGGCGGGACGGTTTCCCTGAGCGGCGTCTACGGGGGAACGGCAAGCCCCATGCCGCTGCTCGTCATGTTCGACAAGCAGATCCAGACCCGGATGGGCCAGTGCAACGTGCGGCGCTGGACGGACGAACTGCTTCCGCTTGTTGAGGATCCCTCCGATCCGCTGGGCGTGATGGACCTCAGGACCCACGAGCTGCCTCTCGCAGAAGCGCCCGGTGCCTACAGGATCTTCCAGAAGAAGCAGGACGGGTGCATCAAGGTGGTGCTCAAGCCGTAACAAACCGCCGTGCCGCGTGGATGGCGTCAGCTGCCCGCACAAGCGCAAGGTGCGAGAACGCCTGGGGAAAGTTTCCGGCCATCCGGGCGTTCTCCGGGTCGTACTCTTCAGACAGGAGGCCGAGCTCGTTGGCGTAGCCCACCAGCTGATCCATGAGGCGTTTGGCCTCGTCGAGGCGTCCGGTGTGCGCGTACTGCTCAACGAGCCAGAATGAGCAGGCCAGGAACGGGTGCTCCCCCGGCGCCAGTCCGTCGATTGCCGATTCGGTGCGGTACCGAAGCAGCAGACCGTGGTCATCCAGAAGCTGCTCCTCCATCTGTGCCACCGTGCCGAGCATCATCGGGTCGTCATAGTCGACGAAGCCGACCTGCGGCAACTGCAGCAGCGATGCGTCCACCAGAGAGCTGCCGTAGAACTGGGTGAAAGAGTTCAGCTCACGGTCGAAGCCCTGTTCCAGAATCTCCTTCCGGAGCTCATCCCGAAGCTTCTCCCACCGGTCCGCTTCACCGTTGAGCCCGTAGTCCTGGACGGCGCGCACACCACGGTCGAATGCCGCCCACATCATGACGCGGGAGTGCGTGAAGTAGGCCGGTTCTCCTCGCATCTCCCAGATGCCGTGGTCCTTCCGGCTCAGGTGCTTCTCCAGGAACCCCAGCAGTGCGTGCTGCAGGGGCCAGGAGAATTCACCCTCGTGGACGCCACGCTCACGCAGCTTCTCAAGGGCGACCATTACTTCACCGACCACGTCGGCCTGGTACTGGGTAACGGCCCCGTTGCCAATTCGCACGGGAGCCGAGTCTGCGTAGCCGGGCAGGTGACCGAGGACCTTCTCCGGCAGGTGACGCTCTCCGGAGACGCTGTACATGATCTGCAGATCCTCCGGGTCGCCGGCGACAGCGCGCAGCAACCAGTTGCGCCATCCGAATGCTTCATCCTCGTAACCGTGGGTCATCATCGCTTCAAGAGTCAGCGCCGCATCCCTCAGCCAGCAGAACCGGTAATCCCAGTTGCGTTCGCCGCCGAAGGCCTCGGGCAGCGAGGTGGTGGGTGCCGCGACGATGCCGCCCGTGTCTTCGTGTGTCAGCGCACGAAGCACCAGAAGCGAGCGCTTGACGATCTGGTCGTACTCGCCCTGTTTCTCACAGCTTGCTGCCCAGCCCTGCCAGTAGTCGATGGTCGCCTGCAGCGTAGCGTCGAAGTCCAGCGGCGTCGGCTGTTGTCGGTGTGAGGGATACCAGACCAACTCGAGGTCCACCTTCTCACCCGGCCGGACTGTGAACTCCCCCGCGTGGCGATGGTCTGCAGCATGTGGGAGATGAGTGCCGCGCAGCAGCAGTGCATCCGGTCCGGCCATGGCGAGGATGCCGGGTCCGCCGTCTTCGTTGGTGCGCCGCACCCAGGGCAGGACCTCACCGTAGCCGAAGCGCACCACGAGTTCCTGCCGCATCGGCACCGCTCCGCTGATTCCTTCGATGCGGCGTGCGAGGGACGCGCGGCGGTCGTGAAGGGGCATGAAGTCGGTCACCAGCACTTCGCCGGTTTCTGTACGCCATCGGGACTGCACCACGAAGGTTGAGTCGATGTACTTCCACTCCACCAGGTCCGCAACGCCGGCGTCATAAGCCGGAGCGACCAGCCACCGTCCGTGGCTCTCATTGCCCAGAAGAGCGGCGAACACCGACGGTGAATCGAACCGCGGATAACAGAGCCAATCGACGCTTCCGCCTCGGGACACCAGTGCGCCCGTATGAAGGTCGGAGATCAGTGCATAATCCTCAATCGGCATAGCCATGCGTTAACTCAATCACAAACGACCGGCGGTGGGCTCCCATTCAGTCTGCGGAGAACATCGGCCGGTCGGTTGGTGGTGATCTCCTGGACACCGAGCTCCCGGAGCAGGTCGACGTCGTCGTCCGTATCCACGGTCCAGACGCGGACGCGCAGCCCCGCCGCAATCCACCGTTTCACGCGCTCGGGATGCGCACGCACGTACTCGATCCCAGGGCCCGCGATCCCCACCGCTCCGCTCACAATGATGCGTTCGCCCTCATGCAGCGCGCGGCGAAGGAGGTTCATGACGGCGGCGGCAGTGAGCGGCCCCAGGGTTTCGCGCACATCGTCCGGCTTGACGTCGGCAACGAGCTGGCAGACAACCTCGGCCGGGACGCGCTCCAGCAGGTGCCTCACCGAGTCTGGGTTGAAGCTCATGAAGGTAATGTGCAGGTTCGCCAGGCGGGAAGTTTCCGGGTCATAGCCTTCCTTCATCAGGAATGCGATCAGCCGCTCCTCGAGCTTGAGGCCGAAGGGGCTCGGATGCTTCAGCTCAATCGCCAGCTCCAGCTCGCGCCCGTCCTCGCGCAGCAGATTCAGCAGGTCCTCAAGGGTGAGCAGCTGATCAGCCAGACCGCCGTACTCCGGCGGGATCCTCGCTCCCTTCCATGAGGCGAAGTCCAGTTCGCGAAGCTGTCGCAGCGTGTGGTCGCCCACTTCGCCCGTCCCGCTGGAGGTGCGGTCCAGGGTGGGGTCATGGATACAGACAAGCTGCAGGTCTTCCGTGAGGTGCACGTCGCATTCCACGCCGTCCGTATCTTCCGCGAGCGCCTGCAGGAAGGCTGCGCGCGTGTGTTCAGCGAACCGCCCGCTCGCTCCACGATGTGCAAAAACCAGATGTCTGACCGCTTGTTGTTCTGCCACACGCCTTACGCTAGCGAATCCGCGGCGTGACTGTGCCCGCCGGTGACTGGTTAGATTGGGAATCCAGCACCGATGCGGAGGACTAAGTGAGCATTGCGTTGACCGATACGGAGCGCGCGGCAGGTCTGAGGCGGATGAAGACCGTTGCAACGGGCCTCCTCGCCGTCATGGCGGTGATCTTCCTGATTGCGTTCGCGCTGCAGGATCCGTATCCGTGGCTACAGTACGTTCGCGCCGCTGCGGAGGGCGGCATGGTGGGTGCTCTGGCCGACTGGTTCGCGGTAACGGCGCTGTTCAAGTACCCGATGGGCATCAAGATCCCTCATACCGCGATCATTCCGCGCAAGAAGGACCAGATCGGAACGTCCCTGGGGCAATTCGTGGAGGAGAACTTCCTCGCGGAATCAGTGGTGCAGGAGAAACTGACTTCCCTCGGGCTCGCACAGCGCGCCGGCTCCTGGCTCTCCCGGCCTGAGGGTGCAGACCGGGTGGCTGTGGAGGGCGCCGCACTGATTCGTGGCGCATTCACCGTGCTGGACGACGACGCCGTCCAGAAGGTCATCGAATCCATTGTCCGCAAACACGTGGTTGACCCACCGTGGGGTCCGCCGGTCGGGCGGATGGCCGAACGGATCTTTGAGGAGGGACACCACCACCGTCTCGTGGACCTGCTGGTGGACCGGGCGGCAGAGTGGGTGGACACAAATTACGACGTCGTCTCCCGCGTAGTTTCCCAGCGCTCCCCCACCTGGGTGCCGCAGTTCGTAGACGGGCTGGTGGGCGACAAGGTGTACGTTGAACTCGCGAAGTTCATGCGCGCCGTCCAGGCGGACCCGCAGCATGATGTCCGGCTCTCCATCGACAAGTACCTCAAGGATCTTGCTCAGGACCTGCAGTATGATCCGGCGATCATCGCGAAGGCAGAGGAGATCAAGGCCGGCATCCTCGATGACCCACGCGTGCACGACGTCGCTGTCCGGGCCTGGACCACGGTCAAGACGGCGCTGCTGGAAGCAGTCAACGATCCGGAGAGTGAACTGACCCTCAACTTCAAGGCAGCGGTGCGGGATTTCGGCCGCAGGCTGACCACCGACGAGGATCTCGCGGGCAAGATCAACCAATGGATTTCCGACGGCGCCGGATACCTCGTGCGGACCTACCGCAGCGAGGTTGCCGGAATCATCTCCGAGACGGTGGAGCGCTGGGACGCCGAGGAAACTTCGCGGAAGATCGAACTGCAGGTGGGTAAGGATCTCCAGTTCATCCGGATCAACGGCACCGTCGTGGGCTCCCTCGCAGGGCTGCTGATATTCAGCATCGCACACGCCCTGTTCGGCTGATAGCAAGGCGAAGAATCAGTCCCGGCGGTCCTTTTCGGACGCCGTCAGCTTCTCAAGTTCGGTCAGCAGTTCGCCTGGAATAACAGTTGGCGGAGGGCCGAAGGCTTCGCGGGTGGCGTTGATGACCGTGCGTCCCATCATGTTGTTGCCCGCTCCGCCGACTGCGGCGCCGACCCCGAACGGCAAGGCACGTCCCAGCAGCGCTCCGCCCTGCCGGGCGAGCAGGCGCCGGATGAACCGCTTGCGGATGCTGGCGCCGATACCGCGAACGGCAGAGGAGGACATTGATCCGCCCACGACGTTGCCCCAGTGGCGGGTGACTCCGCCCGCGGAAGATCCGATAGTGGCCTGAATCAGTGCCGACCCTTCTTCCCCCATGAGAACGCCCATGATGAGGGTTCGCGCACGCTCGGGGTCCTCGGTGGAGATCCCATGCAGTTCGGCTACCGACTGGGCATAGAGCGCCGTGGCCTCCAGGAAGCCGACTGTGGCTGCGGCCGAGAGGCCAAGCGCCACCACCGTGCCGATGGCAGGTACGACGGCGGTGCCCCCTACCGCGGCTCCCGCCGTTGTTATCGCTACAAGATAATCCCGTTCCAGTTTTGCGCTCAACTCGGCCGCCGTTGCATCCGGATATTTCCTGCGCAGCCTTCGGATGTTCGCCAGCACCAACGGCCGCTGGATGTCGATAGCCCGTTCCACCGCGCGCTGGACGCCTGGTTTCGGTTGGCCGTGGCGGTCGAATACCGCTCCGCTGGCTATTTTCCCAGCGGGGTTGAAGCGTGCCATTGCTGATCCTTCCGTCGAATAGTTCAAGTCTGGGTTAGGAGGGTCGTCGCTGTCACGCAAAACGCCCCGCCGGATGGGGCCGGCGGGGCGTTCTAGCGGATCTCGCCCGAATTAGGCGTGCGTGCGGTTCTTGGTGATGGCTCCATAAATAAGGAGGACGATGATTGCTCCGCCAATGGCCAGGAGCCACGAGGAAAGGGAGAAGAACTCATCCACACCGACACCGAAGAGCAGGTTGCCCAGGAAGCCTCCGAGGAGAGCTCCGACCACCCCGAGGACAAGCGTGATGATCCAGCCGCCGCCTTGGCGTCCCGGCAGGATCAGCTTGGCGATGGCGCCTGCGATGAGACCTAGAAGAAGAAATGCTAGGAAATTCATGAAGTACTCCTTTATCGAACTTCTATCCGCGCAACATGTTTGTCGATTTCGACGGTGCACCGAAGTGCAACTGATACCACCCTACTTCATCAGTGAGCTTAGTAAACCTTTTGGCCGTGCCAGTGCAACCATTAAACTCCTGCTTCGATACTTTGCAACCCTCCGTAATCAAAACTTCACCCGCCGCAGGATTGACCTGTAAAAGCACGACGGCAATTGTGTCCGCGCGGCCCAGTTTCCCGAAGCGCCTGCCAGTATGCTGATTACATAGCGCGTTATTCGCCACCTGTTGCGGCTACTGTGACAAACAGAAGAATTCCCAGCAGGTCAAATCAAGGAGTAGTTGGTATGAGAATCGGTTCCTCCATCGTCCTGATTGCAATCGGTGCAATCCTGGCCTTCGCCGTCGCAGACGTTATCGACTTCGTCGACCTTCGTCTGGTCGGCTACATCCTGATGGGAGTCGGCGTCCTCGGGCTCATCATCTCCCTTGTGATGAATGCACCCCGCAGCCAGAAACGCGTCAGCGAATCGCGCAGTGTTCAGGATCCCAACACCGGCGAGCAGATCACCCGCAATGAAACCCGCGACGGCGGGATCTAGCCAGTTCCACCATCCGGGTTCTCGAACAGCCCGGACGCCTGTGAAGCCACTTGCGCCTATGCGCGGGTGGCTTCGTCGTTTAAGGAGATTCCGTCACACCGATCTGTTTTTTCTTCTGTTTTCCGTTGACAGGCAAACATAAACGAAGATAGAGTCACTGAAACGGAAACGCATGTGACACTAGTCACCAGTGAGGAGGGTCAGCTTGTTCGCCGAAGAACGCTATAACAGGATCGCCGCGCTGGTCGCGTCCGAGGGCCGCGTAAGTGTCGCCCAGCTGGCCGCCCGCTTCAACATCACGAAGGAGACCGTCCGGCGCGATCTTGCTGTACTGGAGAAGGATGGCCTCCTGCGCCGGGTTCATGGGGGTGCCGTCCCGACCACCAGCGCAAGCACCAGCGAGCTCAGTCTGACCAGCCGCGAGGGTCGCAACCAAGCGGAGAAGGCCCGAATCGCCAAAGCAGCTCTGACCATGGTTCCTGCGGAGGGCTCGATCGTGCTCGACGGCGGGACCACGACCGGCAGCCTCGCATCACTCCTCGCGCAGGAAGCCAGTGACCAGCTCCTGATCATCACCCACTCCGTGCCGGTGGCCCACACCCTCATCGGCTCATCCCTCCAGCTCGAGTTCATCGGAGGGCGCGTCCGCAGCCTGACCAGCGCATGCGTTGGCAGCGGCACTGTGGCGCGGTACAGCGGCTTCCGCCCGGACGTCGTTTTCATTGGCACCAACGGTGTGCATCCGGAATTCGGACTCAGCACCCCAGACCCAGAGGAGGCCTCCGTGAAGGCGGCAATCGTTCGATCTGCGCGCCGCGTCGTCGTACTGGCGGACGCGTCGAAGCTGAACGCGGAGACGCTCGTCGGTTTCGCTGACCTCAGCGAGATAGACGCGCTCATCACAGATGTCCAACCCGAGGCCGGGCTCGCCCGTGCGTTGGCTGACGCCGATGTGGAGCTGGTGGTCGCATGATCGTCACGCTCACCGCCAATCCCAGCCTCGACCGCACCATCGAGCTGGCTGCTCCCCTCACCCGCGGGGCGGTTCAGCGTGCGAGCGCCAACCGCCAGGAATCGGGGGGCAAGGGCGTGAATGTCTGCCGCGCTCTGTCGGCAGGTGGCACAGAGGCCCTCGCGATCCTGCCCGGCCATGATGAAGATCCGGTTCTCATCGGACTCCATGCCGCGGGCGTGCCTTACCGGAACCTGCCCATCTCCGCGGCGCTGCGCAGCAATGTGACCATCACGGAGCCGGACGGCACCACCACCAAGATCAACGAACCGGGACCGGCGCTGTCACCGCAGGACGCCGACGCTCTCATAGACCTGGTGGTGACCCTGTCCGACGGCGCCCACTGGCTGGTTCTCGCGGGTTCCCTGCCACCGGGGCTTGAGTCGGACTTCTATGCGGCGACAGTACGCGCGGTAAGGAACCGACACGGCGACCGCGCGCCACTGATCGCGATCGACGCGTCCGAAGCAGCGCTCATCGCCGCGATTGACGGTAATGCCGCACCGGACCTGCTCAAGCCGAACGCCGAGGAACTCTCCCAGCTGACCGGACTCGGTGCCGGGGATGACCTGGAAGATCAGCAGGAGCTCGCTGTCGAAGCAGCCACCCGACTGCTCGACCGCGGTGTCCGCGCGGTCCTTGCAACCCTCGGGTCCAAGGGCGCCCTGCTGGTCACGGCCGACGGCGCGTGGCATGCGCAGCATCCGCCCATCACTGCGATCTCAACGGTCGGTGCGGGGGACTCCGCGCTGGCCGGTTATCTCCTGGCGCATACCCGCGGCGCCAGTGCCCCCGATTGCCTGCGCCAGGCGGTGGCTCACGGCTCTGCTGCGGCATCCCTACCGGGATCCACAGTACCGGCCCTGCACCAAACCACACCGGACGCCGTCACTGTACAGGCGCTCACTCCAGCCAATACCTCCCCCAACCACCCATAACCTCCAAAGGAAAACCAATGTCCGCAATGATTACGCCCGAACTTGTCGTTCTCGACAAGTCCCTGGGCAACGACCGCGCCGACGTCATTCGCCGACTCGCCGAACTGGTGGTGGCGCAGGGCCGCGCCGACCAGGTGGAAGGGCTGTTCGCCGACGCACTGGCCCGCGAGGAGAAGACGGCCACCGGCATCCCGGGCGGGATCGCCATTCCGCACTGCCGTTCCACTTCTGTTCTTGAGCCCACGCTGGCAATGGCACGCCTCGAACCCCGCGTCGACTTCGGCGCCAAGGACGGGCCGGCAGACCTCGTGTTCTTCATCGCCGCTCCGGAAGGGGCCGACCAGCAGCACCTCAAGCTCCTGTCCAAGCTCGCGCGCTCCCTGATCAAGAAGGACTTCACCGCATCGCTGCGCTCCGCCGCTAACGAGCAGGAGATCGTGGCCCTGGTTGAGGGAGCGCTCGAAACCGCACCGGCACAGAAGGAGGGCGCCGGCGCCACTTCCGCTGCCACCCCCCAAGGCGGTGGCGCCACTTCCGTGACCACCCCCGAGGCCGCCGACCCCGGAACCACGACGCCGCCCGAGGCAGCCCGCACCAAACGGCTTGTGGCCGTCACTGCGTGCCCCACCGGCATCGCCCACACTTACATGGCAGCTGACTCCCTGGTCGCCGCCGCAAAGGAGCGAGGCGTTGACCTCCAGGTTGAGACGCAGGGCTCGTCCGCATCCACTCCCCTCGACCCCTCGATTATTGCGGCGGCAGACGCCGTAATCTTCGCGGTCGACGTCGATGTCCGCGACAAGCACCGCTTCGCCGGCAAGCCGGTCATCAACGCGCCCGTCAAGCGCGGCATCGATGAACCCGGCGTCATGGTTGACGAAGCGCTCGCGGCGGCGGACAACCCCAACGCCCGCCGCGTTGCTGACTCCTCCATGCCCGGTTCCGACGACGACGGCCCGCGGGAGGGCGTCGGAGGACAACTGAAGCGCGCACTGCTCACCGGCGTCAGCTACATGATCCCGTTTGTTGCCGGCGGCGGTCTCCTCATTGCCCTGGGCTTCCTGCTCGGCGGTTACGACATCACCGGCTTCGCTGACGACATGGTCCTCAACAACAGCCTGTGGAACCTCCCCACGGACTTCCCCGAGACGGCGCAGGGCGCACTCGGTGCCTACCTCGGTGCGGTGTTCTTCAAGATCGGTGCCCTGTCGATGGGGTTCCTGGTGCCGGCGCTCGCCGGATACATCGCCTATGCGCTTGCTGACCGTCCGGGTATTGCTCCGGGCTTCGTCGCCGGTGCTGTTGCCGGCTTCATGGACGCAGGGTTCCTCGGCGCGATCGTGGGTGGCCTGCTGGCCGGTTACGTCGCCATGAAGATCGGCAAGTTGGCGGTCCCCCGCTGGCTGCGAGGCCTGATGCCGGTGGTCATCATTCCGCTGGTGGCCTCGATCATTGCATCCGGCCTCATGCTTCTCGTGTTCGGCGGTCCGATCGCCGCCCTCACCGTTGCCCTCAATGACTGGCTTTCAGGTCTCACCGGCACCGGTGCCGTCCTGCTCGGCGTAATCCTCGGACTCATGATGGCGGTGGACCTCGGTGGCCCGATCAACAAGGTTGCCTACGCCTTCGCAGTCGCAGGGCTCGGCGCGGGTGCCGTAGCCAACCAGGCTCCGTGGCAGATCATGGCCGCCGTCATGGCCGCCGGCATGGTTCCACCGCTGGCAATGGCCCTGGCAACCGTCATCGACCGCCGCCGGTTCTCCCTCGCCGAGCGCGAAAACGGCAAGGCGGCGTGGCTCCTCGGCGCTGCCTTCATCTCTGAAGGCGCTATCCCGTTCGCCGCCGCCGACCCGCTGCGCGTCATCCCTGCAGGCATGGTCGGATCTGCGGTCACCGGTGCGTTGATCATGGGCACCGGCGTCACCTCCCAGGCACCGCACGGTGGAATCTTCGTATTCTTCGCAATCGGCAATGTCGCTATGTTTGTTGTATCAATCCTGGTGGGCATGATCGTCTCGGCTCTTGCGGTTGTGGCACTCAAGCGGTTCGCTGTACGCAAGCCGGCGGGAGCCACCGCCTCCGAGTCGGTTGCAGCCTAGTCCCTAGCTGAGGAGTTGGACCATTGAGCACTTTCACAGGTGTAGGAGTGAGCCCCGGTCGGGTGATCGGGCCGGTGCGGCAGATGCCGCGTCCGGTCTCGGAACCGCCAGCCGGGGAGCGATGGTCCAACACCACGGTTGATGATGAGACTGCACGGCTGAAGACCGCCGCCAAGCAAGTCCAGGCCGAACTCCGGGGACGGGCCGACTCCGCCACCGGTGACGCCAAGGCAGTCCTTGAGGCGACTGCCATGATGGCGGCAGACCCCATGCTCCTGAAATCCGCCAACACCCTCATTGTGGCCGGCACCTCCGCCGAGCGTGCTGTCTGGGAGGCGGGCGCCCAGGTGGCTGACATGCTGAAGGGTCTGGGCGGCTACATGGCGGAGCGGACGCAGGATGTCCTGGACGTCCGCTCACGCATCGTTGCCGAGCTGCGCGGCCTGCCGGCCCCCGGCATACCGACTGCCGACCACCCCTTCGTCCTCGCGGCGGAGGATCTGGCACCGGCTGATACCGCCACTCTCAACCCGGAGCTGGTGATCGCGCTGATCACCAGCTCCGGGGGGCCGCAGTCCCACACAGCGATCCTTGCCCGCGGGCTCGGCCTGCCCGCCGTGGTCGCCGCCCACGGTGTAGAGGATATCGACGACGGGACGGAAGTTTTCGTCGACGGTGCCGCCGGCACCGTGCTCGCCGGGCCGGGAGATGTCGAGCGGACTGCCGCCGCCCTCTGGGCTGAACAGTCGCAGGCACTCGGCACGTACAGCGGCACCTGCACGACGACGGACGGTCACCGGGTTCCGCTGCTCGCCAACGTGGGTGCCGGTGCTGATGCCCGCAAGGCGGCCGGAGCCGGTGCTGAGGGCGTGGGGCTTCTCCGCACCGAGTTCTGTTTCCTCGACCGTGATACCGAGCCGACAGTCGCCGAACAGGCTGCGGCGTACCGTGAAGTGTTCGAAGCTTTCCCGAACGGGAAGGTTGTGGTGCGCACGCTCGATGCCGGCGCAGACAAACCCCTGCCGTTTCTCACGGATGCCACTGAGCCGAACCCCGCCCTGGGTGTGCGCGGCTACCGTACCGAGCTCGCCACTCCCGGAGTGCTGGACCGCCAGCTGAAGGCAATCGCCGAAGCTGCCGACGGTGCCACCACGGACATCTGGGTCATGGCGCCCATGATCTCCACCGCCGAGGAAGCCCAGCGATTCGCTGAGTCCTGCGCGGCGGCGGGCCTGAAGGTTCCCGGGGTGATGGTCGAAGTGCCGTCTGCGGCCCTGACCGCCCGGCCCATCCTCCAGCGCGTGAACTTCGCATCAATCGGCACCAACGATCTCACGCAGTACGTGATGGCTGCGGATCGTCAGCTTGGACCACTTGCCGCCCTTAACGACCCGTGGCAGCCTGCCGTCCTTCAGCTGATCCGCCAGACAGTAGCCGGCGCCGACGCTGCCCGCAGCGATGCCGGCTCCGGTGATGAATACAATGGCGGCGATGATAAGTCAGTCGGCGTCTGCGGTGAAGCCGCCGCTGATCCGGCCCTCGCCGTCGTACTGGTGGGTCTGGGAATCAATTCACTGTCCATGAGCGCGCGGGCGCTGGCCGCGGTGGCCGCCGTAATTGGTTCGGTGTCCCTCGCTGAAGCCAGGGACATCGCCGAGCGTGCATTGGCTGCCCCTACTGCTCTTGAGGCACGCGCAACTGTGCGTGCCTCTTTACCGATTCTCGAAACGCTGGGCCTGTAGGCTCGCACAAAAGCAACCGGAAGGAAGATCATGATCGAACGCAAAGCAACCGTAGCCAGCCGGGTGGGGCTCCACGCCAGACCTGCAGCCATCTTCGCCGAAGCGGCGGGGGAACTGCCCGTTGAGGTGACCATCGCCCTTGAGGGCAGCCCGGCGGACGAAGCGATGGATGCATCAAGCATCCTGTCCCTCATGAGTCTCGGTGCCGAGCACGGCGATGTAGTAGTGCTCCGATCCGAGGACGACGGCGCTGAGGAGTCGCTTGACTCCCTGGTGCGCATCCTCGAGACCGACCACGACGCCTAGCAGCAGATTCCTAAAGCGGGCCGATTGCCGCGCGTAAAACGAAATAGGTGCGTCCACCCGTTCTAATGGACGCACCTATTGCTGTGTAACCCGGTGACCCCCCACGGTCACCGGGAGTTACATAATCATAATTTTGACACACCATGATGAAAACGTGAATAGTGTTTCTCACTTCGGTCGAAAAATTTCACGAAGAGGCGGCAGGCGGCCCAGGAAGCGTCAGTGCTCGCCCGCAAGGAAGTTCACGGAACGGACCTTCTCCGCACGCCTGCGGGATAGCCAGATCATGGTGAGGCCAATCGTCACAAGGACGATCCCACCGAATGGCAGCAGGACTACGGCCGCTCCAATATCGAGGGGGAACAACAGGAGCACCGCCATCACCAGCACCATCAGTAATCCCGTGCCGATCAGTGCGGCGGCCACCCGGTGCAGGCCCCGGCGGCGGCGGTCGCGCACGCTGGTAAAAGCGGGGCCCATCAGGCAGGCCGCTACGTATCCCGGGTAGATGCGTCCCATGTCGGCGTACCAATGCACCGTGGGCTGATCAGAGTAGGCGGCAAGACCAGTGGAGGACTGCGGAAGATCACTCAGCGCGAAGAGGACCACCGTCACGAGCACTGTCAGCGCCAGCACCGCCATGCCCACCGGGCCTTCGATGCACCTGCGCGCACGGTCCGACCCGAAAGCAGCCGCGCAGCGCACCCCCAGCAGCAGCATGACGACGTAGAGGCTGATCCGGATCACAAGGTTCGCCAGGTTGGCTCCGCCGAGCAAGCCGTCAACGAGAAGGTAGATCGGAGATAGGCTCAGCGCCACCGCGAGGGAAAGCAGAACCAATACGACGAACATGCTCCGGCCCTTACCGCGAACAACGTCCGGCAGTCGCATGGCCGCGAAGATGACGCAGAGTGCGAGCGCCAGCCACTGAATGAATGTTCCACCGTTCATCCGAGGTTCTCCCATAGCGTCTGGTCACGTGAATCGTCCTGCTCCTGTTTACGCAGGCGCTTTCCCAGTCCGTCAAGCCGGTCCCGCGCTATCAGGATGAGCTCTGAATCGGGCAGGGCGCTCAGAACTCTTTCGCGGCCGTCGTCGTCCCAGCCCCCTTCTTCGGGAGTAAGAAGTCCGGTAACCACCAGACCGTTGGCGAGCGAAACCCCAGAGACTCTGGCCACTTCCACACATAGTTGGGTGCTCAACCGGCCCGCGCTCAGTTGAGCGGAGAGGTTCTGTGGAGCTATTCCGGTTCTGGCGGTCAGTGCCTGGCGGAGATCCCCGCGGTCGACGGCGTCAAACCAGGCCCGTACTGAATAGCGGTGGGGAAGCGGCGAAAGTCTGAAGCTCACGGGGCAACCTACGCAGTCGGTCTCCTCGCTCCGCCCCAGGATGAGGCGGAGAAGGTCCATCGGGGAGACCTGGCTAAGGTATTCCGCCGAGGTGGGCGGAAGGATCCCAGCCGCGAGATCCCGGTATCCGTCGAACTCACTGAGCGCCTGGACTGGAGGAATCTCATATGCGCGCGCAATGCTGATTACGGTCTCCACGGAGACTTTCCCACGAACCAGCTGCTGGGCAAGGGTGGACCGCTTGATGTCCGCCTTGCGGCAGAGGTCCGAAACCGTTGCTTCCGGGGCTATCTGGGTACGCCACAGCTGGAATGATTTGGCTGTGACTGTCATCATCACCCTTCAGGTGGATTGCGACTGGACTTTTGACCCCTACCTTGAAGTATAGTTGGAGGTGCTGGCTCCCCATTCTGCGATTCCCCCATACGCAGAACGCGGAGCCAGTTTCACTTTAACCCTCCACTAGCGGCGTGCGGCCGGCAGCCAAGCTACCAGCGCACCTTCTTCTCCCGCTTTCCCTGCCGGTTGCTGGCGTGAATGGACTTGTTCCTGCGACCCGTACTGTGTGCGCTATCCAACTCCCCGAAGGCCGGGTTCTTTCGGGCGAGCGCTTCGCGGGCGCGTGGGTCGTCCACCAGCTTCCTGGCAGCCTCCTCGCTGAGATGGACGTTCAGGGGCTTCTGGTTATCTTGCTGGGTCATGGCTCTCCTTTGATGGCTATGACCGGTTGGGCCACTCACCTACAGGCAACGGTAAACAGCGACGTTAGTTGCATCCCTGGTTCCGGCATTCCGTAGGGGGATCCTGCTGCAACGACCGGGGTTACGTCCGGGGACAGCCACCGGGGGCTCATGCGCAGGAGGAGCGGAAACAAACATGGAGGCGAGGCCTCAACACGGTCTTTTCGAATGATGTTCTTGTTATTGCGACAGGTGCCGAAGCGCCCCGCCGACACAATTACTCGAAAATTATTGCTTCCATGCATTTCAACCTACACGAGCACTCCGGACATTGACCAGAGTCTCCGCGGTCTTCCTCTGCCGGCCCGGCGCCCACTTACCCCGACGCGGCAGAACTAGTAGATTTCCAGAACAGGCCAGGAGGAACAATGGGCGAGAACACGCCGAACATCGACAACCGGTACAGTCCCATCTACCAGCGCGGCGGTATCGGAGCACCAACACCCCCTGGCAACCGCGGAACTTCACCCGGCGAGCCGCAGCAGCATCGACCCGCCTCGCCTCCGAAGGCACCGGTGACACACTCCCCTGAAGAGGAAACAAACGTAGTCGAGGTGACGCCGCAGGGTAGTAGACCTCCCGGCGCCGCCGCACTCCCCGGTCCGCGAATCAACCCGTTCGTGCTGGTGCTGTGGCTGCTCGGAGCAGTGCTCCTCGTCCTGGGCTTGTGGGCGGTCTTCGCTCCGCTTCAGGTGGACGAAACGGCGATTAACGGTCCATACCCGCAGTGGATCTTCATCATCAGCCAGTCTGCGGGCGGCATCGTTGTCAGCGGCAGCATTCTTCTCGCTGCGGCCGGCGCGCTCAGCGCAACGTTCTGGGACCGGCGGCGCAGTTAGCGCTTCTTGACGTCCACGTCGACATACACAAGCCGGTGGTCGCTGGTGGGGAACGGGAATACGCCGGTCAGTTCCGAGCCGGGTGTACCGGCGCGAGGCCAGAAGATGCCTGCGCCCCGTATCTTCAGCTTCTTGGAGGGAAGGACGTAATCCACGCGTATGTTGCCCGCATTGGCGTCTTCGAAGTCAGCGGTGTCCAGGGCGGGATCTCCACGATGCTCCGCGTTCACCCTGCCCTGCAGGACCGACGCTTCCGCGGCACCGTCCGCGGTGGGCAGCGGATCCTGCACTTCCTTCAGTCCGAGGAGCCGGGCAATCGATCCGGGACGCGAATCGCCGTCAGCCGGGTCGCTGTTCAGGTCACCCAGCACCACGAAGTTGGCGCGGCGTTCGAGTCCGCCGCGCGCGCCGTCGTCGTCGTAGATGTAGTCGGCGCTCTGGCCGCCGCGGATGTAATCCGCCCAGAAGCGGATTTCATCGCTGTTTCGCCGGCCATTGCGGTCTTCCTCACCGTCGAAAACCGGCGGCGTGGGGTGGCTCGCGAGCACATGCACCGTTGAGCCGCCGACGATCAACGGAACGTCCCAGTGAGACTTGCTGGACAGACGGACAACAGCAAGTTCCTCTTCGGTGAACCAGACGTTGGGTTTGGACGTCGCGGGGTCATTCGGCAGGAGCGCGCCGGGCATGTCCTTCCAGAGGAAGTTCTGGAAGGTGCGGACGTTTTCGGTATCAATGGGGTGCCTGGAGAAAAGGACCATCCCGTACTGACCCTCGAACTGGCCGAATCCGAGCGCGTCATCCGGGCCGCCGACACTGCCGTCGTTATTCAGGTCCATCCCGCTGGGGATGCCGGTATTGGATGGCGCGGTGTAGACGTAGGGGTAGCTGACCGGGGCCTTGCCGTTCTGGCTCACCTCGAGGTATTTGGTACGGAAGAGGTCGGCTGCTCTGTGGTCGGTGTCATAATCGAATTCGTTGAGCAGCACCACGTCGGGGTTGTTGATCTGGATGACCTCGGCGATTCGCCGGGCCTGGTCATTGTCACCGGTGCTCAGGTCCGCTATGAGCGCTCCCTCGGCAGATCGGTTCAGGCTCGCGTTGTAGGTGGCGAAGCGCACGCTTTCCTTGCCCTTGGACTGCGCGACGCTGGGCTTGCTCTCATGGCGGGCAGTCGCTGCGGGCGCCGATACGCCAATGGCGGTGACGGCGAGCGCTCCAGCGGCCAGAAGGGCGGCCGCGCGGCGGCGACGTGTACGTGCTGAACCCATGGACATTCCCCTTCGATCCTGAGTGACCGGTCCAGCCTAGCCGTCCCTCCTGTGAGGGGTCGAATGCGCACCGGCCGCGCGCTCGGCTTCCTCGAACGCCGTCTCCAGCTCGGCGACGGCCGTCTCGTATCCCGGTGCGGCGCCGTCGTCGTCGGTGTCTGCCTGCTCGCGCAACGCTGCGGCTTTACGCATGGCACGCACCAACTGCGCCGTTTCCGGCTGCTTCACGTCCGTCATGTTGGGGTAGTCGATGGCGACCGCCGGATCCAGCTCATAGCTCACCCATCGCTGCAGCACCGATTCGTGGCGGGCCCGCAGCGCTGATCGTGCCTGTTCCACGCTCCGACGACGACGGCGCGCCTTGCGCTCCTGCTCCCCGCGCCACACCCAGCCGGAGGCCATGCCGAGACCCAGCATGCCGGCCAGCCCTGTGACCGCTGCTGTCTCCGGGACTAGCACCATGGCACCCGTGATGGCTCCGAGACAGGCGAACCCGCCCGTGAAGCCGTACCAGAAGACGCCGTCGCGGTCCTCGTCCGTTGCCAGGCAACGTGACACCGCCAGCGCCGCCAGCGCGATGAGCGCACAGATTACGACGACGGCGAGCGCCGTCTGGACGGGTATCGCCAATAGGGCGGGCATCGGTTTTCCTCCCGGCACCAGGTGCCGCTTGCTGGAAAGAGTCTGCACTTCCAGTACAGACTTCCTGCGCCCGGGAGTCAATGGTCGTTGCCGGAAAGCAACCAGTGGGAGCGATTCGCAACATCCCGATAAGAGAACATCCCCGCCGAAAACCTCGACGGGGATGTTCCTCAATGCACAAAGTGGGCCCTGTGGGACTCGAACCCACGACCCACGGATTAAAAGTCCGATGCTCTACCAACTGAGCTAAAGGCCCACACCATTCGGGCAGCCCGAATGACGTGTCTACTTTATCGCACCCGATCGGAAGATGAGGCAACCTGGCTCCGTTGGGTGAATTTGCCGAGGTTTCCCGGGTGCCTAGCCCCTCAATAGGCGCAGGAGTATTCTCGACCCATGGACGGCGAATACATCGACAACAGCCCTCGGCACCACAAACCCAAGCCGTTCGCGCCTGCAGACTTCGAGGTCTTTGCCGGTGGTGCGGACCCCTCCCGGGTTTCGGAGGCCGCCCATCTTGCTGCGCACGCACTGGTTCACCATGGCCGCGAGGCAGAGGACCCGCAGGTGACGCAGCGTCTCGTGCAACTGGCGGATCAGCAGGGTCTCGAGGCGATTGCCGAGCTTTGGGCCGAGAGCCCTGCGCGCTCGCTTCCCGGCGCACTCTGGCGCCTTTATGCCCTGCGTGCCGCCACCCAGCAGAGCCCCGAGAGAATCGCTGCCTACTTCAAAGCCGGCAAGGAGGTGGCCCAGGTTTCGAAGGTTGTTGCCGGCGTCGCTGAGCCGCCCGGCGCCGATGAGGTCCAGAAGATGGCAGACACCATTCTCTCCGGCGCTTTCGATGGTGAATTCGATGTAGCGCTGGAGCGTTTCGCTGCTTTCTGCCGGGTTGTTGCCCTGGGCCAGACCAACCACGCTGACGATGCCGAAACGGCCAACGGTGCCCACGCGAGCAAACTCACCCGCAGTTCGCACCAGCTGGTGAAAACCGCCGAGGACCTGGAGCACGCTGCCGCCTCGTGGCGCCGTGGCGAACTGGACTGACTGCCTGCGGCCCCTGTCTTCGCGTCGCAGGCAGGTCTAGGATCGCGGTATGGGAGATAATTCTGCGGCCACGGAAGTACTCACCGACAGCGACAGCTGGAACTGCCTGCGCGGAGTGTCAGTAGGGCGCCTCGCCGTCGTCCTTGGGGACGGACCGGATATCTTTCCCGTCAATTACACGACTGACCATGGGACCATCGTGTTCCGTACAGGAGTCGGTTCGAAGCTGGACGCGCTCGCCGCGGATGGGCGGGTAGCGCTGGAGGCCGACGGCGTGGATTCCGAGGCCGGGATTGCCTGGAGCGTCGTGGTTCGCGGGAATGCAGAGTTGGTGCAGCGTCCCGATGACGTGATCGAGTCGTTCTCGCTCCCGCTTTTCCCCTGGGAAGCGGGAAAGAAAGACCAGTTTGTGCGCATTGTTCCGGACTCAGTCTCCGGCAGGCGTTTCCCCGTGGTTGAGCCGAAGGTCTGGTGGAATCCCGATGCCGACGGAAAGCGTACCGCGGTCGAATAACAGTCGCGGTTCAGTTCTTCACCGCTAATGGCAGCAGCTTCTGCAGGCCACGGTTCTCATC
Source organism: Arthrobacter sp. M71 S08 (assembly GCF_059089725.1). NCBI lineage: Bacteria > Bacillati > Actinomycetota > Actinomycetes > Micrococcales > Micrococcaceae > Arthrobacter > Arthrobacter sp. M71 S08. Next base: position 206,017 of record NZ_JBNHEY010000004.1, on the reverse strand, counting down.
CTCGTCGAAAAGAAGAGCTGGCCAATCCACCCCGCCAGCCCACCGCCGTCGTCATGTCGTTGACATGCGGGCGGGTCAGTAGCAGACTGAAACTGGTGTCGGACCGTGGAACCCCCGGGCTTCAACATTTAGCCGCTTCGAGCGGCCTTCCGCCGAGAGGCGCTCCCGGTTCGGCGCCACTTTTGTGCCCTTAGGTGGCCGGCTGCACAGCACCGGCCACCTATGCGTGGCACAGGTATTCTTAGGTGGCAACCGTCCGTGCGACCCCTAGGTGACTTAGTGAAGCTCCGCCTCTTCCCACAGGAGAACGCAGGACTGGAACTGCTCTCCAGCATGGCCCAGCAACTGGTCCTTGGAGTCCGCAGCATGTCAGGCATCCTCGGAGCTGCTCCCCAGGATTACGACCAGCTGGCCGAAGAGCTCCACCAGTACGAAGGCACCTCCACCGACCTGCACTTCGCCCTGCTGACCTCAATGCGCACAAGCTTCATCAACCCGCTGCCGCGCGAAGACCTCTATGCCATGTCGCGCCTGCTGAGCGAAGCAATGGAAAAGCTCGACGGCGCCGCGGAGCTGATTGCCCTTTACAAGCTGAACAAGCTCAGCCGGCGCGCGACCGAGCAGCTTGAGGTAATCACGCGCCAGGCGGAACTGACAGCGGAAGCGATGCGGCAGCTCAACTCTCTCGACGATCTCGAGGACTACTGGATCGAGATCCTGCGCCTCGCCAAACGCGCCGAACGCACCCATCGGATCTGGTGCTCGGAGCTGCTCGCAGACCACAAGCCCCTTGTCTATGCCCGGCACCGCGACGTCGCAAATCAGCTCGTCGACGTCACAAAGGACATCCGCAAGGTTGCAACCCACGTCGGTGCCATCGTCGTCAAGGAATCGTAGGTGGAGGGCTTCCTCCTCGGTGCCGTCATTCTGTTCGCCGGCAGTTTTGCCTTCATCAACGGTTTCCATGATGTCTCCAATTCCATCGCGACGTCCGTCCAGACCCGGGCCCTGACGCCGACCGTAGCCGTCCTGCTCGCAGCGCTGTTCAACCTCGTCGGTGCGCTTATGAGCGCCAGCCTTGCCACGCTCTTCACCGGTGACAGCATCGTTCTTCCCCCTGGCCAGAACGGCCTGGGTATTCTCCTGGCCGCGCTGCTGTCAGCGTGCGCGTGGGGAATTTTCACCTGGTATCGCGGCAAACCCTCGTCGTCCACGCATGCGCTCATCGGCGCATTGGTCGGAGCGGGCGGAGCTGCGGCCGTGCTCGGAGGCGAATCAATCGCAGGTTCGGGCCGGGTGTTCCTTGTGGATATCGCGCTGCCGTTGCTGCTCTCGCCGCTGATTGCCTACCTGCTGGCGTACGTCGTCGTCTTTCCTGCGACTTGGCTGCAGCGGCACAACTCACCGCGGAAGGTCAACGAGGGAAACCGGATGGCGCAGGCTGTCCTGACCGCCGCGTTTGCGCTTGGCCACGGACTGCAGGATGGCCAACGCACCATGGTCGTGATCGTTCTCGCCCTGGTGGGAGCCGGCCTGTATTCCGGGAGCGGCATTCCCCTGTGGGTCCAGGTTTTCGCCGCAGTGCTCCTGGCTGGAGGTTCACTGCTGGGAGGCTGGCGCATCACTCACACGCTCTCTAACCGATTGGTGCGCATCGACCCCCTCCGCGGCATGACCGCCCAGGGAGTCAGCGCCGTGATGCTGTTCGTGGGCGCGCTGTCGCTGCACATGCCGCTCTCCAGCACGCACACCATGACCTCGGCGATCGTTGGCGCCGGCGCAAATCAGCGCTACGCCACGGTTCGCGGCCGCGTTCTGCGGTCGGTACTGCTGGTCTGGATTACGACGGCGCCCGTCACCGCGCTGCTGGCGGCGATCCTTTATCTCGCGATGAGCCCGCTGCTCTAGGCGCGCGCAACGGCGCGTCCTTATCCGAAGCGGCCGGAGACGTAATCCTCGGTTGCCTTCTGGGAGGGCATGTTGAAGATGTCGGTGGTCTCGCCGTACTCGATCAGCTTGCCGGGCTTGCCGGTGCCCGCGATGTTGAAGAAAGCGGTCTTGTCGGAAACACGCGCCGCCTGTTGCATGTTGTGGGTGACGATCACCACGGTGTACTCGCTCTTGAGCTCATTGATGAGGTCCTCGATGGCGAGGGTGGAGATCGGGTCAAGTGCCGAGCAGGGTTCGTCCATGAGGATAACCTCGGGAGAGACCGCTATGGCGCGTGCAATGCAGAGGCGCTGCTGCTGGCCGCCTGACAGGCCGGAACCGGGACGGGCGAGGCGGTCCTTGACTTCGTTCCACAGGTTGGCGCCACGCAGGGACTTTTCGACCAGAGCGTCAGCGTCCGACTTTGAGATGCGCCTGTCGTTCAGCTTCACGCCGGCCAGCACGTTGTCGCGGATGGACATGGTGGGGAACGGATTGGGTCGCTGGAAGACCATGCCGATCTGGCTGCGGACGGTGACGGGGTCCACTGCGGTGTCGTACAGGTTGTCACCGTCGAGCAGCACTTCACCCTCAACGCGTGCGCCGGGGATGACCTCGTGCATACGGTTCAGGGTCCGCAGGAAGGTGGACTTTCCGCAGCCGGACGGGCCGATGAATGCGGTGACTGAGCGTGCGTCGATGTTGATGTTCACGTCTTCAACAGCGAGGAACTTGCTGTAGTAGACGTTGAGGTCCTTGACGTCGATTCGCTTGGACAATGGGGATCCTTCTGGTTGTGCCGGGGGGTCAGCGGCTGGTCTTGGGAGCGAAGAGGCGGGCGATCAGGCGTGCCACGAGGTTCAGGAGCATGACCATGACGATCAGCACCAGCGCGGCCGCCCATGCACGCTGCGTGCTGGGGTCAGTGGCGGTCGGCGAGGTCGGTGTCAGGATCTGGTAGTAGATGAACGTCGGCAACGTACTCATCCAGTCACCGAAGACGTTCCAGTTGATCGAGCTGGCGAAGCCCGCGGTTACAAGGATGGGCGCGGTTTCACCGATCACGCGCGCGATGGCCAGGGTGACGCCGGAGGCAATGCCGGAGATCGCCGTCGGAATCACTACGCGCGTAATTGTGCGCCACTTCCTGACGCCCAAGGCATAGGCGGCTTCGCGGAGCTCGTTCGGGACGATCTTGAGCATCTCCTCGGTGGAGCGCACAACGACCGGAATCATCAGTACTGACAGAGCGACGGCGGCAACAAAGCCGGTACGTGTTCCCGGCCCGAACAGCTGGCCGAACAGCGCCGCGGCGAAGAGGCCGGCAACGATGGAAGGGATACCGGTCATCACGTCAACGAAGAAGGTGATGGCGCGTGCCAGTTTGCCGCCCGTGGAGTACTCCACGAGGTATATGGCCGCCAGCAGCCCGATCGGCACGGATATGAGGGTTGCCCACAGGGTGATCTGGAGAGTTCCGACAATGGCGTGGTAGGCGCCGCCGAGAACCGGCGATCCCTCTGCAACGGTCTGGTTGTCGATCGCGCCGGTGACACCGTTCATCGAGGTAAACAGGAAGTTGTAGGTCAGCCCGGGGAAGCCACGTTCCAGCACGGTCCAGATAACCGAGAGCAGCGGCAGGAGGGCTACCAGGAAGGATCCGTAGACCAGGAACATGGCCAGTCGGTTCCGTGCTTTGCGGGACCCCTCCACGGCGCCGGTGACAGCTGTCCCGGCCACGATGAAGAGGAGTGCACTGAAGAGTGCCCACGGCACCAGACCGAACCCGACCAGCGCGGCCAGGGCAGCACCAACCACGATTGACGCTGCCAACACCGCCCAGAGGGTGTAGGAGGGCATTTTGCCCTTGGTCAATTGTGAGCGACGCGGAGTCAAGGTGGCATTCGCCATTAGTTAGCCCCTGAGAATTCTTTGTGCCGGCTGATGATCCACCGTGCAACGATGTTCACGGCAAGGGTGATGAGGAAGAGAACCAGGCCGGCGGCGATCAGTTCGGCCAGGCGCAGCCCGTACGCCTCCGGGAAGTTGAGCGCAATCTCCGCTGCGATTGTCTGGTTGCCGGATTGGATGAGGCTGGCGGAGAGCGCGCCTCCCGAAAGCACGAGAGCCACGGCCATGGTTTCACCGAGCGCGCGGCCGAGGCCGAGCATCGCTGCGCTGATGATCCCGGGGCGGGCGAAGGGCAGGACCGCCATGGTGATCATTTCCCAGCGCGTGGCGCCCATGGCGAGCGCTGCTTCCTCGTGCAGCTTCGGGGTCTGGAGGAAGATTTCTCGGCTCAGTGACGTGATGATGGGGAGGACCATCACTGAGAGGACGATGCCGGCGGTGAGCATAGTGCGTCCGGTCTGGCTCGCGGGCCCTTCGAAGATCGGGATCCAGCCGGCATTGCGTGCAAGCCACGCGTAGGCGACAGCGAGCTGCGGTGCGAGGACGGCGTAACCCCACGCCCCGTAGACCACTGACGGGATGGCCGCCAGGAGGTCGATTACGTAGCCGAGGCCCTGAGCGAAGCGCCGCGGAGCGTAGTGGGAGATGAACAAGGCAACGCCGATACCGAGCGGTGTGGCAATCAGGAGAGCAATGGCCGCTGCTATGACGGTGCCGATGACGATCGGGAAGATGTAGGTGAAGAAACCTGCCCCGCCGGAGATGTCGGCTGGGTCGGCGCCGAGAACCGGCAGAGCCTCAACGATCAGGAAGACTGCAACGCTGAATAGCGCCGCCAGGATCAGGCAGCCTGCGGCAAGGCTGGCGCCGGAGAATATCTTGTCTCCGGATTGACCTGCACCGCCTGCTCGTTTCACTGCATTCGTGGACACGGGGGACCTTTCGGCGCTTCGCGGGGGATCTTCCGGAACAGTGCTCGCGCAACTGTTCCGCTTATACAAGGTACCTGCAACCCCGTCGGGGCGCAGACAGCGGACAGCCCCGCCAAGGCCTTTCGGCCTGGCGGGGCATCATCGGCTGGTTAGGAAGCAACCTGAATGGCGTCAATCGCTTCCATGGCCTGTTCACGCAGGGTTTCCGAGATAGGCGCGTTGCCGGCGGAGTCAGCTGCAGTCTGCTGGCCCTCCTCGCTGACCACGTAGGTGGCGAACGCCTTCACGAGGTCAACGGTCTCCTGGTCTTTGTACTGGGCGCAGAAGATGTTGTAGGAGACCAGAACGACGGGGTAGGCGCCGGACTCAGTGGTGTCACGCTCGAGGTCGAGTGACATATCCAGCTCACCACGGCCTTCGACCGGGGTTGCAACCTCCACTGCACGGGCAGCGGCCTCGGAGCTGAGCGGAACGTATTCCTCGCCAACCTTCACCAGGGCGGTCCCCAGATCGCCGACGGCGGAGGCATCAGCGTAGGTGATTGCTCCCTCGGTGGCGGAGGTGGTGGAAACAACACCGTTGGTGCCCTGTGCGTTCTCAGCAACGATCTCGGAAGGCCAATCACCTGCAACCTCGTAGGTCCACTGCTCAGGCGCAGCGGCAGCGAGGTATTCAACGAAGTTCTCGGTGGTTCCCGAATCGTCCGCGCGGTGAACAACGGTGATCGGCAGATCAGGGAGCTCTACTCCCTCATTCTGGGAAGCGATCGCCTCATCATTCCAGTTAGCGATTTCGCCCTTGAAGATGGAAGCGATGGTGGGAGCGTCGAGGTTCAGTTCCTTGATCTCCGGAAGGTTGAAGGTAACCGCGATCGGCGAAACGTAGCCGGGGATGTTGATCGCTCCCTCGGGTCCGCAGATCTCCTTGGATGCTTCGAACTCCTCTTCGTCCAGGTAGGCATCCGAGCCCGCGAACTGCACGCCCTGGGCGCGGAAAGCATCGCGCCCAGCGCCGGAGCCGTCCGGGGAGTACTGGACAGTTGCCTCAGGGTTCGCCTGCTCGAAGCCGGTCTTCCACGCAGTCATGGCTGCGTTCTGTGCGGAGGAACCCGCACCGGTCAGGGTGCCGGAAACGGTGCTTTCGGTAGCGGAGCTCGAGCCGCCGTCAGATCCCGGGCTAACGGCGCTGTCAGAGCCACACGCCGTGAGGGCCAGAGCGGCCACAGAGATTACTGCCGCAGCGCGGCCAAAGCGAAGAGCCTTCACTTGAATATTGCCCCTTCCAGGGTTAACAGTCGGTGCTCAGAGGGCACCCGCGTTGTCTGTACGAGATTCGGTACGCACTTCACGCTAGGCACCGCAGGTAACGAGACTGACCGGTCAAAGTGAACGGAAGGTGAACGGAGGAAGGATTCTTACCCCTATTCGCCATGCAACTCTTGTGCTTTGGAATGAATGCGTTATTTAGGTCTGATCTTTCTCCTTGTCACAAGGGATTAGCGTGGTACCCATGACCATCGACAGCAGCTCCGACGACGGCCTCGCCGAGAACGAAAGCTCCACCGCTGACCGGCCCGCCCATGCGCTCAAGTGGCGCCGCCTGCTGTTTGGCCTCGGTATTGTGCACGTGCTGATCGTCACCCTCAGCTTCATCGCTCCCCTACTGACCGGCCAGCCGAGGGGCGAAACGCTCTTCAGCGTGTACGTCGATGTGAACCAGGAAGGGAACCTCCCCTCCTGGTGGTCCGTTGCACAGCTGGCCGCAGCGACCACCAGCCTCCTGTTCGTTGCTGTGCTGGCCCGCCACCAGAAGATCAAGGGAGCCGCCGCCTGGTGGATCCTTGGCGTGCTGGTGTTGCTCTTCTGCCTGGACGAGGGAACCGGACTACACGAACGGATGGACGCACTCGTCCTGCAGTTCGTCGATGTTACAGATTTCACGTCGGTCTGGCTGGTCGTCGGCATCCTGATCGCAGTCGTCATTCTCGTGCTGGCGATCATCAGCGCCCGCTACCTGCCGGAAAAATCAACCCGGCTGATCGTGCTGGGCGTGGCCACTCTGCTGTTCGCCGCCGTCGGACTGGAGTTCGTGGCAGGCGAGCTCACGCGCCTCGGTGCGCCGGCGCCCGTACTGCTTGCGCTCTCCCATCTGGAGGAATTCATGGAGCTTGTCGCCGGGTCGCTCCTGCTCGTTGCCCCGCTGGCCGCCGTTCGTACGCGGACAACCGGCCACCTGACCAGCTTCACCCTCATGCACCGTTCCCGGCGGTAAGGTCAGTCGTATGACCCGGGGATCCCGACTGGACCGCGCACGTTCGTTTGTGCGCACCCGATCCCGGGTCGGACTGCGGCGCAGCCGCTCCTCCTTGTTTCCGGCCGTGCAGATCACCGTCGGCGCCGTGGGGGCGTACGCCTTCGCCGAGCAGGTGCTCGGCCATGAGGCCCCGCTCTTCGCTGCCACCTCAGCGCTCATCGCGTTGGGATTCTCCCGTGATCCCCGTTTGCGCCGCGTGCTCGAGGTGGGTATCGGGTGCACGCTCGGCATCGCCGTGGGCGACGTGCTGTTGGCGCTGCTCGGCACAGGCCTGTGGCAGGCCGCCATCGTGCTTTTTCTGTCAGTGCTGCTGGCCCGGTTCCTGGACAGCGGAACCATCTTCACCACGCAACTGGCCCTGCAGTCGCTCCTGGTTGTGCTTCTGCCCGCGCCGGAAGGCGGGCCGTTCACGCGGAGTGCGGACGCCATCGTCGGTGGTGTCATCGCCCTGCTGATCACTATGGCAATACCCCGGGACCCGCGCCGCGAACCCAAAGGCGATGTCCGGAAGCTTCTCGGGGAACTGTCGGGGGTGCTGCGGGAGAACGCACGGGCGCTGTCCGCGAGCGACCCCACGCAGGCTTGGCATGCACTGGTCCGGGCGCGCAACTGCCAGCCGATCATGGACGGTCTGTCCGGTTCGATGCGCGCGGCCGCGGAGGTTGCCCGAATATCCCCGGCGTACCGAAGACACCGCGGCGAGATAGGTGAGCTCAGGGGGTCGATCGACTATATCGATCTGGCAATCCGCAACAGCCGGGTGTTCTCGCGGCGGCTCACCTCGGTCATCAACCATGCGGCACTCTCGGACGACGCCGTACAGTCCCTCTCGCAGGTGATCGAGGATACTGCCGATGCGGTGGATGTCCTGGCGCTTGCCCTTCACTCCTCCTCCACAGCCGAACGGGATCAACACCTACGCAGGGCGCGGGAGGACCTGGCGGCCGTGGCCACGGTGCTGCACCCGACCCGGCTCAATGTGGAGCGCCTTGAGGGCGAGGGGCTGGTTATCCTGTATCGGCCGCTGGTCGTCGACCTGCTCGAGGCCACCGGGCTGTCCCACGAGGACGCCGCCGGGTACCTGCCGAAACTGTGAGCCTCCTCAGGACTGTCAGAAGCACCGAGTACGTTTGAGGCATGGCAACAAAGACCTCGCGCTCGCGCACGCAATCCCCCGCCTACCGCTGCGGTGAGTGCGGCTGGAGCACCGCCAAGTGGGTTGGCAGGTGCGGGGAGTGCCAATCCTGGGGAACGGTCGAGGAGACTGCCGCCGCAGGTGTAGCGCGTACGACGGCGGCTACTACCGTTGCGCACCCGGCCCTCCGGATTGCCGATGTAGACGCCACTACCGCGTCCTACCAGCCCACCGAGATCGGTGAACTGGACCGGGTCCTTGGCGGTGGGCTGGTCCCGGGGGCAGTAATCCTGGTGGCCGGGGAACCCGGCGTCGGCAAGTCCACGCTGCTGCTCGATGTCGCGGCGCGGGTTGCACGGCTGGGACGCACCGTCCTGTACGTCACGGGTGAGGAATCCTCCGCCCAGGTGAAGTTGCGGGCGGAGCGCATCGGCGCACTCGCGGACACGCTGTACCTGACGGCTGAGTCGGACCTGAGCCAGGCTCTGGGTCAGGTGGAGAAGGTGGATCCGGCATTGCTCATCGTCGACTCGGTGCAGACCCTCAGCAGTCCGGCCGTTGAAGGCAGCGCCGGTGGTGTCACGCAGGTGCGGGAAGTGGCGGCGTCGCTCATCAACGCGGCAAAGACCCGCGGGATGACCACGCTGCTGGTGGGTCACGTCACCAAGGACGGTTCAATCGCGGGCCCCCGCCTGCTGGAGCACCTGGTGGACGTAGTCTGCCAGTTCGAAGGTGAGCGGCACTCGCGTCTTCGCCTGATGCGCGCGGTCAAGAACCGCTACGGGCCCACTGATGAGGTCGGGTGCTTCGACCTGACTGATACCGGAATTGAAGGACTCGCGGATCCGAGCGGACTGTTTGTATCCCGCACCAAAGAGCCTGTGTCAGGAACCTGCATCACGGTCACCCTTGAGGGCCGACGGCCACTACTGGCTGAGGTTCAGGCGCTGCTGGCCGAGTCCGCGAACGCCCAACCCCGGCGTGCCACCAGCGGTTTGGACGGCTCCAGGGTGTCAATGCTCCTCGCGGTCCTGCAGCGCCGCGCGTCACTGCAGCTCCACAAGGATGACAGCTACGTGGCCACGGTGGGCGGAGTGAAGCTGACCGAGCCGGCAACGGACCTCTCGGTTGCCCTCGCCATCGCATCGGCCAAGACCAACCAGGCGCTCCCCTCCCGCATGATCGCGTTCGGGGAAGTGGGTCTCGCAGGAGAGGTCCGTCCTGTCCCGGGTATTTCGCGACGCATCCAGGAGGCCGAACGCCTTGGGTTCACCCACGCCGTCGTACCGGAATCGCCGAACGGGCCCGGCAAGGTTCCCGCCGGCTTCACTGTGAAGCAGATCAGCACCCTCACGGAGGCCCTGGAGCTGCTCTTCTGACCCATCCACGGCTCCGGTGGGGCCGTAGATGGGCCGTACTGCGCTGAACGTTACGGATTTGAGCAGGGGCTGGGCCGTCAAGCGGATACGTGCTCCCATAGGATTAGGAACTGCCGGGCCGTGCATTCGCCTGTCCAGCGGGAAGAGGGAGTGAGATGGTACGCAGTCCGGAGGACGCGCTGAAGGCAACCTTGGCGCGGGTGGCGCCGGGTACGCAGTTGCGCGATGGCCTTGAGCGGATCCTGCGCGGCCGCACCGGCGCCCTGATTGTCCTTGGGTTCGACCGCACAGTGGACTCAATCTGTTCGGGTGGCTTCGACATCGGGATCGATTTCTCACCGACCCGCCTGCGCGAGCTTGCAAAAATGGACGGCGCGATTGTCTGCGACCGGGACGCGAGCAACATCCTGCGCGCCGGTGTGCAGCTGGTGCCGGACCATCGTATTGAAACGCAGGAATCGGGGACCCGGCATCGGACGGCTGAACGCGTTGCCATCCAGACTGGAGTCCCTGTGATCTCGGTGAGCCAGTCCATGCAGATCATCGCGCTTTACGTCGACGGTCTCCGTCACGTACTTGAGGGGTCAGAACCCGTGCTGGCTCGCGCCAACCAGGCGCTGGCCACCCTCGAGCGCTACCGTGCCCGGCTCGACCAGGTCACCGGGTCCCTTTCCGCGCTCGAAATCGAAGCCATGGTCACCGTCCGCGACGTCGCGGTCACCCTGCAGCGCCAGGAAATGGTACGGCGCATCTCCGAGGAAATCTCGCAATACGTGCTTGAGCTCGGCATCGACGGCCGCCTCCTCTCGCTCCAGGTTGAGGAGCTCACCACGGGTCTGGGCCCGGGCAGCGAGATGGTCCTCCGCGACTACTCCGGACTGGGCGGCAGCAGCACACCGGTCGAGGATCAGCTGGCCCGCCTCCAGGGATTCAGCTCCACGGACCTCATCGACCTCGGAACAATCGCGAGCGTGCTCGGGTTCAACCCGTCCACCGACTCACTCGACGCGGTCGTACAGCCCAAGGGATTCCGGCTGCTTTCCGGCATCAAGGCCGTTCCGCCCACCGTCGCGAATCGGCTGGTGGATCACTTCGACGGGCTGCAGAACCTTATGGCCGCCAACATCGATGACCTCATGGCGGTAGACGGCATCGGTGAGCAGCGGGCGCGGACGGTCCGGGAAGGCCTCTCCAGAATTGCGGAGACCAGCCTGCTCGATCGCTTCATGTAAGCAGACCGCTTCGCGTCGTCCCGCTTTCCTGCGTGGACTGCCCGGGTCCTACTCGAGCGTGAACGGGATGTCGTCACTGGTGCGCTCACCAAGACGCGTCTGGAACGCGTACTGGCCCGGGCCCGGCACAGCGTCCACCTCGGCGCACTCGGGTGTGCTTCTCATCCGTTCCCACGTAAACCGCGCTGTCTCCGACTCTCCCGGCTCGATAGTCACCTCGAGGTCCTCCGCGCCTTCCTGACAGTCGCGGGAGGAGAAGATTCGATCGTCGCCGCTGGTGACAAGGAACTCCATCTGCGATGTTCCGACGTTGACGGGGCAGGGCACGTCGCCCGTGTTGCTGACCGTCAGGGAGAGAACCGGGGACTGGTCAGCTGCGTAGGTCTCGGCGTCGGTGCTGCCGGTGACCTCGATGGAGGCCGGATTGCACACCGGCTCGGTTGGAGTGGCAGAGGGTGTCGGGGACGCCGACGCGGTTGTCGTGGGCGGTGCAGACGGATCAGGGGCAGCGCTGGTGGGGCCGGCGGCGGCGGCCGGAGCAGGTGCCGTGTCACCGCGAAACATACCTGCAATGGCGATGCCTGCCCATATGAGGCCCCCGATAAGCAGGAGGGCGAGCAACGCGACCATCTGACGGCGTCGCTTGTATACCCGGGGGCTGGGTTTCCCCTGGGGCCTTCTCACCCGGCTGCTGCCTGTACCTCCTGCCGAGCTCATGGTTCAAGGCTAAGAGACTGAGGCGCAACAGGCCTGCGCACCACGCCGCGGAGCCCTCACTTCCACCTGGTGCTTCGATAGGGTGGATCCTGCCTGTTTCCCAAGATTTCTGGAGCTCCCCGTGGACACCGCCGTGCTGCATGCTCGACTGATCGACTGGTTCGACGACGCGGCCCGCGACCTCCCGTGGCGGCTTCCCTCCCGCACGCCCTGGGGAGTTCTTGTCAGTGAGTTCATGCTCCAGCAGACTCCCGTATCGCGCGTTCTGCCCGTCTGGGAGGACTGGATGTCCCGGTGGCCAACGCCGGCGGACCTTGCCGCAGCGCCGTCGGGGGACGCTCTCCGGCACTGGGGCCGTCTGGGTTACCCGCGAAGGGCCCTTCGCCTGCATGCGGCGGCGACCGCCGTCGTCGTCCGCCATGAGGGCGAAGTACCCGGCTCGTATGACGACCTGCTCGCGTTGCCGGGCGTCGGCACCTACACCGCTGCCGCCGTCGCTGCCTTCGCTTTCGGACGTCGCGAAACGGTGGTCGATACGAATATCCGCCGCGTGCACGCCCGACTGGTGGGTGGAGCGGCGCTGCCCGCACCGTCGCTGACTGCTGCAGAAATGAAGCGGGCTGCCGGTCTTCTGCCCGACGACGACGCCGCCTCCGTCCGCTGGAACGTGGCTGTGATGGAGTTGGGGGCGCTCGTGTGCACCGCGCGGACTCCTGACTGCGAGCGGTGTCCGGTAATCGACCGCTGCGCCTGGGTAGCGGCGGGGAAGCCCGCTCCTACGTATGTACCCAAGGGCCAGTCCTGGGCGGGCACCGACCGTCAGGTGCGCGGCGCGATCATGCATGTCCTGCGGCACGCCGAGACGCCGGTGCCGCGGCCGCTGATCCACGAGCGACCGGTTGACATTGCGCACGGGACACCTGCGGTGCTCGAGAAACTGTACGGGCTGAACGCGCCGCTGGAACAGCTCGAGCGCGCCCTCGATGGTCTTCTCGCCGACGGGCTGGCCGAGGAGACACCTCGCGGCTTGCGGCTCCCCGCCTGACCTCTCCGGAGGTTTTGAGCACCTATGGCGGGATCGACCGTCGCGGACTCACCGGAACTGTACAAAAGTTCCGGGCGGAGGGCGTAATCGGTATCCGATCGTTCCCGGCGACCGACCGGAAGGCGCCTATCCTGCTTTCATGGGAGGCTTCCGGGCAGCACCTGCAGTCACCGGCGTCGTGCTGTGTACAGCGTGCGCGGGCGGCGGGACGGGCCCGCTGGAGTGCACGGAAATTGGTGCCGAACCGGGTGTATCAATCACCGTCGCAGAAAACATGGCGGACGCAATCGAGGACCCGGTGCTTGAGGTTTGCACCGATGATTGCCGGACCTACGATCTGGAACTTCGACCGGGAAGCGAGACAGTCGACCTCGGCTGCGACTCCACCGAACCCGAGGGCAGCTGCTCCGCGAGTGTCCGGCCAGACGGCACCCTCGTGGGGTTCGTCAGTGTTGCTGAGCTGTCCACTGAAGAGGTTGGCGTGACGGTGATATCCGGCGGCGGCACCCACTACCGCACCGCGGGCACACCGGAACCGGTCTACCCGAACGGCCCCGATTGCCCTGGCGAGGCTCTGCAGCTGTCTCTGACGCTCGACGACGGCGCCCTCACCTCCTGAACCCGGACGCCTGAGCCCGGAATTTTCGCTAGAGCTCCCCGAACCCCGCCTTCACTTCGCCGCCGATGTACTCAATGGCTTCCTGTGCCTGCGGACCGGTGGCCTCCGCCCGCAGCTCCTGCCCCTCGCCGAGCGCGAGCGACATCAGCAGCATCACTGACTTGCCGTCGACGCCGTTGACGTTCACTTCAGCGTCCATATCCGTCAACGCCCTTGCGATCACGGCCGCAGGGCGGGCGTGCAGGCCCATCTTGTTCCGCAGTCTCCACGCACCGGTCACAGGCGGCCCTGTTGGCTCCTCCGGCTGTGCCGACGGACCGGGAGCCGCGGCCCCGTGGGACACGAACGGTTCGAGCGCTTCAGGGTCGATGGACACGATGGCGCGTTCGGCAGCCGAAGCAACCTCATCCACGGTGCTGCCGGACTCCGCCTGCACAGCCGCCGCAACAGATCCCTCGACCAGTGCAGCCCGGGGAAGTCTGATCCGCGATCTGGCCTCCGCCGGAAGGAACTCAAGCGTCATTTCCGCCGTCATCACAGCCGAACCAAGGTCAGTGAGGACTACGACGCCGTCGCCCTGCTCTGCTTCCTCGAGCGCAGACTGCACCTTCTCGAGGCTCGTGCCGATGCGGGACGGTGAATCGCTGGTGCCGCCGGCAGCTACCATCTGGACACTGGGCGCCATCTGCGCTGCAAGCTCGACTACTCCCTCGGCGATCTTGCTGCTGTGGGAGACGATCACCAGGCCGACCGTCATTGGTCCGGCCTTGCAGTGTCAGCGGCCGCCTGAAGGATCAGCGCGGTGGACTGTGCACCGGGATCACGGTGACCGGCGCTGCGTTCACCCAGGTAGCTGGCCCTGCCCTTCCTGGCGATGAGCGGTTCGGTGGCAACGGCGCCCGCCTGCGCGGCATTGGCCGCAGCCTCGAGCACCTCGACGCTCGACACGTCCGCAGAATGCGCCGTTTCGGCAGCCTCAACGGCCGGAGTCCACGCGTCGATCATGGTTTTGTCGCCCGGCTCAGCCTTGCCGCGCGCCACCACGCCGTCGCGCGCCGCGGTCAGGAAGGCGACGACGGCGGCAGGATCGATCTCAGCTGCGTCGCCCAGCGCTGTGGCCGCGCGGAGGAAGGCGGTGCCGTACAAGGGTCCGGCGGCCCCGCCCACGGTGGACATCAGGGTCATGGCCGTGAGCTTGAATACCGCCGCCGGGGTCTCCTGGCTGCCGTCGTCGAGCTTGGCCACCACAGCAGCGAATCCGCGCTGCATGTTCTCACCATGGTCGGCGTCGCCGATCGCGCGGTCCAGCTCCATCAACTCAGAGCGATGCTCCGTGAGGACACGCGAGCATTCCCGGATCCAGGCTTCGGCCCAGTGCGCAGTCAACGCCATTTACACACCCCATCTCAGGGCCGGCGTCCACACCGGCGTGTCCCAGAGTTCCACCATTTCATCGTCGAGCTTCAGCACCGAAATCGATGCTCCCTCCATCTCAAGGGCGGTGATGTAGTTCCCGACGAGGGATCGTTCCACTGAGACGCCGCGTTCGGCGAGTACCTGCCGCGCGCGCCGGTACACGATGTAAAGCTCGCTGGCCGGGGTGCCGCCCATGCCGTTGACGAAGAGCAGCACGCGATCGCCGTCGGAGGCTTTCAGGTCACTGAGGATGGGCTCCAGGAGGCGATCCGTAATGCCGTCCGCATTCTCCATCGCTATCCGGTGCCGGCCAGGCTCCCCGTGAATGCCGATGCCGATCTCGATCTCTTCCTCGGTCAGCTCGAAACTGGGAACACCGGCATGCGGGACCGTACAGGCGGAGAGCGCCACGCCCATTGAGCGGACGTTGTCGTTGACGCGTTGAGCGATCTGGGTGACGGCGTCGAGCGAATCACCGCGCTCCGCTGCTGCCCCTGCTATCCGCTCCACGAGCACCGTCCCGCCGACGCCGCGCCGACCGGCGGTGTACAGCGAATCTTCCACAGCCACGTCGTCATTGATCAGCACCGATTGGACCTCGACGCCCTCGGCCTGCGCCATCTCCGCCGCTGTCTCGAAGTTCAGGACGTCGCCCGTGTAGTTCTTGACAATGTGGAGCACTCCGGCACCGCCGTCGACGGCGAGCGTGGCCGGAATGATCTGGTCCGGGGTGGGCGAGGTGAACACCGCGCCGGGTACGGCTGCGTCGAGCATTCCGCGGCCCACGAACCCGGCGTGCAGGGGTTCATGGCCGCTTCCGCCGCCCGAGACGAGACCCACCTTGCCTTTCACCGGAGTGTCCTTGCGGGTGATGAAAAGCGGGTCGGAATGCACCTCGACCAGATCAGCGTGGGCGGCCCCGAACCCCTCAACGGATTCAGTTACCACTGACTGCGGGTCATTGATGAGCTTCTTCATACGAATCTCCTTGACGGTGATCGACGGGGTGGATGACCGGTTCGCCATTGATCGGCCCGCTTCGTGTCCTGTTACAGGAAACATCCATACCCGGCAGGCCGCAAGGGTACTTGAACACTACTCTGCGCCAGCGACGGTTGCCCAGACTTTCCCGGGCGCGAAAAGCCCCAGACACAGTTGTGGGAAGGGCCCGAGAGGGTCCTTCCCACAACTGGTGGCCTAGAGGCACCAAATCAGATGCCGATTATTTCTTGAAGGCGTCCTTGATGTTCTCGCCGGCGTCCTTGAGATTGGCCTTGCTCTGGTCCTTCTGACCTTCAGCTTCCATTTCCCTGTCACCGGTGGCCTTGCCCAGGCCTTCCTGGATCTTGCCGCCCAACTTCTCGGCCTTGTTCTGTGTCTTGTCGTCTGCACCCATGGCGTTCCGCCTTTCGTCGACGTTCCGTCCCCCATTTGGGAGGACTCACCTGGCCTTCAAATACCAAGCACACTTAGTTTATCGAAAACTGCCCCCCTCTGGCTAGATGGGTCTCAGAGATCGCAGATCATCCTCGTGTTGCCGAGGGTGTTCGGCTTCACCCGCGCCAGGTCCAGGAACTCCGCCACGCCCTCGTCATGCGAGCGCAGAAGCTCGGAGTAGACCACCGGGTCTACGGCAGACTGGTCCTCCATGACCCGGAATCCGTGGCGCCGGAAGAAGGCCTCCTCGAAGGTGAGGCAGAAAACCCTCCGCACGCCGACGGCGCGCGCTTCCTCCAGTAGCGCATTGACGATGGCGCTGCCCACTCCCCTGCCGCGCGCCGCCTGAGCGGTCGCCAGGGTACGGATCTCGGCGAGGTCCTCCCACATGACGTGGAGGGCTCCGCATCCCAGCACGGCGCCGTCGTTGTCTTCGGCGATCTTGAACTCCTGGAGGCCCTCGTAATAGGCAACCGTCTCCTTGGCGATCAGGATGCGTTCCTCCGCAAGCGGGGCCACGAGCTGCTTGATGATGGGCACGTCAGCGGTGGTCGCGCGGCGGATACGAAAGGATTGGCTCACCCGACCCAGTCTAGAGAACCGGAGGCTTCTACAGTCCCAGCTCAGCCGGCAGATCCACCTTCTCGCCCAGTACGTGACGGGCCAGAAAGTGCTCGACGACGGAGTACCAGATCTTCGCGTGCTGCGGCTTGAGGATCCAGTGGTTCTCATCCGGGAAGTAGAGGAACCGGTGTTCGGTTTCCCCGTCAGGCCCCGCGGGCAGCTGGGACCGGGATAGGAGCTCGTACCAGAGCCGCAGGCCTTCGCCGATCGGCACGCGGTAGTCCTTGTCGCCGTGGATGACGAGCATCGGGGTGGTGATTTTCTCAACGTGGGCGTGCGGTGAGTTGGCGAGCGCCATCTCGGGCGTCATCTCCTTCTCCCAGTAGAACGAGGCATCAGTGGTGGGCCCGAACTGGTCCAGCGCCCACAGGCTGGCATGGGTGACGATCGCCTTGAAGCGGTCGGTGTGCCCGGCCACCCAGTTGGCCATGTAGCCGCCGAAGGAACCGCCCATCGCCGCCGTCCGGTTCTCGTCAATGTCCGCGCGGGCAACAACTGCGTCCGTTGCCGCCATCAGATCCGTGTAGGGCGCGTCTCCCCACGCACCCCATCCACGGTCGATCATTACCTGGCCGTATCCCGTGGAAAGGGCCGGATCCGGCAGCAGGACCGCGTATCCCTTCGCCGCCAGCAGCCACGGCGACCAGCGCCACGTCCACGCGTTCCAGGAGCCCAGCGGCCCGCCGTGGATCCAGAGCAGCAACGGCGCCGGATTGGAGTCACTGGCGCCTTCCGGCAGTACGAGGTAGGACTTCACCGGGTGCCCGTCGGCCCCTGTGGTCTCGACCCGCTCAAGCGTTCCGGGAAGGGCCGGGCGCTCACTCGGGGCGGGAAGTGCTGAAACGGTTCCTGTGGCCAGTTCAATCCGCACCGGCTCCGGCGGGAACTCGTAGGAGCTGCGCAGCGCGTAGGCGGTGGCCCCGTCCGGTGAGACAACGACGTCGGTGTAGGACGCCGCATCCGCCGTCACCCGCCTGACCTGACCTGTAGCGACGTCGATGGTGAAGACCGGGGAGGCGCCGTCCTCGTCGGCCGTAACCACCAGTGTGCTTCCATCGGGCAGCCACGCCGCGGGATTGGGCCAGCGGTCCCAGTCGGACGCCAGCGGCGTGAGCCGTTCGCCGGCCGCGGGAAGGAGACCGAGCTCCACCTTGGGCGGGGCATCCGGGCCGGTCCTGTGCCTCACCACAACAACGGCGGTGGAGCTGTCCGGACTGATGGGGCCGGCGTCGTAATTGAAGTCCGGATGATCGAGGATGACGGTGCGCTCCCCGGTCGCAGCATCGATGCGTACGAGCAGCGAGCGCTGGTCTCCTCCACCGATGGAGACGGTCTGCGAGGTGAGCAGGAACGTGCCGTCCGGACTGATGCGCGGAGTGGCGTCTCGCAGCCCCGTTCCGATGTCCCCGGTGACATTGCGGAGCGTGAGGGGAGGTTCGTCGTCGACAGTGACCGGCTGGGCATCGCCCCGCTCACCGTTCTCGGCCAGGAAGTAGCGGGGCTCTGCCGGGCCCAGATCGGCATCCCAGCGGCGGACCGGATAGCCCGTGTGCAGGATCGCGGCGACCCCTGCTTCCTTGCGTGCCTTGCGGCGTTCCTCATCATCCGATTCGTCAGTCGATCCCGCCAGGACCTCCGCCACCACGACGACGGCGTCCGCCTCCGCAGCAGCGGTGACCGATTGCACTCCTCCCGCACGGGAATGCACGACGCGAGCTTCGCCGCCTGCGGCAGGAATCTTCCAGAGCGCTGCGACGGGCTCTTCATCTGAATTCTCCGGGTCCGGCCGCGTGGAGGTGAACAGCAGCTCGCCGCCTGGCAGGAAGGCGGCGCCCGATTCGCCCTTTGAGCTGCGGGTGATGCGCCGTGCGCGTTGACGGCCAGTCGGGTCGAGCTCCCAGAGGGCGGAGACGTACGCCGTGCGTTTCGGATTGAGGGTAGCCACCGAGGTAACGAGCCGTGTGCCGTCGGCGCTGAGCGAGAGTCCGCGCAGGCGCGGCAGGGCAACGAAACGATCCAGGTCATGGAAGGCAGAGTCGGCGTTCGCGGGGGTGTGCGAATCGGATGCGGAAGTCATAAACCATCTTTACCACCCGATGTGTGCCACTTCACAACCCGGTCGTTCGTGGCCGGGGCTTGAAGCACTCCGAGCCCCGGCCTTAAAGCAATCATGCCCGCACCGACGATCCGGTGCGGGCATGGTCACTTGATGATGTTCAGACCTACTCGGGGACGACCGCCTCGATAGCCGGCGGCACGTCCTCGATCTCCTTGGGCGCGCCGCGTCCCACGAAGGTGAAGCGAGCTTCCTCGCCCTCGCCCTCGACGTCGACCGAGACGATTTCGCCGGACTTGATGTCTCCGAAAAGGATCTTCTCGGACAGTTGGTCCTCGATCTCGCGCTGGATGGTCCGGCGCAGCGGCCGCGCGCCCATCGCCGGGTCGTAGCCACGAGTGGCGAGCAGCACCTTGGCGGCGGGAGTGAGCTCGATGCTCATGCCCTTGTCCGCCATGCGCTTGCTGAGACGCTCGAGGAACAGATCGACGATCTGGATGATTTCGTCCTGGGTCAACTGCGGGAACACCACGGTGTCATCGACACGGTTCAGGAACTCAGGGCGGAAGTGCTGCTTGAGCTCTTCGGTGACCTTCGCCTTGATCCGGCTGTAGCTCGTGTTGGTGTCAGTGCCCGACTGGAAGCCGGTCATGACGCCCTTCGAGATATCCCGGGTACCCAGGTTGGTGGTCATGATGATCACGGTGTTCTTGAAGTCCACCACGCGGCCCTGGCTGTCGGTCAGGCGGCCGTCTTCCAGGATCTGGAGCAACGAGTTGAAGAGATCAGCGTGTGCCTTCTCCACCTCATCGAACAGGACAACGGAGAACGGGCGACGGCGGACCTTCTCGGTAAGCTGGCCGCCCTCTTCATAACCCACATACCCGGGGGGCGCGCCGAAGAGGCGGGAAACCGTGTGCTTCTCCGAGTACTCCGACATGTCCAGGGTGATCAGGGCGTCTTCATCACCAAAGAGGAATTCGGCCAGTGCCTTGGCGAGCTCCGTCTTACCGACGCCGGTGGGGCCGGCGAAGATGAATGAGCCACCGGGACGCTTGGGATCCTTAAGGCCGGCGCGGGTACGGCGGATGGCCTGGGAGATCGCCTTGATGGCGTCATCCTGGCCGATGACCCGCTTGTGCAGCTCATCTTCCATCTTGAGCAGGCGCGAGGACTCTTCCTCGGTGAGCTTGAAGACGGGGATGCCGGTGGAGTTGGCCAGGACCTCGGCGATCAGTTCCTCGTCAACCTCGGCGATGTCATCCAGGCCACCTGACTTCCAGCGGCGCTCCTTGTCCACGCGCTCATCGTGGAGCTTCTGCTCCCGATCACGCAGGCGGGCAGCCCCCTCGAAGTCCTGGGCGTCGATGGCGGATTCTTTCTCCCGCTTCACGGTAGCGATGCGCTCATCGATCTCCTTGAGCTCCGGCGGGGCCGTCATGCGACGAATGCGGAGTCGCGCTCCGGCTTCGTCGATGAGGTCAATGGCCTTGTCCGGCAGGAACCGGTCGGAAATGTAACGCTCAGCCAAATTCGCAGCGGAAGCGAGGGCGGCATCAGTGATCGAGACGCGGTGGTGTGCCTCATAGCGGTCCCGCAGCCCCTTCAGGATTTCGATGGCGTGCGCCACCGAAGGCTCCTGCACCTGGATCGGTTGGAAGCGGCGCTCAAGTGCGGCGTCCTTCTCGATGTGCTTGCGGTACTCATCCAGCGTGGTGGCGCCGATGGTCTGCAGCTCGCCGCGGGCGAGCATGGGCTTCAGGATGGATGCGGCGTCGATAGCGCCTTCAGCTGCACCGGCGCCAACCAGGGTGTGGATCTCATCGATGAACAGGATGATGTCTCCGCGGGTGCGAATTTCCTTCAGGACCTTCTTCAGTCGCTCTTCGAAGTCACCGCGGTAGCGGGAACCGGCAACAAGCGAACCGAGGTCGAGCGTGTAGAGCTGCTTGTCGCGGATGGTCTCGGGGACATCTCCGCGGACGATCGCCTGTGCCAGGCCCTCGACGACGGCGGTCTTGCCGACACCGGGCTCACCGATGAGCACCGGGTTGTTCTTGGTGCGGCGCGAGAGAACCTGCATGACGCGTTCCATCTCAAGCTCGCGCCCGATGACCGGGTCCAGCTTGCCCTCGCGCGCAGCCTGGGTGAGGTTTCGGCCGAACTGGTCCAGGACAACAGAGCCGGCAGGAGTGCCCTCCTGCTGCTGACCGCCGGACGCCACGGGCTCTTTGCCCTGGTAGCCGGACAGCAGCTGGATGACCTGCTGGCGGACTCGGTTCAGGTCAGCGCCAAGCTTGACCAGCACCTGCGCGGCAACACCCTCACCCTCACGGATGAGGCCGAGCAGGATGTGCTCGGTGCCGATGTAGTTGTGACCGAGCTGGAGCGCCTCACGCAGGGAGAGCTCAAGCACCTTCTTGGCGCGCGGAGTAAAGGGGATGTGACCGGAGGGGGCCTGCTGGCCCTGCCCGATTATCTCCTGCACCTGCTCGCGCACCGCGCCCAGGGAAATACTCAGTGATTCGAGCGCCTTTGCGGCGACGCCCTCACCCTCGTGAATTAGCCCAAGCAGGATGTGCTCGGTGCCGATGTAATTGTGGTTGAGCATGCGGGCCTCTTCTTGGGCCAGCACTACAACTCGACGGGCACGATCCGTAAATCTCTCAAACATGAGGCACACTCCTAGCTAACGCGTAGTTCGATGCTACGTGCCTAGGAAGGGCTTGTGGGGCGTGTTCGCCACAGGCGAGATAGCCCGGTTGCGACGGGGAGTCCGGACCGCCACGGATGGACTAGCGCTGGGCCGCCCGGTATGCCTCGATGATTTCGGAATTGACCCTGCCGCGTGCGGACACGTTGTACCCGTTCGCCTTTGCCCATTCGCGGATCTGGGCCGCTTCCTGGTTTCGCGCACCAGGAGCATTCTGGCGCTGTTTGGGCTGGCTCTCCCGCCGGGCCGCGGAGACGTAGCTTGAGAGAGCACTCCGCAGTTCCTCAGCGTGCGCTGTTGAGAGGTCTATTTCATACTGGGTGCCGTCGAGGCCGAACCTCACGGTTTCATCTGCCTCGCCGCCATCGAGGTCGTCAATCAGAATGATTTTGACTTTCTGCGCCACGATATTCTCCTCAATCGGCCCGGACAGGTATTACACAACAATTATCGTCCGTATTAAAGCCAAACGTCAAAGAGAAAAAGTCGCCCTGAAGGCTTTACTGCTCCCCCGGTACATCCTCCTGAGACGGGGGCGGTTTTGTTATTGCATTCTCCCTGCTGCTTCGTTCCGCAGATTCCGCTTCACGCTCCGCGCGGTCCGCGTTGAAGATCGCCTTCATGACGAAGTAGAAGATGACGCCAACCGCAAGGGAAGGCAGGAGAACAGCCAAATACTCCATGAATTATCCAAGCTCCGGCTTCAAGAGGGGGAAAAGGATGGTTTCGCGGATTCCGGCGGAGGTAAAAAGCATGACGAGGCGATCGATACCCAACCCGATCCCGCCCATTGGCGGGGCGCCGTATTCGAGGGCGCGAAGGAAGTCCTCGTCCAGCTGCATGGCTTCCTCATCCCCGGCCGCTGCCCGCCGAGACTGCTCGGTGAGGCGCTCCCGCTGGATAACCGGATCGATGAGTTCGGAGAATGCCGTGCCCCGTTCCATACCGCCGATGATGAGATCCCACGCCTCGATCAGGTGTGGCTGATCCCGGTGCTGGCGGGCCAGGGGCTGCGCGGAGGGCGGGTAATCGTAGACGAACGTAGGCTGCAACAAAGTCGGCTCGACAATTTCTCCGAAGAGTTCCAGAACCAGCTTTTCCTCGTCCCAGGCGGGGTCCACTGAAATTTCCCGTTCCCCGGCGATCTCCAGCAGCGTTTCCTTGCCGGTTTCCGGGGTGATTTCACGGCCTACAGCTTCGGAGAGTCCCGGGTAAACCCCGAGCCAGTGCCATTCGCCGTCCAGATCAATGGTCCCGGCCCCGGTTTCAATCTGTCGGGACCCGAGGAGGTCTGCGCAATTCAGGATCATCTCCTTCATTCGTTCAGCCATCACGAACTGGTCGGCATAAGCTTCGTAGCACTCGAGCATGGTGAATTCGGGGCTGTGCGTGGAATCGACGCCCTCATTGCGGAATATCCGCCCAATTTCGTAGACCCGGTCGATCCCGCCAACAACTGCACGCTTCAGATAGAGCTCCAGCGCGATGCGGAGGGTCATTTTCTGGTCGAACGCGTTCACATGGGTCTCGAAGGGTCTAGCCGCTGCGCCTCCGTGGACCAGCTGGAGGATGGGCGTCTCCACCTCGATGTACTCACGGGAGTGAAGTGTCTCGCGGATACTGCGGGTGATCATGGCCCGCGTTCTGACCATCTGCCGCGCTTCCTCACGCACCAGCAGGTCAACGTAGCGCTGCCGGACACGGGTCTCCTCATTGACCCCGGCATGCAGTGTGGGCAACGGACGCAGCGCCTTTGACGCCATCTCCCACCCCGAAGCCATGACGGAGAGTTCACCGCGGCGCGAACTGATCACCTCGCCGGTGACCTGCACATGGTCGCCGAGGTCAACGGTTGCCTTCCAGTCCGCCAGTGACTCCTCACCCACGGCCGCGAGGCTCAGCATGGCCTGCAGCCGCGTCCCGTCACCCTCCTGAAGGGTGGCGAAGCAGAGCTTTCCAGTATTGCGGAGAAAGACCACCCGGCCCACCACGCTGACGTGCTCGCCGGTGGAATCGCCCGCCTCCAGGTGCGTGAAGCGTTCGCGGATTTCCCCCAGAGAGGCGGTCCTCTCCGGCTTGACCGGATACGGTTCGTGACCGCGCTCCAGCAGGCGCTCGCGCTTTTCCATTCGGATGCGCATCTGCTCGTTGAATTCTTCGGTGGTGAGGATCTGCTGCTCAGTGGTCACGGTATCTAAGGTTACCGGTTCAGCCCTGCGCTTCCGCCGGGACTGCTTTCAGCGGCTGGTTGTCGATGAGCCTGACGCTGCCCACGCGTGCGGCAATCAGGGCCAGGCCCTCTCCCGAGAAGGGAGTCTCCCGGCAGTTGAAGGCCAGCGACTCCAAAGTGTCGGGATCCACTACCTCGAAGTACTCCAGCTTCACCAGCGGCTGGCTTCGGACCAACCCGACGGCGGAATCCAGGTCCAACGGTTCACAGCGGGAAGCACGCCGTGCCAACAGGCGCAGCGCGCGGGACAAGACCAAGGCTGCCTCCGCCTCTTCCTCGCTCAGGAAGCGGTTTCGGCTCGAGAGGGCGAGCCCTTCGGCCGACCGGACCGTGGGCACTGCCCGGATGTCGGCCGCGAAGTTGAGGTCGCGGGCCATCCTGCGGATCAGGGCCAGCTGTTGGGCGTCCTTCTGCCCGAAGTAAGCCCGGTAGGTTGCATCCGCGGCCGGCCACGCGAGGTGCAGCAGCTTGGCGACGACGGTGAGCATGCCGTCGAAGTGTCCCGGCCGGAACTCACCCTCGAACCTTTCGCCGAGGCGCCCGGCCGAGACCCGAACCAGCGGCTCACCAGCCGGGTACACCTCATCCTGGGACGGCGCGAACACCAGGTCCACACCGCACTCTCCGAGGAGCTCGACGTCGGTCTCGAGCGTCCTCGGGTATCGCTCAAGGTCGGTAGGGTCACCGAACTGGAGGGGGTTCACGAAGATAGTGGCAACAACGACGTCGTTCTCCTCCCGGGCCGCGCGGGCAAGCGCAGCGTGGCCCTCGTGCAGGGCGCCCATGGTGGGAACAAGCCCCAGACTGGCTGGACCGGGACCAGCAGCGTCCAGCAGCTGGATCGTCGCGGCGCGTAGTTCAGCGACGGTCGTGAGAACCTGTGGGCTCATTCAATTCCTTCCTTCCCGGGCACCGCGAGTGCGTCAGCGATCACCCGCGCCTGTTCCGGGGTGAGTACGCCCCGCTCCACGGCGCGACGGGTAGTGACGGCAGCCAGCCGGGTGTAGGCGAGATGGATGTCCTCCGGAGCATCGGCGAGCGCAGCCGCATGCGCTGCCACCGTCCCGGCGTCACCACGCGCAACAGGACCGGTCAACGCACCCTCACCAGCAGCGAGAGCGTTCTCCAGTGAGGCACGCATCAGCGGCCCCAGCAACCGGTCCGGGCGCTCCACTCCGATGCCCGCCAGCAGCTGCGTGGACTGCGCTGCGAGGGTGACCAGATGATTCGACGCGTGCGCCAGCGCCGCGTGATACAGAACCCGGTCCTCCTCCTCGATGACCACCGGCTCCGCGCCCATCTCCACCACCAGCGCCTGCGCCACGGGAAGGACTGCGGAGGGGGCGGTAACACCGAAAGTACAGTCGGGCAGCCGGGTGAGGTCCAGGCTCATGCCCGTGAAGGTCATCGCGGGGTGCAGCGCCAGCGGGATGGCGCCAAGCTTCCGCGCGGGCTCGAGCACCGCTGTGCCTAACCGGCCCGAGGTGTGGGCCACGAGCTGGCCGGGCTGCCATGCGCCCACGGCGGCGAGGCCTGAGACGAGCTCCGGTAGGGCGTCGTCGGGCACTGCCAGCAGGACCAGTTCCGCGCGCTCGATGATCTCCGGAATCTCAAGCACCGGGACACCCGGCAGCAGGTTCTCGGCCCGCTCCCTGCTTGCTTCAGAAACGGCGGAGACCCCGACGACGGCGTGTTCAGCTGCGCGCAGCGCAGCGCCAAGTACCGCGCCGACCCTGCCGGCAC
Source organism: Arthrobacter sp. M71 S08 (assembly GCF_059089725.1). Classification (NCBI taxonomy): domain Bacteria; kingdom Bacillati; phylum Actinomycetota; class Actinomycetes; order Micrococcales; family Micrococcaceae; genus Arthrobacter; species Arthrobacter sp. M71 S08. Next base: position 180,586 of record NZ_JBNHEY010000004.1, on the reverse strand, counting down.
CGATTACACCGACCCCCAGCCTCCCCGGCTTCCGGCGCGATGCTCCCGTCCGACGAGCCGGATACTCAGGGACGCTCATGGGCTGGACCTTCCAGGTAGGACGGCGGTGGGGGCATGACGGGCGTTTCAGGGAACTCGTCCGGCTCTCCAGCCGCCTCCTCCACCTGTACAGGCCTCATCCACTGTTCGGGACGGCTGCGCCGGCGAGCATCGGCCGCCCGCGTTGCCTGATCGTGGAAGAGCTGCCAGGCATCCTGGTCGTCGATCTGGCGGACACGGGGCGATACCGGCCCGGGAGTGGTGTGGAAAATGAGGTCGGCAACGCCGAATCTGCGCGCCAGCGGCCCCTGGTGCAGGGCCAGAGACTGGGTGCGCTCGTGAGGTACGACGGCGAGCTGCCGCCACCACGCACCGGAGCGCGCCAGCAGCGCAGTGCGCGTCACCGCCACTGCGTTGCGCCGCCAGGCCAACGGTGCGATCAGCCGGGCCCGTCGTGGAGTGGTGATGAATCCGGCATCGGAATCACGCCCGGCGAGTCCGGCGGAGAACACCTCGACCGGCGAATCGGTTCCGGGATCGGGAAGAACCAGCGCGATGACCTGAAGCACCTCGTCGAGCGTTCCTACCGGAAGGAGGGTGGCGCGTGCCTGCGCCTCGCCGCTCGCGGAGGCGCCGTAACCGGCAACGTTGACGGTGACCTTGTACCAACCCTTCATGCGCCACAACGGTGACTGGACCACGCCGACTGCCTGCACCCGTCCGGGCGGCACTGTCTGGGTTCGCGTGTCCAGAAGGCCGTAACGGATCCGGATGCCGTCCGGGGATATAGCCGCTCGGAAATTGAAGCCTGTGTTCAGTACGTTCCAGTAGCCGCCGATCACACCGATCAGGATGGGAACGAAACCGGCGAGCAGCACCCCGGTGTCCAGGACGATCGCGAAGACCACCACAGCGATGAAACTTATGAAAACCGTGACCGTGTTGCCGGACAGGGCGGCTGCGCCCAGGACGCGTGCAGGGGTCAGAGCCAGCACCTCACGTTCAGGCGCTTCGGGAATGTCCTGCGGGTGCTCGGGGTCGACGGCGACGCCGGCCGCACGCGCCAGAATTGTGGCACGCAGTTGCTGGGCCTCGCCGAGCTTCAGGAAGGAAAGCCGCACAGCCGATTCACCGGCGTCGGCCACATCGAACTTCAGTTCCGCGAGGCCGAAGACCCTGGCGAGGAAAGGCTGCACTACGTCAATGGCCTGGACCCGATCCAGCCGGGCCTGACGGTGCTGGCGGAAGATCACGCCGGAGTTCACCCGCACGTGTTCCTCGGTCACCTGGTAGCGCGTGTAGTACCAGGACAGGAAGAACCCGGCCGCAATCAGCAGCACAACGCCCACGGCGAGCGCGATCGCAATGGGCAGGCTGCCCACCGCTTCTCCTCGGAAGCCCCTCGGCTCCCCTACCAGGAATCCTTCGAACCAGTCGCGTCCGCCAAAGAAAATCAGTGCCGCAATCGCGATCCAGCCTCGGACCAGCGGCGAGATGATGTGGACGCGCTTCCATTCATCCGGGGAACCGGACAGTACTTCCGGGTCAGGGGCAGAGCCGGTCACAGCCCCGCCAGCTTCGCTTCACCGCGTGCCGAGAGCTGCTCACGCAGACGCGCTCCCTCGCTGGAAGGAAGGCCGGGAATTTCGGCATTCGTGCCCGGAGAGGCGGTGTGCAGCTTGAGAGTGCACAGGCCCAGGGCGCGCTCGACCGGGCCGACGGCAACGTCCACGTACTGCATGCGCCCATAGGGCACCACCATGGTGCGCTGGAAGAAGATTCCTTGCCGGATCAGCAGGTCCTCGTTCCGTTCCGCGTAGCCGATAGCGCGCACCTGCCGGGGCAGCAGGAGACCACGCCACCCGGCCAAGACAACGACGGCGGCGGGCAGCCCCCAGGCAAGCAGTGACGGGAAGCGCGGCAGCACTCCGGTCAACATCAGGACGAGCGGCACCGAGAAAATAACCAGGAAGATGAGGCTGCCGATCGCCCACCCTGCGAGTCGGACCCACAGGTATTTCGACGAGACCCGGGTCCACTCGATGCCCGCCGGATCTATTGGTTCCCTACGCATACTCCCCCTCGCCGCTCTCCCCCGATGATCTGGATCCGGCCTCGTCGTCGGGGGGAAGCTTGCAGAAACTCTCCACGATCAGTCCGGTTCCAATCATGACTACGCCACCGGCGATCACGGCCAGCGAACCCCATACCGGGCCGACGTTGCTGCGCACCCCCATCAGCGTCAGCTGGTCGGCGAGGACACCGATGTGCCACCCGGTGGTCAGTGCACCGGCGTACGCGGTTGCCTGCGCGAGGATGACCGTGCGCGCGGCGAGTATGGGATCCAGGATCCGCTTTCGGTTGCCGGCACGCCAGCGTCGCACCCGGAGCCCGAACACAAGGGTCACGGCGACGACGACCGCGATGGTCAGCAGCGAGCTCAACGGAAGCGACGGCGTGGGAAAACCGTTCCGGGTGGCCCACCAGTTGATCAGCCATCCCGCGGCGCCGAACACCAGCCCGATAAGAACAAGCCAGGCGATTCTGATCGAGGCCACGGCTGCGTTCAGACCCCCTCGAACGGCACGAGCCCGGGGAGGTCCTCCGCCTGTTGGACGAGCTCGGCGACCGGACGACCGGCAAGAGTTGCCGACCCGTCCATCCAGGCCCAGGGCTGCAGCACAAAGGCGCGCTCAGCTGCGCGTGGATGCGGAAGGGTCAGCGTTTCATCGTCCAACACCAGGTCACCGTACGTGATGATGTCGATATCCAGCGTGCGCGGTCCCCACCGGACGGAGCGAATACGGTGATGCTTGTTCTCGACGGCCTGGCAATGTTCAAGCAGCTCATACGGTCCGAGGTCGGTTTCAATTTCGACCACCATGTTCAGGTAGTCCGGCTGCTCCGGGCCGCCGACTGCCTTGGTCTGCACGATGGGAGATACTTCGCGCAGCCGGACGTTGGGCGAGTCAACGAGGTCGGCGACAGCGAGGGAGAGCGTATCCCGGCTTTCGCCGAGGTTGCTGCCCAGCGCGAGGATAGCGCGCACACTCGGGCTCATGTGCGTGCCCGGTAGATGGAGACGGCGACGTCGCCGAAGGGAACCTCGATGGGCGCCTTGGGCTTGTGCACGGTCACTTCGACGGCATTCACCGGGAAGGACGCAAGAATATGCGCTGCGATGCGCTCCGCGAGCGCCTCGATCAGGTTCAGCGGATCACCCGTGATGAGTTCCATCACCTGCTCGGCGAGCTCGCCGTAATGGGCGGTTTGCTTCAGGTCATCGCTCTGCCCTGCCGGCCGCAGGTCAAGATACAGCACAACGTCGACTATGAACGGCTGACCATCGCGTCGTTCGTGTTCAAAAACCCCGTGGTGCCCGACGGCGGTAATCCCTGTCAGGGAGATTGTGTCCTGCCGCGCGGGGAGGGTGTGTGACATGACCTGCCTACCTGGTCCAGGCTGCGGCGACCTTGACCGCATCCAGGTTCGATGCGACGTCGTGCACGCGGACGCACCATGCGCCGTGGGCAGCAGCGAGGGCGGTGACGGCGACGCTGGCATGTCCGCGTTCGCTGGGACCGGCGGCCTTCCCTGCCGAGCTAAGCAGTGTTCCAAGGAACCTCTTGCGGGAAGCGCCGATCAGGAGACGGTGGCCTAGAACCTCGAAGCGCTGCAGTGAGCGCAGCAGCGCCCAGTTGTGGTCTTCCTTCTTGGCGAACCCGATTCCGGGATCGATGATGATCTGCTCCGGCGATACTCCGGCCGCGTAAAACTTGTCCCGGATGGTGGTGAGCTCCGAGATAACCTCTTCAACGACGTCGTCGTAGCTGGCGAGTGAATCCATGGTCTGGGGATTACCGCGCTGGTGCATGAGGACGTAGTGCACTCCGCGTTCAGCGATCAGCTCCGGCATCTCGGGATCGAAGTCCTGCCCCGAGACGTCATTCACAATGGCGGCACCGGCATCGATTGCCTTCGCCGCAGTGGCGGCGTGCATGGTGTCAACGCTGACCAGCGCGCCGGCTTTCACCAGCGCGGCAACAACGGGAAGGATGCGTTTCTGCTCCTCCTCCACCGTGATGCGGTCGGCGTTCGGACGCGTGGATTCGCCGCCGACGTCTACGATGTCAGCTCCCGCGTAATGCATGCGGAGCCCCTCGGCGATGGCGTCATCCGCCGTGACGAACTTGCCGCCGTCGCTAAAGGAGTCCGGCGTAACGTTCAGGATCCCCATCACCAGCGCCCGGTCGGTAGGCAAATCTGCGAAAGACTTGCGGACCCGGGTTGGCCGCAGGACGGGAATAGGGGATGTTGCCGGTCCGGTCCCTGGGGCTGCCGCGAGTGAATCCATAAAGCTGCTGTGTCCTATCTTCCGAGTATCAGGCTCATGGCCTCGGCGCGCGTGGCGGCTTCCCGCACCTGTCCGCGTACTGCCGAGGTGACGGTTTTCGCTCCCGGCTTGCGGATGCCGCGCATCGACATGCACATGTGCTCGCATTCGATGACCACAATGGCGCCTTTGGGTTGCAGGTGGTCCATCAGCGCATCCACGATCTGCGTAGTAAGGCGTTCCTGGACCTGTGGGCGCCGTGCGAAAATCTCCACCAGCCGCGCCAGCTTGCTCAGGCCAGTGATTTTTCCGTCCTCAGAGGGAATGTACCCGATATGGGCCGTGCCGTGAAACGGGACGAGGTGATGCTCGCACGTGGAGTAGAACGGAATGTCCTTAACAAGGACCAGCTCTTCGTGGTCCAGTTCGAAGGTGGTGGAGAGGACGTCCTTCGGGTCCTGTTGGAGACCGGCGAAGAATTCCGCGTAGGCCCGAGCCACCCGTCTGGGCGTTTCCACCAGGCCGTCTCTGTCAGGATCCTCTCCGATTGCGGCAAGGATCTCGCGAACGGCTCGCTCGATTCTCGGCTGGTCCACCACGGAACCACTGGCTGCCAGAGCGGCCTCAACCATCTCATCATCAAAATCGGTCACGCCAAGAATCCTATCCCGGCCCTTTTAGCCGTCCAGCCAGTCGTTACGGGACTTAACCCGGCCCGTTGGCGCCACGATCTCCGGTGTACCCGGTTGTTCCGCCCTTGTCATCCGGTTCGGTTTCCGGCTGCGGCAGGTTATCACTCGAGACGTCGAAGTCGCTTGGCAGGTTTGCGTCGGCGATCTGGTCCTGGGGCGGAACGCTGTCCGGGTCCGGCTCTCCGGCTGCCTCCGCCTCTTCACGTTCCTTCGGCGTGACCACCGGCGGCAACGAGTGCACGGGCCGGCTGTCCTTCGAAAGCCAGATGCTGCGAGCGTCGCGCTTGCGGATGTCGGCGAAGACCTCCGCGATTTCGGCCTGGTTGAGCGTCTCGCGTTCAAGCAGTTCGAGCGCCAGCCGGTCCAGAACGTCGCGGTTCTCGGTCAGGATTGCGTAAGCCTCGTCATGGGCGTTGTCGACGAGCCGCCGCACTTCCTCATCGACGATGTAGGCGATGTGGTCCGAGTAGTTCCGCTCATGGCTCATATCCCGGCCAAGGAACGGTTCGCCACCGCCCTGCCCCAACTTGACCGCGCCGATGCGCTCGCTCATGCCGTACTGCGTGACCATCTTCCGTGCCGTCGCCGTTGCCTTCTCGATGTCATTGGAAGCACCGGTCGAGGGGTCGTGGAAAACGATCTCCTCAGCCACGCGGCCGCCCATGGCGTACGCGAGCTGGTCGAGCAGTTCGTTGCGGGTGATGGAATATTTATCATCGGCGGGCAACACCATGGTGTAGCCCAGGGCGCGGCCACGCGGGAGGATGGTGACCTTCGTGACCGGATCAGTGTTGCGCAGCGCCGCGGCAACCAGGGCGTGACCACCCTCGTGGTACGCCGTGATCTTCCGCTCCAGCTCCTTCATGACCCGGCTGCGCTTCTGCGGACCGGCAATGACGCGATCGATAGCCTCGTCAAGCGCCCGGTCGTCAATGAGCTGGGCATTGGAGCGTGCCGTGAGCAGTGCGGCCTCATTCAGCACGTTGGCGAGGTCAGCACCGGTGAATCCGGGGGTCTTCTTGGCAACCGACTGGAGGTCGACGCCGGGCGCCATCGGCTTGCCCTGCGCATGGACCTGCAGGATGCGGTGGCGTCCGCCCATGTCCGGTGCCTCGACACCGATCTGGCGGTCAAAGCGTCCGGGACGCAGCAGGGCGGGATCCAGCACGTCCGGACGGTTGGTCGCTGCGATGAGGATGACGTTGGTGTTCGCGTCGAAGCCGTCCATCTCAACCAGGAGCTGGTTCAGGGTCTGCTCGCGCTCGTCATTTCCGCCGCCCACGCCGGCGCCACGGTGGCGTCCGACGGCGTCGATCTCATCGACGAAGATGATCGCCGGAGCGTTGGACTTGGCCTGCTCGAACAGGTCGCGGACTCGCGACGCACCCACACCGACGAACATCTCCACGAAGTCCGAGCCGGAGATGGAGTAGAAGGGCACCCCAGCCTCACCGGCCACGGCTCGGGCGAGGAGTGTCTTACCGGTGCCGGGAGGGCCGTAGAGAAGCACGCCCTTGGGGATCTTGGCGCCGAGAGCCTGGAACTTGGCCGGCTCCTGCAGGAACTCCTTGATCTCATGGAGTTCCTCAACAGCTTCATCGGCACCGGCGACGTCATTAAAGGTCACCTGCGGCATGTCCTTGCTGATGAGTTTTGCCTTGGACTTGCCGAACTGCATCACCTTGGACCCGCCGCCCTGCATCCTGCTGAGCAGGAACCAGAAGATGGCACCGAGGATGAGGATGGGAAGGATCAGGCCAAGGATGCTCGTGAACCAGTTGTTCTCAACCGGCTGGTCGGTGAAGCCTTCGACCTCGGAGCTGTTGATGGCATCGACGATGTCCTCGGCGCGGGCCTCGCTGAAGAAGAAGGAAACGCTGCGGCCGAGCTCTTCGTAGTCCTCGCGCAGTGTGAGGTCGACGCGCTGTTCGCCGTCGTAAATCTTCGCTTGCTCGACCTGATTACCGGAGAGGAGTTCCAAACCGACGTTCGTGTCCACGCGGGCACCGCTGGTGTCGAACACAGAGGGCAGGATGACCATAAGCGCGGCAACCGCCAGCACGATCCAGAATATGGGTCCTCTGAAAAAGTTCTTGAATTTCATTCAACTCAGGGCTGGGTGCCCTGTCCCTCCTGCTTAACTGCCAAATGGTCCTCGTCCGCAACTGCGGATTGCCCACTGCGGTGCGCCCCGAACGTGTGTACCAGCTTTACATTCTCTGCAGAATCCACGCGCACCCGGGGTGGAAAGTTCCCTCTGGGCGTACAGGACGGGGCAGGGTTACTCGTAAACGTGCGGCGCGAGCGTACCGATGAAGTCCAGGTTGCGATACTTCTCCGCGAAGTCCAAGCCGTAGCCCACCACAAACTCGTTCGGGATGTCATAGCCGACGTACTTCACGTCGATGGCGACCTTCGCGGCGTCCGGCTTGCGGAGCAGAGTGCAGATCTCCACCGATGCCGGTCCGCGCGAGAGCAGGTTGGCCTTGAGCCAGGACAGCGTCAGACCCGAATCGATGATGTCCTCCACGATGAGGACGTGCTTGCCCATGAGGTCTGTCTCAAGGTCCTTCAGGATCCGGACGACGCCGGAGGACTGGGTTCCCGAGCCGTAGGAGGATACGGCCATCCAGTCCATAGTGACGTGGGAGTGCAGAGCCCGGGCAAGGTCCGCCATGACCATCACAGCACCCTTGAGCACACCCACGATGAGCACGTCCCGGTCGGCGTAGTCACGATCGATGTCCGCGGCCAGTTCCTGCACCCGTTGCTGGATCTCTTCCTTGGTGTAGAGAACGTGCTTGAGGTCGGACTGGACGTCGTGTGAATCCACCAATTACTCCCGGATTTAGAGGTTTTTTCTAAGGACAAGACTGCCATAGCTTGGGTCACCTTGGGGAACGCGAGGCCTCCTGACCTGCCGGTAGGCGCTCACCTTGCCGCCAAGCTGCACAGGACCCGCCGATCCCCTGCGCCTAAGCAGGTTCTCGGCGGCTAGCAATCGCTCGAAACTGGGCTGCACCCCGCCAAGTTCAACGACGGCGAGCGCCAGGACCCGTTGCCGCAGCGCAGGCGGCAGGGCACGCAGGGCGTCCTCGGACAGGAGGAGGGTGCCGTCGTCGTCCCCGGTGGTATCCGGCTTCCTCCGGAGGCGGCCGTATTCAGCCAGCGCCAGCTCATCCAGGTAGGCGGCGTCCTGGGCGAGGATGCGGGAGGTCCGGTAGAGGGACTCGGCGATGCCGGGGCCGAGGGTGTCCTCAAGGTAGGGCAGCACCTGGGTACGCACGCGGGAACGGGTCAGTGTGGGGTCGGCGTTGGTGGGGTCATGCCACGGGTCAATGCCGGTGACGCTGCAGATTTCTTCGGTCTCGGTGCGCCGCAGGGCAAGGAACGGGCGCAGGTAGAGGCCCCGGCGGAACGGCATGCCGCTGAGTGATCGCGTGCCGGAGCCGCGGGAAAGGCCGAGCAGCACCTGCTCGGCCTGGTCGTCGAGGGTGTGGCCGAGCAGAACGGCGGACGCTCCGTGCTCTGCCGCGGCGGCGTCGAGGGCCTCGTAACGCGCGGTCCTGGCTGCTGCTTCGGGACCCATCCCCGCGGTGGCCACCTCGACCCGGCGCACCTCAACCGGTTCGAGGCCGAGTTTCGACAGCTGCCCGCCGGCCCTTGCCGCCACTTCCGCGCTGTCCGGCTGCAACCCATGGTCGACGACGACGGCACCCACCCGGTGCTGCCCGCTCTGCGCGAAATAGGAGGCGGTCGCAGCCAGTGCGAGGGAATCCGTGCCGCCGCTGCAGGCGACGAGGACGAGCGACCCTTCGGCGACACCTGCTTCCTCCAGCGCAGCGCGGATAAGGTTCCGCGCCATGCCGACAGTGGGACTCAGTCGTGGCCGGCGGCTCACAGACCCATCCGGTTAATCCACTCCTCGGGGGCGTGGATCTCCTTTTCGGTCGGCAGGTTGTCCGCCCGCTCCCATACCCGGTTGAACCCTTCCATGCCGACGGCATCCACCACGGCGCGGACAAAGCGGGCTCCATCGCTGTACTGGCGCATTTTGGCGTCCAGGCCCAGGAGCCGGCGGATGAACTTCTCGACAGGTCCACGGGATTTGCCACGGGCATTGAACCGGCGGCGGATGGTCTTCACGGTGGGCACGACGCTGGAGTCCACGGCGTCCATGACTACATTGGCGTGCCCTTCGAGCAGGCTCATGACGGCGGTGAGGTGGGAGAGCCTGGCCTTGTCCTCGGGCTCCTGAAGCAGCGATAGGATTCCGCCGTCGCCTTCCGGCGCGCCGTCGTCATTCTGTTGCTGGCTGTCCTGCCGGCTCCCCGACGGCAGCGACTTCAGCGCGTTGGCGAGCCGTTCGGCGAGCGTGTCGGCCTTGTCGGCCAGCCCGACTGTGAGCTGGGAAATATGCTCCATCATGTGGTCCCTGAGCCACGGCGCGGCGGCGAACTGCACGCGGTGGGTCTGCTCGTGCAAGCACACCCAGAGCCGGAAATCGGCGGGCTCGACGTTCAGCTCCCGTTCCACGGACACAATGTTGGGCGCCACGAGCATCAGACGCCCTCCCTTCCCGCGGGAGGAGGCAACGAACGGATCGTACTGGCCGAGCACCTTGCTGGCGAGGAAGGCGAGAATAGCGCCCATCTGCGCGCCCGTGACGGTTCCGCCCAGTGCGGCGTTCGCGGCCTTGAGCTGCTCGGCTTTGGTCTCCAGGAGGTGCTCGATTGCCGGTGCCATCAGCGTCTTGAAGCTCTGGGTGTTCGCCTTGGCCCACGAAGCGCGGTCGACGATGATCAGGTCCGAGTCCCGCAGGTCCCGGGCGGCTTCGAGCCCCGTGATCCGGTGTACGTGCTCAACCGAAAGGTCGGCCAGTTCCCGGAGGTTCTCGACGACGTCCCGGACCTCTCCGGCGCTGAGCTTCGGACCCGGGGGCGTCAGTTTCGCGGCGGAACTCGCGGCGAGGTCCCAGTTGACGAGCTGAAAAGGGGCGTTGCTGTCCATGGTGGCCATTCGACCACATTAGTCTGGGAGGCCGCTTGAGGGGCATCCTGCCCGTGCCCGGATTGAGGGGTTACCGGCAGCCGCAGGTGGCAAGGACGGCAGCGGCGGCGTCCACTGCGGCCCGCGCCGGCTCGGTGGTGCCGTCAAGGCCGCTCGCGATGAACGAGAAGACCAGAAGGCGCCCGTCGGCGGAAACCACGTGGCCGCTCAGGGCAGTGACGGCGTTGAGGGTCCCTGTCTTGGCCCGCACCAGTCCGGCTCCGGAAAAGGCGGGCGCCTCGACGTCGTCGAAGCGTTCGGCCAGCGTTCCCGACAGGCTGGCCACGGGCAGGCCATGCAGCACGTGCCTCAGCGAACGGCTGTCGGAGCGGAGCAGCGTGCGGACGACGTCCGCCAGTTGGCGGGGAGCAACGCGGTTGCGTGGCGAAAGGCCCGCAGCGTCACCGAGCACCAGGCCCTCCGTCGGCACCTCAAGCCGGTCGATCACCTCCACGATGGTCTCAAGTCCACCTCCGAACGACGCCGGCCTGCCGCTGGCCTGCGCCGCAAGACGGGCGAGTGCCTCCGCGAGATAGTTGTCGGAGGTCAGGAGCATGTGCTCGACCTGCGCTTCGACTGTGGCTGATTCGACGGAGCCCAGCACCACAGCATTCTCGGCTGCGGGCTGCCGCTCGATGCCCTCCTGCACGTCCACGCCGGCGACGATCAGCGCCTCCCGGAAGGCGGCGGCGGCAGCGAGGGCTGCATCCGGGGCTCTGTCGCCCGACTGCTTCGACTCGTCGACCCAGGCGGAGTTGATGGCGAGGGGGTAGATCGGCGCGATCTCGCCGGCCTCCACATCACCGGGCTGCCAGCTGGCATTCACGACGTCGCCCACGAAGAACGTATCGTCGAGCACGAGGCGGTAGGGGCCGTCGCCGCTGAGTTTTGACGCGGTCTGCTCGGCGAGCGTTGCGAGGCCGGCGTGGCCCACCACACTGTCGGGGTTCGATTCCCCGGAGCCGAGCAGCACGTCCCCTCCTCCGCGCAGCACGAGGAGATCCTCAGCGCCCGTGCCTCCTGCAACGACGGACGTGGTCAGGCGGTGGTCAGGCTCAAGCTTCGCCAACACCGCTGTAGCGGTGAGGATCTTGATGTTCGATGCCGGCAGTTGCGGTTCGCTGCCCCCCTGATCGAAGAGAACCTCTCCGGTCAGTGCATCGAGAACGACGCCGGCCACCGGCGTATCGCCCGGGACCTCCAGTGCCGCGGTGAGCAGCGGAGCGAGTGCCTCCGCCGTGGGCATTGGCGCCTGTGCGCCCAGCTGGCTGACGAGCGCTGGGGCCGATACGTCGTCGGGCGTCTGCTGGATGAGCGGAACCTCCGGCTCGGCGTCCGCGCGGGGAGCGGAGACCAGTTCGGCGACCTGGGGGCCGTAATGGAGGCCGAAAGGAACTGCCAGGACTCCCAGTACAACGGTAAGCAACAGGGCAGTGAAGACCCTGGCGCTGCGCTTCATGTGGCCCTCTCCCCAAAATTCGAATGGCAGGCGCCGGTTCATGAATCGATGATGTCGGCGGCGGCCTATATCTTTAACAGTAGATCGGGGCCGTGGGTGGTGGTCACGCTGGATCGACACGTTTGAGTTACGTTCCAGCGGCGTCGCTGCCGCGCCCGCTGTCCCACCGATGTTCCACCGCTTTCCTACCGCTGACTGCAGGAGTTCCACATGGCCATGAAGCTCGACGTAACCATCGAGATCCCCAAGGGATCACGCGTCAAGTACGAGATTGATCACGAGACCCACCGGCTCCGCCTGGACCGCGTGCTCTTCACTTCGATGCAGTACCCCACGCACTACGGCTACTTCGAGAACACCCTGGGGGAGGACGGCGATCCGCTGGACGCCCTGGTGCTCCTGCAGGACTTCGACCTCATCCCCGGCGTTCTGGTTGAGTCGCGACCGATCGGCGTCTTCAACATGGTCGACGACGGCGGCGGTGACGCAAAGGTGCTGTGCGTCCCCGTTGATGCGCGCTTCGACCACATCCAGGACCTTGGGGACGTGTCCAAGTTCCTGCTGGACGAAATCGAGCACTTCTTCCGCAAGTACAAGGACCTGGAGCCGGGCAAGTGGGTCGAAGCCGCTGACTGGGAGGGCCGAGAGGCTGCAGAGGCCGAGGTCGAGGCATCGCTGAAGCGCTTCGAGGCTCTTGGCGAGGTCAGCGAAGAGGACGAGCCGCAGGGCCGCGCCGTTGACGCGGACGCGGACAACGCCCGGGTTCAGCCCCAGGGTCGCTAGTCCTCGCGAAATACGGCTCAGCGAAGCCTCCGAATCAACGCAAATCGGTTGATTCGGGGGGTTCCTCCGTCATACTGGGGTCATGCTGTTCGTGGTGACCATCAACCAGCGCGACTCCCGCGAGGTGGGCGACCTGGTTCCCGAACTGCTGCGTGAATTCCGGTTCGTCGACGCCGTCGTGCCCTTCCAGCGCTCGGTGGGAGACGAACTGCAGGGCGTCGTCGGCAGTGCCAAGGTGGCCGTGGATGTAGCTCTCAAAGCAATCCGGTTCCGCCGCTGGCATGTCGGAATAGGGGTCGGAGAGGTTCACTCGCCTATCCCCGAGCGGATCACTGACGCTGAAGGTTACGGGCTGGTGTACTCCCGGAGGGCGGTGAATCGGGCCCAGAAAACCGGCGAGCGGATCCCGCTGGCTATCGAGGGACCGGACTCGGAAGTCGCGGCCGAAGCTGAAGCGGTGCTGCGGCTACTGGGGCAAATTGTCTACACGCGAACAGACGCGGAGTGGAACGTGCTTGACCTCATGACGCCCGGGGCTCGGGGGCAGCAGAAACTGATCGCACAGGAACTGGGAATCACAACCCAGGCGGTTAGCAAGGCCGTCATCCGGTCGCACTGGGTGGAAGAGTGGGCTACCCGTCCCGCGGCTGCCCGGCTTCTTGACCTGGCGTACGGGCCGGTGGCGCTGCCGCCGGCCGCGCTGGCGTACTAGAAGCGGCACGGCGGGCGTCCTAACGTTCGTCCTGGGCGCCGCGAGCGAGGGATCTCAGGATCTTGGCTGCGCCGTCGTCGTACACCGACGCGGTCACCTCCGACGCGACGGCGAGAACCTCTTCCGGGGCCTGGCCCATTGCTACGCCGCGTGCCGCCCAGGAAAGCATCTCGATGTCGTTGCGGCCGTCGCCGATGGCAACGGTATCCGACGGGTCGATGCCGACCCTCCTGCGCACCAACTCAAGCGCACTGGCCTTTGTGACACCCGCAGCCGCGATATCCAGCCAGGCCGTCCAGCCCACCGAGTAGGTGACTCCGTGAAGCCCGATCGACTCGACGGCGTCGCCGAATTCCTCCGCCGTGCTGTCGGTGCTGAACACCACCACGCGTACTGCCCGCGCCCGCAGCATGCGCTCGAAGTCCACACTTTCGGCCTCCGCGCCGAAGCTGGCGTCCTGGAACCGTTCCGTGGAAAGGAAGCGGCCCTCGTCGTCTTCAAGGGCGAATTTGGCCGTGGGAAGGCTCTTCCGTAGCGCCACCAGGGCCGGCCGCGGGTCGAATACCACGCGGTTGACTATCTCGTATCCGTCTTCGAACTCATCCACATCGATGCGGAGGGTGACGCCGCCGTTTGAGCATACGGCGTGCCCGCGCGTCAGGCCGATCTTCTGGATGATGGGTAGCGTGGCCCCGAGTGACCTGCCGGTTGCGATCACCGTTTCATGGCCAGCGTCTACGACGGCGCTGGCCGCCGCGCGGACCTCGTCCGACATCTGACCCTCGTGATCCACCAGGGTTCCGTCGACGTCGAGCGCAATGAGTTTTCGTGTTGTCTGCTGCTGGTCCTCGATGCCAGCGTCAAATGTAGTTGTCATCGTTAAAGTGAACCAGAAACCCAGTAAGTGCGGGTAGGTTTTTGGTCACAGCTAGGCCAACGTGAGGTTACGGACGGATGTAGAAACCGCCATGGACTGTCAGGAAACGGCGCACCTATAGCACCGGGAGAACCTCAAGCCCGCCCAGATACGGTCGCAGCGCGGATGGCACGTTCACCGAACCGTCGGGGTTCTGGTGGTGTTCAAGGATGGCCACGATCCACCTCGTCGTCGCGAGGGTTCCGTTCAGCGTCGCGACGGCCCGGGTGGACTTCGCGCCCTCGACGCGTTCACGGATGTTCAAACGCCGCGCCTGGAAGCTGGTGCAGTTCGACGTGGACGTCAGCTCGCGGTACGCGTTTTGCGTGGGCACCCAGGCCTCGCAGTCGAACTTGCGCGCCGCTGACATGCCCAGGTCACCGGCGGCCGTGTCGATCACCCGGTAGGGCAACTCGACCTTCGCCAGCATTTCCTCTTCCCAGGCGAGCATGCGCTCGTGCTCCGCGTGTGATTCCTCCAGCGTGGTGTAGGTGAACATCTCCACCTTGTTGAACTGGTGCACGCGAATGATCCCGCGGGTGTCCTTGCCGTGGGATCCGGCTTCTCTGCGGTAGCAGGACGACCATCCCGCATACCGGAGCGGCCCGGTGGAGAAGTCAAGGATTTCATCAGAGTGGTAGCCGGCGAGCGCAACTTCGGACGTACCGGTCAGGTAGAGGTCGTCCTCGGGGAGGCGATAGATCTCCGCGTCGTGGGCAATATCGAAGCCGGTGCCCTGCATCGTTTCCGGGCGCACCAGCGTGGGTGTGATCATGGGGGTGAACCCGGCTGCAACTGCCTGGTCCATAGCCATGTTCAGGAGAGCGAGCTCAAGGCGCGCGCCCACGCCCTTGAGGAAGTAGAAGCGGGATCCGGACACCTTGGCGCCGCGTTCCATATCGATCGCACCGATGAGCTCGCCGATTTCCAGGTGGTCCCGCGGTTCAAAGTCGAACTGCCGCGGCTCCCCTACCGTCTTGAGGACGACGAAATCGTCTTCGCCGCCGGCCGGCACGCCATCGAGGATGGCGTTGGGCAACTGACGCAACAGGGAGTCAGCCTCTGACTTTGCTTCCTCCGCCTCCGCCGCTGCGGTCTTCACGGATGCGGCCAGGTCCTTGACTTCGGCGAGAAGCGCCTGCTTTTCCTCACCCTGAGCTTTGGCGACCCGCTTACCGAAGGAATTCTGTTCGGCGCGAAGCGACTCTGATCTCGTAACAGCCTCACGACGCCGGTAATCTGCCGCAACGATCGCATCAACCAGAGACTCATCGGCCTTACGGGAACGCTGGGAAAGGCGGAACTTTTCAGGATTGTCGCGGAGTTCATTTACGTCGATCACTCCCCAAGAGTACCGAACCCGACCTCGGCGCCCGCACTCCCGCGCTGAAGGATAGTCTGGGGAAATCATGCCCCTCGAGTGGATTATCGTCGCCCTTGCGGTAATCGCCGCAGCCGCGTCAGCGTTCAGCTGGTGGGGAGTACGAAAGCTGCGCCGCGAACGCTCCCCTCAGTGGGAAGAACCCCGAGCGCCGCTGCAGATAACCGGTGAACGTCAGCGGGTGGCATTGGTCCTGAATCCGGTCAAGATCAACGCTCCACTCGCGCGCGAGCAGGTCGAGCAGGCCTGTTCCGACGCAGGGTGGGACCCTCCCCTCATCCTCGAGACCACCGTGGCAGAGCCGGGTGCCGCCCAGGCGAGGCGGGCGGTCGAGGAAGGCTGCGACGTCGTTATTGCTGCCGGCGGTGACGGCACCGTCCGTGCCGTGGCGGCCGCCCTGGTTCACAGCAATGCTGCTCTCGGACTGCTGCCGCTCGGGACCGGCAACCTGCTTGCGCGTAATCTCGGTATCGCTGTGAATGATGTTCCGCGCAGCGTCCGGCAGGCACTCCACGGTGCCGGCCGAAGGATCGACATGGGCCGGGTTGAGCTACGCAACGAGCGCACCGGTGTCAGCGGTGAACACACGTTCCTTGTGATGGGCGGCGTCGGGCTTGATGCGGTGGTGGTTGCCGCCACCAAGGACACGCTCAAGAGGAAGTTCGGCTGGCTGGCGTACAGCGAGGCGGGTGTGCGAAGCCTGCCCGGCAAGCGGCAACGGATGTCCATCAGCCTCGACGGCGAACCTCCGCAGACGCGCAAGGTCCACAGCGTCCTTTTCGCGAACTGCGCAAGGCTGCCGGGAGGAATTACGTTCATTCCGGACGCCTCGATCGACGACGGCTACCTCGACGTGGTCATCACCAGTCCTCGCAGCATCCTGGGCTGGCTGTGGGTCGCAGCGAAAATTGTCTTCCGCCACCCGGGCCCTATCCCTGTCATCACCTACCACCGGGTGAAGCGGGTTGACGTCGAGGTTTCGGCAGCAACGGGAACACAGCTCGACGGTGATACGTCCGGCGATGTCACGGCGCTCAGTGTCAGCGTGGTCCCGGGTGCGCTGATGGTCCGGGTCCCTGGAAGGGCAACCGGACCATCAGCGGGGATGTTCAGCGATACTGCAGCGAACTAGGGGCGCTGAGTCCCTTCCGCATCTCCGCCCTCCTGGAGAGAAGGCACGGCGTCAGCGTCGGTGTACTCGCCCTCGACTCCTGGATCGACATCCGTGGTGCCGTCGGCGTCGGTGTACTCTCCTTCGTCAGGCTGATCCTGGCCTTCGGTGTAATCACCGGCATCACCGGCACTCTGTGCACCCGTGTATCCACCGCGTGCGCGGCCCGCCGCGAGTCCCTCAGCGTCCTCGTTCTGCGCCTGGCTGTTGATCAGCTGCTGCTCCTCCGCGAAGCGCAGGTCATTGGCCTGGTCTCCAGCGTCGCCGTGCCAGTTTGGGTCCGACGTTGATCCGTCACCCTTATTCGGGTTGACCTCGCTGTTGTGTGGCTGCTCGCTCATGGTGCCTGCCTTTCATCAAGGGTCGCGCCACTGGCCGGACGCTCTCTGTCAGCCTACTTAGCAGTTGAGCCCGAGGAAAGGATTCCTACTCTTTAAGCAGCTCGCGAACAGCCTTCTCCGACGCGGAGTAGCTCGCCACCGGAATGACCTCCCCGGACATGAAGCGATCAACCACACGTGGGTCGACGTAGGAACTGCGGGCAATCGCCGGGGTGTTGCCCAGGTGCTCGGCGACCGATCGCATGGTCGCGGCGACCGCCTTCTGCCGTGCGGTTCGGCTGGTCGCTTTCAGGTCCATTCGGGCAAGCTCCATGGATGCGACGACGGTTGCCTGCCAGGTGCGGAAGTCCTTAGCGGTGAAACCTCCACCCGTTACCTGACGGAGGAACTCGTTGAGTTGCGAAGCATCGATAGAGTGCCAGGATCCGTCGGCCGTCCGGTACGCCAACATGGTCCCCGCTTCCTCCCTGCGCACCATTGGGCGCAGTGCCGCAGCGAGGTCCTGGTCCTCGATGGTGGTGTCCCACTGCTGCCCGCTCTTGCCTGGGAACCGGAGGGTGACCATCGGCCCGCTGATCGAGACGTGGTCCACCCGAAGTGTCGTCACCCCGAACGAACCGTTTTCGGCGGCGTACTGCGCCGAGCCGATACGCAAGGCACCGGTGTCCACAATGCGCAGTGCCGCTGCGAGAGCGCGTTCCTTGCCGCTGCCGTTGCTTCGCAGATGCTGGGTGATGACCCGCCGCGCGCCGGGCAACCTTTCGCCGAACTCCAGCGCGCGGTCGAACTTCTCGCGGTCCTTCTTCTCCCGCCAGACCGGGTGGTAGATGTACTGCCGCCGCCCGGCGTCATCAGTTCCAACTGCCTGTATATGCCCATTGGGGTACGGACTGATCCAGACATCGCGCCAGGCAGGCGGGATCACGAGCTCCCTGATCCGCTCGACCTCGTCCGGTTCCAGCGGCTCGCCGTACTGATTGCGGTAACTGAACCCTTTTCCGTGGCGGCGGCGTGTATAGCCGGGCTTGTTGCTGTCACTGCGTCTCAGTCGCGGCACGCCGCCTCCTCTGGTTACCCGGCAGGAAGAACTAGCCTATGTCCCCGGAGTCCGGCGCGGGGGAATGCATCAGGGAGTCCACCCACTCCTGCGCCGCCCGGAAGGCCTGGTCCGAGGTGTGCCGGGCTACCTCGTATTCGCGCCGGTCGGCACGCGCGTATGAACCAAGGAAGCGCAATCCGGGACTGATCCGGTGCAACCCCTGCAGGGCGTCAGCAACGCGGGCATCCGCAACGTGTCCGTCGGCGTCGATACTGAAGAAATAGTCGCCGAGGAACATGCCGGTCGGGCGGGATTCGATCCTGCTGAGGTTGACCCCCCGCGCCGCGAACTGGTCCAGAATTTCCATCAGGGCGCCGGGATGGTCCTCAGGGAGCGGGATCACCAGCGTGGTCTTGTCAGCACCGGTTCGCTCGGGCAGGGAATCCGGCTTGCTGACCAGGATGAATCGCGTCACTGCATCGCCCACGTCGCCGATGTGCTCGGCGAGTACGCGGAGGCCAAGCCGGTTGGCGACCAGGGGAGAACAGATCGCAGCGTCGTGGCCGGCGCCGTCGTCGAGGAGTTCGTGGGCCGCAGCCGCAGTAGAGGAGGTCGGCACATATTCCGCATCTGGAATATTTCGCTCCGTCCAGCCCCGGCACTGCGCCCAAGCGTGACCATGCGTCCCCACGAACCGGATATCGTTCAGTTCCACGCCGGCGCGCGCGACCAGTACGAAGGAAATAGGGACCAGCACCTCCCGGATGATGCGCAACGGTTCGCCGTTTGCGATCGCATCGAGAGTGGCCGATACGCCGCCCTCGACCGAGTTCTCGATCGGAACCATAGCTGCTTTCACCCGGCCCTCCCGCACCATATTCAGCGCGGCATTCACCGTGGTTGCAGGTACCCGGTCCGCTTGCTCGGCGCCCGGGACCTGGAGAAGGGCAGCCTCAGTGAAAGTTCCCGCCGGACCAAGATATGCGTATGAAGTCATAGGACGCGGGGCTCGGTGTCGGTTTCGGACACCATGGGCTTGGATGCCTCGACCCAGGCATCCATCCCGCCGCTGACGTTCACGGCCGAATATCCGTTCGCCACCAGCCATTCGGCAACGCGGAAGGAGCGGCCACCGGTGCGGCAGATGACGTGCAGGTCCTCATCCGGATCCAGTTCGTCAAGCCGTGCCGGGATCTGGTCCACGGGGATGTGCAGGGCACCCTCGATGTGCCCCGCTTCCCACTCATAGTCTTCGCGCACGTCCAGTACGGCGGTGTCCTCGCGGATCGCCTCAATGGACACGTTTTCACTGTTGCTCATTGCCAGTCCCGTTCATATTCTTCGTCCAATTCCTCCGACTTGAACCAAGCCTATAGTGGGGACCGGACTCAAACCCACCAGTGCGGAAGGCATCCCTATGAGCTCCCTGCATGAGTTGTCTGCGCTCGAACAGCGGGACCTGCTGAGGCGCGGCGAATTGAGCTCGCGGGAGCTCACCGCGCACTACCTGGAGCGCATCGGGATCCGGAATCCGGAGTTGGGAGCCTTCATCACGGTGACCGCCGATGCCGCAATGGCGGACGCGGCGGACGCCGACCAGCGGCACGCGGCAGGCGGAGATCTGCCCATGCTTCACGGGCTGCCCCTGGCGCACAAGGACCTGACCGACGTCATCGGCGTTGTGACCACGCACGGCAGCGCCGCGTTGCAGCATACGGTGGCCGCCGCGGACTCCCCGCTCGTGGCCGTTCTTCGCCGCGCAGGAGCTGTAAGTGTAGGAAAGACCCAGGTACCTGAGTTCGGGCTGAGCTGTTACAGCGAGAACCTGATCGCCCCGCCGTCGCGCAATCCGCTGAACCCCGCACTGAGTTCGGGAGGCTCCTCCGGTGGCAGTGCCGCGGCCGTTGCGGCCGGCCTGATCCCGTTTGCACCGGGTACGGACGGCGGCGGTTCAGTCCGGATACCGGCCGCCGCCACCGGCCTCGTCGGCCTCAAACCGAACCGTGGCCGGGTTCCCTCCGGTTCCGGGCAGGACGACCTCGGCCAGTTTGTGGTCGCCGGTCCGCTCGCGCGGACGACGGCGGACGCCGCCCTGTTGTTCGACGCCATGGTGGACGAGCCGAACTACCACGCAACCAGCGCTGCCGCACACGGGCCTTTCCTCGACGCGGCATTCCGGGCGGAAGGACGGTTCAGGATCGGCGTGAGCACCGCCTCTCCCTTCGCTGAAGCTTTTCCGATCGAGCTCGACGACGACGCGAAGCTGAGCTTCGAGGCGGGTATCCGCGCGCTCACGGCGGTGGGGCACGACGTCGTGGAGGCGGACCTCCGATACGACCCGCGTTACCACGAGGCTTTCCAGTCGGTGTGGACAGCCGGGCTCGCCGTCGCGCGCATTCCGTCCGCCCGGGAAGGGGAGCTCACAACGCTGGCCCTCACCCTGCGGCGCCGCGCGCAACAAAAGTCGGCAACCGAGCTGGCCACCGCCGTCGACATCCTTCGGCAGTTTGAACAGGACACGATCCAGCAATACTCCGCGTTTGACCTCATCGCGACGCCGGCCCTCGGCATGACGCCCCGCCCGATCGGCTGGTACACCGACGCCGGTGCGGACACCGACTACATGCGCCAGTGCCAGTACTCCCCCTACACGTCCATGGTCAACGTGTGCGGCCTGCCTGCCATCTCGGTACCCGTATTCACCACTGCCAGCGGACTCTCCATGAGCATTCAGCTCATTGGCAGGCCCAGCGCCGAGGCTGAGCTTCTCACCGTGTCGGCCCAGCTTGAGGACCACTTCGGACGAAACCTGAGAGGATAACTGCTTGAGCGCACCTTTCGTTCCAGGAACGACGACGGCGCCCTCCTCTCGCGGTGGGCGCCGTAGTTGTCTGGTTGTGTTGGCTAGGAGCCGTCTTCGCTCTTGCCGGTCTCATTCTCCGGCCCGGGCCCGCCGTAGCCGGACTTGTCCAGGGCGTCGGCAGCCTTATCCGCGTCCCGCTCCAATTTCTCGTCGTCTGTTTCGTCGATTTCGTCGCTTGTGGGGTTATCGCTCATGACACAACCTTTCGTTGACGGTTTTTCCAACGTACCGCCCGACAGTCGTGTGCACTAGGGCGGGGCGCCCTCTCAGTTCCGGATCACCTGACTATCGCCAGGCCAAAGCAGCTCCCCCGTAACGCTGTGGAGGATGCGGATATTCAAGTTGCCGTCCGTTGACCAGCAGCGGCGGTGGAACGTAGATCAGCTCTCCATAATCACTGGCCGTCCGCCACAGCATCGGCTCCAGCTCCACCGACCGCGCGTTGTCCGGCGTCGGCATCTGTAGCAGTTCAGCTGCTGTGCGCGCCAGGGAAGGATGCGCGGAACCGCACAGCCCTCGAAGGCGGGCGGAGACGAGGGTGACGGCAGCGGCCGCCATCCCAAGCCCGGTTGCGTAATCGAGCGCCTGAACCGGGAGGGCCCCAGGCTTGAACTCCGGCCCGGAGCCGGTCCCGTAAACATGGGCGATGCCGGTCGCCGCCTGAACGATGCTGTCGAATCCTCTACGGCCAGACCACGGCCCATGTTCTCCCCAGGCGTCGAGGGATACAACGGCGAGCCCAGGGAAGTCCTCCCGCAAGGCTGCGGCGTCCAATCCATACCGGGCGAGCGCCCCTCCGCGGTACGCGCTGAGCACTATGTCCGTCGCGGGCAAGAGGGACCGCAAGCGTGCGAGCTCCTCCGGGTTGTTCAGATCGGCCACTGCACTTCGCTTGGCGAAGCCGGTCTCCACGTGCTGGTGTTCCAGCTCGGGAAACGCGGGCGGGTCCACCCTCAGCACGTCCGCCCCCAGTGCACCGAGGAGTCGGCTCGCCGAGGGTCCGGCGATGACTCGGGTGAGGTCCAGGACGCGAAGGCCTTCCATCAGCCCTCCGTCACCACCGAGGATCCCGGCCGTTGCCCCGCGCGGGAGTTCAGGGCTCGCCGCCACTGAGAGCCCCACCCACGGCTGGCCAGCAACATCTTGCCCGGCCGGGGTCGCAGCCCACTCCTGTGGCGTTCTGACGACCGCTGCCAGTCCTCCTCGAGCGGTCACGGCGTCCTCGATGACGCTGGCCGGCAGGTCCAGCAAGGCGGCGTCGACATCAGCGGCGGTGACCACACCGAGCGCATCCAGGAGTGCACGCTCGTGGTGCGGGTAGTTCCCGTGTATGCGCACCCACCCGTCGGCAGCCCGGCGGAACCCCGAGAGGGGCCCGAATCCCTGGATCGGTAAACCTGCGATTCGGAGGTGAGTGAAGGAATTGAACCAGGCACTGACCCCGGATGACGTGAACGAAACCGCGTGCCGGCCGCCACCCGACGACGAAGCGCCGACGAGCGCCGTGGCGACCGCCTGCATGGACCCGAGCGTGAGTCCCTCCACATCCAGAGGTCCGGCCCACCACCAGCGAGGCCCTGACCACGACGCCGGTTCCGTAGCCTGCGGCAGCAACTCTTCAAGAAACCGCCAAAGCGCAGCGGCCGGGCGCCCGAAAGGATGGTCCCCTGTTTTGCCTGTCATCTCTGCATTATGTGCGTCGCGGAACGAACTTTGAGCCGGAACATCCCGATCCAGTCAGCAGAAATCACTCGGATCGGCGAAACTTCCAGTCATTTCTGCTGACTTGTCAGGCGTGATGGCATGCTGGTCCCATGGCTAATCGAGCAGGCACCGTTGCCCAATCCAGCGACCTTGTTGACGTAAGCGCCCTTCTGGACGCGTATTTCGATTCCAAACCCGACCTTTCGGACCCGGCGCAGCGAGTGGCCTTTGGGACTTCCGGTCACCGCGGATCGTCACTGAAGTCGTCCTTCAACGAAGGCCACATCGCCGCGATCACACAGGCGATCGTCGAGTATCGGGCTGGTCAGGGCATCACCGGACCGCTCTTCATGGGCAAGGACACGCATGCCCTGTCCGAACCCGCACAGAACACCGCCCTCGAAGTACTCGCGGCCAACAACGTGGCGGTGCGGATCGACGCCCGCGGCGCCTACACGCCCACCCCGGCCCTCTCGCACGCCATCCTGGCCTACAACGGTTCACGGACGGACCAGTCCGACGGCATCGTCATCACGCCGTCGCACAATCCCCCTGCTGACGGCGGCTTCAAATACAACCCTCCTCACGGCGGTCCTGCGGACTCTGATGCCACCAACTGGATCGCCGCCCGAGCCAATGAGCTGCTCGAGAACGACCTCCGCGACGTCAAGAGAATCCCCACGGCCCAGGCGCAACAGGCCGATGCCATCAGCACCTACGACTTCCTCCAGCACTACGTCGAAGACCTCCCCAATGTGCTGAACCTCGAGGCCATCCGGGGCGCCGGCGTGCGTATCGGCGCTGACCCGATGGGCGGGGCGTCAGTTGATTACTGGGGTGCTATCGGAGAGCGGCACAACCTCGACCTCACCGTCGTCAACCCCGCCGTCGATCCGCAGTGGGCGTTCATGACGCTGGACTGGGACGAGAAGATCCGGATGGACTGCTCTTCACCGCACGCCATGGCGTCGCTGATTGCACGCGCGGGTGACTACGACATCTCCACCGGAAACGACGCCGATGCGGACCGACACGGCATCGTCACCCCGGATGCCGGCCTGATGAATCCCAACCACTACCTCGCCGTCGCGATCGATTACCTCTACCGGAACCGTCCGCAGTGGCGCTCGGACGCAATGGTGGGCAAGACTCTCGTGTCGTCGTCGATCATTGACCGGGTGGCAACGGACCTTGGCCGGGTGCTGGAAGAAGTTCCCGTCGGCTTCAAGTGGTTCGTGCCCGGGCTCATGTCCGGGCAGGTTGCATTCGGCGGCGAAGAATCCGCCGGGGCGTCCTTCCTCCGGCACGACGGATCCGCCTGGAGCACCGACAAGGACGGCATTCTCCTCGCACTGCTCGCCTCCGAGATCACCGCTGTCTCGGGACGCACGCCGTCCCAACATTACGAGGGTCTCACCCAGCGGTTCGGTGCTCCGGTCTACGCGCGTATAGACGCCGCTGCGACCCGCGAGCAGAAATCGGCACTCGGCAAGCTGTCGCCCTCGGACGTCACAGCCACCACGCTGGCGGGTGAAGATATCACCGCGCGCCTGACGGAAGCGCCCGGCAACGGCGCACCGATCGGCGGACTCAAGGTCACCACCGAGAACGCTTGGTTCGCCGCCCGCCCATCCGGAACCGAGGACGTCTACAAGATCTACGCCGAATCGTTCCTCGGTTCGGAGCACCTGAAGCGTGTGCAGGAAGAAGCAAAAGCCCTGGTGGACGGAGTCATCGCCTAGTCACCTCCCGGTGATTGTCGCGTAGGATTTCCAGAGATCCCCACATCTCCGGAAGGCCGCGCCATGAGCAGAATCGGAACGAACTGGACGCTGCACGGAGACGGGCGGAACGTCCGGCCGGGGCACTTCGTAGCACCGGATGAGAGGCTGAGCTGGCCCCGGACCGTGGGCATTGGTACGCAGCACGTGGTCGCGATGTTCGGCGCCACGTTCCTCGTGCCGCTGTTGACCGGCTTCCCGCCGTCCACCACCCTGCTTTTCTCCGGGCTTGGCACCATGCTCTTCCTCGTCATAACGGCGGGTCGCGTGCCGAGCTACCTGGGATCGAGCTTCGCGTTCATCGCGCCGATTGCGGCTGCCCAAAGCCAGCACGGCCCTGCAGGGGCGCTGGGTGGCGTCGTCATGGCCGGCGCGGTGCTGGCGCTGATCGGCCTGATAGTTCACTCGGCCGGCGCCCGGTGGATCCAGGTCCTGATGCCGCCGATCGTCACCGGTGCGATCGTTGCCCTGATCGGCCTGAACCTCGCCCCGACCGCCAGGTCGAGCTTCGAACAGGCTCCCCTGACGGCGCTCGTTACCGTGGTGTCGATCCTGCTGGTCACGGTGCTCTTCAAGGGAATCCTCGGACGCCTGTCCATCCTTATCGGCGTCCTCGTCGGATACCTCGTGGCAGTCCTGCGGGGCGAAGTGGATTTCACCGCCATCAATGACGCCGCCTGGTTCGGACTGCCGCCGTTCATGGCGCCGGAGTTCCATCTTTCCGTCGTCGGGTTGTTCGTGCCGGTGGTTCTCGTACTGGTGGCGGAGAACATCGGCCATGTGAAGTCAGTTGCTGCCATCACTAACAGGGACCTCGACCCCGTCACAGGGCGCGCCCTCATGGCTGACGGCCTGGCAACGGTCCTGGCAGGTTCCGGCGGAGGCTCCGGTACAACGACCTATGCCGAGAACATCGGCGTTATGGCCGCCTCCCGGGTTTACTCGACCGCCGCCTACTGGGTGGCCGCAGTGATCGCTGTTCTACTCAGCCTCTTCCCGAAATTTGGTGCATTGATCGCTACGGTTCCCGCAGGAGTGCTGGGCGGAGCCGGCGTCGTGCTCTATGGCATGATCGGCATCCTCGGGGTGCGTATCTGGGTGCAGAACAGGGTTGATTTTTCGAACCCGATCAACCTCTCGACAGCGGGAGTCGCCCTTGTGGTGGGCATCGCGAACTTCACCTGGACCGTTGGCGCCCTGACCTTCGAGGGCATTGCCCTGGGCACGGCCGCGGCGCTCATAATCTTCCACGGGATGAGTGGAATTGCGCGGGTTCGCGGCAGCGAGTATGTTGCCGGGCCGGATGAGCTTGAGGCCGAAGACCACGGAAGCCGCCCATCAAAGCTCGGGTAAATTACGTACCCATCCTCCACGCTGACTGCGCCGAACAACCGGTGACGAGCCCCTTTGCGGGGAGAGAACCGACGGCCAGAACATGTGTTGGCACACTACTCACTCTGGCCGCCGGCTCCGGTCGGAACACCATATCGCCGCGGCTCCGCATCCTTACGGATGCGCAATCAGCGTCGCGGCTGGTTCCCCCCTGCCTATCGAA
Source organism: Arthrobacter sp. M71 S08 (assembly GCF_059089725.1). Taxonomy (NCBI): domain Bacteria; kingdom Bacillati; phylum Actinomycetota; class Actinomycetes; order Micrococcales; family Micrococcaceae; genus Arthrobacter; species Arthrobacter sp. M71 S08. The sequence goes on along the minus strand of NZ_JBNHEY010000004.1, from coordinate 154,768 downwards.
CGCGGGTAGCCGGCAGCAACACCTGTTCCGGTGATGAGCAACATAACCGGCTAGCTGCTGAACCGGACCATGACCGCTCGTAACCATTCGAGCACTACCGGGGCAGCGTGTAAACCAATCATTTAGGACGGCTCGCTAGTAATAAGCATGCTTCCTATTCGAACGGGTTTGTGGTTAAGGTAAGTGCACCAACTCGGCGAGGGGCACAACGCTCGCTAAAGCTCATCACCTCGGAGGCATAGATGGAAGAAACCATAAGAAGTGGCCTAGCCACCGTCGTCGAATTCGTTCCAAAATTGCTGCTGTTCCTGGTCATCCTGATTGTCGGGCTGATCATCGCGAAAGCAATCTCGAAGGCGCTGTCCAAGCTTCTGGAGCGGGTTGGCTTCGATCGCGCGGTAGAGCGCGGCGGAGTGAAGAAAGCGTTGGCGAAGTCATCTCTTGACGCGAGCGACATCATCGCGAAAATCCTCTACTACACCCTCGTCCTCTTCGTGCTGCAGTTCGCCTTCGGAGTCTTTGGACCTAACCCGGTCAGCGATCTCCTGCGCGGCATCATCGCATTCCTGCCGAAGATCATCGTCGCGATCCTCATCGTGATCATCGCCGCAGCAATCGCAGCAGCGGTCAAGAGCCTGATCCAGAACGCCCTCGGCGGTCTTTCCTATGGCAAGATCCTCGCCAACATCGCGAGCATCTTCATCCTCGGCATCGGCATCATTGCAGCCCTCAACCAGGTGGAAATCGCCACTACTGTTACCACCCCGATCCTGATTGCCGTGCTCTCAGCGATCGTCGGAGTCATCATCGTTGGCGTTGGCGGCGGACTGATCAAGCCTATGTCCCAGCGCTGGGAGACCTACCTCAACAAAGCAGAAGAGGAAGCTCCCCGGGTCAAGGCCGAAGCACAAAACTCACCTTCCGCCTCACAACAGCTCAAGGGTGCTGCTGAGCAGGCTAAGGCAAAGACCAAATCAACCGAGTCGTCCGGCGCACACCGCGTCTGAGCCAGGCACTCCCATCCCAGTACGAATGCAACACAACTGATAAGGAGAACACCATGATTTCCCAGGACAACATTTCCCAGATCCTCGAATCCGGCGGCAAAGTCATCGATAACGACGGCGACAAGGTCGGCTCGGTCGGCCAGATTTACGTCGACGATCACACCGGCAACCCCAGCTGGGTCACCGTCAACACTGGGCTCTTCGGTTCGAACGAGTCCTTTGCACCCCTTGAGGGCGCATCGCTTGAGGGCAACGACGTGCGCGTCGGATACTCCAAGGCCAAGATCAAGGACGCACCCAACGTCGCCCCTGACGGTCACCTGAGCGAGCAGGAAGAGGCGGAGCTCTACCGCTACTACGGCCTCTCGACCGGCGGCTACGACGCCGACACCACCGATTACACCACCGGAACCACCGGTAACTACGAATCGGACCGCGCCACCGTCGGCCATGACACCTCCGGCCCGACCACGGACGATGCAATGACCCGCTCGGAAGAGCAGCTCCGCGTAGGCACCGAGCGCCGTGAAGCCGGACGTGCCCAACTGCGCAAGTTCGTCGTCACCGAGAATGTCACCAAGACGGTCCCGGTCCAGCGCGAAGAGGTCCGCATCGAGCGTGAACCGATCACCGACGCAAACCGTGATGACGCCCTCGCCGGCCCCGCCATCAGCGAGGAAGAGCACGAGGTCGTCCTCCACGAGGAGCGCCCGGTTGTGGAGAAGGAAGCTGTCCCGGTCGAGCGGGTCCGCCTGGACAAGGAGACCGTCACCGAGCAGCAGACCGTCACCGAGGAAGTCCGCAAGGAGCAGATCGACACTGATGACGTCGATGGCGTCCGCGGACGCTAACTAGCAACTCCCGCTGCATCCGGCCCATCTCCCCTCGCGGGAGGTGGGCCGTTTGTGTTGGTTACAGACACCGGTTCCGCAGGGCTGTCATGATGGGGCCATGTTGCGCATTGGCATGCTGGGAGGCATGAGCTGGGAGAGCACCGCCGAGTATTACCGCCTGGTCAATGAGATGGTCAGGGACCGTCTCGGTGGCCTCCACTCAGCGGACTGCCTGCTTAGGTCTGTCGACTTCGCTCCGATCGAGGAACTGCAGACCCGAGGTGCGTGGGAGGAAGCCGGTGCCGCGCTGGCTTCCGCCGCCGTCGAGCTCGAACGCGGCGGTGCCGAGCTTCTCGTGCTGTGCACCAACACCATGCATAAGGTGGCGCCGGCGATTGAGCAATCCGTAAGTATCCCATTCATCAACCTCATCGACGCGACGGCCGCCGCGGTAACGGCCGCCGGCATGACGACGGTGGGCCTGCTCGGGACGGCTTTCACCATGGAGCAGGACTTCTACCGCGACGGACTGGCCTCTCACGGGTTGAAGGTGTTCATCCCGAATGCCGAAGACCGCGCCACAGTTCACCGGGTCATCTACGAAGAACTGTGCCTCGGTATCGTCTCTGACGATTCTCGGAAGGAGTATCAGCGCATCATCTCCGAACTTGCATCCCGCGGCGCAGAGGGCGTCATCCTCGGCTGCACGGAGATCGAGTTGTTGATCGCGCAGTCGGATGCAGAAATCCCCCTCTATGCCACCACGTCCATCCACGCGCGGGCAGCGGTTGACGCTGCCCTTGCTGGGTGAGGGCCAGTATGTTCCCCGCGTGCCGGTTTGCCCGGGTTCTCCGGGGAGGCACCGCCGTGGAATCAACAACCGCCGCGCTCACCCGGCACAAACCCAGACACAACAGGCCGGAAGTCGGGCAAACCGGCACGCGCAAGGTGACGGTGACAGAATAATCCGGTGACCTCCCCCGCCGTCCATCCCACCAAACTGTGGAAAAGCCCTGCCTGGCAATCGCAGGTGCAATCCTGGGTCTCGCAGGTGCTGGAGGCTTTCAATATCGAACAGACGGGGCCCGTGAGCGAGCCGAGGATCCGGTTCTGGTCGGTTCAGCTCACCGTTCCCACAGATCACGGGAAACTCTGGTTCAAGGAAAATAACCCGGGGCAGTTTCAGGAGGCGTCGATCGTGGCGGCGCTGGCCGAGATCGTGCCGGAGCACGTCGTCGCGCCGTTGGCCATCGAGCCGACCAGGGGCTGGATGATCTCTCCCGATCACGGAGCCACCCTTGCCACACTGAAGTCAACGGACTACGCCCTGTGGGCGAGGGTGGTATCTGATTTCGCTGAGCTGCAACAGCAGGTAGCGCCTCACGGCCAACAGCTGATGGAGGCCGGGCTGGCATCACTGAAGCCCGACATCACCGGCAACTTCGTCAGCAACCAACTCCTCCTCCATACGGGCCTGCCGGAGGAGCACCCGCTGCACCTCAATGCCGAGCAGGCAGACGAGGTCTACGGCAGCGTGCCGTCGATTGAAAACGCAGCCGCGCAGCTCAGTGCCCTCGGGGTGCCGCTGTCCCTCGAGCACAACGACCTCCACCCCAACAACGCCTTCATACCGGGTTCAAGCACGGATCCGTTGCGGTTCTTCGACTTCGGCGACTCTTACTGGGCGCATCCGTTCAGCTCTCTCTACGTTCCCCTCGGCGTCATGATGGAGAGCTGGGAAGCAAGCCCGGACGACGCCCGCATCCGAAGGGTGCTCACGGCGTACCTTGACCGGTGGACGGCCTACGCGCCGCTCCCCCAGCTGCGCGAGGCCCTGGAACCAGCGCTACAGCTCGGCCGCCTCAACAGGTACGCCTCCTGGCTGCGTCTCCTGATACACGCCGATGACGAGTCCATGCGCGAATACGGCCCGCACGCCCTCGGATACCTGCGGACCATCACGCACCCGGTTCTTTAGCACCTTCAGGCGCGCTGCGCAGCGGCAATCACTTCACGCATCATCAGGTTGAGCTCCTCCGCCTGCTTGCGGGAAAGACCCAGCTTCGCCAACATGGTGCCCGGCACGGAGATCGCGCGTTTGCGCAGCGCGCCTCCCTCAGCAGTGAGGCCGACGGCGAGGGCACGCTCATTTCCGACCACCCGTTCACGGGTGACCAGACCGTTGGCTTCGAGTCGCTTGAGCATCGGCGACAGAGTAGCCGGTTCCATGGCGAGCGTATCGCTGAGCTCGCGGACAGTCCGGGGACTGTTCTCCCACAGGGCAAGCATCACGAGATACTGCGGATGGGTGAGGTGGAGCTCCTCCAACACCGGTCGGTAGGCGCCGATAACGCTCCGGGAGGCGACCGACAGGGCGAAGCACAACTGCCGTTCAAGGAGCAGGTCCTCCCCCTCGGAAACTTCCTCAGAAGCCTCGTGAGAAAGCCCCTGCGAGAAATCCCGAGAAGTGAGCGTCACTCCTGCCCTCCGTCGCGCTTAACCAGATACGTGGAGCCATCAGCGTTCCGGACAACATCCCACTGCTTCAGTTCCTGCTGGCGCTGTTGGTGGGCGGCACCGTCGGCGTACTTGATCGGTCCCTCCAGTCCGCCTTGGTCCGCGGGTCCGAAGAACATCCGCAGTTTCCCCGTGACACTCATGAACCGGTGTGACAATGGTTTCTTGTCCGCCATCTTCGAACTCCTCGCAGTAGTCAGCGATACCCACCGCAAGCATAACCGGGAACGTTAGTGCACTAACAATCAGCGGGCCAGTGTCCTCGCGCACGCATTACCTCAGCCAGTGTGTCTGCACGGTCAGAAACCAGACCACCCACACCCTGCTCCAACAGGCTTTCCATCACAGGCCGCTCGTTGATCGTCCAGACGTGAACCGGGATTCCCGCGGTGTTGCATCGCCTGATGAAGCCGCTGGTCACCACCGGGAGACCGCGGTAGTGCCGTGGAACCTGCAGGCAATCGACACAGGCTACCCGCGCAACCCTACGGATGAGACCAGGCACGGGCAGCACCTTCAGCACCGCATTCACGGCCATACCAGCGGACGACGCCGTCGGCCTGCTTAGCCGCTTCAGCACCCTCAGACGACGGCGGTCGGAAAACGAGGCGACCAGCACCCGGTCATGGGCGCCCGCCTTCTCGATCACATCGACAAACGGCTGCACGGACGCATCGTCCTTGATATCCACGTTCAACCGCGCCTGGGGCCACCGCTCGAGCACCTCTGCAAGGGTGGGAATCCGCTCACTTCCGCGGACCCGTACGGAGCCCAGTTCCGCCAAGGAGTGGTCTCCGAGGCGACCGTTGCCGTCCGTGACGCGCTCAAGGCGTTCGTCGTGGAAAACCATGACCACGCCGTCGCGGGTGGTTCGCACGTCTATCTCCATATAGCGAAAACCCAACTCCAGAGCCGCCTCCATGGCGGACAGAGTGTTCTCACGGCCGTCCAGTGAGAAGCCGCGGTGCGAGAGGGCAATGGGGCCCGCGTTCTCAAGGTACGGCTTGCCCACGGAGGTTCAGGCCGACTTCAGCGCGGCGAGCCGTTCCTCAAGGACCTGCGCTACGCCGTCGTCATCGAACGCGGGTGCACGAAGATTCGCCGCGGCGAGCGCATCGGGGTGGCCGGAAGACATGGCGTAGCCGTGACCGGCCCACCCGAGCATCTGGATGTCGTTGGGCATATCGCCGAAAGCGATGACGTCCGCCTGGTCGATGCCCAGTTCAGCCGCATATTTGGCGAGCGTAACGGACTTGTTGATCCCCGGCACGCTCATCTCCAGAAGGGGCACGCTCGGCGCCGAGTGCGTTGTTGCGACGAGGTGTTCAACGGCCGGCGCCACCCCGTGCAGGAACTCATCCGGAGTGATGTCCCGTTCACGGGCAAGGAATTTGATCACTCCGCAGCCGTTGAGGGACTCGCGAAGAGGCCGCGGCTCAGCCGCGCCGAGAAGCTCAACGGACCCTGGGTCCGCGAAACCCGGCTCGATCAGGAAGTTCTCCACCGTTTCGGCGGCGAACCGTACTGCCGGATAGAGGTTCCGGATGATGTCCTGTGCCTCGAAAATGCTCTGATCGTCAAGCAGGTGCGACGCGACGACTTCCTCGCGGCCGAGGTCGTAGGTCAACGCGCCGTTGGAGCAGATGACGGTTCCCTTGAAGCCGAGGTCCCGTAGGGGCTTGAGCCAGCGCGGCGGACGTCCGGTCACGAACACCACCTCGATGCCGGCAGCCAGGCATGCCTCGAACGCATGCACCGTCCGGTCAGAAATCCGGCCGTCGTGCCCGATGATGGTGCCGTCCATGTCGCTGGCGACCAAACGCATGCGAAAACTCCTTGCTTGGGTAGGTATCAAGCCTACCCAAGCCCCACCGAACAGCGCGCACCGGGTTAGGCCAGGGCGTTCTTCTCGCTCCTGGAGACCTCTGAGGTAATCCCGCAGTACGCGCAGGTCCGCGAGTAACGGCGGCTCGTGGTGAAGATCGGGATAAAGAACACGGTGAACTTCGACGCGCGCTCATCAACGCGCTGGGACGCGTTTTGGCCGCAGTTCGGGCAGACAGCCTGCCGGCGGAAAAGTTCCTTCACAGCGGTCTTGAATCCAAACAGAATCAACATGACGTGCCCTCCCGACCCTTGGCGAACCTACTGCTCGTAGGTGCCCACGATACGCGCGCGTCCGAGGGTGTGGGAGAAAAGATTGAACCCGAGGTAGGCATTCGAAGCCTCGGCGGGCACATCAAGCTGTTCAACGTCGACCGCGTGAACCACCGCGTGATAGTGGTGCGGTCCGTGCCCGGGAGGAGGCGCCGCACCCGCGAAACCGCGGAAGCCGCCGTCGTTCCTCAACTGGATAGCGCCTTCAGGCAGTGTGCCGCCGTCTTCGGTGCCGGCCCCGGAAGGCAGCGACGTGGTGCTGACAGGAAGGTTGAACACGGCCCAGTGCCAGAACCCGCTGGCAGTCGGCGCATCCGGATCGTAGACCGTGACGGCGAAGCTCTTGGTCTCCTCAGGAAATCCGCTCCAACTCAGTTGAGGTGAGATGTCCTGACCGCCCGCGCCCATGTGTCCCGATGCGTGCTTGATGTCCAGGGGCTGGTTGTCGGCCATGTCGCTGCTCGTAAGCCCGAATGACGGAACATCGGGAAGGTCTGCGTAAGGATCACGGGTCATGCGTACACTCCTTGTGCTCTCAGTTCATCTCTGGTGGGCGGGTTGGCACCCGCCCGTGACACCGTTACTGCCGCAGCCGCCGCGGCGAAGGCCAGGATGCTACGCACCTGCTCAACGGACAGCTCGCGCAACTCATTCCGACGCTGTGCGCCATCCAGCTCCCGGTCCACGACAGCGCTGAGCAACGCCGCCATGAAGGAGTCACCGGCGCCTACCGTGTCCACCACGGATGTCGACGGCGCCGAAACCTCGCACTCCCCGCGGTCAACAACTGCCCACGGACCTTTGGAACCGCGCGTGACGACGACGACGGCGGGGCCAAGCCTCAGCCACCGGCGCGCCGATTCGCGGTGGTCCTGTCCCGGATACAGCCATTCGAGATCCTCATCCGAGGCCTTGACCACGTCCGCGAGGGCGACGAACTTCTCAGCCTGCTCCCTGGCGTAGGTTGCGTCCTTGATGATGGTCGGCCGGCAGTTCGGATCATAGGTGACCGTTGCGAAGGGCCGTGCGTGCTGGATTGCGGTCAGGACATCGTGCGCGCCCGGAGCCAGCATGGCGGCGATGGACCCCGTGTGTACGAGGGTGGTTCCGTTGAACAGCTCATCACGGGCGGCCAGGTCCGGCAGTTCCCACGTTAGTTTGAAGGTGTAATTGGCTCCTCCAACGGGATCGAGCCTCGCTGATGCAACGCTGGTTGGATGGGCGTCCGGCGGCAGCGGTGCAAGGACGGAATTATCGGCGAGGTGCTGGCGGATTCGACGGCCGAACTCGTCATCCCCGAACCGGCCGAGGAACTGGGTCGGGTGCCCGAGCCGGGACAACCCCACGGCCACGTTCAGGGGGCTCCCACCGACGTGGGCACGCGGTGGGGCGGTGTCGCTGATGACTTCGTCGATAAGGGCTTCGCCGATTACTGTGAGCACCGTCTCAACCTAACATTTTGCTCCACAGGTGGGAGGCGTTGAAGTGTTACCGGAAGCGGTGAATGCTGTACCCGAGAAGCGTCAGCGCAATGATGGCGGACAGCACGAGGCTCAGGCCTGTGCCCCACCCGCCGAACAGCCACAGGTCCCCGTTGAACGGCCACCAGTCGGGGATCGGCGGCTGAAGCATCCAGATAATCCCAAGGGTCATGAACGCCAGGGCTCCCAGCGCACTGACGGCTATCCGGGGCCAGGTTTTCACGCCGATCCTAGCCGCTTTGTAGGCCTGTTTCTTGACCGGGTGCAGCTTCCGCTCGGCCCACACGTACTGCTGCGACAGGACCGCAAGGCCGCCGACCAGCATCAGCAGGCCCGGTCCGGGCAGGACCAAAGCGGCGATTCCGAGCACGACAAGGGTCCAGCCAACAACTTCGAGGCCGGTGCGGTGGGCAACCCGATGGAAGCGGGATCGCTCGCTCATTGGTGAAGGATTTCACACTTCCCTGAATTCCCCATTAACACGGCTACGTGAGACGCTCAACGGCGGCCGTAACGCGCCCCCACGCATCCGTGCCCGGGGTGATCATCGCGAAATGGTCTCCGGGTATCTGCTCGAGCTCAGCCCGCGCGCCCAACGCGCGCGCGGCATCAACGTACGTCTGTGACTGGCTGAGCGGAACAGTGGTGTCCTCCTCGCCGTGAAGGGCAAGCACCGGCACCGGAAGCGGCAAGACTGTCATCGGGTCGGCAAGACGGTACTTCTCTCCGCCCGGCTCACCAAGAAAATCACTTACGGCTCCGTTGCCCAGCTGCTCCTCATGTGCCCGCTGCAGGTTTAGCACCCCGGACTGACTAACGACGCCGGTGACCGGCACCGCCGGTACGCCGCCTCCCGGTGCGTCGCCCGGCAGCGACGACCGCCCGGCCGCCCACACCGCAAGGTGGCCCCCCGCGGAGTGGCCGAGCGCCGTCGTCGTACTGGTGTTGAGGCCGTGCTCCTGTGCCGCGACGGCGAGCAGGTCGATGCCGGCAGCGACATCCTCGAAGGTCTGCGGCCAGCCCCCGCCGTTACCCACGCGCCGGTACTCAAGGTTCCAGCAGGCGAAGCCGCGCGAGCTGAGGTCTTCGGCGAGCGGCGCGCCGAGGTCCAGGGTGTACCGGCTGCGCCAGAACCCGCCGTGAATAATGACGACGACGCCGTCCCGTGCCTGCCCGACCGGCAGGTAGACCTCGGCGAACTGGCTGGGATCAGTGCCATACGTGTAGCGCTGGGGTGCCATGGTTTCCTTGCTGTCGTCTCCTGGACCTGCTGAACGGCTGGAATCGCAACCCGCGACGGCGGCCGCGCCGAGCAGTGCCGCGCGGAGGACTGCGCGTCGCGGGAGGCCGGTCATCCTCGCCAGCGTAGCCGGTGTCCGCGGCGGGTGTTTAGATGGGTTGGTGAGTGCATGGGATGAGTTGGACGAGCGGCTGCGGCCGGCCGTCGAGGAGAGCGTTCGGGAGTATGAGCGTGTCCGGCCTGCGCTCGAGGCCGTTACGGCGGATGCGCGGGAGAGGATCGAGGGCATCTTCACCGGCACGGACCTCCGGCCGGTGTTCGTCACGGCGCGCACCAAGACCGTCGAGTCGTTCCGGGACAAGGCTTCGCGGATGCTGGCGGACGGCGATGGCCCGCCCAGCCTCGTCTTCCCCGACCCGCTGCGCAACCTGACGGACCTCGTCGGCGTCCGCGTCATCACCACACTTCCCCACGAGGTGGACATCGCCGCCAATCTCATCAAGCGGCAGCGGCACGAGTTCGACTGCCGCGGTGACCGTGAAAAGGACATCGGCTCCATTGAGTCGGGCACCTACGGTTACTCCAGTCGCCATCTGATCCTGCGGACCATCCAGAACGACGCCGTTCGCGCCTACCAGCAGATGCTTGGTTCCGATTCCGGCAGCTACCTGTTCGAGACGCAGATCCGCACCGTGCTGGCCCACGCCTGGTCGGAGATTGAGCACGACATCCGGTTCAAGTCATTCAACCCGAAGGCGTGGAGCCCCTACTTCGACCGGCAGTTCACTGCCACGGCAGCCATGCTGGAGAGCGTCGAATCAACCTTCGCTGACCTGCATTCGCGGTACCAGAAGGTTACGGGGTTCTGGGATCCCGAGGGCGAGGGAGGCGTGGAGCTCACACCCGACCGCATTCGTGAGGTGTGGCAGACGCTGCTGCCGCACGTGGACCGCAAGTCCGACGACGACTGGCGCTGGGCCGCCGAGCTCCTGTCCGCCCACGGACTGACAACGACGACGGCCCTCGCCTCCCTGCTGCAGGCTGACACCATCACCTCGGTTCGGCGCGCGCTCGATCACCGCTATTCGCCAGGCCCCGACCGCCTGCTCGACGACGTCCTGCTCTGGAACTACGGCGAACGGCACATCGAGCTCACGGCGGATCCGTCGTCGGAATCCGGGGCTTCGCGCCGCGACAGTCTGCTGCGGAGGTTCCGCCAGATCAAGACGTTCCGATCGCGGGGCTAGCCTTCCGCCTCAGCGCGAGCTGACTCGTCCGAACAGTCCCGCGATCGGCGCCAGCACAACCGGTCGGGCTGCGATCCAGGCGCCGATCACCAGCAACAATGACACGAAGAAGATCCAGAAACCGACCCAGTTAACGGCGTCCTGTCCGCCATACATGTGGTTGAGGTTGCGCAGTGCACCTGTGGCGAACACCAGCGCCACGTGGGCGATGATGAAGGCCACGAAAAAGAGCATCACCGGAAAGTGGATTGCCCTTGCCCACTCGACCGGGTAGAGCCGGTTGAGAGCCTTGGCGTCCTTCGGCCAGATTCCCGACATGCGCACGCCGGTGATCGCTGCCAGCGGCGATGCAATGAAGATGATGACGAAGTACGCGAGCATCTGGAGGCTGTTGTAATTCACCCAGCCGTTCTCGGTGGGCCAATCCAGCGAAAGGTACTGGATCAACGCCGATAGTGCGTTGGGGAAGACCTCCCAGGTCGTGGGCACCAACCGTACCCAGTGGCCGGTAACGAACAACAGCACCACGAATATCAGGCCATTGAGGAGCCACAGAACGTCGAGCGCCTGATGGAACCAGAGATTGATGCTGATCTTTCCATCGCCACCCTTGGACCACTTCGGCGTCCAGTATCCCGGCGGCCGTGTCTCCCTGCGGACATGCAGGCCGGATCGGATGATGAGGACAATCAGGAAGAAGTTGAAGAAGTGCTGCCACTGCACCCACGCTGGGAAGCCGGGCTCGGTGCCGACAGGCAAGGGCGTTTCGCCCGGGTACGTCGCCAGGAAGTCCTGCATGAAGCCGAGGGTGACGAACCACCGGGTGAAGAACACAGCGGCCAGCGCGACCACCAGGAGTCCTCCTGCTCCGAGAAGCAGCTTGGTTGTCCGGCTCGGTGCGGAGCGTGGCCGCGCGACTTTTGTCCGGTCATCGCGAACCGGCGGCTTCGAGGTTGGCTGCGCTTGAGATGCTGCACGGGCAGGTTCAGCAGGCGCAGTTTCAGTTGAAGCGGTGCTCTCGCTGGGGGCCGTCGGGGTGCTTGCCGCAGCAGCGGAACCTGCGGGTGTCGTCACCGGTTCGACGACGACAGCCGTCTCGGCCGGCCAGGCTTCGCCACCCGGGACGCGGGGCAGTCCGCGACGCAGCAGTCGCGTCGAGCCCGCCCCCACCCTTGCTGCAGCAGGGGCAGCGCTGGCGGGGTCGGATGCTGGCGTCGGTTCAGTCGTGGCTGCTGCGGCGGCGGGTACCTCCGGGCGTTCAACGGACCCGGCAGCAGGAGCAGGTGCACTCCCGGCCTCGGGAACGGCGTCCGCTGCCGAAGCCGGCGGAGGGGTCGCAGGCAGATGACCGGCGGGGGGCCACGGCTCGCCTCCGGGAATCCGGGGAAGACCTCGGCGAAATGCACGGGTCACCGTCTGCGCCCCTGACGCCGTGACCTCCTCAGGAGGTGCCGCCATCGTTCCTTCTGTCACGTATGCCGCAGCCGGGGTTTCATCCGGTGAAGGGTGGGAGGACGGCGCGGTGGAGCTGGAATCCGCGGTGATTGTGTCCGCCCCGGCGCCGTTGCCGGTTCCAGCGGCCGGACCGGCAGCGGGTTCCCGGCTAACGCCGTCGTGCAGTTCGGCGGGCATGGCGTCAGCAGGAGGCCACGGTTCCCCGCCGCTCTGCCGGGGCAATCCCCGGCGCATCGTGCGACCGTGCGTCGCCATGCCCTACTCCTTCCGCGCCGAGAGCGACTTGATCAGCTGCGGCACGACTTCAAAGACGTCTCCGACGACACCGAAGTCGGCGATTTCGAAGATCGGCGCGTCCGGGTCCTTGTTGATGGCGACGATGGTCTTTGCCGTCTGCATGCCGGCCCGGTGCTGGATGGCGCCCGAGATACCGAGGCCCACGTACAGTTCGGGGGAGACCGAGACGCCGGTTTGCCCGATCTGGTAGCTGTTTGGCACGTACCCGGCGTCGACGGCAGCACGGGAAGCACCGACGGCCGCACCCAGGACATCGGCCAGCTGCTCAACGAGCGCAAACTGTTCCTTCGAAGTAAGCCCGCGACCGCCCGCCACAACTCTGGCCGCGCCGCGCAGTTCAGGGCGGGTGGACGTCATTATCTGCTCCTCAAACGACTCGATGGACGCCGCGGCGGCCCCGGACGGCGGAGCGTCAAGCGACTCGATTGCGGGGCTTGCAGCCTCCGCGCGGGCATCGACTGCACCTTCGCGGATGGTGATCACCGGCGCACCGAAGGTGGGCGCGCTGTCGACGTTGTAGGCGCCGCCGTAAACAGAGTGGCGGGCAATGATGCCCTCTTCATCACGCACTACCCCTACGGCGTCCACGGCAAGTGCGGAACGCGTGCGGGCGGCGAACCGTCCGGCTACGTCACGGCCGTCGATGGAATTGGAGATCAGGATGGCGTCCGGCCGAACGAGGTCCGCGGCGGCGGCTAGTGCATCCACAGTGGGCACTGCCAGCAGGGAGGACGCTGCTTCAGGATCTGCCACCAGCACGTACTGTGCCCCGAGGGAGCCCGCAGCCTGCGCCGCCTCAGCTCCCTTGCCGGAACCGGCCACAAGAAGCGCAACCGGCGTGCCGACCTGAGCGGCGGCACCGAGCAGCCCGGGTGCGCTCCTCGTCAGCTCTCCTGATGGCGTCGTTTCAAGGAGGACGAGGATTGAGTCGTCAGGGAATGTGGTCATGATTGTTCCTTAGGCCAGTCGGTTCTGAATCAGGAACTCGGCGAGCTTCTCCCCGCCGTCGCCCTCGTCGACGATCTTGGTTCCGGCTGATCGGGCGGGCCGTTCGGAGACTGCGAGCATGATGGACCGGGGCGTGTCCAGTGCTTCCGGATCGATTCCGAGGTCAGCGGCCGTCAGAGTCTCCACCGGTTTCTTCTTCGCCGCCATGATGCCCTTGAAGTTGGGGAACCGCCCGGTGGGAAATCGCTCGGTGATCGAGATGACCGCCGGTAGAGGGGCCGAGACTGTCATGATTCCGCCGTCGGTCTCACGTGTTCCGCGGACGCCATCGGCCGATAGTTCCACCGTCGCCAGGGTGCTGGCGTGCGGAACGCCCAGCAACTCGGCGAGCATTGCTGGAAGCACCCCGCCGTAGCCGTCAGTGGACAGATTTCCAGCGATCACAAGATCGAACCCGGTACGGCGAATCGCCGCTGCAAGCACTTCGGCAGTGAGACTCAGGTCAGCGCCCACGAGTCTCTCGTCGGCGATGTGAACCAACTTGTCCGCACCCATGGCCAGAGCTTTGCGCAGCGTTGCTGTTGCTGTTTCAGGGGCCATGGAAACGACGGTGATCTCCGAGTTGTCGATTGCGCCTGCCTTCGACAGCGCCAGCTCGAGTGCGCGCTCACCAATCTCGTCGAGCACAGTCTCGCTGGCACCCCGCTCAGCGAGTCCAGTCTCGAGATGCAGCTTGCGTTCCCCGTAGGTGTCCGGCACCTCTTTCATGAGAACGACGATCTTCATTGACCCTCCTCAGTGTCTGACGACTTCCCGCAGCACCTCAGTACATTGAGTGAAGGAGCGTTAACCGAAAACCGTCTGCACCGAGGATACCGCGAGACGGTCTAGGGATGGGTCTCGGCCGACGCCGGAGGCGTTGGCTTCGTGCCGTTACCGCCCCAGTTGCGCAGCATCTCGACAGCGTCGAGACCGGTGGTGTCCTTCAACAACTTGAAGGTCTGCTGGAGACCGCCCGTGACGTTCTTGCCGAGCTGACTGGCGCCGTCTGTGGAGATGACCGTCATGTTATCGATCGAGGACATCGGTGCGGCGATCTCGCGTGCCACCAGCGGCAGCATCTCCATGACCTTGTTGAGGACGGCGGCGTCGTTGAACTGCTCGTAGGCGCGGGCCTGCGCTTCAATGCCCTGCGCTTCGGCGATGCCCTTCTGACGGACGACGTCGGCCTCTGCAATACCGCGGACCTGGATCACCTCCGCCTCGGCTGCACCGTTGGCGCGGGCGACTGCCGCGGCAGCATTACCCCGGGCGGTGCTGGCGGCTGCCTCTGCTTCGGCGGCGACCTTGTCGCCCTCTGCGGTCAGCCGGCGCTTGGTCAACAGGACTTCGGCTTCCACCTGATCGGCCTCCGACTGACGTTTGCGCTGCTCGAGTTTACCGGCAGCTTCCTGCTCCACCCGGTACTTTTCGGCGTCGGCGGGCTTGCGGATCTCGATGTCGAGTTCCCGCTCTCGCAGCTCCGCCTGACGGGAGGTCACCTGCTGTTCCTTGAGCAGGATCGCCTCCTTCTGCTCGGCAGCGGCAAGGGGACCTGCAGCGTCCGCCTGCGCCTGGCGTGCGTCGGCGACTTCCTTCAGCTCTGCGCGCCGGATAGCAAGACGCTGTTCAGCGAGCGCTACCTGCTCGTCGGCGATCGCAGCGGCTTCGGCGGCTTCCTGCGCGGCGTTTGCCTCCGCGATTTTTGCCAGCTTTTCAGCCAGGGCGGCCTCGGGGCGACCGAGATTCGTCAGGTAACTGGAATCGTCATTCACGGACTGGATCTGGAAGGTGTCGATGACCAGGCCCTGGTTGTGCATCGAGTGCTCGGCCTCTTCCTTCACGCTCTTCGCGAAAGAGGCACGGTCCTTGATGATGGAGTCAACGGAGAGCGTGCCCACGATCGAGCGCAGTGAACCGGACAGCGTTTCCTGCGTGTAGTGGTCGATTTGCTCCTGCTGGTTGAGGAAGCGCTGGGCCGCCCGGCGGACGGCTTCTTCGTCGCCGCCGACCTTGATCTGTGCCACGCCGGTCAGGTGGAGCTTGATGCCGTTCTTGGAAATGCCCTCAATCTGGAGGGTGACCTGCCGGGAGGCCAGCGAGATCGAGAACGCCCGTTGTGTGAACGGGTTGATGAAGGTTCGCCCGAAAACCACCCGCTGGCTTTCCTGGGCGCCCTTGCCGGTGATGATGAGCGCTTCCGACGGGCTCGCAATCCGCAGAGCCATACGAGCGACGATGACGGCGATCAGAGCAAGAACAACAATGACGCCGGCAATCACCCCAAGCGTGATTAACAGACCAATGTCCACAATTTCCCCCATGCATGAGACTGATTAGTGACGACGGTTACTCGCCCGTACAGACGCTACACGATGGGGAAAGTGAACTTCGTGCACCGTCGTCGTCTCCTGTTTTTCAGGCGCCTTCGCGCCGGGCGTCAGCCCAGCTTTCGACGGCAGCGAGATGCCGTCGAGCGGCGGCCACCACGGCGTCGGGCCTCGGGTTCCGCCAGGCCTGCTCAACGTCGAAGAGCGCGTCGGCAACGGCACGACGGGCGGCGGCAAGAGTAGTGGACTCCGCTGAAGCGCTCTGGGTTACCTGGTCGATACTCATAACACTTGTTCGTACCCGCGTGGTCTTCGGACTGTGTATCCTTCAATGAATTTAGGGGCCACGACGCTGGCGGAGGCACCGTGAACGAGCGGGAGACCATGGGCGGGACGACGGGCATGTGGCCCGAGTTGCGCGTTGATGACTGGCAGGACACACAAGCGACTCTGCACATGTGGTTCCAGGTAGTGGGCAAGGTCCGGATGGCACACGCGCCTTTGATCAACCACTGGTGGCAGATACCGTTCTATGTCACGCCGCGCGGCTTAAGTACGTCCTCGATCCCCTACGGTCACGGGGTCTTTGACATGGAGTTCGACGTCGTGAACCACCGTCTACTTGTGCGTTGCAGCTCCGGTGAAGAGGGCAGCGTGGCCCTTGAGCCGCAGTCCGTGGCCGAATTCCACGCCCGGACGATGGATGCGCTGGCCGAACTCGGGATCGATGCTCCCATCCGCCCGGTGCCGACCGAGGTGGACCCTGCCGTCCCGTTCGCGGAAGACCATCAGCACGCGTCCTATGACGCAGTCGCCGTCAATGCATTCTGGCGGCAGCTGATCCAGGCCGACCGTGTCATCACGCGTTTCCGCTCGGAGTTCCTCGGCAAGGCGAGTCCGGTCCACTTCTTCTGGGGAGCCATGGATCTGGCCTGTACGCGCTTCTCGGGACGTACCGCCCCCACTCATCCCGGAGGTGCACCGAACTGTGCCGACTGGGTCATGGAGGAGGGCTATTCACACGAACTCTCCAGTTGCGGGTTCTGGCCCGGTGGAGGCGAGGAGGGCGCCTTTTATTCCTATGCTTACCCGGAACCGGAAGGATACCGCGATGCGGTGATTGACGTCGAGGGCGCACACTACAGCGCGGAGTTCAGGCAGTTCCTGCTGCCGTATGAGGCCGTGCGTACTGCCGGGGACCCGGACGCCGTGCTCCTCGAATTTCTGCGGGCTACCTACGTGGCGGCAGCGAGCAAGGGTGATTGGGACGGCGACCTGCTGATCGACCCGCGGAGGTTGGACAAGCACGCCCGTCAAACCCTGGGGTGAGACACCGGCCAACGGGACGCGGCAGCGTTGGTTTGCGCTATTCCTGGTGTGCGTTCTCCGGGGCATCGACGTAGTCGTTATACGCCGGGTGGCGCCGTATGTATGCCGCTATGAACGGGCATACCGCGACGATCCGGTGGCCCTGAGCGGCAACGTCGTCCAGCGCAAAGCGGGCGAGAACCGCCCCCAAACCACGGCCCGCATATTCATCGTGCACTTCAGTGTGGATGAATACCCTCTGGTTCTGGCGAAGCCGAGTGCGGTACTTCGTGAAGCCCGCGATGCGATCACCATCAACTAGCTCGTACCGGTGTAGATCGGGGGCATGTCGAACGATGATATCGGAAGCCGCTGCCTCTTGGGGCGCTGCGTTATCGAAGGTCATTGAGCATCCTATTCATCATTGCGGTGTCCCGCGATCCGATCCGAGCTGCCAATCAGTCACGACGCTGATGTCCTTGCCTGCGTCTCGCGTGTGCTGCCACGCCCGCTGACGCTCGTCCTGAAGGTTCTGGCGCAGCGGGGCCTGCGTGGACCGAAGCGATGGCACCCGATCGATCACGTCGATCGCCAGTTGGTACCGGTCAATCTGGTTCATCATCGCCATGTCGAACGGCGTGGTGGTTGTCCCCTCCTCCTTGTAGCCGCGCACGTGGATGTTGTCGTGGTTGGTGCGCCGGTACGTCAGCCGGTGAATCAGCCAGGGGTAACCGTGATAGGCGAAGATGACCGGCCGCTCCCGTGTGAAAAGGGAGTCGAAGTCCCGCGCGGGCAAGCCGTGCGGATGCTCGGCGTCGTCCTGAAGCCGCATCAGGTCGACGACGTTCACCACACGCACCTTGAGCGCGGGCAGCGCTTCCTCCAGCAGCTGTGCAGCGGCGACCGCCTCGACCGTCGGCACATCTCCCGCACAACCCAGTACGACGTCGGGATCCTCCCCACCGCCTGAATCCTCGCTTCCCGCGAAATCCCAGATGCCGATCCCGCGCTCGACATGCAGCCGGGCGTCCTCCGGCCCCAGCCAGGTCATGGTGGGCTGCTTGCCCGTAACGATCACGTTCACACGGTCCCGGGTCTGCAGGCAGTGCTCGGTCACGGCGAGCATGGTATTGGCATCAGGCGGCAGGTAGACCCGGATGACACCCGCCTTCTTATTGACCACATGGTCGATGAATCCCGGGTCCTGGTGCGAAAAGCCATTGTGGTCCTGCTGCCAGACATGGCTGGACAGCATGTAGTTCAGTGACGCGATGGGCTGGCGCCACGGCAGGTCCTGATGCACCTTGAGCCACTTGGCATGCTGGTTGAACATCGCATCCACAATGTGCACAAACGCCTCATAGCAGTTGAACACCCCGTGGCGCCCGGTCAGGAGATATCCCTCGAGCCAGCCCTGGCACAGGTGCTCACTGAGGAATTCGAGGACGCGACCGGATCGCGCAAGGTGCTCATCGACGTCGTCAATCCGGTGTTGCCATGCCTTGTCGGTGACGTCGTAGACGTCCTGCAGACGGTTGGATGCGGTCTCATCCGGGCCGAACAGCCGGAAATTCTCGGGGTTCAGCCGGATGATCTCCCGCAGGTAGCCTCCCACGGTGAGCATCGGGCTCACCTTTTCCTGACCGGGCTTGTCGACGACGACGGCGTGGTCCGCGTACGCGGGGAGCCTGAGGTCCTGCAGGAACCGGCCCCCGTTGGCGTACGGCGTCGCGCTCATGCGCAGATCACCCGGAGGTGCCTGAGCGGCAACCTCCCCGGCGAGCGTGCCGTCCTTTGTGAACAGCTCCTCCGGGCGGTAGGAGCGCATCCATTCCTCGAGCTGGCGGAGGTGCGCGTCGTCGTCGTGGACTCCGGACAGCGGCACCTGGTGGGCACGCCAGGTACCCTCAACCTTCTTGCCGTCGACGTTCGCGGGGCCCGTCCAGCCCTTCGGCGAGCGCAGCACGATCATCGGCCAAGGCGTGTACTCCCGATCGCCGTGCGTTTCCTCGCGCGCGGCCGCCTGCACTTCGGCGATCCGCTCAAGGCAGGCATCGAGGGTTGCGGCGAAGTCCCGGTGCGCCTGTTCCGTGGCGTGCGGGTCTGTAACGGTGACGAAGTGGGGGTCATAGCCGTACCCCCGCATGAGATGCTCAAGCTGAGCCTCGGGCATCCTCGACAGCACGGTCGGGTTGGCGATCTTGTAGCCGTTGAGGTGCAGGATCGGCAACACCGCGCCGTCGTGCCTGGCGTCCAGGAAGCTGTTCGAGTGCCAGCTGGCCGCCAGCGGACCGGTCTCGGCTTCGCCGTCGCCTATCACGCAGGCGGCGATGAGCCGGGGGTTGTCGAAGACAGCACCGAACGCGTGAGCGAGCGAGTAGCCCAGTTCACCGCCCTCGTTGATGGAGCCGGGGGTTTCCGGTGCGGCGTGTGACGGGATGCCGCCCGGATAGCTGAACTGCCTGAACAGCTCCTTCATGCCCGCCTCGTCCGGCCCCACATGGCTGTACGTTTCCGAATAGGTTCCCTCAAGCCAGGCGTTGGCTACGTTCGCCGGACCGCCATGGCCGGGGCCGGTGATGAAGAGCATTTCCTGCCGGCGCTCCAGAATCGCCCGGTTCAGGTGCGCGTAGATGAAGTTGAGGCCCGGCGTGGTTCCCCAGTGTCCGAGCAGGCGTTCCTTCACGTCCTCCCGGCGCAGCGGCCGGCGCAGCAGCGGGTTGTCGCGCAGGTAGATCTGGCCGACGGACAGGTAGTTTGCCGACCTCCACCAGGCATCAAGCGGTCTGATCTGCACAGGCTCCTCCTTTTATTGCTGGATGAGTCAGATTTCGACGACGACGTCGGACGGTCTCTTGTCCGGTCGCCACCCCCGCCATACCGGGTGGCGCAGCTTCCCGCCCTGTGTGCGTTCGCTGAACTGGACCTCCCCGACCAGCGCCGGGCGTACCCACCGGGCGTCCGACGCGTCAAGCGCTGGTACATCATCGAGCGGTGGGGTTTTGCGGCCCATCTTTTTCAGTCGCGAACCGATTTCGGCCAGTTCCCGCTCGGTCAGGCCGGAGCCGACCCGCCCGATGTACTTCAGCTCCACGCCGTCGGGAATCGCCACCAGCAGTGAACCGACCTTGTGTGCGCGGGTGCCCTTGCCCGGCCGCCAGCCGACGACGACGACCTCCTGGGTCAGTGAATGCTTGATCTTGACCCACGATTCGGAGCGGCGGCCCGGCGAGTAGGGGCTGGTCACCCGCTTGGCCATGATCCCTTCAAGGCCCAGTTCCTTGCTCGCGTCAATGGCTTCGTCGAGAGTCGCATCGAGGGCGGGCGGAACCTGGATGTGGCCGTCCCCGGGTGCGTCGACTGCCTGTTCGAGAACTTCGCGGCGTTGGGAGTACCCGAGGTCCAGCAGCGAGTTGCCGTCGAGATGCAGCAGGTCGAAGAGCAGGAAGTGCACCGGCGTCCGCTTCCGGGCCGCATCGATGTCCGACTTCTTGGTCAGGTTCATGCGCCCCTGAAGCAAGCCGAAATCGGGTCTGCCGGCTTTGTTGATGGCGACAATTTCGCCGTCGAGCACTGCCTGTTCTCCGTTGACGTAGCTGCCGAGGTCGGCCAGTTCAGGGTAGGCGTTGGTCAGGTCATTGCCGTTCCGGCTCAGGAGCCGGGTTCCCTCCGGGGTGACTGTCGCAAGGGCACGGATGCCGTCCCACTTCATCTCGAACGCCCAGTCGTCCTCGGAACGCAGCAGCCCCGGAGACCCGGTGGTCGCCAGCATGGGCTTCAGCTGAGGCAGGTCCTCGGCTGGCTGGGGTGTGAACGCGGGTGGTGACGGCTGACCGGGCTGTTCCTTCATCAGGTGGATGAGCCAGTTCTTCTCGGCGGAGTCGGTGGAGCCGCCGGTGTGGATGAGGGCATACCTGCGCACAGGGTTGCCGCCCTTGGCCAGCCCGCCGTCCTCGCGGCCGTGCAGAGTGCAGATGACTTCCTTGCCGGGCCGCCACTTCTCGGCTTCATAGGTGCCGGAGTCCCAGATATAGACCTCACCGCCCCCGTACTCGCCTTTCGGGATGGTGCCTTCGAAGGACGCGTAGTCCAGCGGATGGTCCTCGGTCTGGACGGCGAGGTGGTTCTCGCCGGTGGAGGTCGGCGGGCCTTTCGGGATGGCCCAGGAGACCAGGACGCCGTCGCGCTCCAGCCGGAAGTCGTAGTGCAGGCGGCGCGCATGGTGTTCCTGAATGACGAAGCTGTTGCCTCCGGACTCCCCCACCATGTCCGGGACGGGCTCCGGTGTCTTGGAAGCGTCCCGCATGGAACGGTACGTGTGCAGCCGGTCCGGGCCGCCGTCGTCGTGCTGTGAGCCTGAGGAAACAGCAGCGCCGTCGGCCTGTCCGGGATCCATGTCCGTCAGCAGGTCGCCGTACTCCCGGATGCGCTCAACAACCTGCTCGAAGTCGAGGTGGGCAAGATCAGGATCGTCGAGTTCCTCCCAGGTCCGCGGTGCCGCCACCATCGGGCGCGCTTTCCCACGCAGAGAGTACGGCGTGATCGTGGTCTTGTTGCGGTTGTTCTGGCTCCAGTCCAGCAGCACCTTCCCACCGCGCAGCGACTTCTTCATGTCGCTGACCACCAAATCCGGATGATCGGCTTCAAGGACCCGTGCCAGTTCCTTCGCGACGGCGGAAACCTGGTCCGAGGTCTGCTTACGGTCAAGCGCAGCGTACAGGTGGATGCCCTTCGACCCGCTGGTAACCGGCCGAGAATCCAGGCCCATGTCGTTGAGGATCTCCCGTGCCAACCGGGCCACCTCTGCGCATTCAGGAAGCGAGGCGCCCGGGCCGGGGTCGAGGTCGAGCACCATCCGGTCCGGGTTGTTAAGTTCGCCGTTGGGTCCGAACTGCCACTGCGGGACGTGGATTTCGAGGGCGGAAATCTGGCCGAGCCACGTCAGGGTCGCCAGGTTGTTGAGCATCGGATACACGTTGGTGTGGTCGCTGTGCTCAATGCCGTGGCGCTCAATCCATGACGGCGCCGACTTGTCCAGGTTCTTCTGGAAGAACACTTCGCCCGGCTTGTCCTCGGTTCCGACGCCGTTGACCCAGCGTTTGCGGGTGACCGGGCGGTTCCGGGCGTGCGGGATGAGGCAATCAGCGACGGCGGCATAGTAGGCCAGGACGTCGGCCTTCGTGGTGCCCGTCTCCGGGTACATCACCCGGTCCAGGCTGGTCAGCTTCAGGCGGTGCCCATCGACGGTAACCGTCTGCTGCGCGCTGCCCATGGCCATTTCCCCAGTCTTGTAGGGATGCGCCGTTTACGCCAGTGGCGGCGGGGCACACCCGCCCCGTCAGTCGCCGAACTGCTCCTCGTACCGGGCCACGTACTGGTCCCACAGCGCGGGGTCCTGCCCGAGGGAGCGTTCATTCAGGAAATCGTCGAGGCCCATCAGGGTCAGGTGCCAGCCTGCTGCCGACCGGGCGATGTCCTGGCCCTCCTGAATGGTGTTGGTGAGCGTGAGGAGGCTGCCGCCGTCGTCGTCCTCGATTTCCCAGCGCAGGACTTCCTCATCCCAGGTGTAGGCGAGCAACCGCGGCTTTTCCGCCTCCAGGACAGTGCCCTCCATGGCCTTCTGCCCGGGGAATTTGAAGGTGACCACGGCACCCGGCCGCGGCAGGATATCCAACTGGCACGGGAACCAGTACTTGAGTTTCTCGGGGTCGGTGAGGTGCTTCCACAACACCCTGGCGGGTGCGTTGAAGCGCATCTCGAACCAGAGGGCGGGTTCTCCATCGGCAAGCGTCTTGGTAACCATCGGTTCGGAGTTCACCTAAGCAATCGTAGACCGGCAAGGGCAACACTGGTTCACTAGGAACATGAGAGCGATCTGGAAAGGCGCAGTAGCGTTTGGGCTGGTCAACGTCCCTGTGAAGGTTTACAGCGCCACGGAGGACCACGACATCAGTCTCCATCAGGTCCATGACAAGGACGGCGGCCGAATCCGCTACCAGCGCCGATGCGAAATCTGCGGGGAAATCGTTGAGTACAAGAACATCGACAAGGCGTACGACGACGGCGAGCGCACCGTCGTTCTCACCAGCGAGGACCTCGCGTCGCTCCCCGTGGAAAAGAGCCGCGAGATCGAAGTGGTCGAGTTCGTCCCCAGCGACCAGATCGATCCGATCATGTTCGACCGGGCCTACTACCTTGAGCCTGATTCGAAATCGACCAAGGCCTACGTGCTGCTGCGGCGAACGCTGGAAGAAACTGACCGGACGGCGATCGTACAGTTTTCGCTGCGGCAGAAGTCACGGCTTGCGGCGTTGCGCGTGCGCGGTGACGTACTGATGATTCAGACGCTCCTGTGGCAGGACGAGGTACGCGAGGCCACCTTCCCGTCCCTGGACGAGAAGGTACGTATCTCGTCCAAGGAGAAGGAAATGTCCGCAGCCCTGGTCGAGTCATTCTCCTCCGACTTCGATCCCGAGAATTTCAAGGACGACTACCAGGAGCAGCTGCGCACCCTGATCGAGGCCAAGCTCGAAAAGGGCGAAGCGCTCGATACCGAGGAGACGTTCGGGGAGACCGGCGACGAAGAAGGCGGCAACGTCCTCGACCTCATGGAAGCGCTCCGCCGCAGCGTCGAGAAGAACCGCGAAAAGAAGACTGCGGCCGGTACAAAGAAAACGTCGAAAGCAACATCGAAGAAAGGCGCGTGATGGGATTCATCCGGAATGACCTGGGGCAGCAGACAATCGTTCGCCCACCCAACGCTCCCATTGTTGGCTGGGCGCTCCTGGGCGTGGCATCCATGATGGCGCTTGAGGAAAAGAATCGGCAGGCGCTCTCGGCAGCGAGCAAGGCATGCCTGATGCTCTGGGCGGCGCTGGAGGTGACGCAGGGAGAGAGCGGCTTCCGCCGGGCCATGGGCAGTGTGACTCTGGGCTGGCTGGCCCGGGGCCGTTAGTCAGGACGCCTGGCCTGCAACCCTGGGGTCTTCGGGCGCTTTTTCCCGTTCCTGCTCCAGGAGTTTCCGGTCGCGTACCAGCCGGAGCGCTGTGACCAGCAGGATGCCGCCGATGACGTTGAACACCACGGTGTAACTGAACCAGCCCAGCCAGTCCAGGTAGCTGATGTCGGCGCCGGTCTGAATGGCGCCGAAGATCAGCAGCGAGTCGAGGATCGAGTGGAAGAGCTGCAATCCTGACAGCAGGAAGCCTCCGACGACGGCGGCGGCCAATTTGCCGCTCATCGCCTCGGTTCCGTGTTGCATCCGCGTCATGAGCGTGATGGTGCTGCCGCCAAGCACGGCCAGGCACACGGTTTGCCAGCTGAACCCGGCACCGACGTAGTGTTCGGCTGCAGTGATGACGGTCGGGGTCCACTGCGGGAAGGCGGTCATCACCAACGCCATGAACAGCCAGCCGCCCGCCAGGTTGGCGAGCAATGTGCCACCCCACAGTTTGCCGAGCTGACCGATGGTGGCCTGCTTGGCGGTGACGGCAGCAATCGGGACGAGAAAACCCTCCGTGAAGAGTTCGCTTTTCGCGAGCAGCAGCGCTATCAGACCGGCGCTGAATGCAACTCCGGCCAGAAGATGACTATCCGTCTGATGGAGTACCGCCAGGTAGGCCATGACGCCGATGCCGATTTCGAAACCGCCGAACAGGCCCGTGATGAGGACATCGGGGAACGTTCGGTGCAGGCGCTGGGCGCCTTCGTCGACGGTTCGGTCAAACGACTCCTCGATCTCATCCTCGACCGGGCCAGGGGTGTTGCCGAGTTCCCGCCGTCGGGCGTCGGGGTCGTTCTGGGGATTCGTCAAGCGCCTCGCCTATCTCCATTGAAGTGTTCGCGACCGATGCTACGGCGCAGGGTAGGGCGCCGATTTCAACGACTTCGCTAGGTGGACCGCGTTTGCGGTCATGGCGGAGATGGTGGAGGCAACCGGGTCGGGCACCTGGTCGAGGTCCTTGAAATCCACGGTCTGCATCGCCTCTCCCACCCAGTACACGCCGCCCTGTGCAGGAACCGTGAAGCCAATGTCGTTCAGGCCCTGATGCATCTCCGCGGTGACGTGGTGGGCGCCGTCCTCATTTCCGACGACGGCGGTGAGCGCCACCCTGTTGTACATAATGGGCCTGCCCTCATCATCGGTGGAAGATAGATCCGCGTCCAGCCGCTCGAAAACGCGCTGCCCGAGGCTGCTCATGTGTCCCACCCAGATCGGAGCAGCGAGAAGGAAGATGTCCGCGTCCAGGATCTGCTGGCGGAGCTGCGGCCATTCGTCCCCCTCGCCCATGTCGATTTCCACGCCGGGAGCCACATTGTGGTCAACAACCCGGGCCGACGACGTCGTTACTCCCTGCTCCTCCAGCTTGCCCAGGATGCGGCCGGCCATGAGGTCGGAGCTTGAGTCCGCCGGTGACGGGGTGAGCGTGCAAATCAGTGCGAATGCCTTCAGGTTTTCCATGGGGTTCCTTTCACTCTCTACACGCTCTTCGTCGCGGTTCCCACCACGGACGGGACGTCTTACTGGCGGTACCCCTCCACCTGGTCGATCGGCCGGGCCTCTGCCTCCTGCGGACTCTCACCAGCGTCCTGCTTCGCCCGCCTTTGGCGGAGCAGATCCCAGCACTGGTCGAGTTCCTCCTCAACCCGCCGCAGGCGGGCCCGCCGGTCACCGGCGGAGTCACTCTCATCGGGGGAGGAATCCCGCAGTCCATGCTCCTCATCGACAAGCGCCTGAATCCGCGCCAATATGTCCTGATCATTCATGACAAACTCCTTCGCTGGCTTCGAGCAGTGCTCGTCCCCCGTTGGGATGTCACGAGACAGGCCGGGCTTGTCAGGCTACTTAGTGTCCGCCCGAATATCCACCGATTTGAGCGTTTGCGTGATCAGTCCACCGATGCCCTAAACTGACTGGGAACTATTTGCCTGTGTAGCTCAGTCTGGTAGAGCATCCGCTTCACACGCGGAAGGCCCGGGGATCGAGGCCCCGCGCAGGCACTGTTCGTAGCCCGTCCCGCACCCGCGGGGCGGGTTTTTTCGTAGGTCCATGTTCGTCATGAGCGAACAAAATCAGTTAGCACTCCGTATGGTCGAGTGCTAATCTACCTACAGGTTGAGCGTACAAGACTCAACCCTAAGCAGACTAGATATCCTCAAGGAGTGACCCATCATGGCTATGAAATTCGACCCATTTCGCGAACTGGACCGCGTGGCCGGCGCACTTCTGGATACCCGCCAGGGACTGCGCCTGATGCCGATTGACCTCTACCGCGAGGGCGACCACTACATCCTGAACGCTGACCTCCCCGGCATTGATCCGGGCTCCGTCGATATCGACGTGGACGGCCAGCTGCTCACCATCCGTGCCGAGCGCACCCTGCGCAATGCGGAAGGAGTCAAGTGGCTCACCCGTGAACGCGAGAGCGGATCCTTCCTTCGGCAGCTGAACCTTGGGCAGGGTGTCGACATCGATGCCATCTCCGCGCGGTATGAGAGCGGTGTCCTCAGCGTCACCATCCCGGTCAGCGAGCGTGCGAAGCCCCGCAAGATCGAGGTGGTTTCCGGCGAGGATGCCCGGCCGGTAAAGGGCGACAAGGCTGTGGAAGCCTAGTCTCGTCCTACGAACCACGACAAAAATGAACGACGACGACGGGCTGTGACCCGTCGTCGTCGTTCATTTTCTCCGGAAGGTTACCGGCCCCGAACCGTGCGGTGCTTGTCCCGCAGCGCAAGCGCCAGAGCAATCATGGCGATGGCGAGGACCAGGTGCAGGATGTTGTCCGCAGCGTTCACGGGGACGAAGTTGGCTGCTGAATCATGCGGGACGATGAGCCCGTAGATGAACAGAACGGCGTAGATGACCCCTCCCCAGAGGAGGAAGTTGTATGCGCCGGTGGCCGACTTCGCCATCGCCACACCAGCTACCCCGAACAGGAGGTGGACGATGTTGTGCAGGACGGAAACCTGGAAGATTCCAAGCAGGAGGGCCTCTGACTCAGCTCCCGCAATGGCGAGCTGATCATAATTGCCGGTGATGCCTGGAATGAAGCCAAGGATACCGACCAGCAGGAAGACTACTCCGACTGCGAGCGCGGCTTTCTGGATGTTGCTTCGGGTTGTGACTCCCGAGCCAGATGAATGTGTGGATGCCATTGCTATATCCCCTCTGATTTGCCGGCGTGGCGGGGCGTCGGCGTTTGTTCTTGCGAGTTGATGAACAGCATTTCCCGCCACTGGTAATGCCAGACTGACACACTGGGGGTGAAATAGAAAGCAAGCTTAGTTAACTTTTCGATAACCCTTTTGTCCGATTGTCGACCCTTGCGATGCCTGCCGGGGCTTGGGGAGGATGGTGCATGACCTTCTCACCAAAGACAGCAATAGTGACGGGATCCAACTCGGGTATCGGACGGGCTACTGCAGTGGCTCTCGCCGAGGCCGGAATGGACGTCGGCATCACATGGCATTCCGGGGAAGAGGGGGCAAAGCAAACCGCGCGGGAAGTGGAGCAGCACGGACGACGGGCGGTGATTGCGCACCTGGACACCTCTGACGCCGCCGCGGGGGCAGCCGTGGTTGACCACCTCGCCGAACAGCTCGGCGGGCTTGACGTCTTCGTCAACAACGCAGGCATGAACAAGCCGATGCCCTTCCTGGAAACAGACTTCGACACCTGGCGCACCATCCTGACGGTCAACCTCGACGGTGCGTTCGCCTGCATGCAGCGTGCCGCCCAAAGGATGATCGAAGCCGGCAACGGCGGGCGGATCATCGCGGTCACCAGCGTGCACCAGGAACAGCCGCGCGTCGGCTCCGCCGCATACGACGCCTCGAAACACGCGCTCGGGGGGCTCGTCCGCACCATGGCGCTCGAACTGAGTCATCATGGGGTGACCGTGAATGCGGTCCTCCCCGGTGAAATCTCCACACCGATGAATGATGCCGAGGACGAGGACCCGAAGGAGGTCGACCGCCCAGGCATCCCGATCGGCCGTCCAGGTGCAGCCATGGAGGTGGCATCGGTAATCGCTTTTCTGGCGACGCCGGCCTCCAGTTACGTCAACGGCGCATCATGGGCGGTCGACGGCGGGATGCTGCAGATGGGACCGCAGGCCGGCTCGCATCTGAATGACCACGCCTGGCGGAAGGGCTGAATCGCTTCACGGGCGCTAATCATTCGCTTGGTTGCCTAGCTGTTGTCCAGAATCTATTCACCGAACATTCAGGAAAGCCAAATAGTGTGGCCGCAGTCACACTCCAGAAAGGCTTTTCCATGACAACCTCGCAGCATCAGGCCCTCACCGATTTCTCCGCTCTGCAGCGCGGCCAGCAGGTCACCTTGCGCCATCAATCCGGGAATCAATTCACCGGCGTATTGGAGGATCGCGCAGACGATGCCTCAGTAGTGTGGGTTCGCCTTGATGACGGCGCGGGACGGCGCCTCTTTCACCGCGAGGACGGTTACAGCATCGGTCTCTGACTGCATCACCCTTAGTACACAATCTCAGGGGTGCTCCCCGCTCACGCCCGGCTCACGGCGAAGAGCTTCCGGACGTCGTCGGCGTCGAGGGACTGCTGGCGATATTCGTCCATCAGCACACCAAGGACGTTCTCTGCGTACTCTTCGTTGGTAGAGGCGATCGCATCCTTCGCGTACGCCACCCGCACATTGTTGGCGTATGCATCCGCCGCAGTCTGAGCCACGCAGTTGTGCGTTGCTACCCCGGCGAGCACAACCGTATCCACGCTGAGATTGCGTAGACGTTGCAGTAGATCGGTACCGAAGAAGGCGCTGTCCCGTGTCTTCACCAATTCGGGAAGTCCCTCGATGTCCAAGCCGTCAACGGGTTCTGCCTGCTCGGTGCCGCTGAAAAGAAACCCCTGGTCGTCGTCGAGCATACTCAGCGTCCACGTCGACTTGTCCCGCTGATGCTCCGTGCGGATTACATAGACCGAAATACCGGCTTCACGCGCATCCGCGATAGCGGAATTACACGCCTCAACCAGCGAGTCCTGCTGCCTTCCGAGAGTTTCGTCCTCGAAGAACGCCTTCTGCATATCGATGATCAGCAGCGCAGCCGTCATGTCTTCTTCCTTCCCTGTTGCGGGTCCCTCGCGACCACTTAGACAGCATACTTACGGACCGCCCGTGGTGGCCTGCAGCATCCCGGGCAAGATCAATAACTGATAAACCTCTAAACTGTTGACTGTTAACAGTTGAGCGGCTAGTGTGAGTCGTGACACAATGCCGTCGTCGGCGGTCGTGGCCGCTAAGGAGCGCGTTTCGCCGAGACCGGATAAATCCACACGAGGTGAACACCTATGGAATCGACCACAGAACAGATCGCGTCTGACGCAGAGCGTCTACAGCGGATCAAGGAAGCGGCCTACCGCATCCGAACCAACGCTCTCATCCAGGCCGAGGTGCAGGGGCAGGGCTACATCGGACAGGCACTCGATCTGGCCGACGTACTCGCTGTCCTCTACACCGACCAGCTCAAGCTCGATCCTGCCAACCCCGAGTGGGAGGACAGGGACCGGTGCCTGCTCTCCATCGGCCATTACGCCATTGCGCTCTACGCTGCGCTGGCCGAGGCTAAGTTCTTCCCCCGTGAGGAACTGGAAACCTACGCAACCGACGACTCGCGGCTGCCCATGTCGGCGATGGCTTCCTACACTCCCGGCGTGGAAATCTCGGGCGGATCGCTGGGCCACGGACTCACGATCGCAAACGGGGTCGCGCTCGGCCTCAAGCGCAAAAAGAACCAGGCCTTTGTGTACAACATCCTGTCCGACGGCGAATTGAACGAGGGCTCCACCTGGGAAGCGGCTGCGGTCGCCGCACACCACGCGCTGGACAATCTCATCGCCATTGTCGATTTCAACGACCAGCAGGCCGATGGAAAGAGCTCATCGACCCTCGGCATGGAGCCGATCGACGGCAAATTCGAGACTTTCGGGTGGATCACCCGACGCGTGGACGGCAATGACATCTCCGCCGTCCTTGCCGCACTGGAGGAGTTGCGCGCCGCCGATGCTGCTCAACCCCGCTGCCTGATCGTGAACACCAAGCTCGGTAAGGGCGTGCAGTTCCTGGAGAACCGGGAGAAGCTGCACTTCATGTCCGTTGCCCCTGATGAATGGAAGCTGGCCCACCAGCAGCTGAAGGAGTCTTTCGAAGCATGAGCATCACCCAGAAGAAGAGGCTGACCTCGGATGCAATGAGTGCATCCCTCGCCCGTGAGGGCCAGCGCGTCACCGCCGCTCCCCTCGGCCACGCGCTCGTCCAGTTGGCCCAGCAGGATGAACGGATCGTGGGGCTTTCCGCTGACCTGGCCAAGTACACCGATCTGCACATCCTGCGCGATGCCATGCCGGACCGCTTCTACCAGATCGGTATGGCCGAGCAGGCACTGCTCGGAGCCGCGGCAGGCCTGGCGATGGAAGGCTTCGTTCCTTTCGTCTCGACCTACTCGGTCTTCGCCACACGCCGCGCCTATGACTTCCTCTGCCTGGACATCGCCGAGGCAAACCTGAACGTCAACATGGTGTGTGCACTCCCCGGTCTCACCACCGGCTATGGTCCTTCCCACCAAGCCACGGAAGACGTTGCCATCCTCCGCGGTATGCCCAACCTGACCATCGTTGATCCCTGTGATGCTGTCGATATTGAGCAGGCCGTCCCCCAGCTGGCTGCACACGAGGGCCCCACGTACATGCGCACTCTGCGCGGCAAGGTCCCGAGGGTCCTCGACGAGTACGACTACACGTTCCAGCTGGGCAAGGCCCAGTTGCTCCGTGACGGTGCTGAAGTGCTGCTCATTTCCACCGGTCTGATGACCGAGCGCGCACTGGAAGCTGCGAAGGCACTGGCGCTCGACAAGGTAGACGTGGCCGTCCTGCACGTGCCCACCCTGAAGCCATTGGACGAGGCCGCGATTCTGCGCGAACTGGCTCGTGACCGTCTGGTCCTCACCTGTGAGAATCACACCATCATCGGCGGCCTCTTCGACGCGGTGGCACACGCTGCGGTGCGCGACGGCGTTCACCGCCGAATTACCCCGATCGGGCTGCCCGACGAATTCCTCGACGCCGGCGCCCTGCCCACCCTCAATGACCGCTACGGCGTCAGCACCTCGAAGATCGTCGAGCGGGTCAAGAGGCTACTGAATCCCCCGCATACGGAACGCGCGGACTGATAGCCGCTCGGGGTCCGGCCACTCCTTGAGGTGCGCCCCGGCGAGGTCTAGCGTTGGCCACACGGAGGTGATCACCGTGCGGACGCGACTGCCGGGCGTAGCGGCGCTTCTCGCCGTCGTCGTTCTTCCTGGTTGCAGCGCCCCGGTGTCCACCACACCGGCGCCGCCCTACTTCGAGCCGCCGCCGATCACACTGGAGTCCGGCGATGTGTTTCCCTTCCTCACCGTCTATAGCGGCTGGTGGAGCACCCTCCCGTTCTCGCCCGGCACGGCGGGGCTGCCGCTCCGGATTGGACTGGTTCGGGCGGACACGGGCGAATTCCTCGCCGGTTACGACCGCGCGGCCGGCCGCCAGATAACCGGAACCCGGCCCAGTCAATCTTATGAGGGGCCGCCGGGCGCGATCCTGGTGGTGGATCTGTCCACCAACGTGGTGTGCGACTGGTTCATTGTCGACGACGCCGGCCTGCCTACCCGGGAATTCCAGGACAGAGTCTCTGCGCAACGGCGCTTCCCTCCCCTCGCGGACAATGCTGCCCCCGGCAGCTTCCACACCTTCGTACACAACGAAGACACGGGAGAGGTGATCTACCTTGGCACAGCACCGGAGGACCTGCATCAGAACGCCCGCTTCGATCTTGACTGGTAAACCATCACACCTGATGCCTCGGACGGAGCTCAACCGGCTCAATTGATCAACCGCCCTATAGAAGGAGAACTGGCCGTGAAATCACTTTGGCTTGAATCATCACCGCGCATTCCCGTCGATGCCTTCCGGGAGGGCGGCCAGTACGACTCCGTCATCGTCGGTGCCGGCATCACCGGGCTCACCCTGGCCGCGCTGCTTGCGCGGTCCGGCCAACGCGTTGCGGTCCTGGAAGCCCGCACTGTCGGAGCGGTTACCACGGGAAACAGCACGGCGAAGTTGTCACTGCTGCAGGGGACTCAGCTGTCCTCGATCATCAGGCATCACGGTGCGGCCCTGGCCCGCCACTACGTCACCGGAAACCGCGAGGGCCAAAGCTGGCTGCTGCGGTTCTGTGACGAGAACAGCGTTCGCCACGAGAGGCGGGACGCCATCAACTACGCGGTAACCGACGACGGCGCCCGCCTCCTCAGTGACGAACGCGACGCGTGTGCCAACTCCGGGATCACCGCCGTTCTGGAGAACTCCTCGGAACTGCCCTTCTCCGTGACGCGGACCCTGCGCGTGACCGGCCAGGCGCAGGTGCACCCGATGGAGGTGCTTGCGGCACTGGCCGCTGACCTGCGGAAACATTCCGGCCAGCTCGTCGAGGGCGCCAGAGTGACAGGGGTGAAGACAGGCAGCACGAAGGGCGAACGAACCACCATTCAGACGTCGCTCGGTGAGGTGACGGCAGCCCACGTGATCATCGCCACGGGCACCCCGATCCTGGACCGCGGCGGACACTTCTCCGTCCTCCAGCCGCACCGTTCCTATGCGGTCGCTTTCACCGTGCAGGACGAGATCCCCAACGGCATGTACCTCTCGGTCGATTCGCCCTCCCGGACCTTGCGCAATGCCATGGTTGAGGGCCGGCAGTACCTCATCGTGGGCGGCAACGGACACCCCGTTGGACGTGAGGCGCATACCCAGTCCCTTGTCGACGACATCATCCGCTGGACCCAGGAGCATTTCCCCACCGCACAGCCGGCATTCAACTGGTCGGCACAGGACTACCGGCCGGCGTCGTCCGTTCCCTATGTCGGCAAGATGCCGGTGGGAGGCCAGTCCATCTACACCGCCACCGGTTTCAACAAATGGGGTTTCACGAATGGAGTAGCTGCAGCCCTGGCCCTGTCAGCGGAGATTCTCGGCGGGAACATGCCATGGGCGAACGAGCTCTACAAGGTCCGTGTAGGCAAACAGGATGCGCTGAGCACCGCCAAGACCAACGCCGGCGTCGGCCGTGAAATGGTCACCGGTTGGCTGGGTGGGCTGGTTCGAACCACCCACGCCCAGCCGCCTGAGGGGCAGGGCGTCGTCGTGCGAAACGGTGCGCGGCCGGTGGGGATCTGCCAGATCGACGGCGTGACGCATCGAGTGTCCGCGGTTTGCCCGCATCTCAGCGGAGTGTTGAGTTGGAACGACGCCGAACGCTCCTGGGACTGCCCGTTGCACGGCTCCCGCTTCGCCCACAATGGCGAGCGGCTGGAAGGACCGGCCACCCGCGACCTTCAAGCACCCTAGGACGGGTTCACCTTCCATTCAACGTGGGTTCACTCAGCATTCACCTGTATCGTTGGCGTGTGATTTTTCGTCGCGCGCTTACCATCGCCCTCAGCTGTGCCGCCGGTCTTACGGTTGCCTCCTGCGGCTCGGATTATCCGCTGGGTTCCGAGCAGGAAGCTGCAGCCCAGAACGCTTCCTCCAGCCTGAGTGGAACCATTACCGGTGCCGGATCATCGGCGCAGGGTCCTGCAATGAATGCCTGGCAGTCGGAGTTCGCCACCATCCACCCGGATGTACGGGTGCAGTATTCTCCCGACGGGTCCGGGGCGGGCCGTGGTGCTCTTCTTGCCGGAGCAGTGGATTTTGCCGGATCGGATGCCT
Source organism: Arthrobacter sp. M71 S08 (assembly GCF_059089725.1). Taxonomy (NCBI): domain Bacteria; kingdom Bacillati; phylum Actinomycetota; class Actinomycetes; order Micrococcales; family Micrococcaceae; genus Arthrobacter; species Arthrobacter sp. M71 S08. The sequence goes on along the minus strand of NZ_JBNHEY010000004.1, from coordinate 121,133 downwards.
ACCTCAGCGAGGAAGAACTCGAGGAGTCGCGCGAAGTATGCGGTACCGAAGGCGCATTCAACATTCCGGCATACGTGGCACCGATCAGCATCGCTTTCAACCTTCCGGGCATCGAGGAGCTGAACCTCGACGCGGAGACGATCGCCCGCATCTTCCATGGTGAGGTCACGAGCTGGAATGATCCCGCGATTGCGGGCCAGAACGAGGGCGTGAACCTGCCCGATACCCCCATCACCCCCGTGAGCCGCTCGGACGACTCAGGAACGACGGAGAACTTCACGGACTACCTGCACTCGGTGGTGCCGGATGTCTGGACCGACGAGGCTGACGGCGCCTTCCCGTCGGGTTTGGCAGGAGAGAACGCCAAGGGCAATGCCGGCGTCGTCAGCACCGTCTCCGGAACCGAAGGAGCAGTCACGTACGCGGACGATTCCGCCGTGGGGCCGCCGCTCGGCAAGGCGAAGCTGCTGGTGGGGGACGAGTATGTGTCGGTCAGTCCGGAAGCGGCTGCTGCCGCCGTCGATGTCGCTGAGCCGGTGGAAGGCCGCGCCGAATTCGACATCGCCCTGAACCTCGACCGAAAAACAACGGCGGCCGGAGCCTACCCGCTGGTACTCGTTTCCTATCACATCTTCTGCGCTACCTACGAGGATGAGGAAACCGCGAATCTGATCAAAACCTTCGGCTCCTTTGTGGTCAGTGATGAGGGGCAGCAGGCCGCAGCCGAAGCTGCCGGCAGCGCGCCGATCTCAGAGAACCTGTCGAAGCGCGCCACGGAAGCGATCAGTATGATCAGCGTCGAAAACTGATCCCGCGTAGACGCGGAAACGGAGGGTCCTCCCCAAAGAGGACCCTCCGTCTTCTGTGTTCTGCCTTAGGCCGGGTTGGACGCGCGAGGTCCACCTGACTCAGGATCGTCGAGCGACGGATCTGCAAGGCCTGCGCCCCCCGCCAGCGGATCGGCCGTCTGGCTGACCGTAGCCGAGCCAGAACCGGGCGCGTCGACGTTGCCCCGCCAGGCACCCGTCTCATTCCCGGTGTTCTCGATGAACTCCTTGAAGCGGGCGAGGTCGGACTTCACCTGCCGGTCATCTGCTCCAACCGCTGCACCGACCTTCTCGGTGAAAGTCTCCGGATCCCAGTCCAGCTGGACAGTCACCCGGGTGGTGGAGTCATCGAGCCTGTGGAAGGTCACGACGCCGGCATGGGACTTCCCGTCGGTGCTCTTCCAGGCGATGCGCTCGTCGGGGTGCTGTTCGGTGATCTCGGTGTCGAACTCCCGTTCCACCCCGCCGATCTTGGTGACCCAGTGGCTCTGGGTGTCAGAGATCTGGGTGATGGACTCCACTCCCCCCATGAACTCAGGGAAGGTCTCGAACTGCGTCCACTGGTTGTAGGCGGTGGACACCGGCACTGAAACGTCAATGAATTCCTGAATTGTTGCCATTGTCTGTTCCTCCTCTTTTGCTGGAACTCGCGTGGAACAAGTCGCGGACTAAGTGACCGCTTGATGGCCACGCTAACCGACGGTTCATCACGGATCAATAAAATGCTAAGTTTACTTAGGGTTTTCCCAGCAACAGGATTCGGCCAAAAACCCGGGTCCAGGCTGAACCGACACTGGCGGCGTTCAGCGGCCGGATTTCCGGACGGAGCGCCGTCGTCGCCAAGGGAACCTCGCTGAACCCTTTCCCTCCCGGCCTGGATGGTGAACGCGGAGAACACGACGCCCACGGCCAATGTGGTGCAGCCCGAGAAGAAGTAGAGCACTTGCACAGATGGGTGGCGGTCGGCCGACCGCCACCCATCTCGGGTTCTAGAGCCCGGGGAAGTTCGGGCGCTCCTTCGCGAGGAACGCCCGGGTCCCCTCCACCTTGTCTTCCAGTGTGAACGCGGTGCGGAAGGAGTCCGCCTCGATGGCCAGGCCTTCACCGGTGGACTTGCCCTGGGTAGCCGACAGTGTCTTCTTGACGAGCGCGACGGCGGCAGGAGACTGCCGTGCCACCAGCGCAACGGTACTGCGCGCGCCGTCGAGCAGATCATCAACAGTGTCGAACAGGGCTGTGACCAGCCCCGCACTGTGTGCTTCCTCGGCGTTCATACGGCGTCCGGTGAAGAGGAGATCGCGCGCCAGGCCCGGCCCAACATACTGAGGCAGCCGCACGGATCCACCGAAGCCCGGAACGAGGCCAAGGCTGACCTCAGGTTGCCCGAAGGATGCCGTCGACGCGGCATAAATGACGTCGCACGCCATCGCGAGCTCACAGCCACCGCCAAGGGCGAAACCGTTCACCGCAGCGATGACGGGAACCGGCAACTGCTCTATCGCAAGGGTGACCCGGTGCATGCGGGAGCTGTAGGCGTGAGCCTCATCCGGGGTCATCGCTGTCATTTCACGAATGTCCGCGCCGGCGACAAAGGCCTTTCCTGCACCGGTGATGATCACGCCGCGAACCGGCCACGCGCCGTCGTCGTTGGTTAGAACCTCCGACACTGCGCCGATGCAGTGCTCAAGGTCTTCGACCACTCTCGAGGAGAGGGCATTGAGGGCATCGGGCCGATTCACCGTAATGGTCAGCACGGAGTCACGGACATCGGTGAGGAGCGTGGCGTAGACGGGAAAATGCATGCGCCCAAGCGTAGCCCTCGCAGCGCGCGAAGGGAGCCTGAAGGCTGCTTCGGTAAGGTCTCCGGCGAAATGTCGGAGAGGGATGACACCTTTGAATCAGGCACACCGAAGGAGCGCATCATGACCGACCTCATCTTTCATCCGCCCTGCTCTTCGCTCGAATTCCTGAACCTGGGACGAGGGGAAGGGTTCAGCCGGGAACGGATCGAAGCGCAGCTGGCACAGGAGGGAGTCCTGCTGCGATTCAGCCACACTAACGGTGAACTGCCCTGCGCCTACACCGTGGGCCTGACCGAGCAGAGCCTCCCGGAACTCATTCTCTATGGCCAAAGCCCGGGCCACGTACGTCATGCCTGGTCGTTGCTTGAACCGATGCTTCATCAGCTCACTCGTCCCGGGAACCGGGTTTTCCACGGGCAGTTCGATGGGCAGACCGTCGGTGTCCGTCGGGCGTCGCTGCGGAGGCTCCGGGATGCTTTCCAGCTGTATGGCCAGGACGGGTTCAGTGCGCTGCAGGTGTACTGGATGGTCGGTTCGGACAATCATCTGCCACAGCAGTGGGAAATCCGGTTCCTCGCGGCGCAGCCTTTCCTCGGCAACGGTACCTTGCGCGATCTGGTTGACGGGACGGAAACACCTAGTTAGGGCAGCAACTCCGGCGGAATCAGAAGAAGCAAGGCTACGCCAGTGCCGTTGAACACTATGTGAGTGACGATCGCGGCACCCAGCCTCCCGGTGATGACCGTCAGCACACCGCACATCAGGCCGATCGTGAAGGTGCTGAGCAGGAGGTAGATCGATGAACGGAGGTCCGGGACCGCACCGGTATGCAGCAGACCGAAGGCAAGGGAGCTCACCAAAAGGGCAATGACCGTGGACGTCACGATAGATCGCCGCTGCACGGCAGGTGTCACTGGATCACGCCGGTTGCCTGTGCGCCGGAGCCATAGCGCGTTCTGGACCCCGCGCAGCACGAGGCCCCGGTTGAACAGCTCCTCAAGGAAGGGTGCAATCAGTACGCCGCCGAGAACACCGTTGATGAGCACCCAGACCGTATCGCCCAGGAGGAACAGTTCCGCGTTGCCCTGGATAAACTCGCCGTCCTGCAGGGGCCACAGAAGGGTGAGAAGGATGAGGATTATCGCCACAGCAATCCGGGCGGCGATGCCGACTCCCAGTCCCACCACCACGTCCACCCACTGGAACCGCAGACCGAAGTCGCGCGAAAGGGAGCGGAAGCCGTGACGCCGCGAAGCATAAAAGGTAACGCCGAACATCGCCGTCCAGGTCAACAGCAATGACGCGAAGACCAGTTCGGGACCGAAGGGCAGTGTCTCTGCCAGTGCGAGGGTCCCGAGCAGCGGCAACAGCACCACAAGCACCAGCCCGGCCAATGCCAGTCCTGCTCCCCAGCGGGGTGCGAGGGGCCCCTCGGCGGTCAGCTGGCTGGGGTTGGCCAGGCGGAGCGACGTCTGCTGCCCTATCGGTGAGGGAATGGATCGGGCCATGCAAGCACCCTACCGGTCTATTCCGGGAAGAAACTGGGCGGGGCAGTTGACGGGTGGGGGTAGGGAGTTCTTTAGTGAAGGGACATCGAGATCAGGGAGTGTGGATGAGCGAGTTCGGATTACCACCAGGGTTCGTGTTCGGGACCTCGACGGCTGCGGCTCAGATTGAGGGTGCCGTCAATGAAGGTGGACGCGGACCCAGCATCTGGGACGAATACGCGAGCCAGCACAGCAACATCCTTGATGCTTCGAGCCCCGCCATCGCGTGCGACCACTACAACCGGTACGAGGAAGACTTCAACCTGCTCAAGCAGCTGGGCGCCAAGGTGTACCGGATGTCCATTGCCTGGCCCCGCATCCAGCCCACCGGCCTCGGCCCGGCGAATCCCGAAGGGATCGCCTTCTATCATCGGCTTCTCGATGCGCTGCTGGAACGGGGCATCGAACCGTGGGTAACGCTGTACCACTGGGATCTTCCGCTGGCGCTACAGGACGCCGGCGGGTGGCAGAACCGCGACACCATCGACGCCTTCGCCCAATACACGCGCATCCTCCGCGACGAATTCGGGAGCAAGGTTGCCGCCTGGATGACAGTCAACGAACCGGTGGTGCACACCGGCGTCGGGCATGCGATCGGCCGGGCTGCCCCCGGGCTCATGCTGCTCGGTAGCGCGTTTTCGGTTGCGCATCACCTGCTGCTTGCGCACGGACGGGCCGTGCGGGTGCTGCGTGAGACCCTGGACACCCCCATCGGGATCGTCAACAACCACTCCCCCGTTGAGCCCGCCGGCGACTCGGACAAGGAACGCAACCTCGCGCTTCTCTATGACCACTATCACAACGGTCAGTTCGCGGCTCCACTGCTGACCGGTGAATACCCGGCGGACCTTGCTGAGATAGAGGGCATGTCCTTCGAGCTCATCCAGGACGGGGACATGGAGATTATTTCCACGCCCCTGGATTTCTACGGCATCAACTATTACTTCCCGACGAAGGTCGGCGCTGCCCCGCCACTGTTTCCGGTCCCCTTCATGCCACGTGACTACTCCGACGTGCCGAAAACCGACTTCGACTGGCCGGTCATCCCCAGCGGCCTGACCACCATCCTCAAGCAGCTCAAGGAGCAGTACCCCAACATCCCGCCGATCTACATCACCGAGAACGGCTGCGCGTATGACGACGGCCCCGGCGGAGACGTCGAAGACACCAACCGGATCGAGTTCCTTGAAAAGCACCTGGCAGCTATCGGGGATGCAATTGCCGAGGGGGTGGACGTCCGCGGTTACTTCCACTGGACCCTCATGGACAATTGGGAGTGGCAAGAGGGCTACACGAAAAAGTTCGGCCTCATCCGCATGGAACCCGCCACGCTTGACCGCATTCCGCGGGCGTCTTTCCACCGGTACGCGGAGATCATCGCCCGGCACAGCGGTGTCAATGCGGCCCAATCGCCGCTGGCCGCCGAAGCATCCTAAGGTCCAGTTCGACCGCTAACGACGGCGGCCGCGGCCGCGAGCGCCCTGCGCACCCTTGGAGCTCCCCGGTTTCCGCTTGGTGTTCTTGCTCTTGCCCGCAGCGGGCTTGCCCTTCGCGAGCTTTGCCGTCTTTTTGGGCTCAGCGGACGTCTCCTTCTGCGCCGACGGCTGCCGTGAGCTGCGCGCGGTCCTCCCCCGGACTATCCCGATGAATTCCTCGATCTCATCCGTGGTGTTATCGGCAATCCAGGCGACGGCGATGGTGGTTGGGGGCGCATCCGGCACTACGCGGGCAACGACATCACGCCGGTTGTAGTGACGGGCAACGGACATGGGAAGCACAACGACGCCGGCGCCCGACGCGACGACCTCGACAGCCGTTCGCGCGCCGCCGCACTCCTGAATGTCGAGGACCTTTTCATCACCCAGCTCGGGAAGCAGAACCTCGTCGAGCAGGGAGAGTTCGTTTTCCTTCGAGACGACCACCACAGCAAGCTCCTCGTAGAGGGGGATGACACTGAGCGCGTCCCGGTCCACGGGTAGGCGAACGAAGGCGATGTCTACAGAACCGTCCCTGAGCGCTGAAACCAAGGCGCCGTCGTCGTACTTGGTTGCTTCGATCGGAAGATGCGGATTCCGCTCGCGCCAGCGTCCCACCCACTTCCCTGGCGTCACCCCGGGCACGAAACCGATGTTCAGGGCGGAAGGCTGGAACTCGGGCACGTCTTCACAGTAACCCAGCCGACGTGACTACTCCTGTCCTTCCCACAGTTCGCTGGCGCTCGGCGCGGGGCCCTCGCCCAGTAGGCGCTTCTGGGCTCCCACCCCTCGCTGCGCTCGGCGCGGGGCCCTCGCCCAGTACGCTTAGGAGAATGACCCCAGCGAAGTCCCCGCAGACCATGAAGCCGGCTACAGCCGCGAAGAAACTTGGCATTTACCTGCCCGCAACACCACAGGAGTTCCAGGACAATGACATTTCCCGTGGAGACTTCAATGAGCTCCAGGAGAACCCGCCGGAGTGGCTCGCAGAGCTGCGCCGCAACGGTCCGCACCCTCGGCCGGTGGTAGCGCACAAGCTTGGCGTCTCGATCAGCGGCCTCGCCCGCGGCGGAATCACAAATCCACTGACGACGGCGGAAATCACCGCGCTGCTCCAGGCACCGCCGGAGTGGCTGGTGGCAGAGCGCTCAACAATGGCGCGGGTGCGTGCCGAGGAGAAGAGGGCCAAGGAAGCGCGGCGCGCTAAGGACTAGCTCCTACGCCGGGTTCAGCGGCTTGATCAGCAGGGGGCTGTCGTCCCGGACCGGTCCCACCTCGTGGAACTGCAGTCGTTCAGCAACGGGAGTGGCGGCGGCGACCGCTTCGTCGGCCAGTTCCTGTGTCCCCTTTGTTGTGGGGTTCAGCCACTCGTTCCAGAATTCACGGGGCAGCGTCACGGGCGTGCGGTCATGGATCTCGGCCACTCCCCCCACTGCTTCGCGGGTCAGGATGGTTGAGGAAAGTACCCACCGGTTGGGATGGTCATCCGGCAGTTCCCGGTTGCGCCACCACGCATACAATCCCGCAAACACCACCGGTTCGCCGGGCAAGTGGATGTAGAAGGGGGTCTTGGTTTTCCCCTCGGTTCGCCACTCGTAGTAGCCGCTGGCCGGAATGAGGGCACGGCGGCTCTCCAGCGAAGGCTTGAAGGTGGGTTTGCTGCCCACGGTTTCTGCTCTGGCATTGAAGGTGGGGCCTTTGGTTTTCAGTTCCTTGGAGAACGACGGCGTCAGCCACCATCTCGCTGCCTCCATGCGGCGAGTAACGTGGTCGTCCTTGAGGGACTCCAACACCACGCGAATGGGATCGGTTGGGCTGATATTCCAGGAGGGGTCGGGGAGGTTCTCGCCTACCGTGTCGACGTCGAAAAGGTCCACCAGATCCTTGTTTGAGCCTGCCACTACAAAGCGTCCGCACATGGAGACAGGCTACTCCGTATCACTTGTCCACAGAGTCTTCCACAGGTCCTGCGAGCAATTGACTTAATCGAACACAGGTTCGAATATTAAGTGTGAGTTCACCGGCTGCAGCCTCGTTTCAGGCGGCGCCCCCGGGTCATCCCCCGCAGGGTGCCCGTCGGGCACTGTCTGCTGTGGATGATGCTGCCGCAGCCACCTCCAAAGCCAGGCTCAAGGCAGAACTGCAATCAAAGATCAACGGAATGCAGAACAGCCGGCCCTCTTCCCGGCGACTGCCCACCGTGCCGGTGTTGGCAGGGATCCTTCCGGGTGGCGGCCTGCAGGCGGGTACCGCGTACTCGGTGACCAACTCCACCACTCTCGCCATGGCTCTGCTGGCCGGGCCGTCAGGTGCCGGAGCCTGGTGCAGCGTGATCGGCATGCCCACCTTCAGTGTGGAAGCCGCCGCCGGTTTCGGCATAGCGCTGGACAAACTGGTTTTGGTGCCGAATCCCGGTGACCAATGGCTCACAGTCACCGCCGCAATGGTGGACGTGGTGTCAGTTGTCCTTACCTGTGCTCCAAAGCAAGTCACACCGTCGGATGCGTCGCGCCTCATGGCCCGCCTGCGTCAGCGGGGTGCCGCACTGGTGACCATGGGCCCATGGCCGCACAGTGAGGCCACTCTCAGCGTGACCGGAAGCAACTGGCAGGGCCTGGGGTCAGGAACCGGCCACCTCCGAAACCGCAGGATGAGGATCACAGCGCGCGCTTCCACCGGCCGTTCCCGTACTGCGGACCTGTGGCTTCCGGATCTCCAGCGCGGGCCCTGGGGCGCATCCGGATCCGCTGCCCACGCGGAGCCCGGACAACAGGAATTCTTCGCACCTTCGGCCCGCGCATCATGAAACTTCCCCGTACCGGGCAGGCTGCAGCGGCTTCCCCCACCACTACCCGCACCATGGTTCTCTGGTGTCCCGACTGGCCCATCACTGCAGCACTAAGGGAATACCTCCTGCCGGCGGAACATCCCGTGGCACTGATCGAGAAGGGCGAGGTTTTTGCCTGCTCTCCCGCTGCCCGGGAACAGGGAGTCAAACGCGGACTTCGTCTGCGGGAAGCCCAGGCCCGGTGCACCGCCCTCACTGTTCTTCCCTATGATCCTGCGCTGGATGCGAGAACCTTTGAACCCGTCATAGCCGCGGTAGAGAAAATCATGCCCGGGGTCCAGCTGGTCCGTCCGGGATTGTGTGCCCTTCATGCCAAGGGTCCTGCCAGGTACTACGGCAGTGAAGAGCACGCTGCGGCTGTTCTGCTCAAGGCCCTTGCCACCATTGGCCTCACTGCCGCACGCGTGGGAGTGGCAGACAGCCCTTTTGCCGCTGAGCATGCCGCCCGGGCAACTGAATTCCTGGATGATCCGGGGACCGATTCCATGTGGATCATCCCGCCCGGGGAGTCGGCCTCTTTTCTCAGCAGCTTCCCCCTGGAAGTTCTGGAGGAACCAGCACTCGCGGTGGTCCTGCGACGGCTCGGAATCCGCACTCTGGGCGATTTCGCTGTCCTCACCCGTGCTGATGTGCGCAACCGGTTTGGTGTGGAAGGCGCGCTGGCCCATCTCAAGGCGAGCGGACTTGACCACCACAGCGTGGTGGAGAGAAAACCACCGGCGGAACTCGACGTCGTCGTGCACTGTGAACCGCCGCTGGCACGCATTGATGAACTCACCTTCACCCTCCGTCTGTCCGCGGAAGAATTCGTGGACCGGCTGCGCGAGGCAGGATTGGTGTGCACCGTCCTGGTGGTCCGGCTGCAGTCAGAATCCGGTGAGGAATCGGTTCGGCTCTGGCGCCATCCCCGCTGGTTCGACGCCGATGACGTGCTGGACCGTGTCCGCTGGCAACTGCAGGGCAGCGGCAACGTTGAGCATGGGCTGAGTTCCGGGATCAGCAGGGTTCAGCTTCTGCCCGAGACCGTAGAGAATCTCAGCGACCATGCGGACGGTCTGTGGGGAACGGGACCCGACGAGAATATTCACCACGGCCTTGCACGAGTACAGAGCATGCTGGGGCATGGGGCGGTGCTGACTGCCATGGTGGCAGGGGGGAGGATGCTCACCGACCGGCGGGTTTTCATCCCCTGGGGAGATCCGCCGTCGGAGGACGCAGCTAAAAGCCGGGATCTCCCGTGGCCTGGCCAACTTCCGGGTCCCGCTCCTGCCACCGTCTTTGATGAGCCCCGTTCCGTCGAGGTTCTGGACAGGACCGGAAACGCTGTGGACGTTGATGAGCGCGGACTGCTGACAGCGGCTCCGGCCCTGCTTGTCGCGGCGCCTCCCCGGCAATCCACCATTTCTTCCTGGGCCGGGCCCTGGCCCATCGTTGAGCGCTGGTGGGATTCACATGGGCGCACACTCAACCGGTTCCAGGTCGTGGATGAATCGGGAACGGCCTGGCTGCTGCTTCTTGAGGATCATCGCTGGTGGGCGGAGGCCAGCTATGACTGAACGCCCAGCATGCGGGCCGTTCCGCATGAATGCGAGGCCCTGATATGGGTTTCAACAATCCCCCTATTTCCTGGTCGGAGTTCGAGCGAACCCTCTCCGACCGGCGCCGTCCCGGTTCCCCTCCCCTGGGTGCGGACGGTGGTGACAGTCCGGCATGGTCGCTGAAGCGGCATCCATACTCCCCGCCGGAAGAAGCGGTGCCAACCACGGCCGGCCCTGTGGTGCCCTACGCGGAACTCCACGTGCATTCGAACTTCAGTTTCCTTGATGGCGCCGCCAGCCCCGAACAGCTTGTTGAGGAAGCCCACCGCCTTCGTCTCCACGGGCTGGCGCTGACCGATCATGACGGTCTCTACGGGGTTGTCCATCTGGCTGAAGCGGCGGAAAAGCATCCCGGCTTGTCCACGGTCTACGGCACCGAACTATCCCTGGAATTGAACAAACCACAAAACGGTGAACCGGATCCCGAAGGCCAGCATCTGCTCATCCTGGCCCGCGGCGCGGAGGGCTACCATCGGCTGGCTGCGGCTATCACCGAAGCCCAGCTGAAACCGGAAGCCGAGAAGGGCAAGCCCCGGTACAACCTCTCCGAGCTCGCCGCCAGGGCAGGCAACAACTGGATGATCCTGACCGGGTGCCGCAAAGGATCCGTACGCCATGCGCTCCTCAACGGGAGCCTTCAGGAAGCGGAACATGAAACCCGGCGTCTGATGGACCTGTTCGGGGCGGGTAATGTCGCCGTCGAGCTCTATGACCACGGCAATCCCCTGGACAGTGCGCACAATGATGCCCTCTGGGAGATCGCCTCCCGGCTGAAGCTGCCCGTCGTTGCAACCAACAATGTGCACTATGCCGTTCCGGAGCAACACAGACTCGCCACCGCCGTGGCTGCCGTCCGGGCGCGCAGGTCGCTGGATGACATGGACGGGTGGTTGCCGGCGTCGGGCTCCGCTCACCTGCGCAGCGGCGCTGAAATGACCACCCGCTTCGCCGCCTATCCAGGGGCGGTGGAACGGACAGTGGAACTGGCCGATGATCTGGCGTTCCGGCTCAGCAGCGTCAAGCCCGGTCTGCCCAAACTGAACCTGCCCGAGGGCCACACCCAGATGAGCTGGCTGAGGAAACTGGTGTGGGAAGGGGCCGCGAAGTTCTACGCCGGTCGCACCGATGTATGTGAGCGCATTGAGAAGGAACTGCACGTCATCGAGGAGAAGGACTTCCCGGGCTACTTCCTGATCGTCCATGATTTGGTTCAGTTTGCTCGCAGCAGGGGAATCCTCTGCCAGGGACGCGGATCAGCGGCGAACTCCGCGGTGTGCTACCTGCTGGAAATCACCGCCGTCGATTCCATCCTGTATGACCTCCCCTTTGAACGCTTTCTCTCCAGCCTGCGGGATGAGGAACCGGATATCGATGTCGATTTTGATTCCGACCGCCGCGAGGAGGTCATCCAGTACGTCTACAACAAGTACGGCCGGTTCAATGCCGCGCAGGTTGCCAACGTCATCACCTACCGGCCCAAGTTTGCGGTACGCGACATGGCCAAGGCGCTCGGACACAGCCCCGGGCAGCAGGACGCCTGGTCAAAGCAGGTGGAACGGTGGGGCGCCCTGGTTTCCAGCGATGACCACGACATTCCCGGGCCGGTGGTGGAATTAGCGCAGGGCGTACTGAAATTCCCGCGGCACATGGGGATCCACTCGGGAGGAATGGTGCTTACTGACCGGCCGATCGGAGAAGTATGCCCCATCGAGCATGGTCGGATGGACGGGCGCACCGTTCTGCAGTGGGACAAGGATGACTGCGCCTGGATGGGCTTGGTCAAGTTCGACCTGCTGGGGCTCGGCATCATGGCGGCCATCCAGTACAACTTCGATCTCGTGAAGAAGCACTTCGGTGAGGAATGGACGCTGCACACCATGCCCCGGGAAGAACAGGGTGTCTACGACCAGCTGTGCTTCGCCGATTCCATTGGAGTGTTTCAGGTGGAGAGCCGCGCCCAGATGGGAATGCTGCCGCGCCTGCAGCCCCGGCGCTTCTATGACCTGGTCATTGAGGTTGCGCTGGTTCGTCCCGGACCCATTCAGGGTGGAGCGGTACACCCGTACATCAAACGGAAGCTGGGTGAGGAGGAAGAGAGCTACCTCCATCCCAAGCTCGTACCGGTTCTCAAACGCACGCTCGGCGTGCCGCTCTTCCAGGAACAACTCATGCAGATGGCCATGGTGGTAGGCAACTGCTCGGGCGCAGACGCGGACCAGTTGCGTCGCGCGATGGGATCCAAGCGAGGTCTCGAGCGAATCGACACGCTCAGGGAGAAGCTGTATGAGGGTATGAAGTCCAACGGGATCACCGGGGAGGTCGCCGACTCCGTCTATCGAAAGATCCAGGCATTCGCCAACTTCGGATTCGCTGAAAGCCATTCGATCAGCTTCGCCCTGCTGGTGTACGCCAGTGCCTGGTTACGGCTTCATTATCCGGGGGCTTTCCTTGCCTCGCTCCTGCGTGCACAGCCGATGGGCTTCTACTCTCCCCAGACCCTGGTTGCCGATGCTCGTCGACACGGTGTCACGGTCCTTCGTCCGGACATCCTGCTTTCCGGAACCCATGCGGATCTTGAGCTCGATGGCTCCGCCGCCATCGGACCCACAGGTTCGGACGACTGCCTTGCATTTCACCAGCCCCCCGTACGGAAATTTGATCGCTCCGTTCCGTTCGACTCAACCATTCACCGCCGGGATGGCAACTATGCGGTCCGGTTAGGGCTGGACAGTGTCCAGTCAATCGGCAAAAAACTGGCCCAGGCCATCGTCGAGGAACGCGGGACTAACGGTCCGTTCGAGAACATGGGTGATCTTGCACGCCGGACCGAACTCAACTCGAATCAGCTCGAAGCGCTGGCAGCGGCCGGAGCGTTTGACTCAATGGGACTCTCCCAGCGGGAAGCCCTCTGGCATGCCGGCCCCGCCTCCACCGAGCGTGAGGGCCAAATCAAGGGAACCACCGTATATATCCAGCCACCCCTGTTTCCGGACCTTACCGATGTGGACCGCGTGGCAGCTGATCTCTGGTCCACGGGAATCACCACCGATGACCATCCGGTGCGCCACGTCCGGCCAACATTACGACGCCGGGGGGCGCTGACAGCCGCAGACCTCCTTTCCGCCGAACCTGGCCGGCGCGTTGAGGTCGGTGGAGTAGTCACGCACCGGCAGCGCCCTGCCACGGCCAGCGGCATCACCTTCATGAACCTCGAGGACGAGACAGGTCTGGTGAATGTCATTTGCTCGGTGGGCGTGTGGCAGCGGTACCGGCGAATAGCCAGGGAAGCCAGCAGCGTGCTGGTACGGGGGGTACTGGAACGGTCCAATGAAGGGGTGGTGAACCTCGTCGCGGACAAGTTCGAGGTTCTCCGGCTCAAGGCCACCACAAAGTCCCGGGACTTCCGCTGAGGCCATACGCCGAGATCACTGCAACAAAAAGAAATGCCCCGACCTGAGCCGGGGCATTTCAGTTGGTGCGCGAGGGGGGATTTGAACCCCCACACCCTTTCGGATACTGGCACCTGAAGCCAGCGCGTCTGCCGTTCCGCCACTCGCGCAAACTGAGTGAAGATCCTTCGAATCAGCAGAAACAAGCATAACGGAGGCCTGGCGAAAACACCTAAACGGGTGAGTTGCCCCACGTATCGCAACTTCGAAGTGTTCCAAAACGTTGAATGTTATCGACAGGCAACATCCCCGGTTAGGGCCATTTAGGGGACGCCCCAGTAGTATCGACACAAGACAGCAGCGAGCCTGCATGCCTCCGCGCGCTTTCGTGCGGGCAGGTTCGGGTAGACAAAAACGCAGGCAAGGAGGTGGCCCATGGGCATTTTGGATAACGTCGAGCGCGGACTTGAGAAGATCGTTCGTGGTGCCTTCTCCACCGGTTCGCGCTCCCAGGTGCAACCCGTCGAAATAGCGAGTGCACTCCGCCGGGAGCTCGACAACAAGTCGCTGACGCTGGCACAGGGGCGCACTCTTGCCCCTAATGTTTTCACAGCCCGGCTGTCGGATCCCGACTTCGCGCTCGCCCAGGAGTGGGGGTCTCCGCTCGCCGAGGAACTGTGTGACGTCGTTATCAAACACGTCAACAGCCAGAACTACACACTCAAGGGTCCGGTTCGCGTGTCCTTCACCCGGGACTCCGCCCTGAAACCCGGCGTCTTCGAAATCGACTCCGCCACGGAGACGCAGCCAACGCAGCGACCTTCAGCTCCCAGCGCCCCAAGTCGCCAACCGACCCGCTACCAGCCGGTCCTTGAGCTCGACGGTCAGCGCTACTCGCTCAACGTCGGTTCCGTGCTGCTGGGCCGCTCATCGGAAGCGGACATCCTCATCGATGACACCGGAGTCTCACGACGTCATCTTGAGATTCACACCGACCAGGGCCAGTCCCGCGCTGTGGACCTTGGCTCGACGAACGGCAGCTTCGTAAACGGGCAGCGCGTACAGGGAGAAGCTGCGTTGACGGACGGCACCGTCATCACTATGGGCCGCACCCGCATGACTTTCCGACTTGTACCCGTGCAGAACGGTGGCCGCTAATCATGAGTGATCTGACCGTAACGCTGTTGAGATACGGCTTTCTCCTCCTGATCTGGATCCTCGTGCTCAGCGTCGTCAGCGCGCTCCGGCGGGACCTCGTCGTCGGACTACGCAACCGGACCGGTGCACCGTCAGCCCGGCAGGCCCGCAAACATCCTGAGCTTGTCGAGGAACCACCGGCCAAGGCACAGGCTCGACGTCTCGTTGTCACGGAAGGGCCCCTGAAGGGCACCTCCCTCGACCTCGCATCCAGCCCTATACTTCTGGGCCGTGCACAGGAAGCCTCGCTCGTCCTGGAAGACGACTATGCCTCCGGCCGCCATGCCCGCCTGTTCCCGCAGGGCAGCCGCTGGTTCATTGAGGACCTGGGATCAACCAATGGGACTTATCTCGGCGGCAATCAGCTGACTCGCGCACTGCCAGTGGAGCCTGGAGTACCAATTCGGATCGGTAAGACGGTCATTGAATTGAGGCCCTAGCGCATGGCCTTGGTTTTCCGTTTCGCGGCCCGCTCTGATGTTGGAAAGGTCCGCGCCAAGAATGATGATTCCGCCTACGCCGGGCGTTACCTCGCAGTTGTCGCTGACGGCATGGGCGGGCACGCGGGCGGCAACATTGCGTCTGCTTCAACCGTCCTGGATCTGGTGCACCTTGACCGCAAGGATTACGACGGCGACGCCGGTACCCACCTCGCGGACGAGATCCAGACAGCCAATTCGCTGTTGTCGGAGTTGGTGAGCACCAACCCTCAGCTGGCAGGGATGGGAACAACCGTCACCGCTTTGCTCCTCAATGGTGAGAAGATCTCGTTTGCCCACATCGGTGATTCTCGCGCCTACCGCTTGAAAGACGGTGTCTTCGAGCAGATCAGCGTCGACCACACCTTCGTGCAGCGTCTCATCGAGGAGGGTCGGCTCAGGCCGGAGGAAGCGGAAATCCATCCGCACAAGAACGTGTTGATGCGCGTCCTCGGTGACGTCGATGCCAGCCCGGAACTCGATCTGACCACGCTGGACGCGGCGCCCGGTGAACGGTGGCTGCTCTGCTCTGACGGACTGAATGCTGTCCTCAATGACGCCACGATCGAAAGTGTCGTTCGTGAAACGCCTAATCTCTCAGACTGCGTTAATACCCTCGTTGACCTGACACTGGCCGGCGGTTCTCCGGACAACGTCACCATCGTTGTGGTTGACGTGGATGCTGCCACCCCCGAAGATCTGCGCACGGCCGCCCTCACCGCACTCCCGCCCGCCCGGGAAGCCGCCGGAGAAAAGGACAGCGACGCTTCCCCGTCCGATGAAGAATTGCCCGGTGCCACCATCAGGGCTGACGTCATCCGTGAGGACCTGTCCTCGCGGCCCCACACGCTGGTGGGTTCAGCAGCGTTGGCTACCGAAACCGGTCAGATCCCGATCGTTACCCAGAGATCCACAGAGCGACGCGCGGCCATGATGCTTACGCACAAGGCGCCCCCTGCCGACACGGACGACGACGACAACGACGACGAGCCCGCACCGCCCCCTCGGCGCTGGCTGCTACCGGCCGCGCTGGCGTTGATGGCGCTTATCCTCGTTTCGGTTCTCTCGCTGGGCTACGTGTGGACCCAAACGCGCTACTACGTTGCGACCTTCGACAACAATGTGGCGATCTACAACGGCGTGGCACAGACCCTCGGACCATTTCCACTGAGCCACGTCGATCAGACCACCGACATCCCCGTGTCCAGCCTTCCCGAATTCCAGCGCAACCGTCTGGAAAACACGCTCGCTGCAAGGGATCTACAGCACGCGCAGGACATCGTCGAGGACCTTCGACAGTCGCTCCGCGCACTGCCGTGCCCACCTGACAGCGACCCGAGCCCGACCGGGCGTGCGGCATCCCCTGAAACGGCATCACCGGAACCATCTGCAGCTGCCAGTCCCACTGCCAAGCCGACTGCCAGTACCTCGGCCACAGCTGAAGCCGCCCCAGGGGAACCGGCCATATGCGGAGAGAGGGTCCCATGAGTGACCTCTTCACTGTTCCCAAGTCCCGGCGCAATGTTGAAGCGCTCCTGCTGCTTGTGGCCCTAACGGTAGCGATTGGCGCCAACTGGCTCGTCGGTCTGGACAAGGACAATCCCTTCGACTCCGCCTTCTGGGCACAGGGCGGAACGTTGGCCGCGCTTGCGCTCATTTTCCATGTGGTGCTTCGGTTCCGTGCGAAGTATGCAGATCCGGTAATGCTTCCGATCGTAATAGCGCTCAATGGAATCGGGCTGGCGATGATCTACCGGTTGGATCTGGCTCTTCCGTCCAGCTCCCAGCCCGTCGCTCCAAGTCAGTTCCTCTGGACCACAGTGGCCATGGGTGCGTCTATCGCAACCCTCCTGGTCATCCGCGACCACCGCATCCTTCGCCGGTTCACCTATATCTCCCTCATCGTCAGCGCCGCGCTGCTAATGCTCCCACTCACCCCTCTCGGCGTGGAGATCAATGGCGCCCGCATCTGGATCAATGTGGGTGTCGGAACGTTCCAGCCGGGGGAAGTTGCCAAGATAACGCTCGCTATATTCTTCGCGGGGTATCTATCGACCAACCGCGATCTCATTCTGCTCGCAGGGAAGAAGCTCGGTCCACTGCAGTTGCCGCGGTTCCGTGACCTTGCCCCCATGGTCGCCGCCTGGCTGGTGAGCATCGGTGTACTGATCTTCCAGCGGGACCTCGGCTCTTCCATCCTGTTCTTCGGTCTCTTCATGGCCATGATCTACGTCGCCACCTCGCGCGTCAGCTGGGTCCTGATCGGCCTCGCAATGATCGCGGTTGGAGGCTTCGTCGCTTTGCAGCTGTTCAGCCATGTCGCCCTGCGCATTGATAGCTGGATCAACGCGTTTGAACCCGAGGTCTTCAACCGTAATCCCGGAGGCAGCGGGCAGGTAGTCCAGGGGCTCTTCGGACTCGCGAACGGCGGGCTGGCGGGCACCGGGCTCGGCCAGGGCCGGCCGGACCTCGTGACCTACGCCAACAGCGATATGATCATTGCTGCGCTCGGTGAGGAACTGGGTCTGGTCGGGCTCTTTGCCATAGTCCTGCTGTACATCCTGCTTATCTCCAGGGGCTTCCGTGCGGCTCTTGGTACCCGCGACGGCTTCGGAAAGCTGCTTGCGTGCGGCCTGTCGTTCACCATCGCGCTTCAGTGTTTCGTGGTTATCGGCGGAGTAACCCGGCTGATCCCCCTCACCGGACTGACTACGCCTTTCATGTCTGCCGGTGGGTCTTCCCTCCTCGCGAACTGGATCATCGTGGCCCTGCTCCTGCTCATTTCCGAGACCGCCCGACGGCCGGCCATCAAGGGTCCCGTACGTGAGACGTTCCCCGAAGGCAAGCAGAATCGCAATTCCCCAGCCAAGGACAACATCAGGGAGGTCAGCGCATGAACCAGGCCATCCGACGCTCATGGATCGTAGCCATCAGCATGTTCGCGTTGGTCCTCGGATCACTCACCTACGTCCAGTTCTTTCAAGCCAGTGCGCTGGAGAACAACGACTGGAACACACGTCAGATCCTCCAGGATTACGGCAAGAACCGCGGCGCAATTTTGGTGGACGGGCGTCCGATTGCAGAATCGGTGCCGTCGGAAGATCAGTTCAACTACCAGCGCGTGTACAACCAGCCGGCCATGTACGCACACCTCACCGGTTTCTTCTCGTTGGTCAACGGGTCCACCCAGTTGGAGAACGTAGTGAATGCGGAACTATCAGGGAGCAGTGACGATCTCTTCATTGACCAGATGGTGCGCCTGTTCTCCGGCGCCCAGGCCCAGGGTGCCTCCGTCGAGCTGACCATCGATCCGCAACTGCAGCAGATGGCTTGGGAGATGATCCCTGAGGGCCAGACGGGCTCGATCGTGGTGATGGAACCCGCGACCGGAAACATCCTCGCGATGGTGTCGAAGCCGTCCTACGACCCCAACCTGCTCGCGGCACATGACACGTCCGTGGTGGTGCAGAACATCGAGCAGCTATCGCAGGTGCCGGGTCTCTCCATCTACTTCAACCCGGCCACCCAGTCGCTGATTGCTCCCGGCTCCGTTTTCAAACTGGTGGTGGCAGCTGCAGCTCTGGAAAGCGGGCATTTCAACGCGGAGTCCACCATTCCGAATCCGCCGGTGCTTGATCTGCCGGATACCGACGTCGGGCTTCCCAACTTCACGACGGGTGGGTGCATGGCTCGTGGCACCGCTGACCTTGCGTTCGCGTTGGAGCAGTCCTGTAACACCCCATTTGCCCAGATTGCCTGGGAGCTCGGTGAAGACACGGTGCTCGAACAGGCACAGAAATTCGGTTTCGGTGAGAGATTCAATGTGCCGGTCGATGTCGCGGGAAGTCAGTTCCCCACGGAGCTGAATGACGCTCAACTCGCCCAGTCAGCCATCGGCCAGTTCAGCGTTGCGGTGACACCACTACAGATGGCCATGGTGAGCGCCGCAATCGCCAATGATGGTGTTCTGATGAAGCCGAATCTTGTGAAAGCGGTCCGCGGACCGGATCTCTCCATAATCGAAGAACCCGATCCGGAGGTTCTCCGCGAGTCACTCAGCGCCGAAAACGCCAACCAAATCACCGAGTGGATGGTCAACGTGGTGGAGAACGGCACCGCGCGAAACGCAGCGGTTCCCGGCGTGCCGGTGGCCGGCAAGACAGGCACGGCGGAGGTCGCCGAGCAAGGGGACAACGCCTGGTTCACCGGTTTCGCTCCGGCGGACAACCCTGAAGTAGTGGTTTCCATCGTCATGCAGGACGTCGACATCGCGACAGGTGCCCAGCTAACAAGTCCAAACGCTAAGAGACTCATAGAGGCGGTGTTGAATAGGTGAGACCTACTTCAGGTATCACATTAGGCGGCAGGTTCCAGCTCACTGATCGCATCGCCATCGGAGGCATGGGAGAGGTCTGGAAGGCACGGGACCAGGTGCTCGGACGCCTGGTGGCCATAAAGATTCTAAAAGAGGAATATACGGGTGACCCCGGCTTCCTCAACCGGTTTCGTGCTGAAGCCCGCCACACCGCGCTCCTCAACCATGAGGGCATCGCAAACGTCTTCGATTATGGCGAAGAAGGCGGCTCGGCCTATTTGGTAATGGAGCTCGTTCCGGGTCAGCCGCTGTCCAGCATCATCGAGCGCGATCAGATCCTGGCACCGGACCGGGCGCTTTCCATCATTGGCCAGACCGCCACCGCTCTCAGCGTCGCGCACCGGCAGGGCCTGGTGCACCGCGACGTCAAGCCCGGGAACCTTTTGATCATGCCGGACGGCCGGGTCAAGATCACGGACTTCGGAATAGCACGTCTCGCTGACCAGGTGCCGCTCACTGCGACGGGTCAGGTGATGGGTACTGCCCAGTACCTGGCGCCTGAGCAGGCAACCGGCCAGCCGGCCACCGGCTCCAGCGATATTTATGCGCTCGGCGTCATCGGCTACGAATTGCTCGCGGGACGCCGTCCGTTTTCGGGTGAGTCGCAGATCGCGATTGCCCTCGCGCAGGTCAACGATGCTCCGCCGGACCTGCCGGAGACCATCCCCCATCCGGTCCGCGCGCTCATCGCCAGCATGTTGGCCAAAGACCCCGCTGATCGTCCACCGAATGCGGAAGCCCTCGCTGAGGCGGTTGCAGCCATCCGCCGCAACGACGTTCGTGCGGCCGAGGCCGCAGTACCCGGCATGCTGCTTTTCACCGATTCTACGGGTCCGCTCACGACGCCGGTCCCCGCACCCACCAGTGCCACCCGCGTTGTACCTGCCCCGACGACGTCTGCCTTACCCACCGTCGCAGGTGCCGGAGCCGGCGCCGGAGCGGTGGCAGCCTCGCGCGAGTGGTCCGAGGAAGACATTGACGAGGAAGTTCCCCGCGAGGAAGAGCCGCGAGGACGCAGCCCGTGGTTGATTGCGCTGATCATCCTGCTCGTGCTGGGTGCGCTGGCGCTTGCCGGATTCCTGCTGGCACCGCTATTAGCTGGAGGTGACGACGACGATCCCGCCGCCGCGCCGACCACCACCTCCGCATCCCCATCACCCTCTCCGACCGAGAGCGAGAGCCCGACACCGGAGGAAACCTCTCCCGAACCGACTTCCGCCGCGCCCACAACGGCGGAAGCCATCGTGGTGGATGCTGCTGCCTACCAGGGCCGACCCATCGGGGTGGTGGTAGCCGAGCTCAACGCCCTCGGATTCTCCGTGGATCAAAAACCTGAAGTCACGGATGAATTCGAGCCTGGGATAGTACTGAACCTCAATCCCGTGGGTCCCCTCCCGCCCGGATCCCAGATCACCGTTACCTTCGCGGAGGCACCCGAGACCGTCACGATCCCATCCGGTCTTCAGGGCGCCACCGAAGAAGAACTTCAGCAGACCCTTGCTGATCTGGGGTTAAGTGCCGTCCGTTCGGGCTCTGAAGAATCCGATCAGGAAGCGGGCACCGTGCTGTCAGTGGACCCGGCGGAAGGAACCGAAGTGGAGCCCGGCAGCACGGTGCGTTACGTGGTTTCCTCGGGTCCCGAAGAAACTGAAGCACCGCCGGCGATTGGACCTGGTCAAACCCCGCCAGGCCAGGACCAGCCCTAGAAAGCATGTGGAGGGGTACCAGGTGAGCAGCGAGAGAATTCTCAACGGACGCTACGAGCTGGGCGAGCTGATCGGCCGCGGCGGGATGGCTGACGTCCACCTTGGCCGCGACATCCGGCTCGGCCGTACTGTCGCGATCAAAATGCTGCGTCAGGACCTGGCCCGGGACCCTTTGTTCCAGTCCCGCTTCCGCCGTGAAGCCCAGGCTGTAGCTGGGTTGAACCACCCCACTATCGTGTCCGTCTACGACACCGGAGAGGAGGAAGTCGAGGGTCGGCACCATGATGAAGTCCGTGTGCCGTTCATCGTCATGGAGTATGTCGCGGGGCGAACCCTGCGGGACCTCGTGAAGGCAGGGGATCTTACCCACGAGACCTCGATTGACTACATGCTGGGAATCCTCTCCGCGCTCGAGTACAGCCACCGCGCAGGAATCGTCCATAGGGACATAAAACCGGCCAACGTCATGATTACCCCTGAGGGTCAGGTCAAGGTGATGGACTTCGGAATAGCGCGCGCGATCGCTGACTCGGCGGCCACCATGACCCAGACCCAGGCAGTAATTGGCACCGCCCAGTACCTCTCCCCTGAGCAGGCACGGGGAGAAACCGTGGACGCACGCAGCGATCTCTACTCGGCCGGTTGCCTACTCTACGAACTACTTACCGGCAGACCCCCTTTCGTCGGGGACAGTCCGGTCTCAGTCGCGTACCAACACGTCCGGGAAGCCCCGACGCCGGCGCGCAAGATCAACGGGAGCATCCCGTCCGAGATTGAGTCGGTGCTCCACATTGCCCTCGAAAAGGACCGTGCCCGTCGCTTCCAGAGCGCCGCTGACTTCCGGACGGCACTGCTTGATGCCCGCCAGGGCATCCGTCCCGCTGGACCGGACGCTCCCACTGAAGCCATCGCTGCTGTTTCCTCGCGAAGGGACTATCCGGCGCCGCAGACAATGGCCATGGCGAAGGTACTGACCGGTGGAAGCATGTCATCGGGGTCACTTGAGGAAGACGAAGACACTGGCTCGCTTCCCGTAGCGCATGCGACGCAAAATCGCCTCGACGCCGACGAGCGGCGGCGATTACGCCGACGCGGATGGATCGCGGTGCTGCTCGTGCTTCTGGCGTTGCTGTTGTCTGCGGGCGGAGTCGCACTCTTCGGGATTCTCAATTCCCAACCGGAGGACCCCGTCCTCACATCGGTCCCGGCTGTCGACTCGATGACTGAAACCGACGCAAGCAACGCGCTCACCGCCGTCGGACTCCGTCCGCAGGTGGAACTTGAGTTCCACGACGAAGTGGAGTCAGGACTTGCGATTGGCACCGACCCCGCCGCGGGCAGCGAGGTTGAACCCGATTCCCTGATCACGTTGCAAATCTCCAAGGGGCCTGCCACCCGCATCATCCCCGACGAGATCTTCCAGATGACGGAATCTTCAGCACGGGATGAGCTGCAATCTGTCGGTTTGCGGGGCGGCACCGTGAGTGAAGCGAACAGCGCAACCGTTCCGGTTGGACGTGTGATTGCCACCGAACCGGCGTTAGGTTCATCGGTGCCGGCAGACTCCGAGGTGGATTTGGTGCTCTCCACCGGCCAGGTGACCGTTCCGCGAGTAGTCGGACTACCCAGCGAAGAAGCCGTGGCCATTCTCGAAGACCCGGCCCGCGCACTGGTGCCGAGGATTCAGGAGGAGCCGAACGCCGTCGTCGAACCCGGCCTGGTGGTGCGGCAGGAACCGGCTGAGAACACTGACATCGCGCCTGGCAGCGAAGTGGTCATCTATGTCGCCACAAGGCCGCCAGAAGAACCGCCGGCCGAGGCACCGCCCGCCGAGGAAGAACCCGCTGAAGAAGAGCCTGAAGCCTCGGCGATTCCCAGCGCCACACCGCCCCCTCCTGCGGAGGAGGAGCCCGGCAATCAGGGACGCGGACGAGGTCAGGGGCAGGGGAACGATGACCGGTAGTAGGAGATGCGCTGGGGAACTAGGAGCCTGACTGCTGATGAATCAGAGGGCTCAGCATGGCTGAGCGCTCCGCGGCACCCGCGAGGCCCACCTGCTCCAGCCAGTTGCCGAGCATGCGGTAGCCTCCTTCGGTAAGCACCGATTCGGGGTGGAACTGCACCCCGCACAACGGTGCGGAGCGGTGCTCGAGGCCCATAATCACGCCACTGGCCGTTCGCGCCGTCACACGCAGTTCAGCCGGAACGTCACCGACGGCGGCCAGCGAGTGGTAGCGGGTGGCCGTCAGGGGCGAGTCCAGGCCTTCGAAGACATTAGTGGAGTCGTGTTCCACAAGCGATGTCTTGCCGTGCATCAGTTCCGGCGCGTGCGTGACCGATCCACCGTAAGCCTCGGCGAGTGCCTGATGGCCCAGGCACACACCCAGCATCGGCTTGCCGTTCTCGCCGCACCACTTGATCAGGTCGATACAGACGCCTGCCTCCGCGGGTGCGCCGGGGCCGGGGGAGATGAGGACACCGTCGCGCGCTTCCGCCAGCTCGATCGCGTCGGCGAGCGTGACGTCGTCGTTTCGGACCACGGTGGTCTCCGCGCCGAGTTCCTGCAGGTAACCGACGAGGGTGTACACAAAGCTGTCGTAGTTATCCACAACCAGAATGCGGGTGGGGTTGTTCATGGTCAGGTGCCAATCGTTGAATCGGTCAGGGGGCTGAATTGGGAGAGCCAGGGGAAAACCCAGCTCACCAGGACGGCTAGCGCTGCTGCGGCGATGAGGATCGACCAGATGATGCGCAACCAGAGCGGTCCCGGAAGGTGACGGAAAATGAACTCGTACATCAGGCAGCTCCCTGAGTAACACCGGCCACTTGTGCCGCGATCTCGTCCGGCGGCCCGTCGTCCAGCGGCCGGAATGACTCCATCATCGCGTAGGCAATGATACGTTCCTGCGCGCCGAAGCGCGGGTTGCAGCTGGTGAGGGTGAGAATGCGTTGCTCGGGTTCCACCCCCGGCTGCGTGGGCACGGGCGCCAGCACGTCTACACGGTCGGGCAGCACAATCTGCGTGTTGCGGTAGACGTAGGTGTAATACCCGTCCCGAGTCTGCACGTATATCCGGTCGCCCGGCACCAGCGTGTGGATGTTGTCGAGGACAGCACCGTTGGTTTGGCGGTGGCCGGCCAGCGCGAAATTGCCGATCGCACCCGGCATGCCGGTCTCCGGGTAATGTCCGAGACCCAGGTTGTCGAGTACCGCCGTTGTTACACCGCTTGTCACCGGTCGGGTGTAGTTATCTCCGAAACGGGGAATGTAGATAACCGCGAACGTCTCACCCGCAGCCTTCGCTCCGAGCACCGGAACCTCCTCGCCCGGTGCCGAGGGTTGAGGGGCATCCTCGGCCTTCGGGGGAGCGGACACTCCGCCGAGGTCCGCGAGGAATTCCTCCACAGCCTGGTCCTGTTTGGCGTTCGATTCGACGTTGGTCCACCAAAGCTGCCAGGCGACGAAGAGCAGGAGAATCACACCGGCCGTGATGAGCAACTCACCGATCACCTGAGCAGCGACCTGAAGGAAACTACGACGACGACGGGCGGCCGGCAGGCGCCGGGAACGGTCGCGGCGGGCCACCGCGATGCCGCCGCCGAGGTTGCTCAAGCCTTCTCCCTGCTTACGGATATGTTGCCGGGCGTCGCGGCGCCGGTTCATTAGCTAGAATGGGCAGCTAGAACCGCGCCGATGACGATCGTGTTGTCTCAGGATAACTGGTGTCACCGCTGCAGTCCGAGTCTGTATGACCGCAAACACAGTGGCTGGTAGCCCAGCACACCGTCTAGGAGGATCCGTGCCCGAGTCGAAGTCCCGCAAGAAGCAGGCCGAGTCGAGGACGCGCGCGGCTGCGGAACCGAAGCCGAACCCGGTGTGGTTCAAGCCGGTGATGTTCGGGCTGATGCTTCTCGGCCTGCTATGGATTCTGGTGTACTACATTTCCGAGGGACGCTTCCCGATCCCCGAGATCGCATCCTGGAACATCCTCATCGGGTTTGGAATCGCGATTGCCGGCTTCCTCATGACCACGCGCTGGCGGTAACGCACACGCTAAGAAGGAGGCATTTTCCGGCTGGAAGGTGCCTCCTTCTTCGTTCGGTGGAGCTGCCGCCCCCGGGGAGACGGTTCAGGCGCGCAAGCCCAGCCGCGCCATGATGCGGTCAGTGACCTCCACGGGCGTGCCGACATTCTCGACAATGAGCCCCTGCTCGTCTTCCTGAAGGGGTTCGAGGGTGCTGACCTGTGAGGGCAACAGGGATTCAGGCATGAAGTGGCCGACCCGGGTTTTCACTCGGGACCGGATGACCTCAAGATCGCCAAGCAGGTGCACGAACCGGACGTCTCCGTCGGCGGCCGCAAGCACGTCCCGATAGCGCCTCTTCAACGCCGAGCACGTGACGATGGTCGACTCGCCCTTCGCGCTCTTGTCGCTGATCCACCGTGCGATCGCTTCAAGCCAGGGCGCCCGGTCTTCGTCGGTCAGGGCGATGTCCTGGCTCATCCTGCTGATGTTCTCGACGGAGTGAAGTCGTCCGCTTCTGCATAGAGCCAGCCCAGGTGCTCTGAGAGGGCGGTGGCGATGGTCGTATTGCCCGATCCCGACACGCCCATGATGATCAGATGCGTTGGTGATTCCATGTTGTCTCCTCGACCTCTTCGTCGCTCGCCTTCAGTGACGGACCGCGCCTGCTTTCGCCCAAAAGTGTTATCTTCAGGGCGAAAGATAGTACCTATGAATCGGATTGGTCCCGGCATATCCTGTTTTCATCCTCGCCCGTACCATCGGATAGGTCCACCAGTGGCGCTGTCTTCGCAAAGCCCGGCACCGGTAGCGGCTGTGATGTACAGCGGCATCATCGAGGAGCTCGGAACGAGCATCGTCAGCGGGACGCTCCCCTCCGGCGAACGGCTGACGATCGAGGCGCTGCAGCAACGGTTCGGAGTCTTCCGCACCGTAATACGGGACTGCATGCGCATCCTCGAATCAATGAACCTGGTGTTCAGCAAGCGCAGGGTCGGGATTGTGATCCAGTCACCTCGGCACTGGAATATCTACGACCCACGGATCATCCGGTGGCGGCTGGAGGGCAACTCCCGCGCTCGGCAGTTCAGGAGTCTCACCGAACTGCGTTGCGCCGTCGAACCGCTCGCTGCGGCAGGAGCAGCCCGCAACGCCACCGGGGAGCAGCGGACCGCCGTCGTCGACCTAGCCGCTCAGATGCGCACGCTCGGCGAGGAGGGCCGCCTTGACGGATTCCTCGCCGCTGATATCGAGTTCCACGCGTTACTCCTGCGCGCGAGCGGCAACGAGATGTTCTCTGCGCTCGACGGCGTCATAACGGAGGTCCTATGCGGCCGGACCAGCCAGGGACTCATGCCCCGCAAGCCGCGGGAGCATGCACTCGCCAGTCACGAAGCCGTCGCCGCAGCGATCGCCGAGGTCGATGCCCCGGCTGCAGAGTCAGCGATGCGGGAGCTGCTGGCCGAAGTGCGCGAAGCCATCACCTGAGCTCCGGTACCAAGTGCGCCCCGGCGGTGAGATCTCGTCATACACACGTTGTGCACCGAGTTATCCACAACTGTGCGTAACTTTGGGGGGTCTCCAGGAGATTTCGCACAGATTCAGGGATCGCTTATCCACATCTGTGGAATTACATGTGTGTAAGTTTTCCCCGTTGTTGATAAACCCTGTGGAAAACTACGCCGGCAGGGACACCAGATTCGCTCCGACGAAGGCCAGCGCGATCAGCAGGAGCGTCAGGGCCGCCAGCCCTGACCACTGGATTAAGGAGCGCTTCGAGCCGCGCGGCGTGTAGGCGATGATAGCCGCGGCCGCACTCCCAGCGAGAAGCCCGCCGAGGTGTGCCTGCCAGGAGATCCCCGCGACCACGAAACCGAGAACGGTGTTGATGGCGATCAGTACTACGAGCTGCCGAACGTCACCACCACGCCGACGCTGCACTATCAGCATGGCGCCGAAGAGCCCAAAGACAGCTCCCGACGCTCCAACCACGCCCTGGAGAGGGTTGGTCAGGAGGAGGACGGCAACCGAACCGCCGAAGGCTGCGATCAGGTACAACGCCAGGAATCTTGCTCTTCCCAGCAGGGGTTCGAGCGCCTGACCAATGATCCACAGCGCGTACATGTTGAAGCCGATGTGGAGCAGGAAACCGGTGGAGTGCAGGAACGCGGCGGTGATCATGCGCCAGGGTTCGGGAGTCACTATTTGCGAGGTGTATATGCCCGCGTACGCCAAAGCATCGGTGACACCGGGGATGGCGAGTTGCGCGAGGAAAAGAGCCACGCAGGCTCCGACAATTGAAAATGTCACCATCGGCCGACCCTGCCGGACGGTTCCACCGAAGACAGTTCTGGTGGTTGGAGCGTTGCGTTGCGCCTCACGGACGCAGTCAACGCACTGAATCCCGACGGCCGCCGGACGCTGACACTCCGGGCAGGCTGGCCTGCCGCATCGCTGACACCGCACATAACTCACCCGGTCGGGGTGACGTGGGCATACGGGAACGTCCTGGTCCGGCTGGCCCGCCGGGACTCCATAGGTCATGGGCCGCTAGGCCTGCTCAATGGTGATGCTGCTGATGACGACGTCCTCGAGCGGCCGGTCCCGGCCGTCGGTGGGGATGGCATTAAGCTGATCGACGACGGCGCGTGATGCCTCGTCCTTCACCTCACCGAAGATGGTGTGCTTGCCCTGGAGCCAGGTGGTGGGAACTGAGGTGATGAAGAACTGTGATCCGTTGGTTCCGCGCCCGTTCTGCAGGCCCGCGTTCGCCATGGCCAGCTTGTAGGGGGTGGTGAAGTCGAGATCAGGGTTGATTTCGTCGTCAAACTGGTAGCCCGGGCCGCCGATGCCCTGACCGAGGGGATCGCCGCCCTGGATCATGAAGTCCTGGATGACACGGTGGAAGATGGTGCCGTCGTAGAGGGGGGCATTGGTTTCCTCGCCCGTGCCCGGGTGGGTCCACTTGATTTCGCCGGTGGCCAGGCCGATGAAATTCTTCACCGTCTTGGGAGCGTGGTTGCCGTAGAGCTCTACCTTGATGTCACCGAGGCTCGTGTGGATGGTTGCGTTTGCAGTTGCGATAGCTGTCATGGGCTTCATTCTTTCACGCAGAGGCGGCGAAATCCGCGGAAGTACCGGGTTCCGCGCACAGTGAAAATGCTGTGAAATCAACCTCTGGATAGCACTGACCTCCGGATAGCACGTAGGCTGACTAAGAACAGTCACTATCCTTGGGAGGTAGTTGTGAAGAAATCCGCAACCGTTGTCCGCACCATCGAAAACAACGTTCTGATGGGCGTCGGCACTGCACGGGGTTGGGCCACGCCACGAGTGGATGCCGCAAAGGGTTGGGTTGCTCCGCGCATCGAACGAGGAATTGAAACGGCCTCACCGAAGATCCAGCAGGGTGTCAACCGGGCAACGCAGGGCCTGTCCGACGGCATCGCCGTCGTCACCCCGCGAATCCAGGAGAGCCTGGACAGGGTGGGGCCCCGTATCAACCAGATTGTCGATGACACCGCTCCCCGCATACAGGGAACCTTGGACCGTGCAACTCCGGCGATTCATAACGCCCGTGACCGGGTGGTGGGCGAGTACATCCCCGCCGTGTCCTACCGTCTTGGTGACGCCGCTGATTCAGCGTCACGCACCCTCGCCGCTGTTACCGTCCCGGCCGGTGTTGCCGGTGTTGTCACGAAAGTGACCGGTGACAAGAAGGCCGTGAAAAAGTACCAGAAGGCCGCGGTTGAGGCAGCTCAGCGTGCCGCGAAGGATCTCAAGCGCAGCAAGCGAAGCAAGAGTAACAAGGGCTGGCTGATCGCCGGCATCATCGCTGCAGCTGTGACCGCCGGTATCGCCATCTGGCGCGCGTCCCAGCCTGTCGAGGATCCGTGGAAGACCCCGGCTCCAGTAGAACCGAAGCCAACCTTCGACGTAACCCAGAAAGAGGAGACCACGGAGGCTCTCACCGACATCAGCGAAGCCGCGGATCGCGCGGCGGAGAAGTCGAATGATGACGCCGCGCCGAAGGGTCCCGCCGTCTAATTCGCTTCCCAGCTCTCTTCTAAGCGGGAAAGATCCTCCGATGGATGGATCTTTCCCGCTTTTTTGATGTCCCCACCGTGAGCGTCACTCGCTGGTGATAGATTTACCGCCGTGCACCCCGCGAAGCCGTCCGTGTCAATCGTGATTCCCGCGTACAACGAGGAAGGCGTCATCCGCCAGTGCCTCATCGCCGCCATCTACCAATCCTTGCCGGCCCACGAGATCCTTGTCGTCAGTAACCGCTCCACGGACCGCACCGTGGACATCGTCCACCAGATGCAGCTCGAGTACCCGGAGAGCCCGATACATCTGTTGGAACAGAATGCTGTGCAGGGACTCATACCCACCCGAAACTACGGCCTGGACCACGCCACAGGCGATGTCCTGGGAAGAATCGACGCGGACTCCGTCCTGGAGCCTGACTGGGTCGAGACGGTCCAGGCCGGATTCACGGACCCGGAGGTCGCCGCAGCCACGGGCCCGGTCGTTTACTACGACATGCCGATGCGACGCTGGGGCCTGAAGGCTGACGACAAGATGCGCCAGCTGGTCCTCAAACTCGCCCGCAACCAGTACCACTTCCTGTTCGGCTCGAACATGGCGCTGCGCAGGACAGCCTGGGAACAGATCCGCGACCACACATGTCTCGATGAGAAGGACGAGATGCATGAAGACATCGACATCTCCCTGCATCTCGCAGAACAGGACCTGGTGATTCGGTACATCCCCACCATGGTCAGCGGAATGTCAGCCCGCCGCCTTGAGAATTCCCCCAAGGACTATCGCTACTACGTGACACGGTTTGACCGCACGTACCGGGCTCACAAGATCGACAAGCGGGTCCTGAAAATCCCAATGCTGATCTTCATGTCCATTTACTACCCTGCGAAGGTCCTGCGCGCCGTGCACACGGCACGTGCTGCCCGGACCACAGCATCCCGCCGTTGACGCAGCCTTAAAACAATGAAGGGTTCCAGCCGCTGGCTGGAACCCTTCATCTTTCCGTGGAGGCACGGGGACTCGAACCCCGAACCCCCTGCTTGCAAAGCAGGTGCGCTACCAATTGCGCCATGCCCCCGTAAAACGGAACCTAATCAGTATACCCTGATCAGCGAGTGAAGTTTTACTCGACCGGATCGGTCGCGTTGCTCCACACTTCTTTCTCCTTCTCGGACTCCTGCCACCGTTTGTAGGCAAAGAGTCCTGCGACTGCAGCTGCCGCTAACAGCAACTTCTTCACAGTGCTCCTTCCTCGCAGTTTCCTGCCGGTTTCAGGATCCGTGGGCGTACCAGGACTTGAACCTGGGACCTCTTCGTTATCAGCGAAGCGCTCTAACCGCCTGAGCTATACGCCCCCGTACCTCATCGGGCCGAGATACGACTTTACAGCAGGCCCTCAACGATCTACAAATTGAGGACCGCCGCCGGTCAGTCGTCCGTGAGCGTCACGCCGATCCCGCCCACCAGAGTCGATGAGATGTTGTACAGAACGGCCGCAAGCATCGCCAGTGCAGTAAGCAAGACCACATTCACGACGGCGATAATCGTGGCAAAAGAGACAACCTGGCCCAGGGATGCGAACTGACGAAGGTCGAAGCCGGCTCCCTCGGATCCGGCAATCTCGCCAAGCAGCTGATTCACCCGGTCGAAGATGCCCGTGAGGTCAAGCACAGTCCAAATCACGATGGCGGCAACAACGGTCACGATGCCCAGCGCTACAGAGAGCAGGAAAGCCATCTTCAGAACCGACCAGGGGTCGACTTTGCTGACCAACAAACGCGCTTTGCGTGCCTTGGCCTTGGGCGCGGGCTTGACGAGTCCAGGACGGTTACCGGTAGGCCTCGTCCCTGATGAGGCAGGGCGTTGGGTTGGCCGCGCGGGTGGATTGACCCGAGGTCCTCCGCCTGACGACCGCACGGCACTGCCCGCGGTCGCGCGCGGATTTGAGTTGGCAGAACTCACTCGAAACCTCCAATATCGCTTGACTCAGCCTCCGGCTCAGCCGTCTCTTCTGACGACAACGGTACTTCATCCGCCGCGCCCGGCGCAGGTTCAGCGTCATCCACACCCATTACGGGGATGTCCTCATCCACTGTCAGGCCCCGTTCCGTGTTGCGGGCCACAGCGATGATCCTGTCAGCCTTGTCCGGCTTCGCAAAAATGACACCCATGGTATCGCGGCCCTTTGCGGGCACGCCGGCAACCGCCGAGCGGACCACCTTGCCCCCGCCCATGACCACGAGAACCTCATCCTCTTCCTGCACAATGAGGGCACCAACGAGGTCACCGCGCACTTCGGCAAGCTTTGCGACCTTGATGCCGAGCCCGCCGCGACCCTGCACTCGGTATTCATCCACCTTGGTCCGCTTGGCGAAACCGCCTTCAGTCACGATGAAGACATAGGAGTCATCGCTGACAACGTTGGCTGCCAACAATTCATCGTCCTCGCGGAACTTCATGCCGGTAACTCCGGACGTTGCCCTTCCCATCGGGCGTAGCGCTTCATCTGTAGCGCTGAACCGGAGGGACTGGCCCTTTCGCGAAACCAACATCATGTCATCGGTTTCCGACACCAGTTGAGCTGACACCAGTTCGTCGCCGTCGCGCAGGTTGATCGCAATGACACCCGCCGAGCGGTTGGTGTCGTAGTCCTCAAGACGGGTCTTTTTGACCAGTCCCCGTTTGGTTGCGAGCACCAGGTACGGAGACTGCTGGTAGTCCCGCAGATCGAGGACCTGGGCGATAGCCTCGTCCGGCTGGAACGCGAGCAAATTGGCGACATGCTGGCCCTTCGCATCACGCGCCGCTTCGACCAGCTCGTAAGCCTTCGCACGGTACACACGTCCGAGGTTTGTGAAGAACAGCAACCAATGATGCGTAGTAGTCACGAAGAAGTGTTCCACGACGTCGTCGCCGCGCAGCTGTGCCCCGCGGATACCCTTGCCACCACGGGCCTGCTGGCGGTAGTTGTCGCTACGGGTCCGCTTCACATACCCACCGCGGGTAATGGTGACCACCATCTCCTCTTCAGGGATGAGGTCTTCCATGCTCATGTCGGAGTCATATCCCATGAGGATCTCGGTGCGCCGGGCATCGCCGTGCTTGTCGACGATTTCCTGCAGCTCCGTCGAAACAATCTCGCGTTGCTGTACCTCGGAGGCAAGGATCTTCTTGTACTCGGTGATCTCAGTCTCAAGCTTGGCGTGCTGGTCCTGGATCTTCTGCCGCTCGAGAGCCGCAAGCCGCCGCAGCTGCATGTCAAGGATCGCCTGCGCCTGGATTTCATCAATCTCCAGCAGACCCATCAGGCCATTCCGTGCATCCTCCACGGTGGAAGACCGGCGGATGAGCGCGATGACTTCATCAAGTGCATCAAGGGCCTTGAGCAGTCCGCGCAGGATGTGGGCGGCTTCTTCGGCCTTCCGGAGACGGTACTGGGTCCGTCGGACGATCACCTCGAGCTGGTGCGTGACCCAGTGGCGGATGAACGCATCGAGGCTGAGAGTACGCGGCACGTCGTCGACGATCGCGAGCATGTTCGCGCTGAAGTTCTCCTGCAGCTGGGTGTGCTTGTAGAGGTTGTTCAGCACCACCTTGGCCACTGCATCGCGCTTCAGGACGATGACCAGGCGCTGGCCCGTGCGTCCGGACGTTTCATCCCGGAGGTCCGCGATACCCGAGACCTTGCCGTCCTTGACCAGGTCGGCGATCTTGATCGCCAGGTTGTCAGGATTTGCCTGGTACGGCAGCTCGGTCACGACCAGGCAGGTACGTCCCTGGATTTCTTCGACGTTGACCACAGCGCGCATGGTGATCGATCCGCGGCCGGAACGGTAGGCATCTTCGATACCTTTATGGCCGAGAATCTGGGCGCCCGTCGGGAAATCGGGGCCCTTGATGCGCTGGATGAGAGCCTCGAGCAGCTCCTCCTTGCTTGCTTCCGGATTCTGCAGATACCACTGCACACCGTCGGCAACCTCACGCAGGTTATGCGGCGGGATGTTGGTGGCCATGCCGACAGCGATGCCGGAGGAGCCATTGACCAACAGGTTCGGGAACCGTGACGGCAGGATCGTGGGTTCCTGGTTCTTGCCGTCATAGTTGTCCTGGAAATCGACCGTCTCCTCGTCGATATCACGGACCATCTCCATGGCCAGCGGGGCCATCTTGGTCTCGGTGTATCGCGGGGCGGCCGCGCCGTCGTTACCGGGAGATCCGAAGTTCCCCTGACCGAGAGCCAGTGGATACCGCATCGTCCAGTCCTGGATGAGGCGGACCAGAGCGTCGTAGATCGCGCTGTCACCGTGCGGGTGGTACTGGCCCATGACTTCGCCGACCACGCGCGCACACTTGTTGAATGAGCGGTCCGGGCGATAGCCGCCGTCGAACATGGCATACAGGACACGGCGGTGGACCGGCTTGAGACCGTCCCTGACATCAGGCAACGCTCGACCGACAATGACAGCCATTGCGTAGTCCAGGTACGACCGCTGCATCTCGGTCTGCAGGTCCACCTGCTCGATGCGGTCCGTCAGCACGGTGCCTTCGACGGGCGTCTCGTCGCTGGGAACCTCAGGCGTTACTTCGTCACTCATCTAGTTCGTTCCATTTCGTGAATGCGTGAACCGGTCGCGGCACAGCGCAGATCCGGCCAGGTCTGCTCAACATCGATCAAATGTCGAGGAACCGTACGTCTTTGGCGTTCTGCTGAATGAAGTTTCGGCGTGACTCCACGTCCTCGCCCATCAGGACAGAGAAGATCTGGTCTGCTGCCGCGGCATCGTCCATGGTGACCTGCAGGAGGGTCCGGTTGTCCGGATCCATGGTGGTTTCCCACAGTTCGGTGTAGTCCATCTCGCCGAGACCCTTGTAGCGCTGGATCCCGTTCTCCTTCGGGAGACGCTGGTTGTTGGCCAGGCCCATCTTGATGGTTTCATCCCGCTCACGGTCGCTGTAGACGTAGGAGTGGGGCGCATTGGACCACTTGACGCGGTAAAGGGGCGGCTGTGCCAGATACACATAGCCGTTCTCGATGAGTGGCCGCATGTAACGGAAAAGCAGCGTGAGCAGCAGCGTGGTGATGTGCTGGCCGTCGACGTCGGCATCCGCCATGAGGACGATTTTGTGGTACCGGGCCTTCTCAACATCGAAATCCTCACCGATTCCGGCTCCAAAAGCGGTGATCATGGCCTGAACTTCAGCGTTGCCTAGCGCGCGGTCAAGCCGAGCGCGCTCGACATTGAGGATCTTCCCGCGCAGCGGCAGGATTGCCTGCGTTTCCGGGTTACGCCCGCGGACTGCCGAACCGCCGGCGGAGTCTCCCTCCACAATGTAGATTTCAGACTTTGAAGGGTCCTTTGACTGACAGTCCTTCAGTTTGCCCGGCATACCGCCGGACTCCAGCAGGCCCTTCCGACGGGTGGATTCGCGCGCCTTGCGTGCAGCCAGCCGGGCCTGGGCGGCCTGGATCGACTTCCGAATGACATCGCGGGCCGGGCCGGGGTTACGTTCCAGCCAGTCACCCAGTTGATTGGTAACCACGCGCTGCACAAAGCCTTTGGCTTCCGAATTGCCCAGCTTGGTCTTGGTCTGTCCTTCAAACTGGGGCTCGGACAGCTTGACGGAGATGACGGCGGTGAGGCCCTCCCGGATGTCGTCACCCGTGAGGTTGTCGTCCTTCTCCTTAATGATGTTCTTCTCCCGCGCGTAGCGGTTAATCAGGGAGGTCATCGCGGCGCGGAAGCCCTCTTCGTGGGTTCCGCCCTCGTGAGTGTTGATGGTGTTGGCGTAAGTGTGCACGCTCTCGGAATACGCCGTTGTCCATTGCATGGCCACTTCGACTGCGATGGACCGGTCGGAGTCTTCGGTCTCAAAAGCAATGACGTCTTCGTGGATCACATCGACCCGCTTCGACGAGTTCAGGTGCTTGACGTAGTCCAGCAGGCCGTTCTCGTAGAGGTATTCCACATGCCGGTGCTTGTTCTCTTCGGACTGTTCTGCCGCAGCGTGCGCGGCGTCCGTGATCTCCTCGGTTTCCACTTCTGGCACACGTTCATCCACAAGGCTGATCCGCAAACCCTTATTGAGGAAGGCCATCTGCTGGAAGCGCGCACGAAGGGTCTCGAAATCGAACTCCACCGACTCGAAGATGGATTCGTCCGGGTAAAACGTCTGGGTGGTTCCGGTCTCTGAGGTTTCCTCGCCCTTTTCGAGCTGCCCGACGGGCTTGCCGCCATCCTCGAACGACTGCCGCCATACGTGACCCTGACGGCGGATTTCCGTATCAACCCTGGAGGAAAGCGCATTCACAACGGAGATGCCTACACCGTGAAGACCACCGGAGACGGCATAACCGCCCCCGCCAAACTTGCCGCCCGCGTGCAGGATGGTCATGACCACTTCAACGGTGGGTTTACCCTCGGTTGGGTGCATGTCGACGGGGATACCACGCCCGTTATCGATGACCCGCACGCCGCCGTCGGCAAGCAGTGTCACCTTGATGTGGTCACAGTATCCCGCGAGGGCCTCATCCACAGAGTTATCCACAACCTCGTACACGAGGTGATGGAGGCCTCGGGGACCCGTGGACCCGATATACATCCCGGGGCGCTTGCGAACCGCTTCGAGTCCTTCGAGGACCGTGATGTCACTCGCGCCGTAACCCTTGGGTGCACCGGCGCCGCTCTCCGGCATTCCGGTAGATTCCACTTCGTTGTCGTTAGCCACGGACGCTGTCGACTCCTTGTTGTCCTAGTGTTGCCTAGTCTCAAAATGAAGGCATCCCCGAAAGGAATGCCTGCACGTCCTATTCTACCGTGCGGCCCCCTACAACTCCGCCTCAATTGCCCTCTAGCGCCGAATAAACCGCGATTTAAGCTCTCAGCAGGGGGTCGCGTGGGGGCGTATACGTCCGCTGGGGTCTGCTCGACGCTGTACGCCGCTCGTCGAAGAGCTCTCGGTCAGATCGGCGGAAAGCTACCCGTAAGTATCCCGCGGTCCGCGACCTCGCACTGAACGGCCTCCCTTACGCCAGGATGGAGCGGACGGACCGACGATTTTCATGGCCGTGACAACACCGGCGCCCAACTCGTGTTCGAACCGCCGGAGGAGGTCAGGGCTGATCAATCTGAGTTGCGTGGCCCAGGCAGTGGAATCACACCGTACGAAGACCGTGGTCTCGTGAAAACTCTCCGGAGTGCAGTGTGTGGCGATCTCGAGGCCAACGAGCTCGGCCCATCGCGCCATGACTGAACCCACTGCCACCGGCGAATTCCAGCCACGCTCGCTGAGCAAACGCCCGAAGACCGCGCCGACACCTTGCGGGTCCCTCCCGGAATACGATTCCTGCAGTTTGGCGCGCCCCGCGCCGGAACCAGAACGACGACGCCGGGCGGCCGGCGCTCGGAAATCGCCGCGCGCTGCCGATGCATCCCGTAGGCGGTTCAGAAGCAGCCGAGGCGCATCCCCAGCCGGAGCGTCCTCCGCGTCGGGTGGAAACGGAACAGCGCCGCCGTCGTTGTTTGATTCATTCGCAGCCGCCGCTGCTGACTCCTCCTCAGGCCGATACTTCACTGAAGCCTCCCGGAACCACCATGAATTGCCGGCCGTCCAGCACGTCCGGAACGTCATCTCCGACCGCGGCAGTGACGAGTACCTGCTCGGCACCGGCAACGACCGATGCCAGCCGCTCGCGCCGGTCCGCGTCCAGCTCGGCGAATACATCGTCGAGGATGAGCACGGGCGTGGAGCCGGGAGTGTGGTCGTCATCGGTGAGCAGATAATACGAACCGAGGCGCAGCGCTAGTGCCATGGACCAGGTCTCGCCATGGGAGGCGTATCCCTTCACCAGGGCACGACCGAGCATCAACTCAACCTCGTCCCGGTGCGGTCCCACCAGAGAAATGCCACGCTCCATTTCACGCCGGCGCTGTTCCGCGATCGCGGTCAGAAACTTTTCAGTGAGTTCTTCGATCGAAAGGATGCTGAGATCCTCAGCGCTCGAAGCGGGACGGTCGTCGTCATCGCTGACAGAACTGACCAGAGAGGATCGGTACGCGGCAGCGGCGATTTTCGTGCCGTCGGTCAACTCGCGATACGCCTTTTGCACGTGCGGCAGAAGGCGGGTCAGAACAGCAAGACGAGCATGAAGGAGTTGCGATCCGACCGCCGCCAGATGCTGGTCCCATACTTCCAGCGTTGCCTCGTGTGCGGTGGTCAGCCTACCGCCCCGCAGCGACTTGAGCAGCGCATTGCGCTGTTTCAGTACGCGCTCATAGTCTGCGCGTACGCCCGCATGATGCGGCACCAGCTGAACCATGAGGTCATCAAGGAAACGACGTCGGTTCGAGGGGTCGCCTTTCACAAGCGCCAGATCTTCCGGCGCGAACAGAACAGTTCGCAGTATTCCCGCGGCATCCCTGGCACGCACCGGGTTCGCCCGGTTGATCCGGGCGCGGTTGGCGCGGTCACCGTTGATTTCGAGCTCCACACTTGTGGCTTGTGCTCCGCGCACCAGACGGCCGCGGACCAGGGCGCGGTCAGCGTCGAAGGCAATCAACGGCTTGTCCGTACTCACGCGATGCGATGACAGAGAGCCGAGGTAGCCGATCGCCTCGACGATATTGGTCTTGCCGACCCCGTTCGGGCCAACGAATACGGTTACCCCGGGCTCGAGCGCCACATCAAGCTGGGCATAGCTGCGAAAATCGGTCAGTGAGAGATGTTGAACGTACACCGCTGCTCAATCATGCGGAATTGCGGGGCGGACGTACGGCATGCCCACCGAACTGGTTACGCAAGGCGGCGACCATCTTCAGCGACGGCGCGTCCTCCTGCCGTGAACTGAATCGCGCGAAGAGCGCAGCGGTTATTACGGGTGCGGCCACCTCGTTGGCAATCGCCTGCTCGACGGTCCAGCGACCCTCACCGGAATCCTCGATGTACGCGCCCACATCGCTGAGCTTGGGATCTTCCTCAAGCGCTTTGATGAGCAGATCGAGCAGCCAGGACCGGACAACGGTGCCCTTCTGCCATGCCCGGAAAGTCCCAGGCACATCCTTGATGATGTCCTTTGCCTCGAGCAATTCATAACCCTCGGCGTAGGCCTGCATCAGTCCATATTCAATTCCGTTGTGCACCATTTTCGCGTAGTGCCCCGCCCCGGTTTCACCCACATGCACGAAACTTTCTTCCCGGTTGCCTTCCGGACGCAGCGCATCGAACACCGGCATCACGCGCTCGACGTCGGCCTCTGAGCCTCCGACCATGAGCCCGTACCCGTTCTGCAGTCCCCACACACCACCGGAAACTCCGCAGTCAAGGAAACCGATACCCTTCTGAGCCAGGGATGCGCTGTGTTCCTGATCCGTGCTGAACTTGGTATTTCCTCCGTCAATGACAAGATCGCCTTCGGACAGCTTCTCACCCAGTTCTGTGATCACCTGGTGGGTGATCTCCCCGGCTGGCACCATGACCCACACCACACGCGGCGTGGGGAGGTTAGCAACCAGCTCATCGACGGTCATGACATCGGACACTTCAGGATTGCGGTCGTAGCCGGTCACGTCGATACCGCGGGAACGCAACCGTTCCCTCATGTTGTAGCCCATCTTTCCGAGTCCGATCAGACCGATATGCATAGTGTCCTCCATGGGGTTCGGGGGGATGGATGGTGAGGCTGCTACTGGTTGGGCAACCTCACGGGCATCAACAGGTACCTGTAATCTTCGCGGTCTTCGCCGGTGGCTTCTTCCTGGGCTG
Organism: Arthrobacter sp. M71 S08; assembly: GCF_059089725.1. NCBI lineage: Bacteria > Bacillati > Actinomycetota > Actinomycetes > Micrococcales > Micrococcaceae > Arthrobacter > Arthrobacter sp. M71 S08. Next base: position 82,060 of record NZ_JBNHEY010000004.1, on the reverse strand, counting down.
AGATAACCGCCGGCTTCGGCGGGGTGGTGAAGGAGAATCGCACAAAGCGGCTGCTAAAAGCACTCAGGCCTTCACTCAGATAGTGCGGATTGAATGCGACGGTGATGTCATCTCCGTCCAGCGTTGCCTCGATGGCTTCAGATGCCTGGGCGTCCTCACCTGTTCCGGCGTCGAGCACTACCTGAGCTGCACTGAAAGCCAGCCGCACCGGAGTGTTTCGTTCGGCGACCAGTGCCACGCGCCTTACAGCTTCGGCCAGCTGGCTGGTTTCGACCGTGGCATGGATGGGCGTGTTCTCTGGGAAGAGGGAACGAATCTTGGGGTAGTCGCCGTCGACGAGCAGGGATGTCGTCCGCCGGCCGCCACTTTCGAATCCGATGAGTTCGCTGTTATCGGAGAGCGCGATCTTCAGGTCCCCGGAGCCGCCGAGTGTTTTCGCCACCTCGCTCAAAGTCTTGGCTTTGACCAGTGCGCTGGTGGAAATGCCCGGATTTGTAGGCTTCCAGGACAGCTCACGGAGCGCCAGCCGGTAACGGTCAGTTGCCAGGAACGTGATGAGGTCTTCCTCAATTTCCATCCGCACACCGGTAAGAATCGGCAGGGTGTCGTCGCGACTGGCCGCAATGATGACCTGGGATACGGCTTCTGCGAAAGCATCGCCGTCGACAACGCCGCTGACGTCCGGCAGAGCGGGAAGTTCCGGGTACTCCGCTTCGGGCATGGTAGCGAGATTGAAACGGCTGTTGCGACAGGTCAACGTGACTTTGGACCCGTCCGTTTCCACTTCGACAGGCGCGGAGGGAAGGCTGCGGCAGATGTCCGCAAGCAGGCGTCCGGAGACAAGGATGGTTCCTTCTTCAGCTACGTCGGCAGCGATCTCAAGCCGAGCCGAGATTTCGTAGTCGAAGCTTGCCAGACTCAGGGTGCCGGCACCCGCCTTAATCAGCAAGCCCGAAAGCACCGGTACGGGAGGGCGCGGTGACAGCGATCGCGCCGTCCACGTTACGGCCTCAGCCAGGACATCGCGCTCGACTCGGAATTTCACTGAAGGGTGCCGCCTTTCGCGAGGTACATAGGGGAAGTCGCTCATCCTCGACCTCTCCGGCAAGGGAGGGCGGGTGAGCAAAGGTGAACTCTACTGAGTCACAGCTTAGCGCGACGCGGTCTCCCCGTCGGACCGAAATTTTGCAGGGTGGTCCGGAGGGGAAATGTTATTTGGAAGAGCTCGCGGATTAAGGATCAGTAGTGTTAATAACTCCTGTGGATACTGTGGATAACCGGGACGATCGGCGCGAACCCGGGAGTCTGCCCTGTTGACAGTATGTGCACTCGCACCGGTTGAGGACTAGGGCTGTTGTGTACGGAAGCCCTGTAATTTAGCGGGTCCACAGCTCAGACGGTGCTTGTCCTCATTAACGTCCACGGGAAACACGTAGTTATCCACAATTCTTTCCACAGCTGTTAATTACAGCTGTCCGTGGGACCTGTCGGGACCTATTAGTCCTTCCGATGGTGCTTGATGCGGTTGGTCAGCTCAGTCACCTGGTTGTAGATCGCCCGGCGTTCAGCCATAAGTTCACGGATTTTTCGGTCAGCGTGAATGACCGTGGTGTGGTCTCGCCCGCCGAGCTCCTGTCCGATTTTCGGCAGCGACATATCCGTCAGTTCCCGGCAGAGGTACATAGCAATCTGCCTGGCGGTGACAAGGGTCCGTGTCCGGGATTTGCTGCACAGATCATCAAGGGTGATATTGAAGTACTCCGCCGTCTGCGCCATGATCAGCGACGACGTGATCTCCTGGGCACCGTCGTCAGTAATCAGGTCCTTGAGCACTATCTCGGCAAGATTCTCGTCAACGGCTTGGCGATTAAGGCTTGCGAACGCTGTCACCCGGATTAGGGCGCCTTCCAACTCACGGATGTTCGTTGAGATCTTCGACGCGATGTACTCGAGCACCTCATCCGGTGCGCTCAGCCCTTCACTGATCGCCTTCTTGCGAAGAATCGCGATCCGGGTTTCGAGTTCCGGAGGCTGGATGTCCGTCAGCAGTCCCCACTCGAAGCGCGAACGCATCCTTTCTTCGAAGCCCGACAACTGCTTGGGCGGTAGGTCCGAGGTGATAACCACTTGCTTGTTGTGGTTGTGCAGTGCGTTGAAGGTATGGAAAAACTCTTCCTGCGTCCTGTCCTTGCCGGAGAGGAACTGGATGTCGTCGATCAGGAGGATGTCAACGTTCCGATAGGTCTGCTTGAAGCTCGTGCCTTCATCGTCCCTGATCGAATTGATGAAGTCGTTAGTGAACTCCTCGGAATTGACGTACCGAACGCGGATCCCGGTATAGAGGTGGCGGGCATAGTGGCCGATGGCGTGCAGCAGGTGAGTCTTACCCAGCCCCGAGTCACCGTAGATGAACAGGGGGTTGTAGGCCTTGGCCGGCGCTTCTGCGACGGCGACTGCAGCAGCATGGGCGAACCGGTTCGATGAGCCGATGACGAATGTGTCGAAGATGTACTTGGGATTCAGGCGCCCGAATTCGTGGGAGTTGCTGGGCGGAGTTGGCGACGGCGCCTGCTCCCTTTGCGCAATCTCCTCCGGAACCTCTTCCGGTTCCTCTTCGATAATGGGCGTGAGGTCAGGATCAATGACAAATGCGCATTGGATCTCTTCGCGGAAGACGTCGCGAAGGGCATCATTGAGCGGGCTCTTGAGCTGGCTCTGGAGAACTTCGCGGGTCAGCTCATTGGGAACCGCGACGAGCAGGGTAGTGCCAATCAGTCCCTGGGCCTGGGCCAGCACCACGAATCCACGCTGGCGGGGGGAAATCCGCTCGTCCTGTTCGAGTGTACGGATAACCTTGCGCCAGGAGCTGCCTACATCATTGATCTCGTCGGTACTCAATCGCGTCCTCAGTTGAAGTTCAGAGAGCCGTTACAGGCCCATAGACGGGCAATAATCCACAGACTTATGCACAGCCCGTGGATAAATGCGCCACCCGGCAACAGTAGACGATGAAAACTGGCGAGGATAGCCGGGACCGGCCCTGTGGATAAGATCACTTGGGGATGTGATGAGGACCCAAAGAAGCAGGGTTCGGGACCACAGTTGTCCACATGGCAGTGGTCCAACCGGTTTGACCCTGCTGTGTCCGGTGCCCTAACGTTATGTAGTCCTTTATGTCTGCATTTCGCGTGCCTCCATATCGCCAGCTAAGGCTGAGCAGTATGCCGCAGGTAGGCAGGGCGGATGTACTACAACTTCATTGCGCCAGCCCGTTCTTCCCCCTTGTTGCAACGGCAGCGCATGCCAAGAACGTTCTGGAGTATCACAGTGAGCAAGCGGACCTTTCAGCCGAATAACCGCCGTCGTGCCAAAAAGCACGGCTTCCGCCTTCGCATGCGGACCCGCGCCGGCCGCGCCATCCTGTCTGCGCGCCGCAGCAAGGGACGCACCGAGCTTTCGGCTTAGCATCAGTTAATCCGTCCGCCCGCGTTGTCTGACCGATAGCGCCCCGACCGTCCCGGAGCTCTAGGTGCTGTCTACCGCCCACCGAGTTCGGACGGCCACAGATTTTTCACATACCGTTCGTTCCGGTGCCCGATCCGGGTGCCGGAACTTGGTGTTATATGCCGTTGGAACCGAAACAGGTACGCCCTCGCGGTTCGGATTCATCGTGTCGAAAAATGTGGGGAACGCTGTTACGCGCAACCTCGTTAAGAGGAGACTGAGAGAAGCAGCAGCATCAGCGTTGGTTCAGCGACCAGTTGGGCTTGATGTCGTTGTGCGTGCACTGCCCGCAGCAGCTGCGGCAAATTGGCCTCAACTCAGTTCCGACTTTGAGCGGTGCCTGGCATCGAGTGTGAATCGGATCGGCAAGCCCGGCGGCGGAAAGGGAGACGGCAAATGACAGCGGATCATTCGCCGTCGAACATCTCACAAGTGGTTCTGCTACCCCGTGCCGTCCTTATCGGTATTCTGGTGGTCTATCGCCGACTGATTTCACCTCTCTATGGTCCGGTGTGCCGTTTCTTTCCCTCTTGCTCGGCTTACGCGCTGGAGGCAGTGATCGTGCACGGCGCGCTGAAAGGTTCATGGTTCGCTGCCAGACGGCTGTGCCGCTGTCATCCCTGGAACGACGGCGGCGTGGACCATGTGCCAGTCGGAGGAAGACGTTTCGCACCTGGTGAAGAGCCACAGATTGTAGTGCTGAATCACCCGGTGATTCCTGCAGATGAGGAAAGCCGCCCCGCGGCCTGAGGAGCAACAGATTATGGATTTCTTCGAGACAATTCTCCTGCCCTTCCGGTGGCTGGTGTCCTGGGTTATGCGGGCCTTCCACGAGGGATTCACCTTCCTCGGTATGGATTCCGCCTCCGGCTGGACCTGGACTTTGTCGATCGTCGGTCTCGTCGTGGTGATCCGTGCTGCGCTGATTCCAGTCTTCGTCAAGCAGATCAAGGCTCAGCGTGGGATGCAGGCTCTCCAACCTGACCTACGGAAACTGCAGCAGAAGTACAAGGGCAAAACGGATCAACTCTCACGTCAGGCCATGACGCAAGAGCAGATGGCTCTGTACAAGAAGCATGGAACCAATCCCTTCGCGGCATGTTTGCCGATTCTGATCCAGATGCCGTTCTTCTTTGCGCTGTTCACCGTTCTTAACGGTGTGTCATCGGCAAGCGAAAGAGGTGAAGGTCTCGGGGCCCTCACTGTGGAGGACGTCCGACAGTTCGACCTGGCCGAGATCTTCGGCGCCCCACTCTCCTCTTCGCTGCTTCACGGCTGGGGCACTCCCGGCCACGGCTCCGTGATAGTTCTTTCGATCATCATGATCATTGCTATGACCGCCTCGCAGTTCATCACGCAGAAGCAGATCATGGCGAAGAACATGTCCGAAGAGGCCATGCAGAGCCCCTTCATGCGTCAGCAGAAAATGATGCTCTACATCTTGCCGCTTGTATTCGGCGTTGGTGGTATCAACTTCCCAATTGGCGTACTGATCTACTGGACCACCACCAACCTCTGGACCATGGTCCAGCAGTTCTACGTGATTCGCCGGATGCCGACGCCCGGATCCCCCGCAGCCAAGGCCCTCGCTGAGCGCCGCGCGAAGAAGGGGTTGCCGATGGTCCCATTGCTCGGGGAGAAGAAGCAGGAACCGGCGGTTGAAGCAGTTGCGCCACCCAAAGCTCAACGAGTACAGCCGCAGCGCAAGAACAGGAAACGCAAATGAGCACAGACAACATGCAGGAAGAGACGCTTGAGACTGTGAACGAAGATGCAGTTGACCAGGATGGAGGGGGCTCCGTGGAGGATGAAGGCGACGTCGCTGCAGACTATCTTGAGGAACTCCTGGATATTGCCGATATAGACGGCGATATCGATATCGAAGTGCGGAACGGGCGTACCTACATCTCCATCGTCTCCGAGGACAATGACGCGCAAGGATTGCAAGCTCTCGTGGGCCGGGACGGCGAGGTGCTGGAAGCACTGCAGGAACTGGCTCGGCTCTCCGTACTCACCTCGACCGAGCATCGCTCGCGGCTGGTCCTGGATATAGATGGTTTTCGTGAAGCCAGGAACAAGGAGCTGCGCGAGATTGCTGAGCGGGCAGTCAGCGAAGTGAAGGAAGCCGGTAAAGAGGTGGCGCTGGTTCCGATGTCCGCGTACGAACGCAAGATCGTTCATGACATCGTGGCTGATCTCGGCATGGTCAGCGAGTCCGAGGGTGAGGGTTCGCGGCGCCACATCGTGGTGTCGGCTGGATCCTGACGTCGGTTTGCCTGTCCCGAAGGAGGGGTTGTCTTGACGATTGAGATCGGTACGAAGGAGCTCCAGGCGGCTCGGAGCATATTCGGTGAGCGGTTGACCCTCGCGGAGCGCTTCGTAGCGCATCTGGCTACGTCAGGAATCGAGCGTGGACTGCTTGGACCACGTGAACTTCCGCGCTTGTGGGACCGGCACGTCCTCAACTGTGCCGTTGTCGGAGAGTTGATTTCGCCCGAGGCGCGCGTAGCTGACGTGGGTAGTGGTGCTGGCTTGCCCGGGTTGGCCCTCGCCATTGCGCGGCCGGACGCATCGTTCGTCCTGATCGAGCCGCTGGAGAGAAGAGTGAACTGGCTACGGGAAGTAACGCAGGATCTTGAACTTACCAATGTGGAGATTTTTCGCGGTCGCGCTGAACAGGCAGTGGGCAAGTTCGATGTCAATGTCGTGACGGCGCGCGCGGTTTCCGCGTTATCCGGTCTTGCCACTCTTACTATGCCGCTCCTGAAGGGACCGGGAGAGGTCCTGGCAATCAAGGGCCGGAGTGCCGGCGAAGAGGTGGAGGAGGCCGCTAAGGTCATTCTGCGGCTGGGTGGGAGGAGCACCACTGTTGAAACTGCTGGCAGCGCCCTGCTGGAAGAACCGACGACCGTTGTCCGCATCGTGGTCGCCCGATAACTGTGTTCCTTGGTTGCAAGTTCCGCACACTGCGGATTGTCTGCCGGGGTATTTCCGCCATAGCGGATAACCTAGAGGGGACCCACCCGGCACCCGAAAGTGAGCGAGACGCTTGTGACGAAAGATTCTGCCACGCGACGCGAGCAGCCTACGTCGACGATGGGTTCGTCTCTGGCTATAACTATTGCTGATATTCAGCCAGAAGTGTTTTCAAGCCCGATAAACACAGGCATCGTTTCACGTGAAACGATTGGCACAGCCGGGGTAAGTGACTCAAGTCAGGCCGTAAGCGTGAAAACGAATGGAAATACCAAGAACGTGATGGACGTTCTGGATGACAGCACTCCGCTAGCCCGTGAACTGGCGTCGGAGACGCGGCGCCGGGAGAAGCTCTTCGGACGGAAGCTGCCTCGCCCCGTGGAAACTCGCGTTCTAACGGTCAGTAACCAAAAGGGTGGCGTGGGCAAAACGACCACCACCGTGAACCTTGCGGCAGCTTTGGCATCCGCCGGCCTGAACGTGCTCGTCATCGATATCGATCCGCAGGGCAACGCCTCCACTGCGTTGGGCATTGCACACCACGCCGAAGTGGACAGTATCTACGACGTGCTGATCGATGATCTCCCGCTGTCGAGCGTTGTCGCGCCTTGTCCGGATGTACCCAATCTGATCTGCGCCCCGGCCACCATTCACCTGGCTGGCGCTGAGATTGAGTTAGTCTCCCTGGTCGCGCGAGAGCAACGGCTCCGCCGTGCGATCGATCTGTACGCGAAGGATCGCGCAGCGAACGGCGAGGAGCGGCTGGATTACATCTTCATTGATTGTCCGCCGAGTCTCGGTCTGCTGACGGTCAATGCTTTCGTCGCCGCCCGCGAGGTGCTTATTCCAATACAGTGCGAGTACTACGCTCTTGAAGGTCTGAGCCAGCTCTTGAAGAACATTGAGATGATCCAGAAGCACCTCAATGCCGATCTGGTCGTCTCTACCATTCTGCTTACTATGTATGACGGGCGAACGAACCTCGCAGCCCAGGTTGCTGCCGAGGTTCGCGAACACTTCCCTGATCAGGTACTTAAAGCGGTCGTCCCACGGTCCGTTCGTATATCGGAGGCCCCGAGCTACCAGCAGACGGTTCTTACTTACGACCCCTCGTCGAGTGGTGCACTTTCCTATCTCGAGGCTGCCGCAGAAATCGCTGAACGCTCCTAGAGCGCCTGCGCGGTTGACGGTGCCGCCCACAGTAGACTGGACGCGATATCAATCGCTGCAGTTTGTCTGCTCTCCTTTGAGAGGAACCGTTTCATGCCTGAGAAGCGTAGAGGTCTAGGTCGAGGACTTGGCGCGCTCATCCCGAGCAGCGCGGAGCAGCAGGATGAATCCACAAACAGCGTAGGCACCAGAGTTGCGGAGAGGGGCCGCCCCGTAGACCTCTTCTTCCCGTCGGCCGGTTCCAACGGCGGAACAGCTGAGGGGGATGACGGAAACCAGTCAGTACAGTCCTCAAGTCCGACAAAGAAGTCTTCCATAAATAAGGAGGCGCTCACCGCCCCCGCGAAAAGGACAAACGGGCGAAACCAGGCGGCAAGGAAGCGGGCCACGGCAGCCAAGGTCCAAGAGGCAAAGGTAGAGGCGGTGACCGATGTATCCGCGGATGAAGCGGCTGGTGAGCTTGAGAAGGAGTCGTCGCCAGCAGTTACGCCAGCGGTAGAAGAGCTCGAAAGTCCCACGGCGGCGGTGCTGGTCCCAGCTGAGGTAGTGCCCGAAGACGAGGTTAGCGATTCTGATGGGGTCGAACCGGGTGGTGCACTGGAGAGCGGCGGCGACGAGGATCCCGTCGAAGATGCGGATGTGCCTGTTTCACGTGAAACGCTACAGGAAGTACCGGGCGCACGTTTCGCGGAACTTCCGATTGACTCGATACATCCCAATCGAAAGCAACCTCGTACGGTCTTCGACGAAGACGAGATGGCCGAGCTGGTCCATTCCGTTCGCGAGATCGGCGTGCTGCAGCCCGTAGTCGTTCGTGCCTCCTCCGAGGGGGGTGAACAGACTTACGAGCTCGTTATGGGTGAGCGCCGCTGGCGAGCGTCAAGGGAAGCCGGCTTGGACTCGGTCCCTGCAATTATCCGCGATACCACTGACGACGATTTGCTGAGGGACGCCCTCCTCGAGAATCTCCACCGTAGTCAACTGAATCCGCTTGAGGAAGCCGCCGCGTACCAGCAGCTCCTGGAAGATTTCGGGTGTTCTCAGGAAGAGCTCGCCGCGCGCATCGGCCGGTCGCGTCCGCAGATCTCGAATACATTGAGGCTGATGAAGTTGCCGCCCCTGGTGCAGCGCCGGCTCGCTGCGGGCGTCCTGAGCGCGGGTCATGCCCGAGCGCTACTTGGCCTCTCCGATCCTGCCGAGATGGAAAAGCTCGCACAGCGCATCGTTGCGGAGGGACTTTCCGTTCGGTCCACCGAAGAGATTGTTGCCATGAGTGACGGCTTGCGTCGGCCGGGGAAGCCAACGACGCCCCGGGCTGGCGCTAGGCATGAACGACTCGACTACCTTGCTACTTCGCTATCGGATCGCCTGGATACGAATGTCAAAATTACACTTGGCGCGAAGAAGGGGCGGGTGAGCATCGAGTTCGCCAGCGTCGATGATCTGAACCGGATTATGGGAGTTCTCGCTCCCACCTCCTAGGTCTTTGGGCCGTTTCACGTGAAACGGCACCGCATTCAGCCCTTGGTGTAGCTGCTGAATCCAGAGCTCATGCCGCCATTGTCTCATCATCGAGTCGTCTGTGTCGGTTAAAGGACCCGTTGAGCTGATTTCCTTGACCCGACCGCGGAGTGATGGTCGGCCATCCTCGCAACGCCGCAACTGCTTGCCCACGCAGCCCAATGCGGTCGATGACGGTTGCTAGTCCCATATGAGTTGTATCTGTTCGTTGTCGTCAAGATGTACGACGCAGGGCGGCACTGGGACGCGTGATCCGCCGTTGCCGGTGCGGCACTTTTGAGGGATAGTGCTTGGCACGTTGGCGGTTTCACGTGAAACGGCATTGGATGCCTGAACGACTGAGCCCTCCAGCCCTGTGACTCCGTCAATGGCGCGGTGTCCGCTCTTACCTAACGTGCGATGCAGGTCATGCCATTTCCCACAGTCGCTCGAGCCACTCGCATAGATCGTTGAGTTGGCAGGGTGGGCCAAGCCCCCGCTAACCTTGTTCATACGGTGGACCGCCCCGTTCACTGGGGAATATCAGCCCGGCGTTCATGGATCGTTGAATCGCGTAGCCTTCGGGTTCGATGGTGTGGTGGTGTGCGTCTAAGAACGCTTCCTATAGTCGGGAATACATTGATCCCCTACGGACGCTCGTTTCGCCCGCCAGCTTCTTAAAGCGCATACTAGCCGTTTCACGTGAAACGGCTAGTATGGTGGGTTCTTCCGTCTAGCTTCATCATCCCGCTCGCCGATGCGCCAGGCCCCCGAGCGGGAGAAGACCGACTCCCTCCCGCTGTCAGCAATCCGACGAACAAGCACGAGCAGGACCTATCGGTTTCAACCGTAGCGCCGTAGCGATATGAGCCGTGCGGGAAGGGTTTGGCCCCTGCACCCCCTTCCCGCACACCGCGTTAGGCTTGCTGTCGTCACCCTTTGGGGAGGAGTCTATGCCGAACTGGCTAGGGACCGGCGAAGGGCTTTGTCCTTCTGCCGTCTGAGGAACCGCGTGGTCCGACTTCGCCCATAGACAGCTGTTTCACGTGAAACGTCAACGCGCGGACCTCCGCTATAAGGCCCAGCTGTCGTAAGTCGAATCTGGGACCTCGGTTTTCGTGATTTCTTGGAGCGAGGTTGCACCTAGCCCACGGCTACGTCTTCGTAAGAATCGGCAGCTCCAGCACAAAGCTGGGAAGAAAAACGACCACGGGGAGCTGATCTGCTTCTGCCAAGTTGGTCCGAAACGTATCACCCGACGCTGGAATGTTTCACGTGAAACGTACACGCACCGCTCCTGGAGTGTGCACGAGAAGGGCGGGTATGGAGGGTGTCTTTTACTCACTGCAACGAGTGGCGGACGAGTTCTACTGGGGCGCAGAGCAGCCATCGGGAAGGGTGGCATCGTTGACCTGGCGTCCGCAAGACGGTTGGCTCGCCTGGGCGGCTTGCGCGGGCGCATATTTCCACCCTACGTTTAGATGTTTCACGTGAAACTGTCCGTACTGGCGGATCTGTGATGCCCTGGGCAACCCGCTCGCTGAGCGAACGGTTCCTTGGTCACGGCGCGAGAGGCGCAAGTGCCGCCGCTGGCGCCGTGCGGGAATCGGTTGCGGCGGACGGTGGTCATTTGTGGCGCTACAACGGGTGGCGGGCACCCGGAACATATGTGAGCCCTTAGGCCCGGATACCTAGGCCTCGCTGAGGTTGCTCAAGGGCGCATCTGAGGTGAAACTTAGGCGTGATCTCGGGCGCGAGAGCAAGGGGTTGGCTCGGCCCATCGGCTGTCAGCTCTACGGTTGCCAGCACTTCCTGTCCTGCTTGTAGGGACTCGAGAGCTGTATTAGGTACTCACTGCCGTCAGTAGGGCAGCCCTAATCTTCTGACAGTCCCGAGGATGGTTGAAGAGGTGAGCCGGCGGCCGGACAGTTTCACGTGAAACAAGGACGTGGTTCCTCCGGTGCAGCCGGGGTGCCCTCGGTTCGGACCTGCGGAACAGGAAGTGGAACTTGGTACCCTCGCTCCCAGGGAGGGAGTATCGATGCTGTGAGTCGTGACCGTGGTTTGCGCGCTGTGTATCCTATACCCCTGCAAGGCCTCTAGCGCGGGCTCGTCAGTGTGAGTTATTGCAGGGTCCGGATGGTATGGATGCGATGTGGGGATTTTATGAGCCTACTCTGGAGCTCAACGCGGCGCCTCCCCGGTATAGAGAGCGTCAGGGCGCGTTTTTTGGATCCGCGCCCTGCCGGGCGAACGGCCTGATGGGTGTTTCACGTGAAACCGTGTCCAGGGTCAGTCACGCGGGTCTGTGACACGGCGGTAAGAATCTAGCCGCTGTTCTGTAGTGCTGTCGCTCCTGAAGGTATGCGGTGGTAACGAGTGGGAATAACGGAGCATCTGAAACCCAGATTAGGTCTGCCGCGGTTGATTAGCGGTACCTCTGATAGCTGACCGAGCGTGACTCTAACGGCGAATACTTCCGATCTGCAATCCGCTAGGTCGGATTCGCGTAGAGGGTTCGTCAGCCTCTTAGGCTATCGATCTCATCTGACCGAAGTCACACCGAGTAAGCGGTCGCAGATCACCTATCCGCCCTACCGACCCTCAACCATCGGCATTACGGGACAAACCGGCCAACCGCCCGGGAAACTCAACGACCGCGTTTCACGTGAAACGGCCTCCCCCTTCAGTGCATAGGAAAGGCCGAGCCGCCTGGAGGGCGGCCCGGCCTTGTCTGCTCTGGCTACTCTTTAGAGGAACTGAGCGAACTCCTGCTCCAGCACCTGCTTCGGTTTCGCCCCAATGGAGGTTGCAGCCACCTCGCCGTCCTTGAAGACGTAGACCGCTGGGATGGAGGTAATTCCGTACTTCGCAGCGGTAGCCGGATTATCATCGACATTTAGCTTTACGACATCGATCTTCTCTGAGTGCTCAGAGGCAATGTCGTCGAGGATCGGCGAGAGTTTGCGGCAGGGGCCGCACCACTCGGCCCAGAAATCAACCATTACGGGTTTCGAAGCGTTGAGTACATCCGCTTCGAACGTTGTATCCGTTACTTCCTTGGCGTTGCTCATATTTTTTTACTCCTTCGCGAGGTTAAACGGCAGCCGTCTCGGACACTTCTTCGGACACTGGCGTTGGTACTTCAGCAGCCGTGTCTACAGCATCCCCGAGGTCGGCAAGGTAGTGTTCTACGTCGATAGCGGCAACACAGCCTGAGCCAGCTGCGGTAATGGCTTGGCGGTAAGTCGGGTCGATCACGTCACCAGCAGCGAAGACGCCCGGCAGGGATGTCTTGGAAGTCCGACCAAGGACGGCGATCGTCCCCTCTTCAGTGAGCTTCAGCTGTTCCTTCACGAGGTCTATCCGGGGATCGTTTCCGATCGCCACAAATACACCCGTAACGAGGAGCTCCCTGGTGGAGCCGTCAACCGTGCTGGAGAGGGTCAGCCCGGTGACCTTGTCGGAACCGTGAATGGCAGTCACCTCCGCATTCCACTCGAACCGAATCTTCTCGTGGGCCAGTGCGCGGTCTTGCATGATTCGCGAGGCACGAAGTGAATCCCGACGATGCACTACAGTGACGGACCGGGCGAACTTGGTCAGGAAAAGCGCCTCCTCCATGGCAGAGTCGCCTCCACCGATAACAGCGATGTCCTGGTCCTTGAAGAAGAAGCCGTCGCAGGTGGCGCACCAGCTCACCCCATGCCCGGACAGTCTCTTCTCATCTTGGAGCCCTAGCTCACGGTAAGCCGAACCGGTCGAAATAATGACCGCGCGTGCCTGGAACCTCTGGCCGGTCCCGATGGTTACGGTCTTGATATCTCCGGTGAGGTCCACGGACGTAACGTCTTCGAAGAGAATCTCTGTGCCGAAACGCGCAGCCTGCTTCTCGAAGTTCTCCATGAGGTCCGGGCCCATGACCCCCTCAGGGAATCCGGGATAGTTCTCGACATCAGTGGTGTTCATCAGTTCTCCGCCTGCGGTGACGGAGCTGGCGATCAGCAGAGGTGAAAGGTTGGCGCGGGCGGTGTAGACGGCGGCTGTGTAGCCGGCCGGACCGGACCCGACGATGATGACGTCGCGGATATCGCCGGATGCATTGCTGCCGACTTCTTTCTCAGTGCTCACGGGTTGAATGGACCTTTCTATCGGTGAGAACGCTCGAACCATCCAGTCCGATCGCGATCAATTGCAACAACGACCTTCCAACACTGGTTATTCCGTGCGGCAGACGAGTCGCGCACAGACGCTAGGAGACGTTGATCTCAGCGATTCGCATGCCCCAGGGGTACTGCGCCTGAACGTTGGAGAGACGGGGTAGCTGGGTGAAGTTGACGATTACATACTGCGCTGTGGGAGGAGCGCCGTCGACCTCGGGGACGTTGAACGTCACAGAGGGGCCGGTGAACCCTGACTGCGCGACCTGGGTGGCGCCCTCAAGGGTCGGCTCATCGTTCAGGAGCACCGTGAAACTGCCGCCGGAGCTATTAAGCTGCTCGATCTGGACTTCGGAGATGTTCGACGGCTCCTCCAGTTCAACCACCAGGGCAAGGTTTTGCGCCAGTCCACCGAAGGTCTCGTTGGCGTATACGAGGCTTCCCCAGAAGCTTGCAGGGTTGCCATCGATGATCGCCCCGAGGTCGCCATCGGTCTGTGAGTTGAGCTCTGGGTTGTCGGGCACGAGGCGAATGACGTTCGACGCCACAGGATCCACAAGCTCCGGTTCCGGTGTTGCATCATCGACAGGGGACGGCGAGGCATCCACGCTTTCCGTCGGCTCAACGGTGCTCTCCGCCGCCGTGGTTTCATTGGCGACAGGCTGATCGAAGATGGGCCGCAGCTGGCTGACAGCGAATACGACCGCGCCGACTATCACGAGGGCGAGGACAATACCCACGAGCAGCCGCGTGAAGCGGGGGTTGTTTTCCCGGTCCTCATCATCGGCGTAGTCGTCGTAGGGGTCGTCGTCGTTGAACTGGGTGCCGGCTGCTGTGGCTCCACCAGCCGCGGCTGCCGCGGGAAAACGCGACGGCGGCCGCTGGGACGCCGAACTGTCCTCTGAACGGGCGTCATCTTCAGACACAGTCGAGGTTTTGGAACGCCCGCTCCGTTCGTCAGCTGCAATTACACGGGGAGGGGCGCTCGGTGGCGGCGGCACATTCGCGCTGTCGCCGGCTCCGCGGGTCGCTGAGATTTCCTGCGGTGCAGTACCCGGGTCCGACGGCGCGGATGCTGCCGTTGCGCTTGCGGCACCACCTGTGGCGGCACCGCCCGCGGCCGCACGTCCGAATCGGGGCATCCGTGCCTTGGGGAGGCGCGAAGGACGCCGCTCCGGCTCGTGGTGATCGTAGTCCTCGTCCTCGTAGGTCTCAGGTTCCGTGGAACGGGCAACGCCGAAAATCTCGGACCCGAGTGTGTCCGTGAAAAACGGTTCAATGAAGGGGGCGTCCTGCTGGATGACCAAGTCGAGGAGGTCCGCGGCTGGGGCGCGGTTGGTGACAAGGTATGTGCCGGCGTCGGTGATTCCGAGGTCAAGGACCTGGATGTGGCCGGCCCGTTCGCCGGTGGCCACCTCACGCGCGCTCGTAGCAACCTGGCTGGCATTGGAGGGCGATGCCATCAGGATGCTGACCGGCCGATTCAGCACCTGATCGACGCCGTCCAGCACCAGGTCCTTCTCAGCAGAGGCCAGTACGTAGGCGGTGACCTTATATCGGCCGCCCAGTACTGAACCGACGTCTACTGCTTCAGGCACGAATTCCTCCCGGATGTGGATACTTTGTACCAATGCTACCGGTGACTTCCGGGCTCACTGGCGTGTACGCGCGGGCCGGCGCTTACCGGCGTCGAAAGCGGGACAGCAGCGGAGCGAGGAAGTCGCTCAACTCGTTGATCCGCAGGACCTTCAGCATTCCGATGTACACCGCGGCCATCAGCGGTCCGGCAATCAAGAGTACGCCGGCGGCGCTCGCCACCGACTGCCAGACGAACCCGTCAGGCTGGTAGGCGCCGAAGAACCACATCAAACCTGCTCCTACGGCTGCTGATACGAGGCCCGCGACGGTGAGGCGGACATGGACGTCATAAATATGCCCGGCGCCGTATCCACCGATCTTTCGGACAAGGAATACATGGCTGACTATGACGGCCACAATGTTGCCGATCGTGAAGCTCAGGGCGAGCATCGGCACGATCAGGGAGGGCTCGAACAGGCTTGCGGTGAGAGCGAGCGCCACCCCCGTAACAGAGAGGATCAGCTGAACCTTCAGCGGAGTGATCGCGTCTTCAGCGGCGTAGAAGACCCTGTTCAGGAAGAAGTTGGCGCTCAGGAAGGGTGCGCCGACCGCAAGCAGGGTGATGACCACCGCATTGAGGGCACCGCCTTCGCGGATTCCGCCGGAGAAGACCATACCGAGCGGCGGCGCCAGCGTAATGAGGGCGGCTGCACCGAAGACGGTCGCGACGCCGATCGTGCGCAGGCCGAGCGACAGTGTCTCCTTGGTGGTCTTCATATCGTTCTGGGAGTGGGCGGCGGCGAGGCGGTTGAACATCACGGTAGCCACCGACAACGCGATGACCGAGTGCGGGAGAACGTAAACCAGCGAACCGATGTCCAGGTTGGTGAGACCGGCGATGTAGGCGTCGTCGGGAAGCTCGGTACGTGCCTCGGTGGCGATCGTGGCCACCCACTGGTTGACCATGTAGAGGCCATTGCCGATCAGCATGGTCACGATAGTGATGGAAGCCAGGCGACCGGTCTTCCCGAGGCCGACGCCGCGCCAGCCGAACCGTGGCCGGAGACCAAGACGCAGACGACGAAGGGGCACGAACAGGACCAGCGCCTGGACGACGATCCCGAGCGTGGTTCCCCCTGCAAGCAGGAGCGTATGGGTGGGGGTCCAGGAATCCGGAGTGTGGTTGGTGGTCCGTTCAGCGCCCATCATCGTGATGAAGGCGATCAGGAAACCGATGGAAACGATGTTGTTTACCACCGGAGCCCACATGTACGGCCCGAAGGACCCGTTGGCGTTGAGGACTTGCCCGATGATCGAGTAGAGGCCGTAAAAGAAGATCTGCGGCAGACACCAGTAGGCGAAGACGGTGGTCAGGGCGAGAGCGTCCCCTGTCACGTTCGTGAGCAGATCCGCCAGGAACGGGGCTGCCAGCGTGATCAGCACCGTCAGGATGAACAGGACCACGGCGGAGAGTGTCATGAGGCGGCTGACGAAGTCCGCGCCCCGGTCCTCCTGCTGGCTTGCCCTGATGATCTGCGGCACCAGCACGGCGTTGAACACGCCGCCCGCGATCATCAAAAAGATGTAGGTCGGCAGGTTGTTCGCTGCCGGGAAGAGGTCCGACACCGCACCGGCTGTTCCGATTGCCGTCGCGAGGAGGGCAACACGTACGAGTCCGAGTATGCGCGATACCAGGGTGCCCGCAGCCATGATCGCGCTGGAGCGTGCTGTTGAATCGGTGGGCGGAACATCGCCCGCGGGAGTGGGACGGCGGCTGGGCACCACGCCCGCATCCTGGACCGGTATTGAGGCGGTATTGGTATCAGACATCGTCACTTATCGTCTCACCAATACGTGCCGGTGCCTGTAACGGGCGGTCACAGCCTCGCAACGAGTGCCGGATCAGAGGTACCGCGGCAGTACTTCCCGGGCGAGATCAGCGATGCGGCGCTCATTCGGGAATGAAAGCTTGCGGCCGAGGTCCGCGAGCGGCACCCATGCCACATCGACGGCCTCGTGATCCGGATCGTTCTCAATGGTCAGATGCCCGCCCGTGGATACGAGCAGGAAGTGATGGACCGTCTTGTGGACGCGGTGCCCGCTGACAGTAAACCAGTAGTCGATGCTGCCCAGTGCGGTGAGCACGCGGCCGCGGATGCCGGTTTCCTCTTCGATCTCCCGCACTGCGGCCTGCTCGTTGTTTTCCTTGTTTTCGGGGTGGCCCTTGGGCAGGCACCATTCGAGCCGCCCACCGCGGTTCAGGCGCGCGATGATCGCCACGTTGAGCAGGTCTGTCGAGGCGTCGACGACGATCCCACCGGCCGATACTTCCTCCACAGTGGGAAGCGTCTGGTGGATCAGGGGCGCGCCTGTCCTGCCCAGTGACGCTGTCAATGGGGTGCGCTTTGGGGCGCTCGGAACGGGACGGTCCATGACCCCACTCTAACTACCTTTGAGGGGCGATGATGACGAGGCGCCCGGCTTCGACGTCTCCACGCAGAACGTTCGGCGTGTTGCTGCGGGAACGGCTGCGATTGCGCCATTCGGCCCGCACACCACAACCCGTAATGGTGTTTGGGCTGATCTCTGGCACGCTTAAAGAACTATGGTGCACCTGTTGGAAAACTCCCCGCTGACCGCCCCGCTTCCGGCTGTGGTTACTGAGCTCGGTCGGCTCTTCGCTGATGCCGGCCATGAACTTTCCCTGGTTGGCGGCCCGGTGAGGGACCTTTTCCTCGGACGGTCTTCACCGGACCTCGACTTCACAACGGACGCAGACCCGGATCAGACAGTCGCGGTCATCCGTCGCTGGGCCGATGTGTTCTGGGAGATTGGCCGGGAGTTCGGCACGATCGGCCTGCGCAAGGGGTCGTTCACCATCGAGGTCACCACCTATCGGGCGGAGGCTTACGATCCGTCTTCCCGTAAGCCGGTGGTCGCGTTCGGCACCAACCTGGAGGATGACCTCCTCCGCCGTGATTTCACGATCAACGCCATGGCTCTGCGCCTTCCTTCGATGGAGCTCGTGGACCCGTACGGCGGGGTGAAGGACCTCCACACCGGCCTGCTGCGCACTCCGGGCGCGCCGTCGTCGTCGTTTTCGGATGATCCGCTCCGCATGATGCGGGCAGCGAGGTTCGCTTCCCAGCTGGGAGTGGAGGTGGCCCCGGAGGTACGGGAGGCAATGACAGCGATGGCGGAACGAATCACTATCATCTCCGCCGAGCGCGTCCGCGATGAGCTGACCAAACTGATCAACGGGGCGCACCCACGGCGCGGGGTGGACCTCATGGTCTCAACCGGGCTGGCCGACCATATCCTCCCGGAGGTGCCGGCGCTGCGCCTGGAGATGGACGAGCACCACCGGCACAAGGATGTCTACCAGCACTCGCTGACAGTGCTGGAGCAGGCTTGTGAACTGGAAACCGACGACGACGGCGCGGTGCCGTCCCCGGACTTCGTCCTGCGGTTCGCTGCGCTCATGCACGACGTCGGGAAGCCGGCAACGCGCCGCTTCGAACCGTCGGGGGCGGTCAGCTTCCGTCATCACGACGTCGTCGGAGCGAAGCTCACGGCAAAACGGATGAAGGCGCTCCGTTTCGACAACGACACCATCAAGGCCGTAGCCCGGCTCGTGGAACTGCACATGCGCTTCTACGGATATGGGGAGGCAGGCTGGAGTGATTCGGCCGTCCGCCGCTATGTCACGGACGCCGGCCCGCAGCTGGAGCGTCTGCACCGCCTGACCCGGTCCGACGTGACCACACGCAACCGTCGCAAGGCCGAGCGGCTGGCCTTCGCCTATGACGACCTCGAGGCGCGCATCGCTACGCTGGCCGAGCAGGAAGAACTTGCGTCGATACGGCCGGATCTGGATGGACAACAAATCATGGCTCTGCTCAACATCGGGCCGGGGCCGGTTGTGGGGCGGGCCTACCGCTTCTTACTGGAGGAACGCATGGAGCACGGTCCGCATACACCGGAGGAAGCTGAGTCGAAGCTGCGCGGTTGGTGGGCCAGTCAACCCGAAGCTGCCGGGGGTGCCTCATGAACCAATCGGGCGCGGCTGCCGCAGACCTGACCGCCGCCGGTACACCGCTCCCGCACCTCTGGCTCCTGCGCCACGGTGAGACGGAATGGTCGCGTGACGGCAACTACACCGGTCTCACCGATCTCGCGCTGACCACGGCGGGTGAGCAGCAGGCACGGGAAGCTGCGAGCCGGCTGGCCGGCGTCGAGTTCGATCTGGTGTTCACCTCCCCGCTGCAGCGTGCCCGGCGCACCGCTGAACTGGTCGGGTTCCCTGACGCCGAAGTAATCCCGCACGCCCACGAGTGGGATTACGGCGACAACGAGGGCCGCAATAGCGCCACGGTCCGCGAGGAAAACCCTGGTTACCTGATCTGGAAAGACGGCGCACCGAACGGAGAAACGCTGGCCCAGGTGGGTGCCCGGGCAGACCAGATCATCTCCCGCGTTCAGGCCGGCTGCGGAACAGTTGCCGATCAGGACCCCGACGCAACTCCCATCCGCAACGCACTGCTCGTGGCGCACGGCCATTTCCTGCGGATCCTCACGGCGCGCTGGCTGGAGTTCGACCCGATCGAAGGGCGGCGCTTCATCCTCGGCACGGCTGCGGTGTGCGCACTCGGCTGGGACAAGCGCACTCCGGCCATCCTTCGCTGGAACATCTAGTTCAGCCGGGACTGTTGACGGTGCCCGCCGTAGGTCACCCGGCGCAGCAGCCACTCGGCCGGTCCTACCCGAACGCGCGAGAGCAGAATCCTGCTGAAAATCAGCTGGGCAAGGAAAACGACGACGGCGGTGCCCGCCACCGCGGCAGCCGGCAGCTGGTCGGAGAGCCGTAGCCCGTAGGCGGTGAAGACGAGCGCCATGATTACTGACTGCATCAGATAGTTGGTGAGGGCGATGCGCCCGGCAGGTGCGAGCAATCCGCAGAGGTGGCCTCCCGCCGTCGTGCGGAAAAACAGCAGGAGAAGGCTGACATATCCAGCTGTCAGCAGGGGCGCTGTGAGGGTGGAGATGCCGAACGCCAGAACGCTGAACCGGGCGCCGTCCACATACGTGGTCAGATATGCCTGGATTATCCCGGCGATGAGTCCGACGGGCAGGCAGGTTGCAGCCGTCGTCGTCAGTGCACGGACGGAAAGCGGACGCTCGAGAAGCCTCGACCTCCCGGCTGCAAGACCGAGGTAGAACATGGCCAGGGAGAGCGGTCCCTGAAGAAACACGACCCCGGTAACGGTGTCCAGGAAGTTGCCGGCATTGGAGGAGAATGCGGATCCCGGTCTATCGACAAGAGCGTCGGGGTCCACGGTGATTGCGGAGGGCGGGATGCCCGTCGGAGCGGCGGCGATAAAAAGGCCCACCGCCAGAATCAGCGATCCAAGGACTCCGATCAGCGCGCTGCCCGTGATGGTTGCCGTGGACGTACGAATCGAGTGCGTGGCGAGCAGGATGAACCCCATGAGCGAGTACGTCAGCAGGATGTCACCGAAGAACACCAGAACGCCGTGCAACAGACCGAGGACCAAAAGCGCTGTCAGACGGCGTAGCAACCGCTGAACGGGGGAAGTTTTCACTGCTACGGCGGCTCGCCACTGCAGAACAAAGCTGTAGCCGAAGAGGAAGGAAAAGAGCAGGTAGAACTTCGCTTCGAAAAGCGCTGCAACGGCGAAGCGGACCGCGAGGTCGGCAGCCGTGGAGTGATTCGGGCTGACTTCTCCGGCGAGGGTGAAAGGGTCGGCGAAGTACCAGATATTGACCATGAGGATGCCACCGAGCGCGAAGCTGCGCAGTGCATCAATCTCCCTGAGGCGCTCTGAGCCCACCTGTTTCCTCTCGTCACGTCCGCGTCGGACTCACTCACCTTCATAATGTCCGATTAGGCTGGACTTTCATCACGAGACATTTGAATCCAATGTGGGTATCCGCTGCTGCGGCCTTGCGCGGAGTCTCAGGAAGGTTATGGCGATCGTGAGCACACTGCGCGAGGGGCACCCGGACAACCGCCGTAAACAGGCGCCCTTTCGCTCGACGGTCGTCGGGAAGCTGATCGCTGCCCTTGCGGGGATCGGCGCTGTCCTCCTCCTCACAGGAGCGGTGATAGATGCCTTTTCGCCCGTGTTTGAAGGCGGCGGACGCATTTCCGCGGCCTTCTTTCTTATACGCGACATGACCTATGCCTCGCGCGAGGACAGTGTGTGGACCTGGTATTCCGTCCTGCTGCTAGCTGCCGTCAGTGCCGCCTTCGCTCTTCATGCCCTGATACGCCGCTCGGCGGGGAAAAGCTTTGTGCCCTTTGTCTGTCTGGCGGTGACCGCGGCTTTTATGTCGGTGGACGAAGCCACGCTATTCCACGAGAAATTCGCCAGCGCCGCGCGCTTGATGGGATTGTCGCTGCCCTTCACCTTCACCTGGCTCGTCATTGGTATCCCTTTTGCGCTTGTTGCCGGCGTTCTGCTGCTTCTGGTGGCCCGCCGCATCGACGTTCAATTGAGGCGCCGGCTCATCGTGGCGGGCGCTGTCTTTCTCCTGGGAGCTATCGGTTTCGAAATGCTGGGCGGAATCGTCGTCAGCCTCTCCGACAACCTCACGCTGCCCGGCACGAGACTTCTCTATCAATTCATCGCGATGATCGAGGAGGGCCTGGAGCTGACGGGTTCGCTGATCGCCCTGTGGGCGACCCTGGCTGCCCTGGACATCCGTTGGACCGGTCGCGGCCTGGTGGTGCGCCTGCCTCAGTCCTCCTGATTTTTCGCGGTAGTCAGGAGCCCTGTCAGCGCCTGCCTCGTCCGGCTGATGCAGGTTATTCCCGGTCAGGAAACTTTTTTGAGGGAATTCTCAGAAAGAGCTAGGCGAAGGCGGTTCAGGTGGGGTAACTTTGAGAGGTGCCATTGGGAGTTGTCAATCTCCCTGTGTTTTGCACTGTTCAGGTAAGCGCTAGATAGAAGTGGAGGTGGGATCGGTGATTAATCTTCTCGGCGGCATGATGGCCGCGCGAACCCGCCCAGCCTCCGCCGTCGCTGCGCACTGATCTCCTGCTGAAACCGGCACTTCTCTCCTAATTCCTTCCTGGGAGAAGTCTCTCTTTCACCCGTTGTGTGTCAGGCGGAATCCGCCTCCCTTTTTCGTGTCCTTTTCACGAATTCCGGGTTTAGTCCCGCGTTTTTTGAACTCACGCATCAAAATCCCAGGAGATATCCATGCCTGATTTGCAGGTCCATTCGGTCCCCATTTCCACCGATCGCACCACGACTCAAGTCGCTGTACAGCCGCGGTCGCAGGGGGAATTCATCATGTCCGGCAACCTCACACGCCTCGACAGCGCGGTTGGCGAACACCCAATCGAAGCTGTTGATTCTGCAGCGGTGATGCCTGACTTCACACAGCGGGAGGAGGTGAACGCCGTGATCAAGAAACTCCGTGAAAGTGTGTCCTTCTGGAAGCGAATACAGGAAACGTCCGTAGCTAACGCCTGGGACAACGCCCAGTCCTATGCACTGCCGCAGCATCACCTGTACATCAAGTAGCAGGTGCGTCCGCGCGGCTGTGTGCCGCTTCCTGTCGATCCGCGAAGGAGGCCCTGATGCAAGTCATCGGTCCTACCAATAGAGAAGCCCGCGCTTCCCAGCGCGGGCTTCCGCCTTTAACGGCTCCGCAATCCGTTACACGTCGCCGGACCGTCACGGAATGTAGCGGCTGGTATGCGCGTTATATGGTCAAACATGGTTAACGGGCACACGCAGGTAAAGCCCACAACATGGATGGTGAAGGAGGGTTCGTGACCCCCGTGAAGCGCGTCGCGATGCTGTCGCTTCACACGTCGCCTTTCGACCAGCCAGGCGGCGGAGATGCCGGCGGCATGAACGTCTATGTCCGCTCAGTCGCGCTGGAACTCGCCAAAGTTGGCATCGACGTCGAAATCTTCACGCGGGCGGCCGCCGACGGAAAACCGCACGTCGAGGAACTCGGGCCAGGCGTTCTGGTGCGGCACCTCATAGCCGGCCCCACCCGCAAGGTCCCCAAGGAAGTACTGC
This sequence comes from Arthrobacter sp. M71 S08, assembly GCF_059089725.1. Classification (NCBI taxonomy): domain Bacteria; kingdom Bacillati; phylum Actinomycetota; class Actinomycetes; order Micrococcales; family Micrococcaceae; genus Arthrobacter; species Arthrobacter sp. M71 S08. The sequence goes on along the minus strand of NZ_JBNHEY010000004.1, from coordinate 59,112 downwards.
CACAGCTCTCCGATGACATGGCGGACGCAATCTCGGATGCAACCGACTTGCTCGCAGACGGCCACTTCGATGTCATCCACTCCCACTACTGGGTTTCCGGGATCGTGGGCCTGATGGTCTCCAAGTCACTCAATCTGCCGCTGGTCCATTCAATGCACACCATGGCCAGGGTGAAGAACCTTCGCCTCCACGCGGGCGGTGTGATGGAACCCGAAGAGCGGATTGTCGGCGAACAGACGATTGTCGACGGCGCTGATCGGCTCATCGCCAACACGAGCACCGAAGCCGCCGAACTCGAGTCCCTCTACGGAGCAGCTCCTGACAAAGTCGACATCGTCGCACCTGGGGTGGACCTTGACGTCTTCAACGCACAAGACCGACCCGCCTCGCGGGAGCGGCTCCACTTCCCACCCGACGTCTTCCACGTGGTCTTCGCCGGCCGGATCCAGAAACTGAAGGGCCCGCACCTGCTCGTTGAGGCCGCCGCCGATCTCCGGGCACGCCGCCCCGATATCCCGCTGCAGGTCAGCATCATCGGGTCCGGCAGTGGAGCCGAAGCGCTGGAACTGCAGCCCCTCATCAATCGGCTCGAATTGCATGATGTGGTCCGGCTTTATCCGCCCGTCCTTGCCAAACAGCTTGCACACTGGTTCCGTGCGGCCGACGTCGTAGCCATGCCCTCCTACAGTGAATCCTTCGGTCTCGTGGCTTTGGAGGCCCAGGCCTGCGGTACTCCCGTGCTGGCCGCAAACGTCGGCGGACTGCCGCAGGCAATCAGCGACGGCCGGACCGGCGTGCTGGTGAATGGGCACAGCGCCGCCCTGTGGTCGGCGGCACTTGAAGCCCTGCACGACGACGGCGGAATGCGCCGCAGGTTGGGCACCAACGCCGCGGTGCATGCGCTCGCCTTCGGCTGGCAGCGGACCGCGCTGTTCACGGCGCAGAGCTACCGCACCGCCGTCGAGCAGTATGAGGGTGCGCCGGTTCCCTGACCTCGACAGGCTTTCCGGATCCTCCGGGCGGTGCGCCTAGGATGGATGGGTGAACGCAGCCGAAGAACTTGCCAGCTATCTCGACTCCGTAGGCATCACCGGGAAGGTCGCCACGCCGCGGCAGGACAACCTGAGGCATATGCGCCTGTTCCTCGAAGGCAACGAGCACCTCGAGTTCGGGGTGCATCTCACCCGGGAGTGGACGTTCGACGAGGTTTTCGACCTGATGCATGAGCGCGTCGGCACCAGCGCCGACCGGGGCCACCTCGAGGGCCAGGACACGATCGAGGCCACCAAGTGCGTTGCCGCACTCGACAGGTTCGCCGACCGGTTGGGTGAAGCTGTTCGCGCCGGCCACCGCATACTCTTCGCCACGGGTCATCCCGCTGGCCTGCTGCCCGTCCATGCCGCTCTCGCCGCCGCCGCTGAGCGGGGCGGTGCCACAGTGGTCAAGGTTCCGGAGGGACAACCCTTCAGGGACGGCGACATCCGGCAGCTTTTCGGCGTACTCGCCTGGCACCAGTACGGCGGCCTGGTCCACACGCATTACCCGGAGCCCATGCGGCTCAGCCTCGAACTCCTCGAATCCCAGGGCGCCCTGCCTCCCCAGCTGGTGGTGGCCGATCACGGGTGGGCAGGGCATGCCGCATCGGAAGGAATCCCTTCACTGGGCTTCGCGGACTGCAATGACCCGGGCCTGTTTGTCTCTGAGGCCCAGGGCCAGCTTGAGGTCGCGGTGCCGCTGGATGACAACCTGTGCCCGGGCCTGTACGAGCCGATGATCCGCTACATTCTCGAGCATGCAGGACTGGCCTGACAGCTCGAATCCGCGGCGGAGCTGCCGCTGCCTGCGCTGGTAGATTGGACCTGAGCTCACACCCGAGCCGCCCATAGTCCAGCCAGCACCCCGGAGGGATTCAGACGATGACGTCTATCCACGCCCCTGTGTCCGACCTCGACATCGCACGAGCAGCACGCATCCGTCCCATTGAGGAGATCGCGGCCGCTGCGGGAATTCCACCTGAGGCGCTCGAACTGTATGGGCGGTACAAGGCAAAGATCGATATCTTGCGGCTGCCTCACGTCCCGGGCAAGAAGCCCGGAAAGGTGGTGCTGGTCAGCGCCATGAGCCCTACGCCTGCCGGTGAGGGTAAATCGACCTGCACGGTGGGACTGTCGGACTCGCTGGCTCGTGCCGGCCAGCGGGTGATGGTTGCACTGCGCGAACCCTCCCTTGGCCCGGTAATGGGGATGAAGGGCGGAGCCACCGGGGGCGGTTACTCGCAGGTGCTGCCGATGGAGGACATCAACCTCCATTTCACCGGTGACTTCCACGCAATCACGAGTGCCAACAACACGCTGATGGCCCTGGTGGACAACTCCCTATACCAGGGCAATCCGCTCGACCTCGATCCACGCAGGATTACGTTCAGGCGTGTGCTTGACGTGAACGATCGGGCTTTGCGGGAAGTAGTGATCGGCCTCGGCGGGCTGAGCCAGGGCATCCCGCGCCAGGACGGGTTCGACATCACGGTCGCCTCGGAAGTGATGGCCGTCTTCTGTCTTGCAACCGATCTCGCCGACCTCAGGCGGCGGCTCGCCGCAATGACCGTGGGCTACACGTACGACCGGAAGCCGGTCACCGTTGCGGATCTCGGAGTCGAGGGAGCGCTCACGCTTCTGCTGAAAGACGCGGTCAAGCCCAACCTGGTGCAGACCATTGCCGGCACGCCTGCCCTCGTGCACGGTGGTCCGTTCGCCAACATCGCGCACGGCTGCAACTCTGTCATTGCTACAAGGACAGCGCAGAGCCTCGCCGACATCGTGGTGACCGAGGCCGGGTTCGGCGCGGACCTTGGCGCCGAGAAGTTCATGGACATCAAGGCGAGGGTAGCGGAGGTGGCGCCTGACGCCGTCGTACTGGTTGCCACCATCCGCGCGCTCAAGATGCACGGCGGAGTGGGGAAAGAGGGTTTGCGGCAACCGGATGTGTCGGCCGTGGAGCGCGGCGTCGTGAATCTCCAGCAGCACGTGGAGAACGTGAAGAAGTTCGGAATCACGCCCGTGGTGGCGATCAACAAGTTCGCCACAGACACGGATGAAGAACTCGCCTGGCTGCTGCAGTGGTGCGACTCCAAAGGCATCAGCGCCGCCGTCGCGGACATCTGGGGTGAGGGTGGCGGCGGACCGGGCGGTGACGATCTCGCTGCGAAAGTCATGGCCGCGCTTGGGGCGCCCAGCGCTTTCCGGCACCTGTACCCATTGGAGCTTCCTGTGGAGGAAAAGATCCGAACTATCGCTCGGGAGATCTACGGAGCTTCCGACGTCGACTTCTCTCAAGCCGCCCTGCGCCGGCTGACGGAAATCAAGGCGAACGGGTGGGATCAGCTGCCGGTGTGCATGGCGAAGACGCAATATTCGTTTTCCGACGACGCCACGAGGCTGGGTGCGCCGGAAGGCTTCACCCTCCATGTGCGCGACCTGATTCCGAAGACCGGGGCAGGCTTCATCGTCGCCCTGACGGGCGCTGTTATGACCATGCCCGGCCTGCCCAAGGAGCCGGGAGCGCTGCGCATGGACGTCGACGACGACGGCGGCGCGGTAGGACTCTTCTGAAGCACCGTCCGGCGATTCGAGGGAGAGGACACCTGAGTGAAGGCGCTCTATAAACCCGGTGCCAAGGCCGGATTCGAGTTCGTGGATCGACCCGAACCCACCGTGGGGCTCGGGGACGTGAAGATCCGCGTGATCACAACGGGCATCTGCGGGACGGACCTGCACATTGAGTCATGGGACGCCTGGGCGGCGAGCATCATTGAGGCGCCGCTGATTCCCGGGCACGAGTTCTATGGCGAGGTGGTTGAGCTCGGTGACGGCGTGCATGACGTCCGGGTGGGGGATCGGGTCTCCGGCGAGGGACACATTGTGTGCGGTATCTGTCGAAACTGCCGTGCCGGGCGCCGCCAGATGTGCATCCGGACCGTCAGCGTCGGTGTTCAACGCGACGGAGCGTTCGCTGAATTCATTGTGGTTCCCGAGACCAACGTGTGGGTGCACCACGACGGCGTCAGTCCGGAGCTTGGAGCAGTGTTCGATCCGTTCGGAAACGCCGTTCATACCGCGCTGAGCTTCCCGCTTGTGGGCGAGGACGTGCTCATCACCGGAGCAGGCCCGATCGGGCTGATGGCAATCGCCGTCGCCCGCCACGCCGGTGCGCGGAACATTGCCATCACGGATGTTTCTGAACCTCGGCTGGCCCTTGCCCGTTCCATCGGAGTGGACCTCGCCGTAGACGTGAGCCGGATGAGGATCACCGAGGCGCAGCGCGAACTGCACATGGTCGAAGGCTTCGACATCGGACTTGAAATGTCCGGACATCCCACCGCGCTGCCCGAAATGATCGACAACATGAACCATGGCGGCCGGATCGCGATGCTCGGACTGCCGTCCCAGGACATCACGATCGACTGGGCTAAAGTCGTCACGCACATGCTCACCCTGAAGGGCGTGTACGGGCGCGAAATGTTCGAGACGTGGTACGCCATGAGCGCCATGCTGCAGTCCAACCGCCGGCTGCGCGCCGCTGTGACGAGTGTGGTGACCGATGTGCTGCCGGCGTCGGACTGGCAGGAAGGTTTTACCATTGCGCGCAACGGGCGCAGCGGCAAGGTAGTGCTCGACTGGTCGGCGATCTAGAGGAGTTGCGAATGTTTGTATCAGTGAGGGATCAGCTTCAGTTCGAATTGCAGGAAATCCGGGACGCCGGTCTGTACAAGCGCGAACGGACCATCTCGTCGCCGCAGTCCAACACCATCCGCGCGGCGCTTGGCAACGCGGAGGGTGCGCAGGTACTGAACTTCTGCGCCAACAACTACCTCGGCCTCGCGGACCACCCCTCGATTATTGCGGCCGCGAAGGGGGCACTGGACGACCGCGGTTTCGGAATGGCGTCCGTCCGGTTCATCTGTGGAACGCAGGACCTCCACCTTCAGCTCGAACAGCGTGTGTCTCGGTTCCTCGGAACGGAGGACACCATCCTTTTCTCCTCGTGCTTCGATGCGAACGGTGGAGTGTTCGAATCGCTGCTGAACGCCGCCGACGCCGTCATTTCGGACGCGCTGAATCACGCCTCGATCATCGACGGCATCCGGCTCAGCAAGGCGCAGCGGTTCCGCTATGCGAACCGCGACATGGCGGATCTCGAGGCCAAGCTGCAGGAGGCTTCCGGTGCTCGCCGGCGGCTCGTTGTCACCGACGGCGTCTTCTCGATGGACGGCTATCTCACTCCCCTGCAGGAGATCTGCGACCTGGCCGAACGGTATGACGCCATGGTGATGGTGGACGATTCGCATGCTGTGGGGTTCATGGGAGCGACAGGCGCCGGGACGCCCGAGCACGCCGGGGTCTCCGACCGTGTTGATATCTACACGGGAACGTTCGGCAAGGCGCTGGGTGGTGCATCAGGCGGATATGTGTCCGGACGACGGGAGGTCGTCGAGCTGCTGAGGCAACGTGCGCGCCCCTACCTGTTCTCAAACTCCCTGGCGCCATCGATTGTCGCGGCGACCCTCACGGCGCTGGACCTTGTTCAGAACAGCGCTGAGCTCCGTGCCCGGCTGGGTGAGAATGCCGCGCTCTTCCGGCGCCGCATGACCGACGAGGGATTCGATCTGCTGGAGGGAGAGCATCCGATCATCCCGGTCATGTTCGGTGACGCCACCCTGGCTGGGCGGGTTGCGGACAGCATGCTGGAGCACGGCGTCTACGTGATCGCCTTCAGCTACCCCGTGGTCCCCAAGGGCGCCGCGCGGATCCGAGTACAGCTGTCGGCAGCGCACAGCGCGGAGGATATCGAAGCGTGTGTGGGGGCTTTCGTCGCGGCCCGCGACTCAGTGGCATAACCTCTACCGGCGGCAGCGCACATCCCGTCGACACACCGCAGCCCTGGCCGGCCCGGATGACTGCTGCCGGGTGCACTGCCACCTAGACTGGGCGACGTACGTCCGGCGTGAGGATGTACGTACGTCATAGGGGGACGCGTGCAGTTCGATGCCGGCCGCAGGGCACTTATTCTGGGGGGGCCTGGGAGTAACCCTGGCCGGGTGCGCATCGGCGACGCCGCAAACGAGGACGAGTGAGAGCTCGGTCCCGGGCCCGCGGCCTTCAGGAGCGCCGTCGCCTACGTCGGAGCCCGCCCCGACCAGTTCACCGTCCCTCGAGCCGGTGCTGCCTACCCGGGACGAAATCATTGGAAGGTTCACCGGCCACGTCCCACAACACTGGGGGCTGGACGTTCCCGGTGTGGTCAGCCAGCTGCCTGCTACTGCCGGCAGCGCCGCACTGACCCTTGACTATTGCGGTGGGCCAGGTGGGAGTCAGACTGACCATACAATCCTTGACCTCCTGCGTGAGCACAGGATGCCCGCGACCCTGTTCCTTAATTCCCGGTGGATTGCCGGTAACCGGGGACTCGCAAAGGAGCTGGCGGAAGACCCGCTCTTCGAGATCGCCAATCACGGCACTCAACATCTCCCGCTGAGCGTGATGGGGCAAAGCGCGTACGGCATGCCGGGCACCACCGGGCCGGGAGAGGTGTACGACGAAATCATGGTGAACACGGACATGATCGCCGAGCTCACCGGGAAACCGCCACGCTTCTTCCGGTCCGGCACGGCGCACCTGGATGAGCTGGCCTCCCAGATCTGCCTTGCCCTCGGTCAGACCCCGACCGGCTTCAGCATCAACGGCGATGCCGGCGCAACTTACCCGGCACACATCGTGACCCAGGAGATCGCACGGGCGCAAAGCGGCGACATCATCATCGCCCACGGGAACCAGCCCGCCGCCGCCACCGGCGAGGGCCTCGCTGCAGCAGTGCCACTACTCCGGACCAGCTTCATCCCGCTGAATTTGCCCGCGTGACGCTGGTAGCAAACCTTGGGAGTTACACCGGCGTCCTGGTTGTCCGGATGGTTCTGGCCGACACCTTTCGAGGAGCCGGTCTAACCGCGAGGTACAGACCTGCTGCTGTCAGCAGCACCAGCACGGAAACGACGACGGCGGCGGCAGGGTCGTCAGCCAACAGTTGCGGTATTGCCCGCCCGGGTGCGGTGGCGGCGAACACGAACGCTATCGAGATGCCGATGTAGCTGCCGATCATATTCGCGCGGTGCGCTGTGATGTTGCGTCGGATGGCGGACACCAGGCCGAGCGTCACGGTGATGATCGTGAAGGCTGAGAGGCCGTGCAGCCAGCTGTAGTGTCCATCCGTGACGATCCAGAAGCTGCTGACGCAGACGAAGTACATGGCGCCCACCCACGTATAGCCAATTATCCGATGGGCCCGGTCCCGCCGGCGTCGGAAAATGTTGAGGGGTCCCAGCACCAGCACGTACAGTGCGGCGATTACGTGGGCGGCTAAGAGCGGGCTCCAGTCCATGTCTATAAGATAGGCCCACTATCCCATGGTGTACATCAGGATAGTTGCCGCTGTTCTACTATCCGGTGAGGAGCACCCGATGCAACTGAAGGAACTGAGTGCGGCTACGGGGATAAGCGCAGCCAGCATCAAATTCTACCTGCGCGAGGGCCTCCTTCAGCGCGGTGATGAGATCCACCCCACGCGGGCAGAGTACGGTGCCAGGCACGTCGAGCGCCTCGAGCTGATTGCGGGGCTCCGGTCCGTTGTGGGTCTGCGTATTGACCAGATTCGCACCCTGATAGGGCTGGTTGAAGACCATGGCGTATCCCGGCTGGAGCTGCTCGGTAGGACACAGGCGATGGTGCTCGGAGCGCCGGCACAGAACGTATCCGATCACCCGCTTGTTGCAGAACTCCTGGAAGCCCAGGACTGGCCTGATACTTCCTCGGATGCACGTGCGCTGCTCAACAGGACGCTGCAGGAAATGGAGGCCATGGGGCTTTCGGTGAGTGCCGACGTCGTGCTTGGGTATGCACGTGCGGCGGATCTGGTGGCCCGGCAGGATCTGGGCACGGTGTTCGACGCGCCGTCCCGCGATCAGGCAGTTCTGGCCGTGGCAGTGGGCGTCCGTGCCTATAGCCGGCTGCTCCTGAGCCTGGTGGCGCTTGCGCAGGCGTCACAGAGTATCCGCCGCCTTGGTGGGATGAACGAGGAGTAGGTTCAGTGGGCCTTAGCCCCTCAGGACAGCGGCAGGACCATCGTGCCGACCAGGGATACCGCGAGAATGACCAGCGTGGAGAGCAGGCCAAGCAGGATAGGACGCCTGCCTACCCGCAGCAGGCTTCTCAGCTGGACTCCGAGCCCTAACGCGAACATCGCTGCTGAGAGCAGCAGGATCTGTAGGACCTGTGCCAGTTCCAGAGCTTCCGGGGGCAGGACATTCAAGGTGCGCACCAGCATCGCTCCCACGAACCCCACAATGAACAGGGGGACCACCGGCGGCATCTTGCCGCCGGTCCTCGGTCCGGTGCGGCGCATATGCATCGCAATGCCGGCGGTGACGGGGGCCAGGGTGAGAACCCTGGCGAGCTTGACCGTGACAGCTACGGCAAGCGCGGACCCGCCCACCGCTTCACCCGCCGCAACCACCTGCGCTACCTCATGAGTCGAAGCCCCGATCCATATCCCCAGCGTCCCGTCGGGAAGTCCCAGTAGCTCGCCGAAAAAGGGGACGGCGGGAATCATCAGCGTTCCGAAGAGCACCACCAGTCCGATGGCCGTGGCAACTTCAGTTTTCTTTGCGCCGGCTGCGCTCTCCATCGCGGCTACCGCCGTGGCGCCGCAGATCGAGAATCCGGACGCTATGAGGAGGCGCTGGGCGAGGCTGACACCCAGGAGCTTGCCGAGCCAGAGCGTCGCAGCGAAGGTAAGAGCAACCGACAGCAGGACAATCAGCAGCACACCGGGCCCCAGTTCGAGGACCGCCGACAGTGAGAGTTGGAGGCCGAGCAGCACGATCCCAGCCCGCAGCAGGTTCCTGGCGGAAACCGCGATACCTTCGAAAAAGCGGGCGGGGATCGGCCACAGGTTCCCCCACACAGCTCCAAGCAGGATAGCTATCAGCAGCGGACTCGCTCCCGGGAGCACGTGGCTCACGAGCCACGCCAGCGCGGCAGCGGCCAGGCAAACGCCCAGTCCGGGAAGGATCTGCAGGATCCGGCCGAAGGATCGTTCCATCATGGCCGGGCGGGAGGAGGGAGCTGCAGCCGGCGTGTCCGGCAGAAGCGAAACGCCCCCGGCAGAGCCAGGGGCGTTTCATGAAAGTGAACGTGTTTAGCGCTCAATGTCACCGCGGATGAAGGCCTCGACCTTGTCGCGGGCAATGTCGTCGTTGTACTGCTCCGGCGGCGACTTCATGAAGTAGCTCGAAGCCGAGAGGATCGGCCCGCCGATTCCGCGGTCCGCGGCGATCTTTGCGGCACGGATGGCGTCGATGATCACGCCGGCCGAGTTCGGGGAGTCCCAGACCTCGAGCTTGTACTCAAGCGAGACGGGCGCGTCGCCGAAGTTGCGGCCTTCGAGGCGGACGAACGCCCACTTGCGGTCATCGAGCCAGGCGACGTAGTCGGACGGGCCGATGTGGACGTCGTCGGCGTGCAATTCTGCCTCAACGTTGGACGTGACAGCCTGGGTCTTCGAGATCTTCTTGGACTCAAGGCGGTCCCGCTCAAGCATGTTCTTGAAGTCCATGTTGCCGCCGACGTTCAGCTGGTAAGTGCGGTCCAGCGTGACACCGCGGTCTTCGAACAGCTTGGCCATGACGCGGTGCGTAATGGTTGCACCGATCTGGCTCTTGATGTCATCACCAACGATCGGGACACCGGCCTCGGTGAACTTGTCAGCCCACTCCTTGGTGCCCGCAATGAAGACGGGAAGGGCGTTGACGAATGCGACGCCGGCGTCGATTGCGCACTGGGCGTAGAACTTGGCAGCCGCTTCGGAACCGACGGGCAGGTAGCAGACCATGACGTCGACCTGTGAGGCCTTGAGTTCCGCCACGACGTCAACCGGCTCAGCGTCCGATTCGACAATGGTTTCACGGTAGTACTTGCCCAGGCCGTCCAGGGTGTGACCGCGCTGGACCTTCACGCCGGTGGCCGGAACGTCGGCGATCTTGATGGTGTTGTTCTCGCTGGCGCCGATGGCATCCGCGAGGTCCAAACCGACCTTCTTGCCGTCAACGTCGAACGCCGTAACAAACTGCACGTCATTGACGTGGTACTTGCCGAATTGCACGTGCATCAGGCCGGGGATGGTCGCCGTCGCGTCCGCATCCTTGTAGTACTGAACGCCCTGCACCAGTGACGCGGCACAGTTACCGACACCGACAATTGCTACCCGAATGGGGTTAGTTCCCACTGTTCTCCTCTTTACGCGCTTTTGTGACCGATCGGACTGAGGTCTCTGTTCGCCTTATGTCCACGGCCAAATCCACAGCTCACACAGTCTACTTGTTAATGGGAACACACGTCATTGCCAACACATTCCTTCCGCCCCCTGAAGGGTGCGATCCCCGGACGGATCAGCAGAGGAGGGGGACCGCCGTCGTACCCTTTCGCTAGGCTTCGACACATGGAGCACGAAGAGAACCTGCGCCGCCCCGCGGGCATCTCCGTGCCCACCCGCAAAGACTCTCTGCTAAGACATCTCACTGAGGTCGTGGGAGGCCCGCTCGGCCGGCATGCCGCCCCGGGGAGGGTGCGCCCGGCGGTTTTCACCGTGGAGCGGGTCCTGATTCTCATGACGACGGCGGCTGCCGTCCTTGCGGTGCTGATCAAGGCTCCCTGCCGGGTCGACGGGTGGGTGCGGCCCGAGCAGTTCTACCGGGCTTGCTACTCCGACTGGACGGAAGCGTTTCAGTTCCAGGGCCTCGGAAGCGGCCTTCTCCCGTTTGCCGAGGGGTCAACTTTCGATGGTTCGTTACTCGTCGGGGTGGTGGCGGGTCTGGTTGCGTTCCTGGTGCCCACGTCGGAAGCCGGGATAGTCCAGACCCAGTCCGTGGCGCAGTATTTCGACGTCAACGCCGTGTTGATCGCTGTTGCCTGGATCGGAACTGTTGTCGCGACGATGCGGCTGGCCAACCGGCGGCCTTGGGATGCGGCAATTGTGGCGGTGGCGCCGATCGCTGTCCTGACCGTGACCTCTAGCTGGACCCTGCTGTCCGTTCTGCTCAGTGTGTTAGCCGTGTGGGCATTCGCGCACCAGCGCTATGTGGTGTCCGGTGTCCTGCTGGGGCTCGGCGCAGGCTTCAGCATTCATGTGCTCCTGGTTTTCGGTGCCGTGGCTCTGCTGGCCCTTCGCACCGGCCGATCCCGTGCCGCATTCCAGACGGGTGGCTCGCTGGCCGCGATGTGGGTTCTCACGCTTCTTCCATTCGGTCCGGGACGGGGATTGGCCCTTCCTTGGGAGTACGATCCGGCGAGGCTCGAGATTTCATCCTCGCTCTGGGCCGGTTACAACCTCATCGCGGAGCAAGTCGGGCTGCCGGGCCTCACCCCGAACGCAACGGGGATTGCGGCACTAACCGGCTTCGCTGTGCTGGCGTCGCTCATCGTTCTGCTGGCGTTGCGGGCACCCCGACGGCCGAGGCTTCCGCAGGTCGTGTTTCTCCTGATCGGGGCGCTGGTGCTCGTTGTTCCGGACTACCGGCCGGAATTCAGTCTGTGGCTCCTGCCGTTCCTGGCGCTCTCATATGTTGATTGGAGAATATTTCTCACCTGGCAGCTGGTCGAAGGCCTCCATTGGTGGGCGTTCTGGATGTTCGCTGCCCGGGAGGTTTCAGGGGGTGCGGTTCAGAACCATATCGACTCTGCCTACTATGTGGTCGCAATAGTGGTCCGACTGCTGGTCACCGGTTACCTCCTCTACCGCGTCGCACAACATATACTTGAACCAGCATATGATCCGGTACGGCGTCTAGGCATCGACGACCCTGCCGGTGGGCCCTTCAATGCTGCTCCTGATCGAAAGGCTTCCGCTCCGGTAGGCTTGAGCGAGCCCCGTCCGGGCCCGAGAATCCCCGCACCGAAAGACTCCCCGTGACACAAACCGTCTTCCGCAGCGAGCGCCTGACACCTGAGGCTTTCGAGGCGTTGGCGTCGGCTCATCCCGACGTCATCATCCCCCTCGAGCAGACGCCGCAGTGGGCAGATTTCGAGCGGAGCCTGGGTCGGGAGCCTTATGGCCTGTGGGCCTACTACGACGACGCCGGCGCCCCCGTTGTGTTGATGAGCCTCCTGCGGGTGCGGCGAAGGTTTCGTGAATCGCTGGTAGCGATCAATGGGCCGGTCTGGTTCGCCGACCGTTCACCCGACGCTGAACTTCGCCTGATGCGGACGGTGCAGGAGCAATTCGCCGAAGACCCGAGCACGGATCCCCTCTACATCCGCATGCAGGTCAGAACTCCCCAGCCTCCGGCTGATGGTCCGATTGAGCATGGCTGGTATGAACGCGAGATCGTCGTGGACCTGACGCCCAGCGAGGACGCCATTTTCAAGTCCTTCCGGCCGAACGCTCGCAACAGTATCCGGCGCGCGGAACGCTCAGGCGTAGAGGTCAGAACCATCGAACGGGCCGACTGGGTTGATGTTTTCCGTCAGGACCTTTATCCCATCCTGCAGGAAACAGCCGAACGTGACGGCTTCTCCAGCTTCAGCACCGACTACTACGAGAAGCTCCTCTCGGAGCTGGGTGACTATCTCCGGCTCATGGTGGCTTACGTGGACAACCGGGCGGTGAGCTGGCTCATCACCACGGAGTACCGCGGGTATTCCGTTTACTACTTTGCGGGCAGCACACACGATGCCCGCAAGACGTTCGCCCCGTACCTGCTGCTGTGGGAAGCGTTCAAGCAGCTCAGGGCTGCGGGAAACACAGCCTGCGGCCTCACCGGGATCGTCAGTGAGAACTACCCGCAACTGGTGAACGTGACAACGTTCAAGCGGAACTTCTCGAAGAACGTCGTGGACATCCCGACCACCTACGACATCCCGCTCAACCCTGGGAAGTACCGGGTAGTGGCCGGATTGCTCTCGTTCCGCAGGACGGCACCGGCCAAGGGCCGTGCGCTGTTGATGGGGGCGGCGTCGCGGTTGTCCAAGCTGAGGGCCGGTCGCACCGAGGTCAGGAACTAGCCATGGCCGACGTCGCGATTGTCGGTGCCGGGCCCAACGGGCTGGCGGCCGGCGTCGTGATGGCACGTGCAGGACTGAGCGTCGAGGTTTTCGAGGCAGGGAAAACCGTCGGCGGTGGATCACGCACCACGGAGCTGCTCGAGCCGGAGCATCTCCATGACATCTGCTCTGCAGTTCACCCGATGGCGCTGGCCTCGCCGTTCTTCCGGGAGTTCGGCCTGTCCGAGCGGGTCCCGTTCGTGGTTCCTGAGCTGTCGTATGCCAACCCGCTCGACGACGGGCGGGCAGGCCTTGCCTACCGGGACCTCGGGCGCACGGCTATTGCGCTGGGCAAGGACGGACAGGCCTGGCGGCGACTTATGCGTCCACTCGTCCAACATATTGACGGTGTGGTGGACACCGGGCTGAATCAATTCCTTCGCGTGCCTCGCCACCCGGTGGCTGCGGCCTGGCTGGGCCTGGCAACCCTGGAGCAGGGTACGCCGCTGTGGAACCTGCGCTTCTCCACGGAAGAGGCGGCCGCGTTGTTCACCGGCGTGGCCGCGCACGCGGTTTCTCCGCTGCCCACCCTTGCTGCTGCCGGTGCCGGCCTCACCCTCGGTGCGTTGGCCCATGCGGTGGGATGGCCCATTCCCGTGGGAGGGTCGCAGGCACTGGCGGATGCCATGGCAGAGGATATCCGGGCGCATGGAGGGGTGATCCACACTGCTCGCCGGATCGATACGATCGCCGAGTTCGACGGCGCGCGTGCAGTCCTGCTCGACGTTTCCCCGAGCGCTGTCGGAAGCCTTGGGGGCCACCGTCTGCCTCCGGGATACCTTTCGGCGCTGGAGGGTTTCCGGTTCGGGGGCGGAGCCTGCAAGGTCGACTTCATCCTCTCGGAGCCGGTGCCATGGGCGAATGAGGAAGTACGGGCCGCAGGCACTGTCCATGCGGGTGGTACGCGGGCGGAAGTGGCCGCATCGGAAGCCGAAGTGGCGGCGGGACAGCATCCGGACAAGCCCTATGTTCTGATCTCGCAGCCTTCACTGTTCGATTCCTCCCGCGCCCCGCACGGACGGCACATCCTCTGGTCGTACTGCCACGTACCCAACGGGTCCACGCGGGATATGACCGAGGCAATAGTGCGGCAGATCGAGCGTTACGCTCCTGGTTTCCGTGACGTCGTTGTACGTTCACACACAATGACGGCGGCCGACCTGGAACAGCACAACGCCAACTATGTGGGCGGAGACTTCGGCGGTGGTGCGGTCACCATCCCGCAATTGCTGGCGCGTCCCACGTTCGGACCTAGACCGTGGCGGATGCCGGCGAAAGGTCTGTACCTGTGCTCGGCTTCCACTCCGCCGGGACCGGGCGTTCACGGCATGGGCGGGTATCACGCCGCCAAGCTGGCGCTGAAGGATGTGTTCGGGCTGCCCGTACCGGATCTGTCGCCGGCCACCTAGAAGGAACCTAGAAGGAACATCTGAACCCCGAATCGCGTTCCCTCACGGGGACAAGGAGATTCGCGGATGCTGCAAGTAATAGTCATCGGTGCGGGGCAGGCCGGGCTTTCGGCGGCGTACCACCTACAGCGCCAGGGCCTCCGACCGGAACGCGACTTCCTGGTCCTCGACGCCAACGAAGGCCCAGGTGGCGCGTGGCGGCACCGCTGGGACTCGCTGACCTTCGGCACAGCGCACAACATTCACGATCTGCCCGCCATGGAACTGGGCACACCTGACCCGACCGAGCCGGCGTCGTCGGTTGTTGCCCGCTACTACGGCTCCTACGAGCGGGAGTTCGGGCTCAAAGTCCGCCGCCCGGTTAGGGTCGAAAAGGTCACTGAGGAAACATCGGGAACGCTGACCGTCCACACTGACGCAGGAACATGGGAGACCCGCCTCCTCATCAACGCCACGGGCACGTGGGACCGCCCGTACTGGCCCTACTACCCGGGCCGGGAGCTGTTCCGCGGCCGGCAGCTGCATACCCACGACTTTGTCAGCGCGGAGGAGTTCCGCGACAGGAGCGTTGTGGTGGTCGGTGCGGGAACTTCCGCCGTCCAGTTCCTTCTCCAGCTCCACGAAGCCGGCGCAAGAACCACCTGGGTGACCCGCCGCCCGCCGCTCTTCACCGACCGGACGTTCGACTCCGAGTGGGGCCGCGACGTCGAACGCAGGGTGCACGAGCGCACCAAGGCCGGGCTTCCGCCGTTGAGCGTTGTGTCGGTGACCGGACTTTCGCTGACAAACCAGTACCGCGCGGGCATTGACGCAGGCATCCTCCGGTCGGAGGGACCGCTCAGGACGATCACAGAAATAGGCATAGAGCTCGACGACGGCAGGACGGTCGCAGCCGACGTCATCCTGTGGGCCACCGGGTTCCGCGCCGCACTCGACCATCTGAAGCCGCTGAAGCTCCGTGAACGCGGAGGCGGCATCCGGATGGACGGAGTGAAGGTTTTGAAGGAGGATCGCGTGCTGCTGGTGGGCTACGGTGCGTCGGCATCAACGCTCGGAGCCACCCGGGCTGGACGCGCTGCAGCGGTTCAGGCAGTGCGGCAGCTCAACGGCGTGGATCAGCAGGAACAGCTTGCGGGCTGACACCCGACCATTTCCGGCGCGCGTTGCCGAAGAGTAAGATTGCTCAGGATCACACAATTAAATAGCCATAACCAGCCAATGACCCGCAGCGGGAGAGTTCTGCCGTTGACTCACATCCGGCAGGCGCCGTAGGAGCAAACCCTCCCCAGGAATCTCTCAGGCCCAGCACCGCAGCGGAAAGGCAACTCTGGAAAGCAGTGCAACCGCAGTGTGGTTGTGCTCACCGAAGGTGCAATGCGAGCGTTCGTTCGCAAAATCTCTCAGGTCCAATACACAGAGTGGGGAGGAACCCGATAATCGTCCGCACAACCCCGAGCGGACCTGATCTACGGAGTTCCCATGACCCACCAGACGGAATCAACTTTCTCCGACCGCCACATCGGTCCGCGCTCGAATGACGCCGAGCGCATGCTTAAGGTCCTCGGTTACCCAAGCCTGGATAAGCTCGTCGACGTAGCGGTGCCCGCGAGCATCCGCATCGAAGAGGGTCTCGACCTGCCGTCCGCGCTGAGCGAGTCGGAGGTCCTCGCGGAACTGCGCAGCATCGCGGCGAAGAACAAAACCGCCGTCCAGATGATCGGTCAGGGCTACTACGACACGGTCACGCCCCCGGTAATCCGCCGCAACGTCCTCGAATCTCCCGCCTGGTACACCGCCTACACGCCGTACCAGCCGGAGATCTCCCAGGGCCGCCTGGAAGCACTACTGAACTTCCAAACGATGGTCCAGGACCTCACCGCACTGCCGATTGCCAACGCGTCCCTGCTCGATGAAGCCTCCGCCGTGGCCGAGGCGGTCCTGCTGATGCGCCGCTCCGGCAAGAATAAGGGCCGCACGGTCCTGGACTCCGACTGCCTGCCCCAGACCATCGCCGTCGTCAAGGGCCGCGCGGAAGCGCTCGGTTTCGACATCGAGATCGCTGACCTCTCCGATGGCCTGCCCGACGGTGACATCAACGGTGTCGTCCTTCAGCAGCCCGGCACGTCCGGAGCCCTGCGCAACCACACCGACATCATCGCCAAAGCGCACGACGCCGGCGCTCTGGTCACGGTCGCGGCCGACCTGCTGGCGTTGACCCTGATCACCCCGCCCGGCGAGCAGGGCGCGGACATCGCCGTCGGCTCCGCCCAGCGTTTTGGTGTGCCGCTGTTCTTCGGCGGACCGCATGCCGCGTACATGGCCGTCCGCAAGGGGCTGGAGCGGATGCTTCCCGGCCGCCTGGTCGGTGTGTCGAAGGATTCAGATGGCGCCCCCGCCTACCGTCTTGCGCTGCAGACCCGTGAGCAGCACATCCGCCGTGAGAAGGCGACGTCGAATATCTGCACCGCGCAGGCGCTGCTTGCGATCGTGGCCAGCATGTACGGGGTCTACCACGGGCCCGACGGCCTGCGGGCAATCGCTGACCGCGTCCACCGTAAGGCCGCGAAGCTCGCCCGGGCTCTCCCCGGAACCGTCCATGACCAGTTCTTCGACACGCTCCTCGTGAAGGCGGAAGGTGCTGCCGGCGATCTCGTCAGCAAGGCCGAAGAGCGCGGCATTAACCTGCGCCTGGTCGACGAGGATCACGTCGGCATCTCCTGCGACGAAACCACCACGGACTCCCATCTTGCGACAATCGCGGAAGTATTCGGCGCCGGCCTGCCGAACGAAGCGGATGTTGAGGCGACGATTCCCGACGAACTGCAGCGTTCGTCGTCGTACATGACGCACCCCGTCTTCTCGCTGCACCGCTCGGAGACTCAGATGATGCGTTACCTGCGCAGCCTGTCCGACCGCGACCTGGCACTGGACCGCACAATGATCCCGCTGGGTTCCTGCACCATGAAGCTCAATGCCACTGTTGAGATGGAGCCCATCTCCTGGCCGGAGTTTGCAACCATCCACCCGTTCGCTCCTGAGCACCAGACCGAGGGGTGGCGCCAGCTGATTGGCGACCTTGAGGATCGCCTCGCCGAGATCACCGGCTACGCCAAGGTTTCGATCCAGCCGAACGCGGGGTCGCAGGGTGAACTCGCAGGCCTTCTGGCAATCCGGAACTATCACCTGTCACGTGGTGACGAGGCGCGCACCGTGTGCCTCATCCCGTCCTCTGCCCACGGCACCAATGCCGCGTCGGCCGTGCTCGCCGGCATGAAGGTGGTGGTGGTGAAGACTGCAGAGAACGGTTACATCGACCACGACGACCTGCAGGCCAAGATCGAGGCGAACAAGGACTCGCTGTCCGCGATCATGATTACCTACCCCTCCACGCACGGCGTCTTCGAGGAAGACGTGCGCTGGGTCTGCCATGAGGTGCATGCGGCCGGTGGCCAGGTCTACATCGACGGCGCCAACCTCAATGCCCTCGTCGGGCTCGCAAAGCCCGGTGAGTTCGGTGGCGACGTCTCCCACCTGAATCTTCACAAGACCTTCTGCATCCCGCACGGCGGCGGAGGGCCGGGCGTTGGACCGGTTGCGGTGGCGGAGCACCTCGTGCCGTTCCTGCCCGGAGACGCGAACAACGAGTCGAAGAGCGACACCAATACGGGCGTCCCCATCTCGGCCTCCCGCTTCGGTTCGGCAGGTGTGCTTCCCATTTCCTGGGCGTACATCGCCCTGATGGGCAGCGAGGGCCTGACGGCGGCAACCAAATCCGCACTCCTGACCGCCAACTACGTGGCTGCCCGGCTGAACGAGCATTTCCGGTTGCTCTACTCGGGCGAGAATGGACTCGTCGCCCACGAATGCATCCTCGACCTTCGCGCACTGACCGCCAAGACCGGCGTCACCGCTGAGGATGTCGCCAAGCGGCTCATTGACTACGGCTTCCACGCACCCACCCTGAGCTTCCCGGTTGCGGGCACGCTGATGGTCGAGCCTACGGAGTCGGAGGATCTGGGGGAACTGGACCGTTTCGTGGACGCGATGATCGCCATCAAGAGCGAGATCGACCGTGTCGCTTCAGGTGAATGGCAGCTCGAGGAGAGCCCGCTCCGCCAGGCCCCTCACACCGCCCAGGCCCTCATTAGTGACGAGTGGTCCTTCGCCTACTCCCGCGAGCTGGCGGCCTTCCCGCTGCGTACGCTGCGGCACGACAAATATTTCCCGCCGGTTCGCCGGGTTGACGGCGCACACGGAGACAGGAATCTAGTGTGCTCGTGCCCTCCCCTCGAAGCTTTCGAGGAGAGCGCAGCAGCCGTCGAGGACAACACAGCAGACGTCAACGCCTAAGGAAGCCGCTATGACAAAGCAGACAGCGCTTTATGCCCAGCACCAGGAACTCGGAGCAGCCTTCACCGACTTCGGCGGTTGGCAGATGCCCCTGAAGTACCGCAGCGAATTGGAGGAACACCACACCGTCCGCCGCGCCGCCGGCATTTTTGACCTATCCCACATGGGCGAGGTGATGGTCAGCGGTCCCCAGGCAGCGGATTACCTCAACTACGCGCTTGTGAGTGACTTCGCTGCGATGGCCGTAGGGAAGGCGAGGTACTCCCTCATTTGCAACGAAGACGGTGGAGTGATCGATGACCTCATCACCTACCGCCTCGCTGAGGACCGTTTCCTGGTGGTTCCCAACGCCTCTAATTCCGACACCGTCGCCGCTGAACTGCAGCGGCGTGCCGCGAACTTCGATGTAACCGTCGAGGACCAGTCTGAAGACACAGCCCTCATCGCGGTTCAGGGACCGAACGCTGAGACGATCCTGCTCGGCATGGCCGGTGGCCCGGATCGGGAGGTCATCACCTCGCTGAAGTACTACGCGGCTGTCCACGTGGACCTCGCCGGGCAGTCCGTTCTCCTGGCCCGTACGGGTTACACCGGAGAGGACGGCTTCGAACTCTTCATCGACAACGGCCAGGCAATCCAACTGTGGAAGGCCACAACCGAGGCTGGAGCAGAACACGGCTTGGCGCCGTGCGGCCTGGCCGCCAGGGACTCGCTCCGCCTCGAAGCGGGCATGCCGCTCTACGGCCACGAGCTTGGCCTGGATACCAACCCCTTCGAAGCCGGTCTGGGTGGTGTGGTGAGCCTGAAGAAGACCGGGGACTTCGTGGGCCGCTCCGCACTTGAGCCGCTCAAGGGGGAGGCCCCGGCCCGGAAGCTTGTCGGCTTGCGCGGTACGGGGCGGCGATCCGCCCGCGCCGGGTACGACGTCGTTCGGGACGGACGGGCCGTCGGTACCGTCACCTCCGGTCTCCCAAGCCCAACCCTCGGATACCCGGTTGCGCTCGCGTACGTCGAGACGGAGCTGACTGAACCCGGCACCGAACTTCAGGTTGATCTGCGGGGCCGCCCTGAGGGCTTCACCGTGGTCGAACTGCCGTTCTACAAGCGTCAGGACCGGTCATGACAATCAGCACTTTCGACCTGTTCAAAATTGGAATAGGTCCGTCGAGTTCGCACACAGGCGGACCGATGACAGCCGCGTACCTGTTCACCCGGATACTGGCCGAGCAGGGTCTGCTCGAACAGGTGAGCCGCGTCGAGGCGGAACTGTTCGGTTCGCTCGGCGTCACCGGTCATGGGCACGGTACCGTCAAGGCCGTAATCCTCGGTCTTGAGGGTGAGCAGCCGCATCTCACCGATCCGGAACGCGCCGAACCGCGGGTCGAGGAGATCAGTGACTCCAAAGTCCTCCGACTGGCGGGGACGCACGAGGTCGCCTTCGATGTTGCGAAAGACCTCATTCTGCACCGCAAGCAGCGGCTTGAGTACCACACGAATGGTATGCGCTTTTCGACATATAACTCCAGTGGAATACTTGTCTATGCGCGGGAATACTACTCTGTGGGCGGTGGATTCGTGCTGGATCAGGACGAGATCGGCGCCGACCTCGATGGTGGCCCCGCCGTGGCCGTTCCCTATCCGTTCGAGTCCGGCGCACAGTTGCTCGGGATTGCGGCCAGCACGGGAAAATCCTTCTCTGAGATCGTGCTTGCCAATGAATTGGCAGCCCGGTCCGAAGAGGAGGTTCGCACCGGCCTCCTCGACATCTGGGACGTCATGCAGGACACCATCCGACGCGGATCCACCAACAGTGGCATTCTTCCCGGCGGACTGCATGTCCGTCGCCGCGCTGCCCGGCAGCTCGAACTGCTCCGCAAGGAAGCAGACCCTGACGACCACCTGAGCACCATGGAATGGGTGACGCTGTTCGCGCTCGCGGTGAACGAGGAGAACGCAGCGGGTGGTCGGGTGGTCACGGCCCCCACCAACGGTGCGGCCGGCATCATCCCGGCCGTCCTGAAGTACTACACCGACTTTGTTCCTGGAGCCAACGACGACGGCGTCATCCGTTTCCTGCTTGCCGCCACTGCTGTCGGCGCCCTGTTCAAGAAGAACGCATCAATCTCCGGGGCCGAAGTAGGGTGCCAGGGCGAGGTGGGCTCTGCCTGTGCAATGGCCGCAGGAGGGCTGGCGGAGGTGCTCGGCGGCACCCCGGAACAGGTGGAGAACGCTGCGGAGATCGGCATTGAACACAACCTGGGTCTGACCTGCGACCCCGTGGGCGGTTTGGTCCAGATCCCGTGCATTGAGCGCAACGCGGTCGGAGCCATCAAGGCGATCACGGCTGCCCGGATGGCCGTCCGCGGGGACGGGCAACACTTCGTCTCGCTCGACGCCGCCATCAAAACGATGCGCGAGACCGGCGCGGACATGATGGACAAGTACAAGGAAACGGCCCGGGGCGGGCTGGCCCTGAACGTCGTGGAATGCTGAATGGAACTCCCAACCCGGGTTGAAATCATTCCGGGCGGCGACGTCATCACCCGGCTGCACCGCCATCTTGCACCGCCGGCAACGGTCACCGTGACCTGCCTTCCCCACCATGGTGCGGCAAAGACGGTGGAGGTCTCGGTCGAGCTCGCCGGGCTCGGCTACCGCGCCGTCCCGCATCTGGCTGCCCGATCGGTCCGATCCAGACAGCAACTCGCGGAATACACTTCGCGCCTCGCTGACGTCGGCGTGCGCGATATCTTCGTGATCGCCGGGGCGACGGCGTGACCGTGCCGGTGTGGGCAGGTGTCCCCGGGCGCGTCCGGCGTACCCGCCTCGTCTCGCTCGCCGGACGCATCGGCGTGGGCCCATCGCTGAAGTTCGCCAGGCGCAGCGGTACGCTGCTGCGCACGATGCTGGCGCCGTCGGCGTATGATCCTTCGCGGCTGGTCCGGTCCATAGAGAAAACCAACGCATTCGCGGGGATGCATATCTACAGCTTCAACGACTTCCGGGGGATCACGGGCCGCTGACTGTCGCAGCTCAGCTGCGAGTCGCACTCCTTCTCAGAATGGTGGCCGGAATCCCGTCCGGCGATAGGGTCGGACCGATGCAACATCAACAGCATGCTTCCGATTTCCCGGAGCACACCCTGCCGGCGCCCGACCCCACTCATCTCTCCGATGGCTTCGTGCGGGTGCGCGGTGCTCGTGAAAACAACCTGCGCAACGTGGATGTGGACGTCCCGCGTGATGCGATCGTGGCGTTCACCGGAGTATCCGGCTCGGGCAAGTCCTCGCTGGCCTTCGGCACCATCTATGCCGAAGCCCAGCGGCGCTATTTCGAATCGGTGGCACCGTACGCCCGTCGGCTCATTCAGCAGGGGCACAACCCCAAAGTGGAACAGATCACCGGCCTGCCCCCAGCCGTAGCGCTTCAACAGCGCCGCGGCGCGCAGAGCAGCCGCTCCACCGTCGGCACGGTCACCACCCTGTCGAACTCCGTGCGTATGCTCTTTTCCCGCGCCGGCAGCTACCCGGAGGGTGCCGAGCCACTTGATTCGGATGCCTTCTCCCCGAACACCGCGGCAGGCGCCTGCCCGGAGTGCCACGGCCTGGGCATCGCGCACACCGTCAGTGAAACCTCCCTGGTGCCGGATGCCTCCCTCAGCATTCGTGATGGAGCCATCGCCGCATGGCCAGGCGCCTGGCAGGGCAAGAACCTGCGTGACATTCTCACTCACCTCGGCTATGACGTCGAAACTCCCTGGCAGAAGCTGCCGAAAAAGGACCGGGACTGGATCCTTTTCACGGAAGAGCAGCCGGTGGTGGAAGTAACGCCCGAGCGGGACCGTGTTGCCAAGCCGTACAAGGGCCGCTTCTGGAGCGCCCGGAGCTACGTTCTGCACACCCTGGCCGACTCAAAAAGTTCCGCCATGCGTAACCGTGTGCTGCAGTTCATGCATACCGGCCCATGCTCGCGCTGTGGGGGCAGCGGGCTGAGGCCCGATGCCCTCGCCGTGACATTCGCCGGTAAGACCATCGCCGAACTCAACGCCCTCCCGATGAACGAACTGGCCGAAATCATCCGGCCCACCGCAGAACTCACGTCACCCGGGACCGCCTCGCGTGGACGGGCCTCAGGGGAGCACGACGAGGTGGCCGTTGCCCTGACCAGGGACCTGCTGCTTCGGATCACCGTGCTCCTGGACCTGGGGCTGGGTTACCTCGCCCTGGGTCGCTCCACCCCCACGCTGTCCCCGGGGGAGATGCAGCGACTCCGGATCGCCACCCAGCTTCGGTCGGGACTGTTTGGTGTCATTTACGTGCTTGACGAGCCCTCGGCAGGGCTGCACCCTGCAGACGCCGAACCTCTCCTCGCCGTGCTGGATCAGCTCAGGGTCTCCGGCAACTCGGTGTTCGTCGTGGAACACAATATGGACGTGGTGCATCGCGCGGACTGGATAGTGGACGTCGGACCGCGCGCCGGTGAAGGCGGAGGAGAGGTGCTCTACAGCGGACCGGTGGAGGGCCTCCGCGAGGTTCCCGCTTCGGTGACAAGGCCTTTCCTGTTTCCTGAGCAATCCGGGCCGGTCAGGGGCAAGGCAATCACCGGTGATGAGAGCGGCAGGGATGCTCGTGGCGGTTCCTGCAGGAAAGCCGTTGGCTGGCTCGAGATACGGGATATCAGCCGGCATAACCTGCGCAGGCTCGATGTGAACTTCCCTCTGGGTGTGCTCACGGGAGTCACCGGCGTATCCGGCTCAGGCAAGTCGACTCTGGTCAGTCAGGTTCTCGCCGAGGTAGTGAGCGAACGGTTGCATCCTCAGGGCGAGCCGGGGGCAGAGCCGATGCCGGAAATCCAGGAAGGCACCGCGGTCTCCCTGGCCGGCTCACTGAGCGTAGGGTCCTTCCCCGGGCTGAACCAGCTTGACCGGCTGGTGAAAGTCGACCAGAAGCCGATCGGCCGGACCCCGCGGTCCAACCTCGCAACCTACACCGGACTCTTCGACGCCGTTCGGAAGGAATTCGCTGCGACGGACGAGGCCCGATCCCGGGGCTTTGGCGCCGGACGGTTCTCCTTCAATGTGGCAGGCGGCCGCTGCGAGACCTGCCAGGGGGAAGGGTTCGTAGCGGTGGAACTGCTGTTCCTGCCCGGTAGTTATGGGCCCTGCCCTGAGTGTCATGGATCGAGGTTCAATCCCGAAACTCTTGAGGTCGAATACCGTGGCCGGAACGTCGCTGAAGTTCTGGGGATGACCGTGACCGCTGCCGCAGAGTTTCTCTCCGACGTCCCAGCAGCAGCGCGCAGCCTTAAGACCCTGCAGGAAGTCGGCCTGGGCTATCTCCGGCTCGGCCAGCCCGCCACCGAACTCTCCGGGGGCGAAGCCCAGCGCATCAAGCTGGCCACTGAAATGCAGCGAGCACACCGTGGCCATACTTTGTACCTGCTGGATGAGCCCACGACGGGACTGCACCCGGCCGACGTCAAGCTTCTGATGACGCAGCTGCACGGGTTGGTCGACGCCGGCAACACAGTGATCGTGGTTGAACACAAGATGGATGTCGTGGCCTCCGCTGACTGGGTGATCGATCTGGGTCCCGCCGGTGGCGACGGCGGTGGAGAGATCATCGCGGTCGGCACCCCTGCTGAGGTTGCACGCTCCGAGGAGAGCCGGACGGCGCCCTACCTCGCCACTGCGTGCCGGATTGGAGCTGAAGCCTCCCTCGCTGAGGCTTCACGCTAGTCGCCCTTTACGTTCACAATCTGGCGCAGCGTGTGCCGGATGCGAACGAGGTCGCGGGCGTCTTCCATCACCACGTCGATGTTCTTGTAGGCTGCCGGGATCTCTTCGATGAAGGCGTCGGTGTCGCGATACTCGATCCCGCGCATTGCCCGCCTCAGCTCGTCCCGGGTGAAGGTGCGCCGTGCGGCCGTTCTGCTGTATTCCCGGCCCGCACCGTGCGGAGCGGAGTTCAGCGACGGCGCGTAGCCCAGCCCCTCCACTACGTAGGATGCCGTCCCCATTGACCCCGGGATGAGTCCCGGCCGACCGGGGGACGCGTCGATTGCACCCTTGCGGCTCAGCCAGACCTGCTTGCCGTAGTGGGTTTCCTGGGCGGTGTAGTTGTGGTGGCAGTTGATGCGTTCAAGTTCCTTCACCTCGCCGCCCGTCCATTGCGCGAAGCACTCAATGACGCGGTCCATCATCTCCTCCCGGTTGAGCAGGGCGAAGTCCTGAGCCCACCGCAGTTCGCGGATGTATTCCTCGAACTCGTCGTCACCTTCGTTGAGGTAGGCGAGGTCGTTGTCAGGAAGCGTGATGCGGCGTTTGTCGCACAGATCCAGTGCCACGCGGATGTGATGTTGCGCGATCCGGTTCCCCACACCGCGTGATCCGCTGTGGAGGAAGAGCCACACGTGGTCGTTCTCGTCGAGGCTCACCTCGATGAAGTGGTTGCCGGATCCGAGCGATCCCAGTTGCAGCGACCACGGTTTCGAGTACGACGACGGGTCGAACCCCGCGTTGTCAGCGTCGCGTGCCAGCCGCTCGATGCGTGGCTCCGCCGACTTGAGGATTTTCTTGTTGCTGTGCCCCGCCGAGAGCGGGATGGCTCGTTCGATCGACTGGCGAAGGGTCTTGCGGTCCAGCCTCTGAAGGTCGCCGATGTCGTACTGGGTACGCACGGCGATCATGCCGCAGCCGATGTCCACGCCCACCGCCGCCGGGATGATGGCGCCCAGGGTGGGGATGACGGAACCCACCGCAGCACCCTTGCCCAGGTGGGCGTCAGGCATGCTCGCGAGGTGTGGATAAATGAACGGCATCGACGCAGTCTTCAGGTTCTGCTCGCGCGTCTTGGGATCCAGAATGCTCGCGAAGTTGATGTAGGTGGGGCTGACCTTTTCCATGGTCGTCTCATCCTCCTGCACAGATACGCCCGCATCAACCAACCTTTCCCCAAGGCGCGGAGGCAATCATCAGGCATTCGTTCCCGGCAGTGGCAGGGAAGACAAGCGTGTGCAGGAGGATTGATGGGCGTGGAAATCATCGCCGCCGTCGTCATGGCGGCGGTCCTGACTCTGGTGGTAGGGGCGGTCCGGCTCGACACACAGGAACGACCACGTAGGATCCCTGCGACGACGCCGTTATCACCTGAGGACCGGCGCCTCCTACACCTGCTGAAACTCACACCCGCAGAGTGGCTGGTGCTGACGAATCAGCAGAGGGCGGATATGCGGGAGCGAGCCTATCGAGGCATGGAGTAGGGGCCCTGCCGTCTCTAACCGTGAAACACTTGGGCGGTGGCACATCTTGACGTTTCCAACATTGACTACTTCCTCTCCGACGGCCGTCAGCTGCTCAACGGCGTCACCTTCAAGGTCGGTGAAGGCCACAAGACTGCGCTGATCGGGCCCAACGGAACGGGAAAGACCACCCTCCTGCGCATTGTCGCCGGTGACATCACCGCGGACGAGGGGGCCGTCACCCGGTCGGGCAGCATGGGAATCATGCGCCAGTTTGTGGGCCAGGTCCGCGACGACACCACGGTCCGGGACCTCCTCGTCTCCGCCGCTCCGCCAGCGCTCGCCGCAGCCGCTAAGCGCATCGATGACGCCGAGCTGGCCATGATGGAGCACGACGACGAACCCACCCAGATGCGCTACGCCCAGGCCATTGCCGACTGGGGAGACGCCGGTGGATACGAGCTGGAAACCACCTGGGACGAAGTGACGATGGCGGCGCTCGGCGTCCCCTTTGATCGCGCCCAGTACCGCGCGGCGTCGTCGTTATCCGGAGGCGAGCAGAAGCGGCTGGTGCTGGAAGCGCTGTTCTCGGGACCTGACGAACTGCTGCTGCTCGACGAGCCCGACAACTACCTCGACGTCCCCGGCAAGCGCTGGCTGGAAGCGAAGCTCAACGAGTCCAGCAAGTCCGTGCTGTTCGTCAGCCACGACCGGGAGCTTCTCGACAACGCGGCCACCCGGATCGTCACGCTCGAGCCCGGCGCCCTCGGTGCGTCCAGCTGGGTGCACGGGGGCGGGTTCAGCACCTACCTGCAGGCGCGGACGGACCGGAATGCCCGGTTCGAGGAACTGCGGCGCCGCTGGGACGAGGAGCACATCAAGCTCAAAGAGCTGGTGAACATGTACAAGAACAAGGCGGCGTTCCGCTCGGACATGGCGAATCGGTACCACGCTGCGCAGACGCGGCTGTCGAAATTCCTGGAGGCAGGGCCGCCTGAAGCGATACCGATTGAGCAGAACGTGAACATGCGGCTCAAAGGCGGCCGCACGGCAAAGCGCGCCGTCGTCGCCCAGAAGCTTGAACTCACAGGGTTGATGAAACCGTTCAGCACCGAAATCTGGTTCGGTGACCGCGTGGGGGTGCTCGGTTCCAACGGATCCGGCAAGTCCCACTTCCTCCGGTTGCTCGCAGCCGGCGGCACGGACCCGGAAAGGGAACACGAGCCCGTATCCGAGGTGAGCATCGATCCGGTGCCGCACACCGGCGTCGTGAAGTTGGGTGCCCGCATCCGGCCCGGGTTCTTCGCCCAGACGCATAGCCGTCCGGATCTGCTGGGCCGGACGCTCCTGGACGTCCTGCACCGCGGGGATGACCATCGGTCCGGTCTCGGGCGGGAAGCGGCGTCCGCGGTGCTGGACCGCTACGGGCTGGCGGGCCAGTCGGAGCAGCTGTATGACTCGCTTTCCGGCGGACAGCAGGCACGGCTGCAGATCCTGCTTCTCGAGCTTTCCGGTGCCACGCTCCTGCTGCTGGATGAGCCGACGGACAACCTCGATCTGCATTCAGCCGAAGCGTTGGAACGCGCCATCGACTCATTTGAGGGCACCGTACTCGCCGTGACCCACGACCGCTGGTTCGCACGCGGCTTCGACCGGTTCCTGGTCTTCGGCGAGGACGGCAAGGTGTACGAGTCCGAGACCCCCGTCTGGGACGAGGGCAGGGTGCGGCGGGCGCGCTAGGATTTCGGGGGCCCTGACTCTGACGGCTTTGCTGTCAGGTCCATCACACTCTGCGCCTCGTGTAGACCCGGCCGGGAGCTGCGCATAGGGTTTATGGGTGCAGAGCAAAGTCAATACAGCCATGTGGGCCACCTTCGCAATTTTCGGGCTCAACGGTCTCGTCTTCGCCAGCTGGGCGGCGCGCATTCCGTCCGCGTCTGACGTCCTGGGACTGAGCGACGGTCAAACGGGTGGGCTGTTGCTGGTCGCGGCCATCGGCTCCATGATTTCCCTGCCGTTATCCGGCGGAATCGCGGCCCGGATCGGTACCGCGAACACCGTGAGGGTTGGTGGGGTTGCTTCCGCAATCGCAGCATCCGTCATTGCCGGCGGGCTCATGGCTCAATCAGTGCCTCTTGCCGCGGCGGGCCTGTTCATCTTCGGCCTGGGGATCGGCCTGTGGGATGTTGCGCAGAATCTTGAAGGGGCCGACGTCGAACGCCGGCTCCTGCGCACCATCATGCCGAAGTTCCATGCAGCTTTCAGCGGCGGTGCCTTTGTCGGTGCGGTTGTCGGCGCAGCGCTTGCCGCCGGCGGCGTAGCGCTCTCAACACACCTCGCGGTGGTGGCCGTCCTGGTGCTCGTGATTTCGCTGTGGATTCCGCGCTACTTCCTTCCTGAGCAATCCCATGCCGAGACGCACGACGACGCCGCCCCCCGCCGCGGCGGGTTCGCCGCGTGGAAGGAGCCACGCACTCTCCTCATCGGGTTGGTGGTCCTTGGTGCCGCGCTCACCGAAGGCGCGGCGAATGACTGGGTAGCGAAAGCGACCGTGGACGGTCTCAGTGCCAGTGAGGCCATCGGTGCGTTGATGTTCGGCGTGTTCGTCGCGTCGATGACGCTCTTCCGCTTCATCGGCGGCGGCTTCATCGACCGGTTCGGCCGGGTGCGGGTGCTGCAGGTGAGCCTCGCGTCGTCCCTGGCCGGTCTGGTGCTCTTCGTCTTCGCGCCCACGGTGTTTCTCGCAGGTGTCGGAGCGGTTCTGTGGGGGACAGGCGCGGCCCTCGGCTTCCCGATGGGCATGTCCGCCGCCGCCGATGAGCCGCGATTCGCGGCCGCGCGCGTATCGGTCGTCTCGACCATCGGCTACACGGCCTTCCTGGCGGGACCACCGCTGCTCGGCTTCCTCGGAGACCAGGTGGGCATCCGCAATGCGCTGCTGGCCGTCGGAGTCGCCGTGCTGGCTTCCTTCATCGTGGCGCCGGCCGCGGCTGAGCGCCGAGCGGAAGAGCCGGAAGGCACCCGCGTTCCGTCCTGACGCCGTCGTCGTTGGGTTCAGCGGACGCCAGCATTGGACGGGCAGCCTGCAGGACTGCCCGTCGGGCCGGTTGGGCTAGCGACGTTCGTGGTGCTCCCCCTCCTGCCGAACTTCAGGATCTATCTCATCAGCCTTTCGGGCACGCTCCTCGGTCTGGCGGCGCAGGCCCTCCGCATCGGCTTGCCGTTGCTCAGCTTCCTGGCGCAGTCGCTCGGCATCCACTTCGGCCTGCTGTGCCTCAGCGTCAGCACGAGCGGCCCGCGCCTCCCGCTCGCGAGCTTCCAGGTCCGTGGTGCGGGCCTCTTCCCGAATCTCGTTCGCCCGCTCGTGATCCTTCCGGCGCTTCTCCTGATCGTGTGTCTGCTTGCGCTTCCTTCCGAGGAAGACGATCAACCCGATGATGAGCAGCACCACCAGGATCCCGATGATGATCCAAACCCACGTCGCTGCGTCCATTGCTTCCGCCTTTCTGAAAAGGGGCTCCCATGTTGAGCATGTGAGCGGCGCCCGATTGGGGCGTCATGTAGTAACTCTCGACCCGAGCATGAAGGTCGTCAAGGGCCCCAACATGTGCCATTTGTTTGCGGAGATCGTCCCTGGGGACGACGCCGGCTGCCGGCAGGGTGGCTAGGCTCAGAAATGCTGCCCGAATCCGGGCGCAAGGAAAGCCGGAGGAAACCAGTGGAACATACCCGACCGATTGAACGGTTCTCGGTAACGCAGAAAATCACCATGATGGTGAACCGGTATGAAGTTCGCTCAGTGAACTCCTCCGGGGAGCCGGGAGAGCTCCTGGCCCTCGCACAGCAGAAGCGGGCTGCCTTCAAGGAAGAGGTCCGGTTCTTCTCTGACGAATCAAAGAAGACGTTGATCTTTTCCTTCAAGGCGCGGCAGAGGCTGGATCTGGGAGCCACCTACGACGTGCTCGATGCGCAGGGAAATCCAATCGGCAGCTTCCGGAAGAACTTCGGTGCTTCACTGCTGCGCTCCACCTGGCAACTGGATGCGCCGGGGATCCAGGCGGTGGGCAGTGAACGCAGCCAGGCGGTCGCGATCGCCCGCCGCGTCTGGGAGTTTGTCCCATTCCTGGACGCCATACCGGTGCCCTTCGTGTTCCACTTCGATTTTCGCGACCCGTCCGGCGAGGTGGTTCTGACATCGGAACGACGCCGGTCCCTGCGCGACCGGTATGACGTGACTGTCCCCGGGGCGCGCGTCGACTGGCGGGTGGCCGCTGCGATGGCTGTGGCACTGGACGCCCTGCAGTCCCGGTAGGCAACGTGCGGCTGCAAAACCATTGTCCTGAGGGTTTATATATGTATACGGTGTCTACATATATAAACCCGCACACGTGGACCGTCCGTCCACGGTCCCGAACCAACGCGGAACACACCGGCGATTAGCGGACTCAACCTGTCCGCGATGCCCTTCATCCCACAACTTGCGAAACCTAGGGTTGGCCCATGACGATCATCCAGGCCGAAGGTCTGAAAAAGACATACACATCGAAGAGCGGCCCGGTGCATGCACTCGCGGGCCTCGACCTTTCCGTCCCCCAGGGGACCGTCAAGGCCCTGCTGGGGCCCAACGGGGCGGGTAAGACGACAGCTGTCAAGGTGCTCACCACCCTCATCAAACCGGACGAGGGGACGGCCCATATCGACGGCATTGACGTGCTCCGCAACCCGAAGGCCGCCCGCCGGATTATCGGTGCCTCCGGCCAGTATGCGGCGGTCGACGAGAACCTCACCGGATTCGAGAACCTCGAGATGGTGGGCAGGCTCTATCACCTGGGCGCGAAGACCGCACGGAAGCGGGCACAGGAACTGATTGAGCAGTTTGAGCTGACGGAAGCAGGCAACCGCCCGGTCAAGGGCTTCTCCGGCGGCATGCGCCGTCGTATTGACCTTGCCGGTGCCCTGGTGATCAACCCCAAAATCCTCTTCCTCGACGAACCGACCACCGGACTGGATCCGCGCAGCAGGCTCGCCCTCTGGGAGATCATCACGCAGCTGGTCAATGACGGCACGACACTCCTCCTGACCACCCAGTACCTGGAGGAGGCAGACCACCTCTCGGACGACATCGCCGTGATCGACGGCGGCAAGGTCATCGCCGAGGGCACCTCGGATGAGCTGAAGGCGCAGATCGGCGGCCACCGGGTAGTCGTCACACTCGTGCACCAGGCCGACGCCGGGGCGGCACGCGAGATCCTCGCACGCCACGGTGAGGGGACTCCAGCTGTGAACGACCGCACCGTGGAGGTGCCCGTCGTCGAAGGTCCGCGGGCGCTGCAATATGTGCTCTCGGACCTGGGACAGGCGGGCATCCAACTGCACGACGCCGGCATGCGCCGACCAACCCTTGATGACGTCTTCCTCAAGCTCACCGGCCACAAAGCCGAGGACGAGACCAGCACGAACGATGCCGAGATGGAGAAAGCGCAATGACCGCGGTCAGCCAGCCCGCCTACGAGAGCGTAGGTTCACCGTTCGCTCAGCTGCTGTCAGACGGCTGGATTGCAACGCGCCGCAATCTGATCAAGATCAAGCGGGTCCCGGAGATCCTGGTCTTCACCATCCTTCAGCCGATCATGTTCGTACTCCTGTTCAGCCAGGTCTACGCCGGCGCAATGAACGTTCCTGACTACGTGAACTTCCTGATGGCCGGTATTTTTGCCCAGACAGTCATCTTCGGCTCAACCTTCTCGGGAGCCGCGATGGCGCAGGACCTGAAGGACGGCATCATTGACCGGTTCCGCACCCTTCCGATGAGCCCGGCAGCAGTGCTGATCGGGCGCACCAACGGCGACCTCGTGATCAACAGCATCTCGATGATGATCATGATGGGCACCGGCTGGCTGGTCGGTTGGCGCGTGACCACATCGTTCTGGGGCTTCCTCGGCGGAGTCGCGGTACTGCTTCTGTTCTCCTACTCCTTCAGCTGGGTCATGGCGCTCCTCGGGATGAGTGTGCGGAGTCCGGAGGTCATCAACAACGCGTCCTTCATGATCCTGTTCCCGCTGACCTTCATTTCGAACGCGTTCGTCCCGATCCATACCCTGCCGGAGGTGCTGAAGAACATCGCGGAGTGGAACCCGGTCTCCGCCCTCGTGGAGTCGGCGAGGCTGCTGTTCGGGAACACCAACCCCGATTTCCCGGAACCCACGGCCTGGACACTGCAAAACCCCATCATCACCGTGATCCTCGGAATCATCGTGATGCTCGTGATCTTCGTGCCGCTCTCGGTGAAGAAGTTCAAGTCCGTCAGCTCCCGCTAGCAACAGGCGACGACGGCGGCGGCCCGTGTGGCTGCCGCCGTCACCCCGTGCGTGGAGAATGGAGCCATGCTCCGCCGCGCCGTCGTCCTGCTTTGCCTGGTTCTCCTCACAGCCTGCACAGTGACACCCGGTCCTGGAACGTCGAGCTCGGCACCCTCGCGTGCAGCCACATCGCCAAGCGCGAAGGCAAACACCGAAGCACCCCGGACGGCCGCCGCAACTCCACCTCAAGGCCCAGTGCCCTCCCCGATCCCGCGCCAGAGCCTGGTCCTGGCAACCGACGCGGCGGGTGCCAGCCTCCTGCTCATCGACCCAGCGGATTCCGCAAGCCCCGTCGAGGGGAGTATCGCAGTCGGCGCTGCGCCGTGGGACGTGTATGTGGCGGCGAACCAGGCGTTTGTCTCCACAGCGGAGGGGGTGGCAATAGTGGACCTTGCCGAACGGCGTCGTACTGCTCTGATCCCGTATGCGAATCCGGCGAATCAGATCGCCTATGGCGAGTACCGGCCCGGCGGCACCGGAATTGTGACCAGTAACGACGGAGCCACCGTTTATGTGGCGGTGCTCCGGGCGGACGGCAGTTCGGTCCTGGAGAAGATGGACGTCTCTGAGGGGCGGACCGTCGACACTGTCGAGGTGGGGTTGCGGCCCTTCGACATCCTGCTCTCGGCAGACGGCTCGGAGGTGTACACGATCGACCACGATTCCTTCTCCGTCCACGTGGTCGACACCGATACGCTCGCGGCACGCCGGATCGAAGTAGCCCCGTTCGGCACGCAGGGCGGCCTCGCCTCCTGGGAGAAGCCCCACTATGGAGCAATTGACGACGCCGGGAACCTCCTGTTGCCCTATCAGGGCCTTGCGCTCGCCGTGGTCAATCCCGTTTCGGGTCGTGTCACGGTCGAGGAAATGAGCGCCAATTCCCACCAGCACGGAACGGCGCTGGTTGACGGCTCGCTGCTCGTGGTTGGGACCGGCGCCTTCGGCAACGCCACAGGCCCGCCGAACGTCACCGTCCGCGACATGGCGACGGGCCAGGAAGATGTTGTGCCGTTGGACAGGCCGCACGAAACGGCGGTTCCCTGGGTGCACCCGGAGACAGGCCGTACCCATGCACTTCTGTCCGGAGGTTATACACGGGACGGGTTTTGGTCCGGCATCACCGTCATCGATCTGGGCACATTTGAGCAACAGGAGCTTCAGGTGCCTGGAAGGCCGCAGACGCTCGCCGTCGTACCGGCTGATAGACCGTAGAAGGCGTCATCCTTTCGACGTACCGGGACAGGGGCAAGATCATCCCGCGGGTCGGCGCCGCGCGGGCAGAAGCTCCGTAGTGTTGAGGTATCCCCAAAACTCCCTTCCCCAAGGACGCCCATCATGATTGAGGCAGCAGAACTGTCCAAGCGCTACGGTGCCAAAACGGCGGTAGACCGGATCTCGTTCAATGTGAAGCCTGGCCGCGTCACCGGCTTCCTCGGACCCAACGGCGCCGGCAAGTCCACCACCATGCGCATGATCGTCGGACTCGATAATCCCTCGGGCGGCGACGTGCGCGTCAACGGTAAGCACTACGCACAGCATTCCGCGCCGCTGCATGAAGTGGGCGCACTGCTCGATGCCAAAGCTTTCCACACTAAGCGCACGGCCTATAACCACCTCCGCGCGATGGCAGCCACCCATCGCATCCCCAACAGCCGGGTCAAGGAAGTCATCGAAATGACCGGCCTGGGGCCCGTCGCCAAGAAGCGTGTCGGCGGATTCTCCCTGGGAATGGGCCAGCGGCTCGGCATTGCGTGTGCGCTGCTCGGAGACCCGCATACCGTAATCCTCGACGAACCGGTTAACGGGCTGGATCCGGAAGGGGTGCAGTGGGTACGCCACCTCGCGAAGGGCCTGGCATCCGAGGGGCGCACCGTCTTCCTCTCGTCGCATCTGATGTCGGAAATGGCGCTCACTGCGGATCACCTCATCGTGATCGGCCGCGGCCGGATCATCGCCGACGCTCCGATCCGAGAGATCCTTGACGGGCACGGCCAGACCCGGGCACGCGTGCGTACCGACCGTCCGGCCGATCTGGTGAGGGCCCTGGCAGCGGATGGTGTTTCCAGCCAGCAGCTCGAGCCGGAGCTGCTGGAAATCACCGGTGCCGATTCCCGCCGCATCGCCGAAGTGGCGCTCGCCAGCGGCATCCTTGTGTACGAACTGACACCGCTCCAGGCCTCCCTCGAGGATGCGTATATGCAGCTCACCACCGACGAGGTCGAGTACCATTCACACACTCTTCCGCAGGCTCCTGCCGGGGCCGGCCTCGAGGAAGGCAAGTAACCATGGCGCACACAGCCACCGCACCGGACCCAGCGAGCACAACCAGCCGCCGCTCGACCTACGGTTCTGGAGTCAACTTCTTCCGTGTCCTCAGATCAGAGTGGATCAAGGTGACCACCGTCCCCTCCACCATGATTCTGTTGTCGATCACGCTGGTGGTGATGATCGGCCTGTCCGCGCTTTTTGCATGGTCCATGGCATCCAGCCAGGCCTCGGCCGAGTCATTCACGTCTTCTGATCCCGAGATTGCCGCTCAGCTGGCAGCTACCGACTACGGCGAACTCGCGCTGAACTCGCCAAGCGCCGGGATCATCTTCGGACAGCTCCTCATTGCTTCCCTTGCCGTCGTGCTGATTGCGTCCGAATGGGCAACCGGGATGATCCGCTCAACCATGGTCGCTGTCCCCAAGCGCATCCCGGCACTCCTCGCAAAGAATCTCATCATCGCCGCCATCGCGTTCGTGGTGGGGGCAGGCGCCGCGCTGACCTCCTACTTCGTCGCGCAGCCCTTCCTCGCACCCGAGGATATTGACTTCGCCATCACCACGGATGGGGTGTTGCTGAGCATCATCAATACCGGTTCCGTGCTCGCGCTGATGGCCGTCATTGCCATGTCCATCGGCACGCTGCTGCGCAATACCGCCGGTGGTGTGGTGACGGCAATCGGGCTGCTGATGGTGCTGCCCATCATCATTCAGCTCTTCTCCGGACTCGCTGACTGGATCCCCGACGCCGCGCGGTTCCTGCCGAGCAGCGCCGGTGAGCAGATGGTGGCCGTTTCCATCGCCGATGATGCCCTGAACCAGTGGCAGGGCGCTCTGGTGCTCGGTGCCTGGGCCCTCGTGCTGCTGGTGGTTTCACTGGTCGTCACAAAGAAGCGCGACGTTTAGGCAGGATTGATCAGCACACCCAATAAGCTCACTCCATGAGTGACAAAGCCTCGTTGAGGGAGGCGGCGGAACGAACGGTTGCCGTCTCCTTCACCGAGATCAATGCACGACGGCTAGGCCCCATCCGCCGGTACTTCCGATCGCACCCGCGGATGATGGACCTCGTCGTCGTTCTGTTGTTCCTGCTGAGCAGCGTTCCCAACATTCTCCTGCCCGTTGAACGGGCAGCGGGCCCATGGAGCCTGGCGCCGATCGGCGTGGCTGCCGTCATCCTCTTCTTTCGGCGCACCCGTCCGCTGATCGTTCTCGCACTGCTGTGCGCCATCGAACCCGTGGCCCTGGTGATCTCCGACGCCCGGTCAACGGTGGGAATCGGCATCTGGTTCGCGCTGTACGCTGTGGCCGTCGCCTTCCCGGTCCGCACGGCGGTCTGGGCCTTCGCCGGGGCGGTGGTGACATCGGTCTTCCCGCTCGCGTTCATTCCGGCCGCGATGCCTGAGGAAGCGCCCTATCTGGTCTGGGTAATCATGGGGTTCGCGGTCATGTGGTACGTGGTCGCGGTCGGGGTCGGGGTGACAATCCGCCGCGAGAGATTGCATGAGAATGAACTGCGCGAGTGGGCTGAGCGCAACGCCGAACTCGCCTCCGCGACCGAGCGGAACCGCATCGCACGCGAAATGCACGACGTCGTCGCCCACTCCCTGTCGGTGATGATCGCGCTGTCGGACGGAGCCGCCGTCGTCATGAAACGCGATCAGGACCGCGCCCGGGACGTTCTGGCCGAGCTTTCCGCCACTGGGCGAACCGCCCTCGCCGACATGCGAAGGGTGCTCGGCGTCCTCCGCGAAGGCCCGGACTCCGCACCGCTTGCCCCATTGCCTGCCGGTGGTTCGCTCGCGGGCCTCCTTGAAGGGTTCCGCGCTGCCGGACTGCCTATCCGGGTGCAACTCAGTGGCCCCAGACTGCCCGAAGACGCCGCCTTCGAGGTGACGATCTACCGCATCGTTCAGGAGTCGCTCACCAACGTACTGCGCTATGCGAAGGCCGTGACCACCGTTGACGTCCTAGTCGCCAGGTTGGGCGACTCCGTGAAAGTACGTGTGGCCGACGACGGCCGTGGCGCCATGGAACCCGTACAGTCAGTGGGCACGGGGCAGGGAATCGCCGGCATGCGCGAGCGTGCCGCCATCTACGGCGGCACTGTCACTTGCGGACCGAGCCCGTCCGGTGGGTGGATTGTCACGGCCGAACTCCATATCCCTGCTGAAAACCGTCAGGAGAAATCCGCGTGAGTGAACCGACCAGAGTCCTCCTGGTGGACGACCAGCCTCTGCTCCGCATGGGGTTCCGCCTCATCCTCGAAGGCGAAGAGGACATGCAGATAGTCGGGGAAGCTTCCGACGGCGCCGAAGGGGAGCGCCTCGCCGCAAGGCTTGAACCCGACGTCGTACTCATGGACGTCCGCATGCCGGTGATGGACGGGATCGAGGCCACACGGCGCATCACAGAGTCGGGCGCGTGCGCCCGGATCATCATTCTCACCACGTTCGACCTGGACGAGTATGCGTTCGCGGGACTGCGCGCAGGCGCCTCGGCGTTCCTCCTGAAGGATGTCGCGCCCCATGACCTGGTGCAGGCCGTCCGGGTGGTCGCGAGCGGCGACGCGGTGGTTGCTCCACGGGTCACGCAGCGCCTCCTCGAAGAGTACGTGCGCTCGCGACCCGACAGCCCGAAACCTCTCCGCGACCCCCTGCTCCGGGATCTGACGCCCCGCGAACTCGAAGTCCTCGGCGCCATCGCTGAGGGGCTGTCCAACGCCGAACTGGCGCACCGATTTTTCCTTTCCGAGGCCACGGTGAAGACGCACGTGCGCCGTATCCTCACCAAACTGCACCTGCGCGACCGCGTCCAGGCCGTAGTCTATGCCTACGAGACAGGACTGGTGACACCGAGCCAGGGGCTGGACTTCTAAGCGCGGGGCCCTCGGTCAGTAGCGCCTGCTGGCCTCCCACCCCTCGCTGGCGCTCGGCGCGGGGCCCACGGTCAGTAGGCTTAGCGCATGACTGCTGCTCACGCTCACATTGCCGACCTTGGCGCTTATGTCAGCGCTTCACCGTCCAGCTTCCATGCAGCCGCAGAGGGCGGCGCGCGATTGCAGGCGGCGGGCTTCACCCAACTGCATGAGGACGCGGCCTGGGACGGCGGCCCGGGCCGCTTCTACGTCATTCGTGACGGCGCGCTGATCGCGTGGATCACCCCGTCCACAGCAACCGAGACCACCGGCTTCCATATCCTTGGTGCGCATACCGACTCACCGTCCTTCAAACTGAAGCCGAAGCCAACCACCGGACGCCACGGCTGGCTGCAGGCCGGCGTCGAAGTCTATGGCGGTCCGTTGCTGAACTCGTGGCTTGACCGCGAACTGGCGTTCGCCGGCCGGCTGGTGACGCACGACGGCGCGGAGCACCTCGTGCACACCGGGCCGCTTCTGCGCTTCCCCCAACTGGCTATCCACCTCGACCGCTCGGTGAACGACGGCTTGAAGCTCGACAAGCAGCAGCACATGAACCCGGTCTGGGGCCTCGGTGATCCGGCCCGCGCGGACCTGCTGCAGATCCTTGCCGTTGACGCTGACCTGGAGGCCAGCGATATCGGCGGGTTCGACGTCGTGGTCGCCGACACCCAGCAGCCCCGGGTTTTCGGGGCGGAGGGAGAATTCTTCGCGTCCGGTCGGCTGGACAACCTCTCTTCGGTGCATGCCGGCCTCACCGCCCTCATTCACGCCACAAAGAACGACGCCGACAGCGCACCTATCGCGGTGCTGGCAGCCTTTGATCATGAGGAAGTGGGCAGCGGCTCGCGCTCCGGGGCGAGCGGACCTTTCCTTGAGGACATGCTCCATCGGATTTCCTCTGGCCTGGGTGCAAGCGAGGAGCAGCGTCGCCGGGCCTTCGCGTCGTCGTTCTGTGTCTCCGCGGACGCCGGTCACGCCATCCATCCCAATTACGCCGACCGCCATGACCCGGCGAACCACCCGGTCCTCGGCGGGGGGCCGCTGCTGAAGATCAATGCCAACCAGCGGTACACCACTGATGCGCCGGGTGCTGCCCACTGGGCCCGGCTGTGCAGGGACGCCGATGCTCCGTATCAGGAGTTCGTATCGAACAACGGGATGCCGTGCGGATCCACCATCGGCCCGCTGACCGCCACCCGGTTGGGAATCCGGACTGTCGACGTCGGAGTTCCCCTGCTTTCCATGCACTCCGCCCGCGAGCTCTGCGGCGTCGAGGACCCGTACCAGCTGATGCGGGTGGTGCGGCAGTTCTTCTCCGTTTCCTAGGGAGCCCTGACTGTCCACAGCCGGTTCGGTGACCCGTTGTCGGTCCGGTAGTATTGATGAGTCCGTGTCGACGTGGAACCGCTGGAAGTAAAGCGGCAACAGCTTCACGGATCAACGCAAAAGAACCTCCTGTTGCGGAAGGACCGCGACCGTTTAGCCCAGAGGAGGTGGGTTCACAAATGCGTGCATATGAACTGATGGTAATCATCGACCCCGATGTCGAGGAACGTACCGTTGAGCCAACCCTTGAGAAGTTCCTGAACGTTGTACGCAACGGTGAAGGAACCGTGGACAAGGTAGACATCTGGGGACGTCGCCGGTTGGCCTACGAAATCAAGAAGAAGTCCGAGGGCATTTACGCCGTCGTCAATTTCACCGCTACTCCGGCAATTGCTGCTGAACTTGACCGCCAGCTTGGTCTGAACGAGACCATCATGCGCACCAAGATCATCCGCCCCGAAGAGCAGAAGGTTTCTGCCGAATAGTTTCGGCTTTCAACCCAGGTCCACCCCGGTGGGCCAGTGACCGTAGGAGGCACCATGGCAGGCGAGACCACAATTACGGTCGTCGGTAATCTCACCAGCGACCCGGAACTTCGTTTCACGCCCTCAGGCTCTGCAGTGGCTAATTTCACCATTGCTTCGACGCCGCGGACCTTCGACCGTCAGTCCAACGAGTGGAAGGACGGCGAAACGCTGTTCCTCCGGGCGTCGGTCTGGCGTGAAGCGGCTGAGAACGTCGCGGAGACCCTCACCAAGGGAACCCGTGTTGTTGCACAGGGCCGCCTCAAGTCACGCTCGTATGAAACCAAGGAAGGCGAGAAGCGCACCGTCATGGAGCTGGAGGTGGACGAAATCGGTCCATCACTGCGCTACGCATCCGCCAAGGTAAGCCGTACCCAGCGCTCCGGCGGTGGCGGCGGCGGCTTCGGTGGGGGAGACAGCGGCGGCTTCGGCGGCGGCGGTGGTTCCAACCAGGGTTGGGGCGGCGGCGGCCAGCAGAGCCAGCCCGCGCAGCAGGACCCATGGGGTGCACCAGCGGGCGGTAATTCGTCCGGTTGGGGCAACGGCCCGGAATCTTCCGAACCGCCCTTCTAGACCTTTCAGGAAGCGTCGCCGCTACGGAGGCGTTTCCACCATGTAATTCCCATCCCGCAGAAACGTTCTGCGGGCTCCATCAGACATAAGGAGCACCACGATGGCTAAGGCTGAACTTCGTAAGCCCAAACCAAAGTCCAACCCCTTGAAGGCCGCTGACGTCACCGTCATCGACTACAAGGACGTAGCACTGCTGCGTAAGTTCATTTCCGACCGCGGAAAGATCCGTGCACGCCGTGTGACCGGCGTGACCGTGCAGGAACAGCGCAAGATCGCTCTGGCAATCAAGAATGCCCGCGAAGTTGCTCTCCTGCCTTACTCCGGCGCAGGCCGCGGCTAAGGAAAGGAACACACACCATGGCAAAGCTTATTCTGACCCAGGAAGTCACCGGTCTGGGAACCGCAGGCGATGTTATCGAGGTAAAGAACGGTTACGCACGTAACTACCTTCTGCCCCGCGGCTTCGCTCTCACCTGGACCAAGGGTGGCGAGAAGCAGGTGGAGTCCATCAAGGCTGCACGTGCCGCTCGTGAGCACGCTTCGCTTGAGGACGCCCAGCGTCAGGCTGCAGCCCTGCAGGCAAAGCCGGTCAAGCTGACCGTCAAGGCCGGCGAGTCCGGTCGTCTCTTCGGAACCGTCAAGGCCGATGATGTCGCGAAGGCTGTGGAAGCCGCAGGTCTCGGCTCCATCGACAAGCGCAAGGTTGAACTGCCGGCACACATCAAGTCGGTTGGCTCCTACCAGGCAAACGTCCGTCTCCACGAGGATGTTGCCGCCGTGATCGACCTCGACGTCGTCGCCAGCTAATTAGCTAGGGGTCCCCGGGTGAGCGAAGCGAGCCTGGGGAGAGCCACTTAGCGCTAAGCAGCTAGCAGTTACTGCCGGAAGGCCCCCGCTCCTCGGAGCGGGGGCCTTCCGCGTGTACCGGTCACGGGAGCGGTAGTGCTCAGGGCGCCGTGACGGCGCCTCCGGCGATATACCCGGCAAGAGGAGTATTCCCTGTTCCGTACGCTATTTACGGAACATCAGGTCCGGGGCATAGAGGGCCGTCATGCGTTTTATTCGCTCTGGCGTACGCCGGGGACAGCTTCCTGCACAGTTGTGGATAGAAGGTGCATAAATGCCGCTCGATAGGCCTATTTTCTGCTCTTGTCAACACGGAAGCAGGGGATGAACGTTGGTCAGAGAAAGTTTTTGTCCACAGCCTGTGCGGAACGTTTCACCTAGTGAGAGGCCCTTTGCGGATATAAGTTCCCACAAATCCACATAAATATCCCCAGCCTCTGCACACAACACGCCGCACAATCACCAAGTTATACACACTTATGCACACCCCCTGTGGATAACTCGCTTGGCAGGACGCCGGATGGGCACTACGGTTGCGGGGTATCCCATACCGCGAAGACTGTCGGTGGCGGCTGGTACCTATGGTTATTCAGCTCGGGTCCACCGCCTGCCTTAGGGCAACCGGTGTAGGGATTCGGGGAAATTTCGGGAAGGAAGGCCGCACCAGTGTCTTTGGCTCATGCGGATTCATCAGCAGACACGCGCTCGCCTGAGTTCTCTCGCACGCCTCCCCAGGATCTGGTCGCAGAACAGTCCGTCCTCGGCGGGATGATGCTGTCCAAGGACGCCATTGCAGACTGCGTAGAGGTGTTGCGGGGTGT
The DNA here is from genome assembly GCF_059089725.1 of Arthrobacter sp. M71 S08. Taxonomy (NCBI): domain Bacteria; kingdom Bacillati; phylum Actinomycetota; class Actinomycetes; order Micrococcales; family Micrococcaceae; genus Arthrobacter; species Arthrobacter sp. M71 S08. The sequence continues at coordinate 17,333 of NZ_JBNHEY010000004.1, read as the reverse complement.
GGATTTCTACCGCCCCGCCCACGAGAGCATCTACGAGTCCATCATCGATCTCTACGGCCGCGGCGAGCCCGCTGACGCCGTCACCGTATCGGATGAGCTCACCAAGCGCGGAGAGATCTCCCGCATCGGCGGCCCCGCCTACCTCCACACACTGATCCAGTCCGTGCCCACCGCAGCGAATGCGGGCTTCTATGCGGAGATCGTTCGGGAACGGGCCGTCCTGCGCCGCCTCGTGGACGCCGGTACCAAGATCGTCCAGCTCGGGTACTCCAACGACGGTGAGGTCGATGACATTGTCAACGCGGCGCAGGCTGAGGTTTATGCCGTTGCCGAACGTCGTACTGCCGAAGACTATGTGCCTCTGAAGGACATCATTGAGGGCACGGTCGATGAGATCGAGTCCGCGGGTCATCGCGGTGAGGGGATGACCGGGGTGCCCACGGGGTTCTATGAATTCGACGAACTCACGCAGGGTCTGCATGGCGGCCAGATGATCGTCATTGCAGCCCGTCCGGCAATGGGTAAGTCCACGTTCGCACTGGACTGGGCTCGCTCAGCGGCCATCAAGCACAACATGACCACCGTGTTCTTCTCCCTGGAGATGGGCCGGAATGAGATCGCTATGCGACTCCTGTCCGCGGAAGCCACCATTGGGCTGCAGGACCTGCGTAAGGGCACCGTGAAGGACGAGCAGTGGGGCAAGATCGCCACCACGATGGGCCGTATGAATGACGCCCCGCTGTTTATCGACGACAGCCCCAACATGTCGCTCATGGAGATCCGCGCGAAGTGCCGCCGCCTGAAACAGCGGCACGATCTAAAGCTCGTTGTCCTCGACTACCTGCAGCTGATGTCGTCCGGAAAGCGCGTCGAATCCCGGCAGCAGGAAGTCTCGGAGTTCTCGCGAGCACTGAAGCTCCTGGCCAAGGAACTGAACGTTCCTGTTGTTGCTCTGTCACAGCTCAATCGTGGTTCCGAGCAGCGCACAGACAAGCGGCCCATGGTCTCTGACCTGCGAGAATCCGGGTCCATCGAGCAGGATGCCGACATGGTCATCCTGCTTCACCGCGACGATGTGTATGACAAGGAGTCCCCGCGGGCCGGCGAGGCCGATGTCATCGTTGCCAAGCACCGTAACGGTCCCACCAAGACCCTCGTGGTCGGCTTCCAGGGCCATTACTCGCGCTTCAACAACATGGCAGCTGACACCGGCGGTTTCTAGATCTGCGTCAGTGTTTCAGGGCAGTCTGCTGGGCCTCAGTCGATGGGGTACACCGGCCTGTGCCGGATCGAGTTCCACGGGGCTCACCAGCACCGCCGGGCCTCGGTGCAGCACACCGGAAGAGACCGGCTGACACCGTACGCCGCCACGTCCGCGCATTGCCGCGTGCGCCCCTGGAGCGAGCATTCGGTCCATCCATGCACACGGGTGCGCCGGCCTGCCGCCCTGCAGTGTCACGTGGCCCCCACCGGTTTCGAGCGTGAACTCCTCACCGACCAGCGGGGGCAGGTGTGCGCCTCTCAGGATCACGTTGCGCCGTGTCAGCATCGGATCAAAGGCTCCTGAGCCCAACTCCGCCGCGATCGACTCCAACGCTTCGACCGCGAATACGGTCACTGCGGCGTCCAAGTGCGCGGCCTTGCCGAAGAACCGGTCCCCAACGATGCCCTTGCCTGCCACAACTTCAGCTTGCTCGGCGTCCGTCGTCGTAACGTCTGCCGCGCCGTCACGTGCCCGGCCGAAGTAGGCGTGCTGCGGGGACACGAGCAGGTGCAGAATCTCGACGTCGTACCGGAAGACAGGCATGTACTCAAAGCTAATGGTTCCCTTCCGTGAGGTGCAGCCGCGCACCCCGTACCCGTCACGACGACGAATCCTGCCATACCGGAGGATGATGGACCCATGAGTGCCGAAGTTCCGGGGCAAAGCCACGCAGGAACAACCTACGACACCGCCCGGTCAGCGCTGCGTCGAAGGTCGGTAGAGCTCGTCAGAACTGGGCAGGGCGCCGACGTGCGCTGGATCGTGAAGCTCCCGCTTGCCGGGAACCACCATGAGCAGGTCTTTAACGGACTGAAATCGCGCCCCTTGGACCTTCCGGTTGCCCTGCGGCGTCACCTTGCCGGTCTCGCTGGGGAAGCCACGCTCGAACCTCAGCAGGAGAACAAGGCCGACGCTAACCGCAACGCCGATTCCGACGACGGCGGTCGCCGGACCGATCCCGGGGATGGAGCCGCAGCACTCACCGCGATGTTCCGGCAACTCTCGGATCAGCTTCTGCTGGGCGATTTCGCCGTGCGGCTGGACCTTCCCGACGCCGTACACCAACTGCGCGTGACCTGCCGATCCTTCCGGGCCGTGCTGACGGCGGCGGCTCCATTCCTCGAGGTCAATCAAAGAAAGGACCTCGATCTGCGGCTGAGGGACCTTGCGAGACGGTGCAGCGCCGCCCGTGACGCCGAGGTCACCGCCGAGCTTCTGCCCGCTGGCGTTGAACTGCTCGGAGACGCCGTGCAGCCCGCTGCACTCGAGCTGTTGCAGAAGCGCGCACGCGGGCAGTTCACAGCTGCTTCACGCGTGGTCAGGCGGCATCTGCAGCGCAACGAGCATCTGCAACTTCTGGCGGATATCCAGGCATTCGCTTACGACCCTCCCCTGACAGACGCAGTCCACGGCCGGTCCTCCCGCCAGCTCGCCAACCGGCTGCTTCGTCGCAGTCTTCGCAAGCTGGAGAGGATTGCGGCACGGTCCCCGGAGGCGCAGGACGCGGCCGCAGGCGAAGAGGCAGCGTTCCACCGCGCCCATGACGTTCGCAAGGCGGTGAAACGCGTCCGCTACGTCTCGTCGGTGTTGGACACCGCGGAGATCCGGCCGCGGAAGAATCTTCGCCGGGCCGCCAAGGACGCCAAGAGATACCAGCGCGAACTGGGCGAGATCATCGATTCGGCAGTGCTGCACGAATGGCTGTCGCGAACAGCGGTGGAGCTGGAAAAAGAAGCAGACCGCTACGACATCGGTCTTCTGCAGGGCGTCGCGATGACCAGGCTCAGGGATGGGATTCGTCGCTCCAGAGTACTGATCGACGAACTTCTCGCCCTGCTGGCGGACGACGCGTGACCCTCCTAGCCGCCCGCCAGCGACTGGATGATCATCACCTCGGATCCGGGTTCAACAGGTGTGGAAAGACCGTCGGCCCGACGCACATCCTCGCCGTCCACGTAGATATTCACATATCGGCGCAGCGCCCCGGTTTCGTCACGTATCCGGCGCGCGAAGATGGGCCTCCCATCCGCCAGTGTGTCCAGGACCCATGACACCGGCGCCGGAGCCTCCAGGGCGACCTCGACGGAGGACCGGTCCTCCACGAACGGCCGCAGCAGCGTTGGAATAAGGACCGTGACCGGGCTCATGGCGAGGCAACGGGCTCGCTGGAACCCACGACGACGGCGGCACGGACGCAGAGTACGTCCGGAAGGTGCGCTGCCACTTCAGTAAAAGTTTCCCCTTCGTCTGCACTGGCGTAGACGGAACCGCCGCGGGTCCCGAAATAGACGCCGACGGGCTCTGCCGTGTCCACACCGGCAGCATCGCGCAGCACGGCGTTGTATTCGCTGTCCGGCAGTCCGTTGTCCAGGCGCGACCAGGTGGCACCGGCGTCGTCCGTGCGGTGAACGGCGAGGCGCGCGTCCGGGGGAATTCGCTCGCCGTCAGCCTTCAGCGGGATGACCCAGGCGGTGCCGCCGCGGCGGGGATGGGAAAGCATGACGAAACCGAAGTCAGCCGGCAGTCCGTCAGCGATCGACTCCCACGTCTCGGCGCCGTCGTCCGACCGGTACACGCCGTGGTGGTTCTGGGCGTAGAGGCGCTGCGGGTTCTCGGAATCGCGGGCGATTTTGTGGACGCACTGGCCGAACTCGGGGTTGGGGTCGGGCATGAAGTACGCCGAGATGCCCTTGTTGCGGGGCTCCCAGGACTGGCCGCCGTCAGTGGAGCGGTAGACGCCGCCGGTGCTCATGGCCACATGGACCGTGTCATCGACCGGGCTGGGAGTGACGGTGTGAGCGGCCGCGCCGCCGAATCCGGCACCCCACTCGGAGCGGTGGGGGTGATCCCATAGCCCACGGTTGAGCTCGAAGTGCTGGCCGCCGTCGGTCGATTTCCACACCGAAATCGGTTCGCATCCGGCCCACACGACGCCGGGCCGATCCTCAGAGTCCGGCTGCAGCTGCCAGATCCGGCCGAGGGCGGTCTCGTCGGATTCGTCGAACTTGATGGCGCCCTGCTCGGGTTCGGACCAGGTGGCGCCGAGGTCGTCGGAGTAGACGACCGTGGGACCCCAGTGCCAGTCCATCATGCCCACGAGGATCCGGGTCCGCCCGCCGCGGGTGTCTATTCCGATGCTGGGGATCTCCGACATGAGGTGGTGGGGCTGCGACAGGGTCCAGTTCTGCCGGTCAGTGCTGGTTGCAAGCCACAGGCCCTTTTTTGTGCCGATGGCAAGGAGGGTGGTTTCCATGGGTACTCGATTCGCGAAGTGGCGTACGCGGTCGCCGTGGATGCATTTCCCAGGAACGGCACCGCATGTAGACACCGTAAACAATGGCACAGGGACCTTCGGCTGTACAGGGGTTTTCGCCGGTAAACGTTTCGGATCCTGTTACGCCGGCGCTCGCCACGGAACCACCGGTCGGTACGCTTAGTCCCATGGCCGTGTACATTGATCCTCCGCTCTGGCCCGCGCACGGCACGCTTTTCTCGCACCTCATCTCGGATACCTCACTCGACGAGCTGCACACGTTCGCGGCCGGCGCCGGCATCCCGGAACGCGCTTTCGATGTGGACCACTACGACGTTCCTGCCCGACGGTACCGCCAGCTCGTCGGGCTCGGGGCACACGAGGTCGACGGCGGCACGCTGGTCCGCGTCCTGATCGCGAGCGGCTTGCGGGTGCCTGCCCGGCGAAGACCTGACCGTCTCCGCCGCTGCCTCCTGACGCGGTGGGAGCAGACCCTGCCCGGTGCCTCCCGGTTGGGTGCGGAGCTTCTGGACCGCTGGTCAGAACCACATCGCCGCTATCACACCCCCGGGCACCTGCTCGATGTGCTCGAGGCATTGGACCTCCTTTTCAACGACAACGACGACGCCGAGACCCGCCTGCATGTCCGGCTCGCCGCTTGGTTCCACGACGCTGTGTACGCCGGTGAGGCAGGGGCGGACGAGGAAGCCTCAGCTGCACTGGCCGAGTCCTCGCTGAAGCGCCATATCGCGCGTCCAGCCGAGGTGCGACGGCTGGTATCGCTGACCGCTTCGCATGCTCCCGAATACAGTGACCGGGCCGGGGAGCTCCTGTGCGACGCTGATCTGGCCGTCTTGGGCCGGGCTGCGGGCGGGTATCGCCGTTATGTTGAAGCCGTACGCGAGGAGTACGCTCACGTACCTGATGACGACTTCACACGCGGGAGGGCCGCCGTCGTCAACAGTTTGTTGAGTCTGGATCCGCTCTATCGCACAGTGGAGGGCCGGCGTCTATGGGCTTCGAACGCTCAACGGAACCTGGAAGCGGAGGCGGCTACGCTGCGGTGTGCGGAGGCAACGTACAGCGATAACGGCGTGTACCGGGCCACCTCCCATCAGGGGGAGCCGCTTCAATCCTGAAGGGTCCATCTCGTTGACTCCCGCACAGGTTCTACTCAGCGCGGGCGGCCCGCCCAACTTCCGGTACCTGCTGTACAAGGACGTGAACCGGCAGTTCAAACTGACCTGACGCCGGCGCGGCTGCCATCAGGTATCAAGACTGGAGGAGCGGCAGCTGCACCCGGAACACCGTCCTGCCCGGTTCGGATTCGACGTCGATTGTTCCGCCGTGCCGTTCGACGACAATTCGTCGGGCGATGTCCAGGCCCAGACCGGTCCCTTTGCCGACGTCCTTGGTTGTATAGAAGGCCTCGAAAGCACGCTTGGCTACTGGTGGAGCAAGTCCGGGACCGGTGTCACCGATTTCGACCGTCACCCCGGTTCCGTTCCACAGGGTGGCTACGCGCAGGGTGCCGACTCCTTCCATCGCGTCCACTGCGTTGTCGATGAGGTTGGTCCACACCTGGTTCAGCTCGCCCGGGTATGCGTCGATGGCGGGTAAGTTATCGGTGTACTCGCGCACAACCTCTACCCCATCACGGAGCTTGTGCCCGAGCATGACCAGCGTACTTTCGAGGCCTTCGACCACGTCGATATTCTGGCGGGAGCCCCTGTCCATCTGCGAGTAAGACTTGACCGCCGAGACGAGCTCCGAGACCCGCCGTGTGGATTCCCTTACTTCTGAGAGCAGCTTTTCCATGGACAGGGTAGCGGCTACCCATTCCAGCGCTGGCTCCAGGGCCGGCCCATCGAACAATGATTCAGCGCGCTTGCACCACTCCAGGTCCACCCCGGCAGCGGCGAGCGTGGGGCCGATAACCCAGTCATGTTCCACGCTTCGCTCAGAGAGCCATTCGATCAGGAGGTCTTCCTGATCGGCGAGTGTCAGCGCATCCGGAACGACCGCAGTCGTCGTGATTTCTGCGCGGAGGGTTTCCAGGGCTGTGAACTGGGACGGAGTGATGCCGATGCGGGTCAGGCTGCCCACGGATGCAAGCACCATGCGGGATGCATCCTCCAGGGCCTCCACCGCCCGGGTTGCTGCCGCGGCCGGATTGTTGATCTCATGGGCGAGTCCGGCTGACAGCGTGCCGAGCGTTGCCAGCGCTTCACGCTGCCGGATGGTTGATTCGACCCGGCGCACCGTCCCGTACAAGCCCTCGATGAAGTGCACCGCGAAGGGGAACCACTCACCGAAGAGCACCCGCAGGGCACTGGCTGGGACTCGGAGGACCCGGCCAGCCTCGCTCCCTCGACCGGTGGCAAGGTAGACGCTGCTTTCATCCCAAGCGCGGAACCCTCCAGCCCAACGGCCAGGCACATCCATCTTCCCGACGACGGTGTCCTCACGTCCGACATGACGAAGCAGCTCAAGGGCGCCGTCAACCAGTACCCACCAGCAATCTGCAGGTTCACCCTCGTTCCACAGGATGACGCCGGGTTCGATCGCGACCTCCGTACCCACTTCGACGAGTTCGGAAAGTTGTTGGTCACTGAGACCCTTGAAGAGGCTGATCCCTCGCAGCTCGTGCGCGTGCATCAGATGGTCACCAGGTAGCGGTGGACAAGATAAACGGCCATCGCGCCTTCTCCGACTGCCGATGCCACCCGCTTCATTGAATCCAGCCGGACATCACCGGCGGCAAAGACACCGGGCACGCTCGTCTCCAACGCGAATGGCCCGCGCGCCAGGGGCCAGCGCTGAGGGTAGGCCGGATTGAGCAGGTCGTGCCCTGTGACCACGAATCCCTTCTCGTCTCGAACGATGTCATCGCCAAGCCAGGTCGTACGCGGAGAGGCCCCGATGAAGATGAAAAGCCAACTCGAAGCCACTTCCTGAGTGCGCCCGGTATCCCTGTCGGCGATCACAAGTGATTCAAGATGACCGTCTCCGTCAACCGCCACGACCTCGCTACGGTAGCGGACCTCGATGGCAGGAGAGGAAGAGATGCGCTCGATGAGGTAACGGGACATCGTCGCGTCAAGTGTCCCGGATCGAACCACGAGCACTACCCGTTTCGCATGTTGCGCCAGATTCAGCGCTGCCTGCCCTGCCGAGTTCGCGGCTCCGACAACATATACGTCGTCGCCCTCACACTGGCTGGCATCGCTTGCGTTCGCGCCGTAGTAGACACCCCGACCAGTGAGCGGTTCGATCCCTTCAGCGTCAAGCCGTCGGTAGGACACTCCGGTAGCTACGATGAGGGCCCGTGCCTCTATGTCCGTTGAACCGAACAGCACGGCCCGCACCGGGCCTCGGGACTCGAAGCCCACAGCATCGTTCGCGAGAACCACTTCCGCGCCGAATCGCGAGACCTGCGCCATGGCACGCTGAGTGAGATCTGAGCCGCTCAAACCCTTCGGGAACCCCAGATAGTTCTCGATGGCCGCGCTCTGGCCGGCCTGACCGCCCGGCGCTTCACGTTCGACGATTACGGTACTGAGCCCCTCAGACGCTGCGTAGACCGCTGCGGCCATACCGGCGGGTCCGCCTCCCACGATGCAGACGTCGTAGAGCGGGCGCTGGGCAACGGTGCGTAGACCCAGGGCAGAGGCCAGATCAAGGGTCGACGGGGATGAGAGCACTGATCCATCCGGCAGGAGCACCAGGGGCATATCCGCCGGGCCGGCGCCGGCAAGTTCCAGCAGGCGGGCGGCCTCCGCGTCCCTTTCGATGTCGTGCCAGCGGTAGGGCACGTAGTTGCGGGCCAGGAAGGTTTTGATCTCGTGGCTACGGTCTGACCACCGGGCGCCGACTACCCGCACGTCGGATGTGTGGTCGGGATTAGCCCGCCGCCAGTCATCGAGGAGGTCATCCACTACCGGATACAACCGTTCCGTCGGCGGGTCCCATGGCTTGAGCAGGTAATGGTCGAGCCCGATATCGTTGATCGCCTTGATGGCCACATCAGTGTCTGCATAGGCAGTGAGAAGGAGTAGCTTCGCCCCTGGAGCGTGTGGTCGTGCGCGCTCCATCAGTTCGATCCCCGTCATCTGGGGCATTCTCTGATCCGCCGCGATCAGCGCCACCGCTTGATCACGAAGCGCCAGTTTGGCCAGTATCTCCATGGCTTCAGCCCCAGACGTTGCCCGGAGAATCCTGAATTCCGGCCCATATCTATTGCGAAGGTCGCGGGCAACCGCCGCGGAAACCTGAGGGTCGTCATCGACCGTCAGGATGTTCGGCTTTGTCATGACCGGAGGTCCCTGATTACTGCCATGTGACACGACCCATCTGCTCAGGAGACCTAGCGTGAAGCCTATCTAGAGCGGTGTTGCGAGTCCATGGCTCCGCATACTATTCGGGAGCTGCCTTCAAGGTTTATGCGGTCTGTTTTCGAACCGGCCGTAGAACTCAACCAGACTCCTCCGCTACTTCGCCCGCGCGTTCTCAAGGCAATTCGCGAGATGGTCGATGAAGGGCTATGGAGCAATCAACCGGCCTGGCGTATTTTGTGACGGTCCTTCATCTGGGTAGGTGGAGTCAGGCGCAGCCCATCAGTGCACCGAAGCGCGCGTACGCTGTCCGTGTGTCGACATAACGGTCCGTTATCGGCGTTTAGGGGATTGCACTATTGTTGGGACCCAGCCCGGGTGCCTGCCACGCGATGTTTTCGCATCGTTAGCCCAATTTCTTGCTCAGTTCCTTCAGGTTCTTGGCAACCTCTTTCAGCGTCCCCGCGTCGCCTACGGCTGCACTCTTCATGTCTGCATAGTCGAGTGTGTAGGTCGCAGGCTGAACCTCTCCAAAGGGTCCTTCGAAGGTAACTGTGACTTCGTGCCTCGTCAGGGTCTTCTCTTTAAAGATGTCAACGTGAGTGCCTAGACTCCATCGCATCTCCCGTCCAGGAGGGATGGAGGCGAATCCGTTGAAACCAGGCAGCTCCATAAGTTCAAGATCAGTGAAGTTGCCTGCTCGGCTGATGGGCCTGTCGAAGGCAACACGTACGTTTCGCGCAACCGTTGGCCCTTCATTTTTGATGACTAGGTCGACAAGCCAATTCGAGACGGGTCCATCCGATAATCGACCCATACATAGGGCTGCTGCTGGTCGCGATGTACCCGCTCCTGAAGCTCAGTCTGACGTTGTGCGAGACTCATTTGTTTCCCCGTGAAAACGAGCGCCACCACAGCGATCAGCGCTGATATAGGCGCTATCCAGTCCAAAAAAGTTCATACTTTCCCCCTAATGGCGTGCCCTTGATGGCACCGCGCCTACCTCGATGCCGTGTAGCGAGCCTAAATCTCTTGGTCACCTAGACAAGCAAGCGGGCGCAATCCCACCTCGTAAATCGTCGTGCTACGAGATGACACAGAAGAAGGAGATGCCTGATGCAGTCGTTTGCGTAAGATTCCGTTCGATGCTGCGCGGGTTCTGTAGGCGTCTGCCAGGGTCGTAGACATAAGCAACAATGGCTTTACACTCAGGATGAGCAGGGTAGCGGCCAGCATCAATTAGGAGCTCTTCGCCTAGCTTTCGTGAGCTCATGCTTTCTCGGGTCATCTTTGTCTCCACGATCACTCCAACCTCGGGTAAAACAAAGTCCACCCTTTAGTTCGCGCCGCCTCGCGAGGGAGTGTAGTCCTCTGGTCGAACATCATCGAAGAGTGTCCGTAGCAACGCTTCGACGAGGACCTGCAACTCCCGCTCGTCCTTTAGCGCTTCACCAATAGGCCAATCTGGTCGGCGCTGCTGGAGGACATGAATGAAGTCCGGTAACCGTCTCAGCACATTGGCCAGATCTGCTGCTACGAACGCAGCCGGCGATTCATCAGGTTCGGCGTCGGCTAGCAGGCTCCGTTGTCGCTCTAGTCGGGCTCGTACATTGCTGAACGGGTATTGCCAGCACCCTAGAGGAAAGGATCCATCGTCTGCTTTGATCGCTGATTTTTTTGAGGATCGCCAAGGAAGCGATTGATCCCGGGGTTGACCATGCTCCCGTCCCGCTGCTCGTCAAACTTCTTCCGTGCATCCGGAGGCAGAACGCGGCTTGCTCGGCTATGCCAGGAGCGGTAGTCGGCCTGAACCCGGCCAATGTCATGGGTCTGCGTGTCTTCATCTCCTTGAAGGGCAGACGTTCGCTCTTCGAGATCTTCTGACTCATTGCTTAACTGAGCAATTGCTGAAGCTCTAGGTGCAGGGATATTGGCCATAAGAAGAGACTAAGACACCACTGCCGAGAGAGGCGCGTTGTGCTGGGGTACAGCCCTGGACGGCCCACCTGTGCCTGAAGGCGAGGACAAAAGACCTTCGCGGGTTGTGCCTGGAACGGCCACAATCGCTTCCCAACTCACAGCGATCTATTCGAGTGGTTGATCTCAGGCGCTGATCAGCCTGAGATCAACGAGAAGGAAGCCCAAGGCCGAATTAATCTCGGCAGTGCGCGCATCGCGACCTTGGCAAGCCGAGTACCCCAATAGGATGCACCCATGACTCAAGAAGCGTGGCGTAACCGCACCGAATGGCCACTGGCAGGGGCTGCGGTGCTATTCCTGATCCTCTACTCGGTCCAGGTAATCGGACAGCCAAAAGACCATACTGCGTCATCCATCGCCACGCTCATGTGGATTATTTGGGGGGTGTTCTTGGTCGACTATATCGTCATGCTGTTCCTCGCGGCGAACCGGCGGAGGTGGTCCATCCGGAACATTCACGAGCTGATGATCGTTGCCCTGCCCATGCTCCGACCACTTCGTCTGCTTCGGTTGCTGACGCTGCTGCGCGTCCTGCACCGGGTCGGCGGACACGCGCTCCGCGGACGCCTGGTGACCTACGTCGGAGCCTCGGCTGCCATCCTCTCCTATGCCGCCGCGCTGGCTGTCCTGGATGTCGAACGGAACGCCTCCGATGCGAACATCACCACGATTGGTGATGCCCTATGGTGGGCGATGACGACCATAACGACTGTCGGCTACGGCGACCATTACCCGGTCACAGGTGCTGGCCGGCTCATCGCCACGGCTCTGATGATCGGCGGCATCGCGGTACTCGGTGTCGTGACGGCGACCCTAGCGTCCTGGCTGATCGAAAGCGTCACCGCTGAGACGGAAGCTGAGATGGAGAGCGAAAACGCCCTCCATGTTGAATTGGCTGAGATCAAAGAGCAACTGCAACTCCTCAACGAGCACCCATCCAACGCGAACCTGGCCCCCGAGGCGAGGCTGAGCACCCATCCATCCGAGCTCCCCTGAAGCTTCGATACGTGGTGCAGATAAGTTCCAACAACCTGCAATTCGGAGAGAGTGTCGCATTAGGGCACAGCCCAACGCCACATGCCGTAGAGATACTGGTTAGCGCTAGAAGAACACTGTCTGGGATGCCGAGAGCTGGCTTCAACGAGCAGGTGGTGCAGGGCGGGGGACACCCTCGTCGTTACCGAACTCGACTGGTTCTGCGGGAAACATCCCGAACACTTTAGATCCCAGGGTTTCCCTGATTGGTGCATTCATCCTGAGGTAAGTAAGGTCGTTCGTGCGCCGCGGGGTGGAGCAGTTCGGTAGCTCGCTGGGCTCATAACCCAGAGGTCGCAAGTTCAAATCTTGCCCCCGCAACGAAGAAAGGGTCTCTGACTAGGCATTATGCCTAGCAGGGACCTTAGCATTGAACGGGTCGCGGCGGTCATCCACCGTTTACCCACCGAAATCGTTTGAATGCTCGATTGTCAGTGGGAGGTGATCTACTATCAGAACACTCAATGGGGAAAGGAGAGCATCGCAATGGCCTCTACCATCACGAGATCCAAGAAGACGTTAGAAGCCGATCGCGAGCGCGTGCTGCGCGGGGTCGGAATGAGTCTTAGCGAATTCCGGGCGGCCGTTCGTAGCCGATCGCTCACAGCAGCCGAATGGGCAGCGCGGGAAGAACTTGAAGAAATTGAGTTCCTTCTCGGGGACGCAGCGCTTGACGACTGAGGCGGTATCATCTGAAGAGATGTCTCGAAGCTTCGCGGATGAAGTTCAGGTGCTGCTTGACGCTACTCTCCCAGGGGATCGCCGCATTGTGTCAGTCAAGGCTGGCGACGCCGATCGGTACGTAGTTCGTCCAGAGAATCGCCAAATCGATTTGTTCGTCGGTGGAGAGTCTGGCGTACTTGTCTGTGGCCCTATACCAAGAGCTCGATAGATCAGGATACTTCCTGAAGACGTCCAAGTCAGATTTTCGGATCTATTCGATCTTGGATGGCAACCCGTTGATGCGCCTCGAGTTTGCCGCCGATTTGCACACTGCACCGATTTGTCATTGGCAGATTCACGCAGAGCGGGGTGCCATCGCATCTCCTAGCTAGAGCGCACGCCATTCGGCCTGCAGCGGTGGCTAACCCACACATGCTGAGTTCGTTGCACTTCCCCGTCGGAGGGGAGAGATTCCGGCCCGGGCTAGAGGATGTCCTTGAGTTCCTGATCGCTGATTGCGGAGTGGACTCGGTAGGAGGTTGGAAAACGGCGCTGAAGGCGGGGCGAGAACGGTGGCGCAGGCGACAGCTGCGATCGGCCGTCAGAGACGACCCCTACGAGGCCGCATCCGTTCTCAGCCGGTTAGGTTGGGAGCTCACGGGGCCGGCTGAGTGCATACCACCCCGGTTGGAGCCCTTTCAGAAGTGGTAAATGAAGTACAGTTAGCCCTCCCAAAGGCTTCTGAACCTCGCCACGTTCCATTGCGTCCATGCGGGCAACTGTTGCCTTCCACTTGTCCTCCCCACCCCAGTGAGGAACGGGTATTCAGACGATGCGCCGCGCATCGGCAGGCCTTTGCGCGACGACCTCGGCTTGTTTAGTGCCTAGAACCTCAGTCGGACCATCAGCCACTGGAATTAGGCTGTGCACGGCCACGAATCGCTCGAGGTGAAATTCCCCAGTGTTGGTGACGTGGTGGGTGTGCAGTGGTCAGCTGGTTCCTGCTGTCCAGGTGTGTGCGGGACAAGCAGAGAAGCGCGGGGGAGCTTGTGCCGTGCACGGGGCGGCAGGAGGCGGGACACTCGTCGAATCGGGGGGCAGAATGGAAACTTCCGGCCCGGCTGGTCAAATGCGAACGGATGCATTGCTTCTTCATCTGTGTTTAACTGAATTCATCGGTTCATCGCCGAATGCACCACCAATGAAGTCGACCGTAGGGAGAACATCATGGGTCTGGACGACAAGATCGGGAACAACGCCGAGAAGCTTGGCGGCAAAGGCAAGGAAGCAACCGGGAACGCTACCGGCGACGAAGACCTGAAAGCCGAAGGCAAGGGTGATCAGGCCAAGGGTGACATCAAACAGGCCGGCGAAAAGGTCAAGGACGCCTTCAAGAAGGACTGAAACGGCGGCTCGGCCCCAATTCAATGGGATGGAAGTTGGGTAGAACCAGGCGGAGGTGGCGTCCTGGACCTCTTCGACGAGCCTTTCGATGATGTCTTAGAGGAAGAACATGCGGGTCCATGACATCCTCGGCTGTAGGTGACCGGTGGTCGGAGAAGTTTCCGCCGCCCGCATCTGTGTGATGCTCGTGGCTGCTGCACTATCGCGCCGACCTGTGGCGGCAGACTCCCGCTGCCTGTGGTTCCGACGGGCTAACTACTATGCCTATCCTGCTTGTATGGAACCTGGTGACGAGCTGTCAGTGACTCTGCCCGTCGCGGACTGGGTGTTGATCGACGGCACGCTGGACAAGGTCGCGGCTTTTTCTACGATTACCGATCCGTCCTTGGCAGAGCGGGTAGCCCCCATCCGTCGAGCAGGGTGGGGTCAGATAGGGATCAGATAGCGGGCTCGACCATTGCAGCAGGCAGCATTGAAGGCTGACCGCCCGAGGACAGGCACTGCACGGTGAGGATCGCCCCTTCCCTATGGTGAGAACTTGCGCATGAAGCACTCACCGCGGCGGCGCCACTGATCGGGCGCTCTCCGAGGGTGAAAGGCTGCCGCAGGAGCAGCGCGACGTGCACGCCCAGATAGCGTCTCGGTCCCTCAAGATCGCCTCAGATCTGCGCCACGCAATGCGGGGCGATGAGGGTCAGCTGTAGGACGACCGGCCTGCATCATTCTGGTCATGACGATTCCAACGGGCTTCAGATCGGCCCGGCACCGCCGCGTCCATAGTGACGACGCTGACCTTTATCGTCGGCAGTAAGTTTCACGTCCTTCTCGCTGATTCCGCGCCCTAACACCGCTCGCACCCCTCTTCGTTCCGCGTTGCCGGTTTGGAAGAGGGCACAAGGTTCCATCGGCCAGTGGAATTCCGCTTCACCGAGGCCACTTAGGGTTGATGTGAGAACAGGCAGAGCAAATAGTGGTTGACTATGTCCTAATGTTTCTCAGCCCCCAGTGACTGGTGATTCGACCCAGACGTAGGGTCATACCTTCAACTAGTGGAAACCTTCTAGCGGCGACAAATAGCGTTCCGTGCCCCTGCCAACGGCTGTATTGAAGCCGGTGTCCTCCGGGAGGTTTGGCGGACCCTCACCAGCGAAGGATTTCTCATGACCGACAAGCAGGGACTCACCGGAGACACCCACGAAGGTGAGAGCGGCGCGACAGCTTCGCGTGCCATGATGCAACGCATCCGCAGCGGCGCGCTGCTCTCGGCCCTCACGGTTACGACGTCGATCCTCGGGCGCGTCCTGGTTGTCGCTATCGCGGTTATGGGCCTTTTTTATCTCCTGTCGGCGCTGTGGGTGATCGTCCTTCCGCTGATCTTGGCCCTTCTCCTGTCTTCCATCTTGTGGCCCATCAATGGGGTTTTACGCCGGTTCTTGCCGGCGGCAGCCGCCGCAACGACTACAGTCGTGGGCCTGCTGATCGCCACGGTCGGAGTGGGATGGACCGCAGCAGTTGTCTCGGTGGATGGCGTGCGGGACCTTTCGAGCCGGGCCGTGGACAACGTTCGGAGTCTCGGCGACTTCGCGGGTTCGCTGCCTTTCGCCGTCCCCGATGTCGATGAACTCCTTACATCGGCACTCAACTGGTTGCAGGAGAATATCGGTGAGGTCCTAACCAGAGTATCTTCCGGCCTCGGAACGGTCGGCTCCATCACCATCACAACACTGCTGACTCTGGTTCTCACGTTCTTCTGCCTCAAAGATGGTGACCGGTTCTCTGGGTGGCTGCTGCGCTGGACGACCGGCACGGTCTTTATACACATTGGCGAAGTATCAATGAGGAGCTGGAGAACCCTCTCTGCCTACGTTTCATCACAGGCTGCCGTAGCACTAGTGGACGCCGTTCTCATCGGCACTGGCCTTTGGATTCTCGGAGTTCCATTAGCTCTGCCGTTGGCGGTCCTGATCTTTTTCGGCGGGTTCCTACCGGTTGTCGGCGCAGTTGTGACCGGGTTCCTCGCCGTATTCGTCGCGCTCTTATCCGACGGCTGGGTCACCGCGCTGATCGTCCTCGTGATCGTCCTACTCGTCCAGCAACTCGAAAGCAATGTCCTACAGCCAATTTTGGTCGGTAAGTCCCTCAAGATTCACCCAGCCGTCGTCCTCACGGGCGTAACTGCGGGCGGGTCCCTCTTCGGCGTCGTCGGGGCATTCCTTTCTACGCCGGTCATCGCCGTCGCGATGACCGCCTTCCAGTACTCTAGGGAACAGATGCTCGAACCTGCCTCGACACCCCACACAGATGCCGGTGAAGAGCTTATACGGACCGAAACCGAAGCCACTGACGCCGGCCAAGGACGACACTCCACCTGATGTTGAGGCGGAAGATATGGCTCTTGACCAGAGTCGTCTCCGTAAGGAGTGTCAGCGCTGAGCTGCGTACATCGAAGTTGGCACGCGAAGAGCCGCTTCCCGTTGGCTCCCCCCTCCCTCCAGCCTAGGATCGAATGGTTAGCTAACTATCAGCGAGGGCCCGCGGCCGGTGTCGGCGGATTGCTCACCGAGTATGCGCTACGGGTTCTGCGTGTTAGGAAGCACGCGAGAATGAGATTGCCCGTGCGCATGCAGGTCAGCGCAAATCAGTTTTCGAGGGAAGCGATCAACTAATCAGTGAGGTCGAATCCTCCGCCAGTAGTACGCTGTCCCGATGCGCCGGTCAGATTACACGGGTGGAGGTAAACCTCGTCGATGAGAACGCGGACAAGTCCCGCGAGAGGATGAACGTTCCACCATGGGGGCGCGGATAGCTGGCTTACGGCGGAGGGCGAACATGTTGTCCAGCCTTCGCACCAGCAAGTTGGGCAAACTCGATAGACGCAGAGAGGACCAGCCGTTGGGAGGACCTGGGCACTCTGATCCGCTCACCGAAAGCGACCCAAACTCGCTCTACGAAAGGACCCCGAGTTGTTCACGCAAACCAACCTGACCCGACTGATGAACATCAAATCAACTCATGCGGTATCGATTTTCATGCCGACGCATGTCAAAGGGAAAGCGGTACGGCAGGATCCCATCCGACTGAAAAACCTTCTGGCCGGCGCCCGGTCGAAACTCATTGATGCTGGCGTTCCTGAAGCAGATGCCGAAGCGATTCTTGAGCCTGCAACAGCCCTGACGGAAGACCGAGAGTACTGGCAGCACCAGAGTGCCGGATTGGCTCTCTTTATTGATGAGAATCAAATGACTGAACATAAGGTTCCACTCAGTCTGGATGAACTCGTCGTTGTTGGAGAGAGATTCCATATTCGGCCTCTGCTGCCAATGCTGACCGCAGACGGTCATTTCTCCATCCTGACAGTGACAGCCGATGAAGCTCGTCTCTTCAGCGCGTCCCGTCATGA
>NZ_JBNHEY010000003.1:0-481527 GCF_059089725.1 Arthrobacter sp. M71 S08 | reverse complement strand
GCGCCATGAC
This sequence comes from Arthrobacter sp. M71 S08, assembly GCF_059089725.1. NCBI lineage: Bacteria > Bacillati > Actinomycetota > Actinomycetes > Micrococcales > Micrococcaceae > Arthrobacter > Arthrobacter sp. M71 S08. The sequence goes on along the minus strand of NZ_JBNHEY010000003.1, from coordinate 481,517 downwards.
GGCAACGGCGCCTGCATCCTCGGCGATGCGGGCCTGCTCCGCGGTGACAACATCCATGATGACGCCGCCCTTGAGCATTTCCGCCATCCCGCGCTTCACACGGCTGCTGCCGGTGGACATATGTTCATGAGGGAGTGGTCTAAGGGTCAATTCTTGCTCCATAGGAACGGGAAGCCTGTAAAGGCAGGCATTGGAATGATGGGACGAAACCCGGGTGTCCGCGGACACCCGGGTAGACGGCAAGCACCCGGATCAGCACTCGATGACGTTGACCGCGAGCCCGCCCCGCGAGGTCTCCTTGTACTTGACCTTCATGTCAGCACCGGTTTCCCGCATGGTCTTGATCGCTTTATCGAGGGATACCTTGTGCGAGCCGTCGCCGTGCATCGCCATGCGCGCTGCATTGATCGCCTTGTTGCTGGCAATGGCATTGCGTTCAATGCAAGGGATTTGCACCAAACCGCCGACGGGGTCGCACGTCAACCCCAGATTGTGCTCGATACCCACCTCGGCGGCGTTCTCGACCTGCTCCGGTGTGCCTCCGAGGACTTCGCAGAGCCCCGCTGCCGCCATGGAACAGGCCGACCCGACCTCGCCCTGGCAGCCGACCTCGGCGCCGGAGATGGAGGCGTTCTCCTTGAAAAGAATGCCCACCGCGGCGGCCGCGAGGAGAAAACGGACGATGCCGTCCTCGCTCGCTCCCGCAATGAACTTCTCGTAGTAATGCAGAACTGCCGGGACGATGCCTGCGGCGCCATTGGTCGGTGCGGTCACGATGCGGCCGCCTGAGGCATTCTCCTCATTGACCGCCAAAGCGAAAAGGTTCACCCAGTCCATTGCACGCATTGGGTCTGTATCATCCGTCCGTTTGGACAGATCGGCATACAACCTGGGGGCTCTCCGAGGAACGCGCAGGCCACCGGGCAGGACGGGTTCGGTGCGCTCGCATCCGTTGCGAACGCAATCCTTCATGACGGACCAGATATGCAGCAGTTCGCTGCGCAGTTCGTCCTCGGTCCGCCAGGACAGCTCGTTTGCGAGCATGATGTCGCTGATTCGCAGTCCCTCCCGCCGGCAATGCTCGAGAAGCTGGCCGCCGGTCGTGAAGGGGTACGGGAGCGGTGTCGTGTCCTGCACGATGCGGTCCGCGCCTGCAGCCTGCTCGTCGACGACGAAGCCGCCGCCCACCGAATAATACGTCGCAGCCTTGAGCACAGACCCATCGCTTTCATGGGCGGTGAACGTCATCCCGTTTGGATGGGCCGGCAGGGACTTGCGCCGATGGAGGATAACGTCCGCTTCCATGTTGAAGCCGATGGGCCGTACAGCGGCCAGGTTGAGTTTCCCCTCCCTGGCCGCATCGGCCACGATCTCATCGGCACGGTCGGTGTCCACGGTTTCGGGGGTTTCCCCCTGAAGACCGAGAACCACGGCCTTGCCCGAACCATGTCCATGACCGGTGGCCCCAAGGGAACCGAACAACTGGGAATGGACCCTGGCTACCTTTTCAAGCAGCCCCTCTGCTACCAGAACGTCAGTGAACCGCTTGGCGGCACGCATGGGTCCGACGGTGTGTGAGGACGACGGACCGATTCCGATTGAGAAAAGGTCCAGCGTGCTCAACGCCATTAACTTATCTCCGGTGCTTTGTATTCAGCCATGGCATCGACAAGCCACCGGCCCAGGTAGTCCGCAAAGGAAGACCTGGGGTAGAGGCGGAAAGTCTCCGCATCCACTTTCCGAAGGATCACCGGAACGTGCCCAATATTCGTGTTTACCGCTGTGCCCTCCTTGAAGACGCGCGGGTGAAGGTCTACCGGGCAGCCTTTCTCCAGGACGCCCCTCGCCGAGGGTCCGGTCAGTTCAAAAGTGGTCCGGTTGGCGGAAAGATCGAGCACAGAGCCGGGGGAACCCTGAAGCGCCTTTCGCAGTGCAAGGACAAGATGCTCGGGAGCTTCATCCGAAACCACCAGGAACTCGTCCGGCGCCAGCCAGAGGACAGAACGTCCGGACCCCGTGGTGACGAGTCCGTGCCGGTCCGGGAGCTGCACCCCGAGGACCTCCTCGAGCCGGTGCGCGCCCTCGCTCTGTGGCGTCGCTCGCAAACCGATCATGGTCTGGAACGGCACCTCGCGAAGGCTTACTCCGCGCTGGCCGTCCACGCTGGCGTCGGCGAAGGCATCTGCCAAATGACCTGCCGGGCTACGCCGCAAGGCGGCGTGATCAGTGGTACTGGTGTTCTCAAGGAGCGTGTCAGCCATCTCGGCGGTTCCCTTCCGGATCGTAAAGTACGGTTTCGGCGACGGTGACGTCGACGAGCTGGTCGCCTACCGGAGCCACAAGGGTTTCCCCTATGCGGTTGCGGCCGTTCTTGATCAAGGCCAAGGCGAATGAACGACCCAGCGCCTGGCTGTGATAGCTGGACGTAACATGTCCGACCATCGGAACAACACCCGCTCCGGCCTTCTCGATGGCTCCCTCCTCGACAAGCTGGGTTCCCTCGGGGAGCCTGATGTGCTTGTCCACAGGAAGCACACTCACCAGGTGCTTGCGGTCGGTGCGCTTGGTGTCCTCGCGTGAGTAGGAGCGCTTGCCCACGAAATCCTTGGCCTTGGAAATGATCCATTCCATGCCGGCATCCTGGGGTGTGATGGTGCCGTCAGTGTCCTGTCCGACGATGGGATAGCCCTTCTCGGCGCGAAGGACGTGCATCGTCTCGGTGCCGTAGGGGGTGATGTTGAACTCTGCACCGGCGGCGGCCACGTCCTCCCACACCTGCTGTCCGTACCAGCCCGAGACGTTAATCTCGAAGGCCAGTTCACCGGAGAAGGAGATACGGCAGACACGCGCAGGGATCCCCGAGGCGAGGGTGGTCTCCCGGAAGGTCATGAACGGGAACGATTCGTTGGAAACGTCCAGATCCGGTGCCAGCTTGGCGACGACTTCACGGGACTTTGGGCCGACAATTGCGATGGTGCTCCACTGCTCAGTCACCGAGGTGCAATTCACGTCCAGCTCCGGCCACTCGGTCTGGAGCCACTCCTCGAGCCAGTCCAGAACCTTTGCGGCGCCGCCTGTGGTGGTGGTCATGAAGTAGCGGCCTTCGTCGATGCGCAGGGTCACGCCGTCGTCGTAAATCATGCCGTCCGGAGTGCACATGACGCCGTAACGGGCGGAACCGGGGGCGAGCTTCTTGAAAGCGTTGGTGTAGATGCGGTTCAGGAACTCACCGGCATCGCTGCCCCAGATCTCAATCTTGCCCAGCGTGGTGGCGTCCATGAAGCCGACCGAATCCCGCACTGCAGCACACTCGCGCGCAACCGCAGCATCCATGTCTTCACCCGGCTGTGCGTAGTACCACGGACGCAGCCACTGGCCCACGATCTCGAACTCGGCGCCCTGCGCGACGTGCCACGGGTGGATCGAAGTGAATCGTGCCGGATCGAACAGGTCGCCTCGCTCGCGACCCGCCAGAGCGGCGAACGCCACTGGAGCGTAAGGAGCACGGTAGGTCGTGGTACCGATTTCGCCTGGGGTCGCTCCGCCGTTCAGCGCTGCGGCGATTACACCGATTGCGTTGACACCGGAGGTCTTTCCCTGGTCGTTTGCGGTGCTGATGGAGGTGTACCGCTTGATATGTTCCACCGAACGCATTCCCGCGCCCGTGGCCCGAAGTACGTCTGCAACCGTTTGATCGCGCTGCAGGTCCACAAAGTGCTCGCGCAAGTCCCCGAGTTGCGAGTTTTCGTCATGGACGAGCCACAGTGGCCGCGTCGGGCCCTGCGCCACAGGCGGCTGGGAGGAAACCGCGAGGGCATGGGCGCCCATCTCGTTGACGAAGCCGGCGTTGAACGCTGCCACCGATCCTGCGTGGCCGCCCTGCGCCAGGCAATCATCCGTGGCAAAGCTGCCCGCGGCGGCACCGACTATCTGCTGGCCCTCCACCGCATCGGACGGCACGAAAGCAACCAGGCTCTCGTCCCAGCGGACGCGGCCTTGCCGCTGGCTGTGAAGGTGAGTGACCGGGCTCCAGCCACCTGAAACGGCAACCAGGTCGCAGGCGAGTTCCGCGACCGGCCCGTACGCCAAGCCGTCGTCATTCAGCGAACGCACAACGGCACCGCTGACGCGCGGGTTGCCCACGGTATCCGCGACAACGGAGCCGAGCAGGACCCGTATTCCCTGGTCCGTGGCAGCCTGGGCCGCAGCGGACGCTTCAGGCCGGGCATCTGCGATCGCGGCGATGCTGATACCTGCGCCCTGGAGGTCGCTGATCAGGTCATACGCGCTGTCGTTGTTGGTGCTGATGAGCACTCGGGCGCCCGGCGCCACGGCGTAACGGTTGACGTAGGTGCGCACTGCCGAAGCGAGCATGACGCCTGGGCGATCGTTGTTACGGAAAACTATGGGACGCTCATGTGCACCGGTGGCAACTACCACCTGCTGGGCACGAATGTGCCACAGCCTCTGACGCGAGACAGCTGACATCTCGGGCGCAGCTGCCGCCTGCCCGAGGTGGTCCGTCCGGCTTTGGATGGCGATCACGTAATTGCTGTCGTAGTTTCCGAAGGCGTTGGTCCGCGAGAGGATGGTGACTTCCTCGGCGGCCTCCAGCTCGGCGCGAACGGAATCGACCCATTCGACGGCGGTCTGTCCGTCGATCGTGGCGCGCGGCGTGGACAGGAGCGAACCGCCAAGTTCCGGCTGGTCGTCGATAAGGATCACGCGGGCACCGGTGACGGCTGCAGCGCGGGCAGCGGCCAGTCCGCTGGGGCCGGCCCCGATGACCAGGACGTCGGTGTGGACGTACTTCTTGTCATAGACAGCCGTATCATCGGCCGGATCCAGCTGGCCCAGGCCCGAGAGGTACTCTGCGGAGAGTCCGTCGGTCAGTTCCACGGTGGTGGCCGGAAGCATCGACTCATTGACGCCGCCCTGGCCGCGGTGGTGAACCTTCACCAGCGCATTGGGTTCCTCGATGCCGGCGGACAGAATGCCGCGAGGCCTGCTCAGATAAAGCGAGGGAGCGGTTTCAATGACTCCGTTGGCCAGCAGCGCGGAGGCAAGGGTGTCCCCGGCGTGACCGGTGTAAGTCTTGCCGTCCACGGTGAAGGCCAGCTCCTGGGAGCGGTCGATCCGGCCGCCTTCGGCGACGCGGTGGGGCTGAGGTGTCATTTGGTCCCTCCAGCAATGGGGCCGGTGCTATCGGCTTGGGCGGACGTGATGTCGGGACGGGCCCCACCCGGAGGGTAGACGGCCGAGATCCTGTAGGTGACTGTGTCGCGGATGGCGTTGAACCATTTACGGCAGCCGGCTGCGTGCGACCAGCGTTCAGCGAACTGGCCTTTGGTGTTCTCGCGGTAGAAGAGGTAGCGGGCCCATTCTTCGTCGCTGAGCGCGTGGGGGTCTGCCGGATACTCCACGTGGGCCTGTCCGCCGTAGTGGAATTCGGTTTCGTCTCGTGGCCCACAGTTGGGGCACTGAATCTGTATCATGCCGTCTCTTCTTTCAGTGGGCCACGGCGGCTGCGCCGTGCTCATCGATGAGCGCACCGGTTACGAAGCGTTCAAGCCCGAAGGGTTTGTTGAGCTGGTGGGGCTCGTCATTGGCGATTGTCGCGGCGAAGCTCCAGCCCGCTCCAGGCGTTCCCTTGAAGCCGCCAGTCCCCCATCCGCAGTTCACGTACATGTTCTCAACCGGAGCCTTTCCGACAATCGGGGAGGCATCCGCCGTGGTGTCCACGATGCCGCCCCAGGTCCGAAGCAGGTGGGCACGGGCGAAGATCGGGAACAGTTCGACTGCGGCGGCCATCTGGTTCTCGATCACATGGAAGGATCCACGCTGGCCGTAACCGTTGTAGGCATCGACGCCGGCGCCCATGACCAGTTCGCCCTTATGGGCCTGGGAAACGTAGACGTGCACGTGGTTGGACATCACGACGGTCGGATGGACCATTTCATGCAGTTCGGAAACCAGAGCCTGCAGCGGGTGTGACTGGATGGGCAGGTCAAAGCCGGCCATCTTGGCCAGAACGCTGGAGTGACCGGCTGCGCACAACGCAACCTTGCCTGCGTTAATGGTGCCGCGGTTGGTCTTGACGCCGGTGACCTTGTTGCCGTCCTTGATGAAGCCTGTGACTTCACAGTTCTGGATGATGTCCACGCCGAGTTCATCGCACTTGCGTGCGAAGGCCCACGCCACGTGGTCATGTTTGGCGATGCCCGCGCGCGGCTGGAACGTGCCGCCCAGGATCGGGTAGCGGATCTTGTCGCTGATGTTGATGATCGGGCAGACTTCCTTGACCTGGTCAATGTCCAGCCACTCTGCATCGACACCGTTGAGCTTGTTGGCGTTGACGCGACGCGTGGAGTCACGGACATCCTGCAGCGTGTGGTCAAGATTCAGGACACCGCGCTGGCTGAAGAGGAAGTCATATTCGAGCTCCTCCGGGAGCTGCTCCCACAGTTTGAGCGAGTGCTCATAAATGGCCGAGCTCTCGTCCCAGAGGTAATTGGAACGGATGATCGTGGTGTTGCGGGCCATGTTGCCACCAGCCAGCCAGCCCTTTTCAAGGATGGCGATATTGGTCATGCCATGGTTCTTGGCCAGGTAGTAGGCAGTGGCAAGGCCATGTCCGCCGCCGCCGATGATGACTGCATCATAGGAGGACTTGGGCTCGGGATTGTGCCAGAGGAAATCCGGGTGCTCCGGGAGGAGATCAGCCATTACGCTACCTTGGTCTTTTGGGCGGAGAGGTTGGGGTACAGGGGGAATTTCTCGGCCAGGTTTTCAACCCGCTGCCGGAGTGCTGCCGCGGTTTCGTCACTGAACTCGCGCGTTAGGGCTGTGGCGATGATGTCCGCAACCTCGCTGAATTCAGCCGCGCCGAAACCTCGGGTGGCCAATGCCGGCGTGCCGACGCGCAGGCCCGAGGAGATCATCGGTGGGCGCGGATCGAACGGGACGGCGTTGCGGTTGACGGTGATCCCGATGCGGTGCAGCCGGTCCTCGCCCTGCTGCCCGTCCAACTCCGAGTTACGCAGGTCCACCAGGACCAGGTGCACTTCGGTGCCGCCGCTGACGACAGTCACGCCGTTCTCGGCTACGTCATCAGCAAGCAGCCGCTGGGCGATGATCCGGGCACCTTCCAGGGTGCGTTCCTGGCGGTCCTTGAATTCGGGCTCGGCTGCCAGCTTGAACGAAACGGCCTTTCCGGCAATGACGTGTTCCAGCGGGCCGCCTTGCTGTCCGGGGAAGACCGCGGAGTTGACCTTTTTAGCGATGGCGGCGTCGTTGGTGAGGATGATTCCCCCGCGCGGACCGCCGAGTGTCTTGTGCGTGGTGCTCGTGACAATGTGTGCGTGCGGGACTGGATTCGGGTGCAGACCTGCTGCCACCAGTCCGGCAAAGTGCGCCATGTCTACCATCAGGTAAGCACCTACGAGGTCGGCGATACGACGGAATTCGGCGAAATCCAGCTGTCGGGTGTACGCAGACCAGCCGGCCACGATCAGCTGCGGCTTGTGCTCAACAGCCAGGCGTTCCACCTCGGCCATGTCGATCAGCATGTCCTCTTCGCGGACTCCGTAAGGAACGACCTTGTAGAGCTTGCCGGAGAAGTTGATGCGCATGCCGTGGGTCAGGTGCCCGCCGTGCGCGAGGTTCAAGCCGAGGATGGTGTCTCCGGGCTGGATGAGGGCGAACATTGCCGCCGCGTTGGCCTGCGCACCGGAATGGGGCTGGACATTGGCAAAGTCGGAACCGAACAGCGACTTGAGACGGTCGATTGCAAGCTGCTCCACAACGTCGACGTGCTCACAGCCGCCGTAGTAGCGCTTTCCGGGGTAGCCCTCCGCGTACTTGTTCGTCAGGACGGACCCCTGCGCCTCCATAACGGCAGTAGGAGCGAAGTTTTCAGAGGCGATCATCTCCAGGGTGTTCTGCTGTCGTAGCAGTTCCTGCTCCACGGCGGCGTGGATCTCGGGATCGGTCTCTGTGAGCGAGCGGGTCAGAATCTCGACCATCGTTTCTCCTAAGTCAGCTCTAATATCCTCTTGATATATTAGTTGTGTGACTCAAGTATGCTATCGACTCACGGAGCCTGTCAACACCCCCTACGCACTGATCTTCAGCGGAGTAGGAAAGCTGGAGATTGCGGGGCAGACCGGGCCGATCTCGGGCATGGCGCGCTATGGTGCGCGGGCCGGCCTAAGCAGCGAAGAGAGCCTCGCGAACGGCATGCTCAAAACCAGTCACGTGAGCCCTCGCCAGTTCGGCGGATTTCACTTCATCACCGTCAATGACGGCACGCAGCAGGTCCAGGTGCTCATGCACGTGACGGGACAGGTCTGGAAGACGATCAAGAACCATGCACCAGATACGGGTTGCAAGGTTGTCGTAGCGGATGAGCACATCCTCCAGATGAGGATTGGCAGCTGCTGCGTATATACCCTGATGAACCCGCGCATCGAGCCGCAGGGTTTCCACGACGGACGCTGCATCGGTATCAAAGGTCTCAACTGCACGTATCACTGCCCGCAGCTCTTCCCGCGCGGCTTCGGTTGCCACGCGCGCCGCCCGGGCCGCGGCAAGGGGTTCTAGCTGTGTGCGAATCTCGGAGATGAAGGCGAGGTCTGTGACTTCCACCCGAGTGGCGAAGGTGCCCCTCCGCGGGTAGGAAACAACGAGGCGGTCCAGCTCCAGCCGCTTGAGGGCTTCACGCACCGGAGTCCTCCCCACACCCAGGTCCTTGGCAAGCTGGTCGTCATTGAGGAGGTCTCCCGGCCTGATGTTCAGCGTCAACAGCCGATCCCTGATGCTCTCGTACGCTACGTCTGCCAATGACTTTCTGGCGGTCTCGTCATCGACCGCAAGAGCCTCAAAAACCATAACGTCAAACCCCTCTTATCCCGAATGGCGACGGCTATTGACCCCGCCCCTCCGACCAGTATACGCTGAATGCCGAATCTAATATATCAGTATGGATTTTTCGAATATATCTAAAGGAGGAGACATGACCCTCATGGCACCAGATTCATCCACCAACACTCTTGCCCAGCCAGAGGCCAGCACGGAAGAACAGACGAGGAAGTTCGTTCTCACGCTGTCGTGTGTCGAGCGCGCCGGCATCGTTCAGGCGGTCACCACGTTCCTCTTCGAGCGTGGGTTCAACATCGAGGAACACCAGCAGTTCGACGACGGTCTCCGTCAGACACTGCATCTGCGAACTGCGTTCTCAGGTTCCTCCGAGTACACGCCCGAAAGGCTCAACGAAGAGTTCAGCGCGATCGCTGACCGGTTCGAAATGAAGTTCGGCTTTCATGACGAAACCAAGCAGCGCATCCTGGTCATGGTCTCCAAATTCGGCCACTGCCTCAATGACCTGCTCTTCCGCTGGCGCGGCGGCAGCCTCGGCGGCGACATCGTGCTTGTGGTTTCGAACCATGAGACCCACCGCGCCATGGCAGATGCGGCCGGCCTTCCCTTCGTCTACCTTCCGGTCACTCCGGAGACGAAGGCAGACGCCGAAGCGAGACTGCTGGAACTGGTGGCCGAGCATGACATCGACCTCGTCGTTCTCGCCCGGTACATGCAGGTGCTCTCCGACGATCTGTGCCGGGCGTTGGAAGGCCGGGCCATCAACATCCATCACTCGTTCCTGCCGGGCTTCAAGGGCGCACGGCCCTACCACCAGGCCTACGACCGTGGTGTGAAGCTCGTTGGGGCCACCGCCCACTACGTGACGGCGGATCTGGACGAGGGACCGATCATCGAGCAGGAAGTTATCCGGGTCGATCACAGCTACGGCCCCACTGCCCTTTCGACAGTGGGCCGGGACGCAGAGGCCCTCGCACTCTCACGCGCCGTTCGATGGCACTGTGAACACCGCGTGCTGCTGGATCGAACCAGCACAGTCGTGTTCCGGTAAGCAAATCAACTGAAGCAGCAGAGTCCAAAGACTAAATCAGCAGGAGAAAAGCACATGGCATCGACGCCGCGTATTGTCATCATTGGAGCCGGAATCGTTGGCACCAATCTCGCCGACGAACTGGTCACCCGGGGCTGGAACAACATCACCGTCCTGGATCAGGGACCGCTGAACATGCCCGGGGGTTCAACGTCCCACGCCCCCGGCCTTGTTTTCCAGACCAACCCTTCAAAGACCATGGCGCTCTTCGCCAAGTACACGGTGGAGAAGCTCCTGTCCCTCACCGAGGACGGCGTGAGCTGCTTCAATCAGGTGGGCGGCCTCGAAATTGCCACCACCGAAACGCGCCTCACCGACCTGAAGCGCAAACTGGGCTATGCAGAATCGTGGGGCATCGAGGGCAAGATCCTGACCAGCGAAGAGTGCAAGGAGCTTTACCCGCTCCTCAACGAGGAAGATATCCTCGGCGGGCTCTTTGTCCCAAGTGACGGACTGGCCAGCGCCGCCCGCGCCGTGCAGCTGCTGATCAAGCGCACCGAGGCCGCTGGAGTCAAGTACCTGGGCAACACCACCGTGACCGGGATTGAACAGTCCAACCGCCGGGTCACCGGCGTCGAAACGTCCGACGGCGTCATTCCGGCAGACATCGTTGTCTCCTGCGCCGGTTTCTGGGGCGCCAAGATCGGAGAGATGATCGGTATGTCCGTTCCGCTCCTCCCGCTGGCCCACCAGTACGTCAAGACCACTCCCGTGCCGGCTCAGAAGGGCAAGAACGAACTGCCCAACGGCGCTACCCTGCCCATCCTGCGCCACCAGGACCAGGACCTGTACTACCGCGAGCACGGCGACCGCTACGGCATCGGATCCTACGCGCACCGCCCCATGCCCGTGGACCTTGACGAGCTCGCCAACTATGAGCCGAGCGCGATCAGCGAACACAACATGCCATCCCGGCTGGACTTCACGCTGGAGGACTTCCTCCCCGCGTGGGAGGCCACCAAGCAGTTGCTTCCGGCGCTGCAGGAAAGCGACATCGAGGACGGCTTCAACGGCATCTTCTCCTTCACCCCCGACGGCGGTTCCCTGGTGGGCGAGTCCAAGGAGCTGGACGGCTTCTTCGTGGCTGAAGCCGTGTGGGTGACCCACTCTGCCGGTATTGCCCGCGCTGTCGCCGAACTGCTGACCACCGGAAAGTCGGAGATCGACCTGGGCGATTGCGACATTCACCGCTTCGAGGAAATCCAGCTGACCCCCGAATACGTGAGCGAAACGTCCCAGCAGAACTTCGTGGAGATCTACGACGTCCTCCACCCTCTCCAGCCCAAGCTCTCCCCCCGCAACCTCCGGGTGAGCCCCTTCCATGCACGCCACAAGCAATTGGGCGGATACTTCCTGGAAGGCGGCGGATGGGAACGCCCCTACTGGTTCGAATCGAACGCCGAGCTGCTGAAGGAAATGCCGGACGAGTGGCAGCCGCCGGCCCGCGACGCCTGGTCCGGGATGTTCAGCTCGCCCATTGCGGCCGCCGAAGCCTGGAAGACCCGCACGGCAGTAGCCATGTACGACATGACTCCGCTCAAGCGCCTTGAAGTTTCCGGCCCCGGAGCCCTGAAACTGCTCCAGGAGCTCACCAGCGCGGAGATGAACAAGAAGCCCGGTGCGGTCACCTACACCCTGTTGCTGGACCACGCCGGTGGCATCCGAAGCGACATCACGGTGGCGCGCCTGAGCGAGGACACCTTCCAGCTCGGCGCCAACGGCAACATCGACACCGCCTACTTCGAGCGGGCGGCCCGCCACCAGACTGAAACCGGCACCGCCAGCGACTGGGTCCAGGTTCGGGACACGACCGGCGGCACCTGCTGCATCGGCCTGTGGGGCCCCCTTGCCCGTGACCTCATCGGCACCGTCAGCAGCGACGACTTCAGCAATGATGGTCTTCGCTACTTCCGCGCAAAGAAGGTTGTCATCGGCGGCGTCTCCGTCACCGCGATGCGCCTGTCCTACGTCGGCGAGCTGGGCTGGGAGCTCTACACCAGCGCTGACAACGGACAGCGCCTCTGGGATGCCCTGTGGAAGGCCGGTCAGCCGTTCGGCGTCATTGCGGCAGGCCGCGCAGCATTCGGCTCGTTGCGTCTCGAAAAGGGCTACCGCTCTTGGGGCACCGACATGACCACGGAGCATGATCCGTTCGAAGCCGGCGTCGGATTCGCGGTGAAAATGACCAAGGAGAACTTCGTCGGGAAGGCCGCACTCGAAGGCCGGACAGAGGAGAACTCCGCCCGCCGCCTGCGGTGCCTGACGGTCGACGACGGCCGCAGCATCGTGTTGGGCAAGGAACCGGTCTTCTACAAGGAGCAGGCGGTCGGCTACGTCACCAGTGCTGCGTACGGCTACACCGTTGCCAAACCGATCGCCTACGCCTACCTTCCGGCCGCTGTTTCCATCGGCGATTCGGTTGAGATTGAGTACTTCGGACGCCGCATCCAGGCAACGGTCACGGCCGATCCGCTGTACGACCCCACCATGACCAGGCTCCGCGGCTAATAACCCGCGGTCCATTAGGGCAGGCGGCCCGGCCCCATCCCTGCAAACAGGGGCCGGGCCGCCGCTGTTCCCCGGCCACACAGTCCCAGCCGAGCCGACTCGAGCTTTACCAGGAAGACACATGATCAGCTCAGAAACAATTAACGACTACCTCACGAGGCTTGCCTCACGTGAACCCACGCCCGGGGGCGGCGCAGCCGCGGCCCTTCATGCGGCCCAAGCGGCGGCGCTGGTTGCGATGGTTGCCAGATACACCACCGGTGGGAAATACGAGCAGCACGCGGAACTCGTGAGAAGGGTCATCGACGCCGCCGACGCACTGGTGGCGGACGCACTGCGCCTCTCGGACGCGGATCAGCAGGCGTTCCAGGGCGTCATCGACGCGTACAAACTCCCATCCGGGACGGATGAGCTCAAGGCTGCACGGACCGCGTCCATCCAGAAGGCACTCATCCTGGCCGCTCAAGTCCCCGCGCAGCTCATCGAGCTTGCCGGCGTCATCGTGGATCTGGGCACTGAACTTTTCGATGTCGCCAACGCCAATGTCATCAGCGACATTGCGGCAGCCGCTGACGCTGCCCGTGCTGCGGCGACCACCGCCCGGGTGAACATAGACATCAACGTAGTGGCGGTCAAAGACCCCGCGGCCCGTGCCCAGCTGGCTGAGCAGACCGATGGCCTCGAGGAGAAAATCGTCCTGGCAGCAGACTCCCTCGTGGAGCGCGTACGCGAAAGGATTCTCAGTTGAGCACCGCAATCCTCTCCGGAAAAGCACTGGCAGGGTTGATTCGACAGAAGGCCGAGGATCAGGCGAGGAAGCTCGAAGCCGACGGACTGCGGCCTACGCTGGCGGTTGTCGTCGCCACCGACGACAGCTCCACGCACTGGTATGTGCGGTCCATCGAAAGGGCCGCAGAGAGTGCGGGCATCGACTGCAGGGTCGTGGACCTCGGTCATGACACCACCGGACCGGTCCTGGCATCCGTTTTGAAGGACCTCAGCGCAACCCCGTCGGTACACGGCATCATTCTCCAGACCCCTTTGCCTGAGGGCGTACGGACGGACGAGCTGGTTGGTCATATTGCGCCTGAAAAAGACATCGATGGCGCAAATCCGTTGAGCCTTGGACGCCTGGCGGTAGGCCAGCCCTCCTTCGCCCCCGCGACGGCGCGCGCAGTGGTCGAGATACTTGACCACTTCGAAATCCCTGTCGCGGGCAAGAACGTCGTCGTCGTCGGCCGTTCCGCCGTGGTTGGAAAGCCGCTGTCACTGCTGCTACTGCAGCGCGATGCTGCGGTTACGGTCTGCCACTCCCGGTCGGGTCCGTTGGAGAAGTACACCAAGAATGCCGACGTGGTGGTTGTCGCAGCAGGCCGCGCCGGCCTGCTTAATGGTGACCACATCTCCAACGACGCGGTAGTGATCGACGTCGGCACAAACGTGCTTGCCGACGGGTCCCTCGTGGGTGACGTCGACGATGCGAGCGTGCGCGGCACTGCCGCAGCGCTTACCCCCGTCCCGGGTGGCGTCGGTTCAGTCACTACGTCGCTGCTCCTCCTGCACACCACGGATGCCGCGCGGGAGCAGTCAAACGCATTGGTACGGGGTACCGTCGGGTGATCCAAGGCGGGCACAACTGCTATCCGGTTGAACCCGTCGTCGTCTCCGTCGACGGGGCGGATGCGCCCGAACGTCAGGCCTTTGTCACCGCGCTGAGGAAGGCGCTGGGTTACACCTACGAGGTGCGGACGGTGGACGACCAGGATGAGCTGCATGTGCCCGGAGAATGCCCCGACATGGTCTTCGAATCCGAACCCGCTGAAGGCCGGCACCGCGCGCTGCAGATACTCCTCGGATCCTACGGGGAACCCGCGGCAGCCGGTACTCAGATCACGGTAAGGGACCCTCTGCACCCGGACGCAGCCCTGCGCACTGCCGAGGTCATGGCTTCACTGTCCGCCCTGGACGCAGTCGGCGGCCTGGGAAAACTGCCAGTCACCCCTCGGCTCCAATATTTGGAGCTGCTGGACTACCCGGACCCGGAAGCCGTATTTCAGGAGTTGTACGGGTCGTCCAGCCACCGGATCTGGCTGGACAGCTCGAACCCTGCGACGGATGCCATGGAAGGACGAAGCCGATTCAGCATCATGGCTGACGATTCCGGTAGTCGCGGGATGCGGGCACGGCACGAGAACGGTGTGACCACCGTCGAGTCAAACCTCATCACCACCCGGGTTCCCGGTCCCTTTTTCACCTGGTTGGACAGGAATTGGGGCAATGCCCTGGCTCAGTCTGCCAACCTTCCCCCCGGGCTGGGGTTCGCCCTTGGCTGGCTCGGTTATCTCGGATATGAGCTCAAGCGCGAATGTGGCGGCAACATTGTGGAGACATCGCTGCCGGATGCCTCACTGATTCATTGCAGCCGGGCTGTGGTGTTCGACCACCAGACACGGCACGTATATCTACTGACGGAAGCCGGGCAGGAAGGCCAGCAATGGTGCGAAGATGCTGCCCAACGAATCCGGTGCCTGCCTCGCACGCCGCAACCCCTCACCAACCGTTTGCCGGCCGTGCAGTTCAGCGCGGCCGACTCCTGCCAGTCCTACCTTGAGAAGATCGTTGCGTCCCAGGATGAAATCACGCAGGGGAACTCCTACGAGGTCTGCCTGACGACGCAGATCTCCAGCGACAACCACGAGAGCCTCGATTCCTGGGAGTTCTACCGTAGGCTCCGCCGGGCAAGCCCTGCTCCGTTTGCAAGCTACATACAGCTGGGGCCGGTCACCATCGCGAGTTCCTCACCGGAACGCTTCCTCAGTATCACCGCGGATGGTCGCGTCCGTGCCGAACCGATCAAGGGAACACGACGGCGTGACGCATCACCGCCGGTTGACAGGCGTCTGAAGCAGGACCTCACGACTTCGATAAAAGACAGGGCGGAGAACATCATGATCGTGGATCTGATGCGAAACGACCTGTCCCGCCATGCCGAACCGGGAACAGTGTGTGTGACACGACTCTGCGACGTGGAGACGTACGCAACAGTGCACCAGATGGTCAGCACCATTGAAGCCACGATCGCGCCTGGGCGGTCAAGGGCAGCGGTCGTGGCCGCCGCCTATCCCCCGGGCTCGATGACCGGGGCTCCGAAGATCAGCAGCATGGACATCCTCGACAGACTTGAGTCCCAACCACGCGGTCCATATTCGGGTGTGATCGGCTACTTTTCGCCCAACGGCGCAGCCGACCTATCCGTCACGATTCGCAGCGCCGTGTTTCACGGATCGACCCCGCGGGCGCAGCGGCTGACCGTGGGCATCGGCGGAGCCATCACAGCCGATTCGCATCCCGACGAGGAGCTTGCAGAAATTCATACCAAAGCCGGGGCCATCCTTGGCGTTTTAGGGACCGACTTCCCCGAATGAGCTGACGCTGTAGCCCTCCCGGATGCTACAGGACAGCCCTGATCAGATTCTCGAAATCGGTGACATGCTTGGTTGTCAGTCGAACTGCAGACTCGGCGTCTCCCTCAGCAATACACTCGAGCAGCTCAATGTGCTGGGCAATGTGCTCGGATACCGGCGGAAGCTTCTCCAGCACCAGGCTCCAAATCCTCGTCGCGAGGTTGTCGTACCGAGTGAGGACATCTTCAAGGTGGCGGCTTCCCGTGGCCCGGTAAATTGTCCGGTGCACGCGCATATCCAGCCGCATCAGGTCCTTTTGCGCATGCAGTTCCGGCAGACGCTGCTCGACCTCCCGTGCGAATTCCTTCAGCTCCTGCCTGAGCTGCGGAGAAGCCATCCGCGCAGCACGCGATGCTGCTGCCGGCTCCAGCAGCTGGCGAATCTCGGAGATCTCAGCGAGATCAGTGATGTCCACGCCCGCGGCAAACGTGCCCCGCCGCGGATAAGCCACCACCAGGTGGTCGCTCTCGAGCCGTTTCATCGCCTCCCGGATAGGCGTCCGGCCTACACCCAGGCGCCCGGAGATGACCTCATCGTTGAGGGGCTCACCGGGTTTGATGTCAAGCACGATCAGTTCGTCGCAGAGAACCCGGTAGGCATAGTCGGCGAAGGATTCGCCGTCCTGCCTCGTAGGCAAGTACGAATCTTCCCCTGCGACCGCTAATTCGCCAATACTTGTCATCTTCGAAGTCTCCTCCTGAATACGGTGAGCCTTGACTCGAAGGCTCTACGTACATAGTATTCCCATAACTGATATATCAATACGCAACAAGCGGAATGTCACCGACTGCTCTTCTGCACGGGACAGGCACTGCGTGAAACCGGCGAAAGCCAGTTGCCCCGGAATGGAGAGCGATGAGTAACCAAACGGCCGCGAAGGTGCGGCTGGAAGTTGTCCCGTCGCCTGATCTGCTCACGCAACTTCCGGCGATATTTGATATGCGGGGTACCGTCAGTGTGACGTGCCTTCCCCACCACGGTCCCAAGCGAACTGTCGAAGCCTCGGTAGATTTGGCCAGATTGGGTTACCATGCGGTTCCCCATCTCGCCGCCCGCAGTATCGCGAGCCAGAGGGAACTGCATTCCCTGCTGACGCAGTTGCAGGATGCCGGCATCACCGAGCTGTTTCTTGTCGCGGGCGACCGGCGGACGCCCGCGGGCCCGTACTCGTGGAGCGGGCACCTCCTGGAGTCCGTGAAGGAGTTTTCCCCTGACTTTTCCGCGGGCATTGCCGGCTATCCTGAAGGTCATCCTGAGCTAAGCAAGGAGCAGCTGGCGGACAACCTCGCCAGCAAGGCGCCGATGGCATCCTCCCTCGTGACCCAGATGTGCTTCTCCGCTGAGGCAATCAGCCAGTACCTGCGCTCACTGCGCGAGAATGGCGTAGAGCTGCCCGTATGGGTTGGGGTTCCCGGTCCCGTTTCAATCAAGAAGCTGATGGCAATGGGAGCGCGCCTCGGAGTCGGCCGTTCGCTCAGACTTGCCCGTGGGACCGGCCTGGCCGGCGCCTTGTGGCGACGGGGCGACTTCCTGAACTACGACAGCGGCAGGCTGATCCGCGACGTTCACCGGAAGGTGGCAAGCGATCCCCTTTTCGCCGGCTTCCACGTCTACACATTCAATGACCTCTGGCGTCTACCCAACCTCTTGAACGGTCTGCCGCAACAGGCAACGTTGCCGCCAGGCAACACCCCCAGTCCTCTGTTTCCTGCCAAGATCTGAAGGGAAGATCTCATGGCTTCAAAAGCTCCCAAAGAAAATATCGACGAGTCGAAGCTGACTCTCACCAAACCCAAGTCCAAGGCTGTCGGCCTGCCGGCAGTCATGAACTCGCTGAAAATCTCCATGGACCAGATGGGCCCGGTGCGCAGCGTTCAAACGCTTCTGGCCGTCAACCAGATCGACGGTTTCGATTGCATGGGCTGCGCCTGGCCTGAACACGAAAAGCGCAACACAGCGGAATTCTGCGAGAACGGCGCAAAGGCGGTGGCCGAAGAAGCCACTCGCCGCCGCGTCACGCCCGAGTTCTTCGCCAAGCATTCCATCGCCGACCTCAGGACGCGTGACGACTACTGGCTGGGTCAGCAGGGCCGGCTGACGCATCCGATGCTCCTTGAGGAGCATGCAACCCATTACAGGCCGATCGAGTGGGACGACGCCTATGAACTGATCGCCCAGGAAATCAACGACATGGACCACCCGGATCAGGCGGTCTTCTACACTTCCGGCCGGACCTCAAATGAGGCAGCCTTCCTCTACCAGCTCCTCGTGCGGGGCATCGGAACCAACAACCTCCCCGATTGCTCCAATATGTGCCACGAGTCCTCGGGATCAGCGCTCGTCGAAACCATCGGCATCGGTAAAGGCTCCGTAAGCCTGCATGACCTCGAAACAGCGTCTCTGATTTTCGTGGCCGGCCAGAATCCCGGTACCAATCACCCCCGGATGCTTAGCGCGCTGGAGAAGGCCAAGAAAAACGGCGCCTTCATCATTTCCGTCAATCCGCTTCCCGAAGCCGGACTCCTTAGGTTCGAGAATCCCCAGACCGTCTCAGGCATGGTCAAGGGCACACAGTTGACCGATGATTTCCTGCAAATCCGTGCCGGCGGGGACCAGGCCCTCTTCCAGGGCCTCGGCAAGTACCTTCTCGAAGCTGAGGCCCAAGGGAGAAAGACGCCTGGGCTGTCCACAGTCCTCGACCATGACTTCATCAGGAACCACACTGTCGGCATCGAAGAGTACCTGCGGTTCCTGAGTGAAACGCAATGGGATGACATTCTGGAAGCCACCGGACTGACCCGGGAACAGATCGAAGCCGCTGGAGAACGCCTGCTTGCGTCCAACGCGACGATCGTCTGCTGGGCCATGGGCCTCACCCAGCACAAGCATTCGGTGCCCACTCTCCGGGACGTGGTCAACGTGCTGCTTCTTCAGGGGAACATAGGGAAG
Source organism: Arthrobacter sp. M71 S08 (assembly GCF_059089725.1). NCBI lineage: Bacteria > Bacillati > Actinomycetota > Actinomycetes > Micrococcales > Micrococcaceae > Arthrobacter > Arthrobacter sp. M71 S08. The sequence continues at coordinate 462,629 of NZ_JBNHEY010000003.1, read as the reverse complement.
CCTGGAGCGGGAGTCTGCCCTGTGCGCGGCCACTCAAACGTCCAGGGCGACCGGACCATGGGCATCTTCGAGAAAATGCCCGAGAAGTTCCATGACAACCTCGACTGCCAGTTCGAATTTCTTTCACCGCGGAAACACGGCTTCGACACCGTGGCAGCGATCCGCGCCATGCGGGACGGTGAAGTGCGTGTCTTCATCGGAATGGGCGGCAACTTCGTCAGGGCGGCCCCTGATTCAGAGGTCACGGAGAAGGCTTTGGCCAATACGCGCCTGAGTGTGCAGATCTCCACGAAACTGAATCATTCCCATGTGTCCACAGGACGCCGTGCGCTGATCCTGCCCACCCTTGGCCGCACAGAGAAGGACACCCAACGGACCGGTGACCAGAGGGTGACAGTGGAAGACTCCATGAGCGCCGTCCACGCTTCACGCGGACGCATCAAACCTGCCAGTGAACACCTCCACTCAGAGGTGGCCATCGTGTGCAACCTTGCCCAGAAGCTGTTCGTGGACAGCGACAATCGTCCACGAACCAATACCCCCAAAGCCGACTGGCTGGCGATGAGGGACGACTACGCCCTCGTCCGGAAACACATCGAGGCCGTTATTGACGGATTCAACGACTTTGAGGAGCGGATCCAGCATCCCGGGGGCTTCGTGCTTCCGAACCCTCCCCGAGACGCCAGAAAGTTCGACACGGAATCGGGCAAGGCCCATTTCACCGGCAACAAGCTCGAGTTCATCAGGGTCCCCTCGGGGCGCCTGATTCTCCAGACGCTGCGCTCGCATGACCAGTACAACACCACCATCTACGGCAAGGACGATCGCTACCGCGGCATTCATGGCGGGCGCCGCGTGGTTCTCGTCAATGAGGCTGACATTGCGGAGATGGGGTTCAGGGACGGCGATCTGGTTCACCTCATATCCGAGTTCCAGGGAACCGAGCGCCGCGCGGAAAATTTCCGCATCGTCTCGTATTCGACCCCCAAGGGTTGCGCGGCGGCGTACTACCCGGAAACCAACGTGCTCGTGCCGCTCGATTCGGTCGCCGATACCAGCGGTACGCCGACCTCCAAGTCCGTCGTCGTGCGGATGGAGAAGACTGAATCCCAGTCCTGACAGGACTGGACAACGGTCCCGGGTCGGGCGCGCGCCGGGCTCATAACGATGAGCTGTCCCGCATCCCGTGAACGGTGCTTCGGTGGCCTGAGACCTGGGGAGGTATCCTCATCGAAGCATCGCTCTCGGGAGTCGGGACAGCGCGCATCAAGCCAGCCAGAAAGGTGCCGAAGTGCTCACTCACGAAACCACAGGTGGTCGCGCTGCCGGTTCGCCGCTGCACCGGGACCAGACCGCAGGGTCAGCCCCAACCTGGTCCGAAGCCCGCCGGATTGCCTTCGACTGTGCTCTTGCACTTCCACCGGTGAGCGTCCGGCTCGCGGCAGCACCAGGCCGAACACTGACCCGGGACGTCACCGCGCGGCAGGAGATACCCCACTATGCTTCCTCCGCAATGGATGGCTGGGCCGTCAACGGCAACGGCCCCTGGATACTCACTGCGCAAGGACGCACCCTGTCATCCGGCGAAGCCTGCACCATTGCCACCGGTGGACTGGTTCCATCGGGCGCTCACGCCATACTCCGCAAGGAAAGCGGACGGCTCACGCACAGCACTGAGGGCAAGCCCCTCCTGGCCCTCAATGACCAGGGGACGCCCGGCGAGCCAATGCCTGGCCAGCACATCCGCCATGCGGGAGAAGAGGCGACAGCGGGTGAGCTGTTGATCCCCATGGGTACAGTGCTGAATCCCGCGCACGTTGCCCTCGCCGCCGTTGCAGGCTACGACGAAGTACAAGTCCAGGGAAAACCGACGGTCGCGATCGTTCTAACCGGTTCAGAGGTAGTTACGTCCGGCCTTCCGGCACCGGGACGGGTCAGGGACACGTTCGGTCCTCAGCTTGAGTCGGTAATCTCCTTTCTTGGAGCCACCCCCGATACCCCACTCAGAATTGGTGATTCCTACCAGGACTGGCTGTCCGCCCTCGGAGCTTTTGATACTCCGGCCGGGCAGCGGCCGGACGTGACGATAACGACCGGCGGGACCGGCGTTTCCGAGACCGACCATTTCCGCGACGTCGTATTCGCGCTTGGCGGGCGGCTACTGCTGGACGGTATCGCCATGCGCCCCGGCCACCCCGCCGTTCTGGCAGAACTGCCCGACGGACGCATCCTCCTGGGTCTCCCCGGAAACCCCCTTGCTGCCATGATGGCACTCATCACGCTGGCAGAGCCGCTCCTGGCTGCCCTTGGCGATCGTCCCTTGAGCGCACCGGTGCAAATGACATCCGGAGCTGACATCGATCCGCTGCCAGGGCATACACGCCTCATTCCCTGCACCTTCGTCCGAGGCATGGCTGTTCCGGTTTCACATACCGGGCCGGGGATGATGCGCGGCCTTGCCCGGGCGGAGTGTGTGATGGCAGTTCCCCCCGGCGGCATCACGTCAGGCGCGCCGGTTCCCGTGCTCCCACTCCCCTGGACACAGTCGAATACGAACGTCCATCCGGGCGGACCATCTAGATAGGTCACCGGACGTCCGGAGCCTAAGCGGTGGCCGTGAACAGTCGCGCTTCAGAGTCGGTCTAGGATGAAGTGCATGGATACAAGGGTTGGACACTCCCAGCCCGTTGAGACCCGCGCATAGACAATGACAGAGGCATCATGGCCGCACATAACGAACCGGAAGTGGACTCAGACGCCCAAGTCGGAGGCGTCCAATCCGTGGATCGCGCCCTCCAGATCCTGGAAATCCTCGCCCGGGAGGGGGACGCCGGTGTCAGCGAAATCGCTGAAGAGATGGGCGTGCACAAATCCACCGTTTCCCGGCTCGTGGGATCTCTAGTGCATCGTGAACTGGTCCGGCAGAACAGCGAACGCGGCAAGTACCAGCTGGGCTTTGGGATTCTGCGATTGGCGTCGTCGATCCCCGGGAGGCTGAGCATCGTACAACAGGCCAGGGAAGTATTGGAGAGCCTGGCGGAGCAATTCAAGGAAACTGTGAACCTGGCCGTCCTGCGGTCGGGATACGCCGTGAACGTCGACCAGGCCATGGGTCCTTCCACCCTCGCGACGTACGACTGGGTAGGCAGCTTGACCCCTCTGCACGCCACGTCCAGCGGGAAGGTGCTGCTCGCTGCCGTTCCCACCGATGAGAGGGATACGATCCTCAAGAGCATCGGCCTCCCTGCCCGCACCCCGAAAACCATAACGAATCGGGCACAACTCGAGAAGGAGTTGTTGGATGTCTCGCGCCAAGGCTACGCAGTAGTCCACGAGGAATACGAGATCGGGCTGACGGCCATAGCGGTTCCCATCTATAACCATGAGGGAAATGTCATTGCGTCCGTGAGTATCTCCGGGCCTGCATTCCGATTCGCTCCTGAAGACAACCCCGGACTCATAGATGGCCTTCGCGAAGCCGGTCTGGCCATCAGTGCCAGAATGGGCTACCGACGCCAGTGAGACCGACCATAGGGCCGGGCTCACTGGCGGGTTAGCTTTCGAGTTACCGGGTTGGAACGACGTCCCCTACCGTTTCCTGAATCCAGTCATGGAAAGCGCCAATGTGGTGCTCACTGGGCACAAGCACACCGCCCTTGGCATAGACCTTCGAGCCCATGGCAGGCTGGCAACGCTCGCAGGCGTCGAAGTCCTGCTGGTTGACGCGGTGGAACAGCTCCACCGAGGCCGAGACGTCCTTGCCGCTTTCCACCACGCTGGGCAGGTACAGCCAGTCACATTCGACGATAGTGTGGTCTGCTGCCATGGGGAACATACGGTGGATGATGACGTGGTCGGGAACGAGGTTCACGAACACTGTTGGCTTGATGGTGATTGCGTAGTAGCGGCGGTCCTGGTCCTCGGCGACGCCCGGGATTACGTCCAGGCCCTCGGAGCCGTCGACGGTGAAACCTTTGACATCTTCGCCGAACTCGGCGCCGTGTCCCACGAAGTACTGCGCAGCAAGGCCGTCGGCGAACTCGGGGAGAACTTCGGTGAGTTCAGGGTGGATGGTGGCGCAGTGGTAGCACTCCATGAAGTTCTCAATGATGAGCTTCCAGTTTGCCTTGACGTCGTACTTGATCCGGCGTCCGAGGCTGAGGTTCGCCACGTCGTAGCCGTCGATAGCGTGCACGCTCCCGAGCCGCTCCTCTATAGCGCCCATGACATCGTCCTCGAACGACGGTGGCTCGTCAGCGAGGCAGACCCAGACATAACCGAGGTATTCGCGGATGTGAACCTTGGCCAGGCCGTATTCGTCGCGGTCGATGTCCGGCATCTTGGTGAGGTTAGGCGCTGCAATCAGCTTGCCTTCGAAATCATAAGTCCAGGCGTGGTAAGGGCACTGGAAGTTGCGGGCCGCTTCGCCCTGCTCCTCCATGCACAGCTTCACACCGCGGTGCCGACAGATGTTGTAGAACGCGCGGATCTGCCCTTTACGGGTGCGTGAAATCAGTACGCTTTCACGACCGACCTGCACCGTCCGCCAGGCACCGGCCTTGTCCAGGTCAGCGGACCGAATTGCACAGAACCACATCTGCTCAAAGATGCGCTCCTGCTCGGCACGGAATACCGCTTCATCCACGTAAGTCGAGCCCGGAAGGGTGGGGATAAGGCTCGGAGTGGTTACCTCAGTGGTCAATGTTCCTCCTCAGAACTGAGTTTTTTGCTTTTAGAAGCTGGTGAAAGCTGGAAAGTATGTCGCGTGGGCTAGGAGGCAACTCTGGAAGCAACCTTGGCTGCGGCTGGTTTCGCACCCGGAATGCCGATGCTCCGGCGCCACCGTGTGAACAGGCGCGGCTGGTTCATGCCAAGTACTGCCACGGGGGTGTCACCGCGGTAGTAGACGGCCAGGAAGCTGTGTTCCTGCGGGTCGCCTGCTTCAATCTCAAGCCGGTCGTAACCTGCCGAGTGCCCGGCAAACTGGATCTTCACGCCGTGCTGGTCGGACCAGAAATAAGGAGGCTTCAGGGGTTGCTGCGGGGCGTCATTGTCAATCAGCGCCTGAACTGCCAGAGCGGCGCGCTCCAGGGCTCCGGTCCAGTGCTCAACGCGCCGGTGTCTGCCCAAACCTTCATCAAACCATGCTGCACAATCTCCGACGGCGACGATGCCCGGGATATTTGTACGACCCATGGAATCGCACAGCACGCCGTCGCACAGCTCGATTCCGGAGCCTTCGAGCCACTCAACGTTGGGCTCGGCACCGATTCCGACTACAACAACGTTGGTGGGAAGCCGGCGCCCATCAGCCAGGGACAGCCCTGTTACCTCCCCATCGGCTGTATCGAACTGCTCGATCGCGACTCCACAGACCAGGCTTACCCCGTTTGAAGTGTGAAGGCTCGCCACCGCGGCACCCATGTCAGAACCCAGCTGAGCGGTGAAGGGAACCGGATTGTTGTTGATCATGGTGACGTCCATGCCGCGCGCTGCAGCCGCCGAGGCGGCTTCGGCGCCGATGAACCCGGCGCCGATAACTACCATCCGGTCGCCTGGGATCAACTTCGGCGCAAGGCGTTCCGCGTCCGCAATCGTCCGCAGGTAGAAGACGTTCTCCATACCCTCCAACGCCGGGAGCTTGCGGCACCGGGCGCCTGTGGCGATGACGATGCGGTCGGCTGCAATTGATCGTCCGTCGGCCAGGCGGATCGTCAGGCTGGCTGCATCCAGTCCCACTGCCCCTACGCCAAGAATCCAATCCGCGTCCAGTCCGTCGCCGTCCGTCTCAAGGAAAAGATCCTGAGTAGTAATGGTGCCGAGGAGGAAGTCTTTGGAAAGCGGGGGCCGGTCATACGGACGGTGATGCTCATCGCCAATGATGACCAAACGTCCGGTGAAACCTTGAGCGCGGGCGGCCCGGGCTGCGGAGAGACCAGCCAGAGAAGCCCCCACGACCACAAGAGTCTGCATATATAGTCCTTCTTTGGAATTGCTTTCCGCGCAACAATAAGCGCGATATGCAACAGAGTGACCCAGAACACCCTTGGTGTCAATATGTAACGAACGCATGACGGCAACTCTTGACATTGCATGTGACGAGGAGCACTCTGTTGCTTACCGCGCGCTCCGTTGACTCCTGCGGAACAGCTGGAGAAAGGCAGGAGCCTGCGACATCGAATCTGACCCCAACACGAAGAGGTGCAAAATGCACAAAGCCTGCCCGCTCAGTGAACTCGCTCCCGGGGAGGCGCTCAGGCTCGACACAGCTCCGCCAATCGCGGTCTTCCACACCGAGGACGGCGAGATCTTCGCCATTGACGACACCTGCACGCACCAGGACGCATCCTTGGCTGACGGCTATGTGGAGGACTGCTGGGTGGAGTGCCCCCTTCACGCATCCAGGTTCAACCTCAGCACTGGAGGTGTAGATGCGCCGCCGGCAAAGTTGCCGGTCCGCACGCACGAAGTGCAAATCGTCGACGGAAACATCATGGTTATCGAATCGGACGAAGCCCCCAACCTTCCGCCCGGTCTAACACCCCAAGGCCACGTCTAAGGCGAAAGCCCGTGACTCGCCGAGCAAAGGACCCGCCCATGGCTACAAACAGTGAAGTAAAACCCCTACCCCCCGAGGAGTTACCTGCCGACAAGGGCGGGGCTGACGCTCCCTTAAGAAACAGACCCGGAAGTACACGCCACTCCGTCCCCGCGGATGAGGCCTCCTTCGTCCTCGGCTCGGAGGACGGAGGCTCAGCGAGCGCACCGGAAACAGAGGAATATGAGCAGATCCTCGACGAGCTCCGCCATGCAAAGACCGATCAGGCGGTCGCAGTGCGCAGGAGCCGAAACCTCACTCTTGACAAGACCATCTTCGGGATCACGGGCGTCATGGCAGTCGCCTTCGTGCTTTGGGGATTTCTAGGAACAGCCAGCCTTGCTGAGACGTCCACGGCAGCCCTTGGCTGGGTAATGGAATACACCGGCTGGCTCTTCATGCTGGTGGCTTCCTTGCTCGTCGTCTTTGTCCTCTGGCTTGCTCTTGGCAAGTTCGGCAACATCCCTCTGGGCAAGGAGGGTGAAAAACCGGAGTACCGAACTGTGTCCTGGATTGCAATGTTGTTTGCTTCCGGCATGGGAATCGGACTCATGTTTTATGGTGTCGCTGAACCCCTGTACCACTACGTCTCCCCGCCGCCGGGAACGGTGGACGGAAGCACCCCCGAGGCTATCCAGGTAGCCATGGCTACATCCATCTTCCACTGGGCCCTCCACCCATGGGCGATGTATGCCATCGTGGGCATTGCCATGGCGTACGGAACCTACCGCCTCGGTCGCAAGCAACTGATCTCGACTGCCTTCACTTCGCTCTTCGGGATCAGAATGGTGGAAGGACCGATCGGGAAAATCATCAACGTCCTGGCCATCTTCGCCACTCTCTTCGGGACGGCAGCGTCTCTGGGCCTGGGCGCACTTCAGATCGGCAATGGCCTGGTCTCCAATGGCTGGGTGGGTGAAATCGGCACACCAGTGCTCGTAGTGATCATCGCCATCCTGACCGCGTGTTTCGTCGCTTCCGCCGTGTCCGGCATCAGCCGCGGCATCCAGTGGCTCTCAAACATCAACATGGTTCTGGCCTTGACTCTGGCCTTAATTGTGTTCGTTCTCGGCCCGACCCTATTCATCCTCAACCTGATACCGGCAGCTGTAGGAGACTACGCCCGCGACCTTGCGGAGATGTCTTCACGCACGGAGGCCGTAGGCGACGAGTCGCTGCGTGCCTGGATGTCAGGCTGGACCATTTTCTACTGGGCTTGGTGGATGTCCTGGACCCCGTTCGTTGGCCTGTTCATCGCCCGGATCAGCCGAGGCCGCACGATCCGCCAGTTCGTCGTCGGCGTACTACTGATCCCGAGCGTCGTCAGCGTGGTGTGGTTCAGCGTCTTCGGCGGGACAGCTTTCCAGATGCAGGGTGAGGCTGACAGGGCGGGCACTACCGGTCTGGCGACCGTGGTGGACGGAGTACCGACCGTAAGCTTCGACGGAGCACTGTTCGACCTCGTCAAGAACCTGCAGATGCCGGAATGGGCAATCATGGCCGTCATCGTCCTGGCGATGGTCCTGATCGCAAACTTCTTCGTCACAAGTGCCGACTCGGCGTCTATCGTGTTGGCTTCCTTGAGCTCCAACGGCTCCTTGGAAACACCTCGGTCCCTGGTTATCTTCTGGGGTGTGCTCACCGGGGCAGTCGCCTCCGTGATGCTCCTGGCCGGCGGTAGCGATCCCTCAGCGGCACTCTCAGGGCTTCAACGCATTACCATCGTGATCGCCCTGCCATTCGTCATAGTGATGCTGCTGCTCTGCTTCGCCCTGGCCAGGGACCTGCGCAGGGACCCGCTCTCCCTCCGTCGGCGCCTGGCCGACTCTGTGGTGGAACGGGCAATCCGCACAGGAGTGGAACAACACCGCGGCGTGCAGTTCGACCTCGTCACCAAGCACGAGTGTGCCGACAATTGCCAGGGCTCTGATTGCCCGAGCAACAACATTGTTACCGATGACACCGTGAGCGGAAAACCTCCGGTACAGAGCGAGACCCTCCGGTAGCGGATCCTGGATCTCGTAGACCGAAAGCGGCAGGTTCGAGCAATTATTGCTCGAACCTGCCGCTTTCGGTCGAATATGCCTAGTTGAAAGTCGAGGCGTCGATGACGAAGCGGTACCGCACGTCGGAAGCCAGCACACGCTCGTAGGCCTCGTTGATCTTGTCGGCCGGGATCACCTCGATCTCGGCGCCAAGGTTGTGCTCGGCGCAGAAGTCGAGCATTTCCTGGGTCTCGCGGATGCCCCCGATCATGGACCCGGCGAAGGACCGCCGGCCGCCGATCAATGCAAACGCCTGAACGGGAAGCGGCTCGGCCGGAGCACCAACGTTGACCAGCGCACCGTCGAGGCTCAGCAGTCCGAGGTAGGCGCTGATATCCAGTGACGCACTGACGGTATTGATGATCAGGTCGAAGGAACCTGCCAGGTCGGTAAACGTGTTCTCGTCGCTGGTGGCGTAGTAGGAGTCGGCGCCGAGGCGGAGGCCGTCTTCCTGTTTCTTCAGGGACTGCGATAGAACCGTCACTTCAGCACCCATGGCATGGGCAAGCTTGACGGCCATATGCCCGAGCCCGCCGAGGCCGACGACGGCAACCTTCTTCCCCGGTCCAGCACCCCAGTGCCGCAGGGGCGAGAACGTGGTGATGCCCGCGCACAGAAGAGGTGCGGCGGCGTCGAGCTCGATGCCTTCGGGAATGCGGACAACGAAGTCCTCGGTCACCACAATGCGGGTGGAGTAGCCGCCCTGCGTGATGGTGCCGTCGCGATCAACTGCGCCGTAGGTGCCAATGTTGCCGTTGAGGCAATACTGCTCTTCGCCGGCCTGGCAGTTTTTGCATTCGCGGCAGGAGTTGACCATGCAGCCAACTCCCACACGGTCGCCCACTACGTGTTTAGTGACGTTGGAGCCGACTTCGGTGACGACGCCGGCAATCTCGTGGCCGGGCGCCAACGGGAACTGCTGCGGGCCCCAGTCTCCGCGGACAGTGTGAATGTCCGAGTGGCAGATTCCCGCGAACCTGATGTCGATCAAGACGTCGTCAGGGCCGACGTCCCGGCGTTCGATGGTTGTGGGGATGAGGTCCTCTGTGGCCGACGGCGCGGTGTAGGCCGAAACAGTGGTGGGCATAGGTAACTCCTGAGTGGTCGTGCAACGTTTCAGGGCTAGGCAACGTCGACCAGTGGAGTCGTATTCCCCGCCGGTTGGGTAGGGGGGAACATCACTCCGATAGGCTCGGAGCTGAGGCCCTGATGCCAAGGAGAGACGCTACGTGACTGAAAACCAGAATTCTGCACCTGAGTTTGACCCGGATGCTTCCGGCGAACAGTCCCAGTCCGCCCTCGAGTCGTTCATCGGGCGCATCGAGGACGAAGTCGACAAACTTCAGCTGACGCGGTTCAGCCAGGAAGATGCCCTCGCGCTTGGACTGCTGCTCGTCGAACTTGCGACGGAACGGGAACTGCCGGTCGCCGTCGACATCCGCCGGGGAACGCACGTGCTGTTCCATGTGTCCCTGCCGGGCGCCACGCCGGATAACGACATCTGGGTGGAGAAGAAGTCCCGGACGGCTGAACGTTACGGCGTGCCGTCCCTCCTGGTTGGCCTGCGTGGACGCCTCGGAGGCGGCCGGATGGAGGACAACGCCTGGTTCGACGAGTCGGCCTACGCTGCACACGGGGGCGCCTTCCCGGTCTATGTGCGGGGAACGGGTCCTGTCGCAGTCGTCACGGTTTCCGGTCTTCCACAGGTAGCGGACCACGAGCTGGTGGTTGAGGCACTCACAAAGTTCAACCGGCGCAAGAAGAAGGCCGTTCCGGCGGCGTAGTCGCCGCCTCTGGTCCTGTGCGTGCCCCTAATTGGCCGCAGGCGTCAGGGAGGCGATAAGCCCTTCGATGCGCCCCCTGATCTCGTCACGGATCGGTCGGACCGACTCCACACCCTTACCCGCGGGGTCCTCGAGGACCCAATCCTCGTAGCGCTTTCCGGGGAAGTAGGGGCACTCGTCGCCGCAGCCCATGGTGATCACCACATCTGATTCCTGCACGGCCTCGGTGGTGAGGACTTTGGGTATTTCGTTGCTCATATCGATCCCGACCTCGGCCATGGCCTCGACGGCGGAAGGATTGATCTTCTCAGCCGGCTGGGACCCTGCCGAGCGCACCTCGATGGCGCCCTTCGAGAGGGTGGTGAGGAACGCTGCGGCCATCTGCGATCGGCCTGCGTTGTGGACGCAGACGAACAGGACGGAAGGCTTCTTGCTGGTTTCAGTAGTCATGGGAGCTCCTGCGGAAATCACGCGGTCAGAGTCGAAGGGGTGAAGAAGCGTTTCTGTGCCCAGAGGGCAACATAAACGAGTGCCACAAGGACCGGCACCTCGATCAGCGGTCCGACGACGCCGGCGAGCGCCTGCCCGGATGTGACACCGAAGGTGCCGATCGCCACCGCAATGGCAAGCTCGAAGTTGTTTCCGGCGGCGGTGAAGGCCAGCGTCGTCGTTCTCGCGTAACCGAGACCTAGCCACTTGCCGGTCAGCATACCGGCGGTGAAAACCACCAGGAAATAGACGAGCAGCGGCAGTGCGATGCGGGCGACGTCAAGGGGGCGGGCGGTGATGGTTTCGCCCTGGAGGGCGAAGAGCAGCGCGATCGTGAACAGCAGTCCATACAGTGCCCAGGGGCCGAGTTTGGGCAGGAGCGTGTTCTCATACCATTCCCTGCCCTTTGCCTTTTCGCCGATCGTCCGGGTCAGGAAACCTGCCAACAGTGGTATGCCCAGGAAGATCAGGACGGAGACCGTGATGGCCCAGAACGAGAAATCGGCGCTGGTTGTCGACAAACCGAGCCAGGACGGCAGGATCTGCAGGTAGAACCAGCCGAGTGCACCGAAGGCAAATACCTGGAACACGGAGTTGATGAAGACCAGCACTGCGGCTGCCTCGCGGTCGCCGCAGGCCAGGTCGTTCCAGATCATCACCATGGCAATGCAGCGGGCCAGTCCCACAATGATGAGACCGGTACGGTACTCAGGCAGGTCCGGCAGGAAGATCCACGCCAGAGCAAACATGAAAGCAGGAGCCAGGAGCCAGTTCAGTGCCAGCGACGCCGCCATGAGCTTGCGGTCGGCGATTACGCGGTGCGTTTGGTCGTAGCGGACCTTGGCCAGCACCGGATACATCATCACCAGAAGCCCGACCGCGATTGGCAGGGAGACCTCGCCGACCTTCACTGCCTCCAGTGCGGTATTGAGCCCTGGTATCAACGCACCGAGAAGGAGTCCCAGAACCATCGCGGCGATGATCCATACCGGGAGGAACCGGTCGAGGGTGGAGAGCTTGCCGACGACGGCGGCTTGCTCGCCTTCTGAGGGCAAGGGGGCAGTCTGGATGCTCACGCGGCTCCTGCGACATAGATTGATGGGAATCGATATAAATCCCACCAGCTATATCGATCGTTGTCAATCCACGGTGCATAATGGGTTCATGAACACTGCGCGAACCCTCGAGCCGACCCTGGACGTCTCCTGCTGTCTCCCGTCGGATCAGCCGGCGCTCAGTGTTGAGGATGCCCAGCAGCGAGCCGCCATGTTCAAGGCCCTCGCGGACCCCAACCGGCTCCGGTTGCTTTCCATTGTGAAGGCAGGTGAGTCAGGTGAGGCCTGTGTGTGCGACCTGACTGAGCCCCTGGACCTTGGCCAGCCGACCGTCTCCCACCACCTGAAAATCCTCGTGGAGGCCGGTCTGCTGCACCGTGAGAAGCGCGGCACCTGGGCCTACTACTCGCTTGTTCCCGGTGCGCTCGACAAGGTCGCGGGGCTCGTCACCACGCTCTGATCTCCGGGGATCAGCATCGGACGCGAGGAACATCTGTATATTTCCGGGTTGATCAGAGTGTGAAGGCAAACGCCAGAAGTCCCCCGAGTGCGACGTAGAGCGCAGCTACCGGGAACGTGGCGCGGAGCACCTTGCCCTCCTGCCCGGTGAGCCCTACCGTCGCAACCGCCGCGACAACGTTGTGCGGGCAGACGATATTGCCAACAGCGGCGCCGAACCCCTGCGCCCCAAGCAGGGGCAGCGCCGGGAGCCCGGCAGCCTGGGCGGTGGTGGCCTGCAGCTCGGTGAAGAGCACGTTGGAGGCAGTGGCGGAGCCGGTGACGAATGTCCCGAACGCTCCAACCGCAGGCGACACCAGCGGCCACGCCGCGCCGATTCCCGCAGCGGCGAAGGCGAGTTCGTTGGTCATCCCGGCATGGGACATGGTGCGCGCTATTGTGACCATGGCAATCAGCGCCACCATAACCGGCCCGAGCTGCCTGGTTGCGGTGAGGAATGAATCGCGGACCTCATGCCGTGAGGCCCCTTGCCCCACCGCCCCAGCCACAAACGCCACCGTCAGCAACATGGCCGGGTGGAACAGTGGCCGGACACTGCCGGAAAATCCTGTGCCTATTTCCCATTCCACCGTCACGTTTTCCAAAACCTCACGCAGCGGCGGAATGAGACGGGTGGCAAGAACCAGTGCCACCAGGACCAGGTAGGGGGTGGCCGCGCGCAACAGCGCCAGGCGCTCGTCCGGTCCCCCGGAGTTTACGCTGGATCCGCCGGCTTCCTGCCGCCGTCGTCGGACAAGCACGACGGCAAAAACGGCGACGCCCGCGAGGGCGCCACCGAGGGTGGGCAGTTCCGGTCCGAGGAATGTGGCTATCAGTGCGTAAGGCACAAAATACGAAACCGCTGCCAGGATGCCCCAGGTCCAGAGCCTGCGATCGCCTTTCACAGCGCGCTCGATGGTCAGCACCACCGCTGCCGTCAGAACCCCTCCCAGAATGAGGTGGTAAGGGGCTGTGGCCCTCGCAAGATCCGCCCCCGTAAACCCGACAAGAGCGGTCTGGGCCAACACCGGTGTGCCGATGGCACCGAAGGACACACCCGCGGCGTGGCCCACCAGGGCGGCAGCTACCGCAGCAATAGGCGGCATGCCTGCTGCCACCAGGAAAGGCGCAGCCAACGCCACCGGGGTGCCGAACCCGGCGGCACCTTCAAGGAACAGGGCAAAGAACCAGGCCACGACCAAGGCGCCCAGCCGTGGGTCCGGGTGAAGGCGGGTCAGGCCCACGCGCAACCGCTCGGCGGCCCCGGTCCGTTGCTGGAGATAGTGAATTCCCAAGGCCGGGCCGATGATGCCTGCCACTGTGAGTGCTATGAACGCGGCTTCGGCGACGACGCCGGCCGTTCCGGAGATGACGGTGAATTGAGCCGCCGGGCCGCCGAAGCCGAACGCCCAAACGGCGAGTACGAGGGTAATTCCCGCCGTCACCATCCCAGCCCGAGCCGCTGACCAGCCGGCGATGGTCATGAGCACCAACACCAGCAGTACCGGTGTGAGTGCTAGAAGGGTAAGCATGTCAGCCCTGGCTACCGCGCAACATCATCAGCGGTTACCTGGTTCACGGGTGTGCCTTGCTCCGCTGCCGTGAGATTGGTGATCGTCGTTGACGCGATGTTGGTCATTGCCTCATGAGTGAAGAACGCCTGATGGCCGGTAACCAATACGTTGGGGAAGGTGAGCAACCGCGAGAAGACGTCATCACGCAAGACCTGGTCGGAGAGGTCTTCGAAGAACAGGTCAGCTTCCTCCTCATAGACGTCCAGGCCCAGATAACCCAGCTTCCCCTGCTTGAGCGCGTTGATGACAGCGGCGGTATCGATCAGCATGCCCCGGCTTGTATTGATCAGCATGACGCCGTCGCGCATGGTGTCCAGCCGGGCGGAGTCTATGAAGTGGTAGGACTCCGGCGTCAGAGGCAGGTGCAGTGACACAATGTCGCTCTGCGCGAACAATTCATCAAGGGAGACATACTCCACGCCCATTGCCCGGCACTCCTCATTCGGGAAGGGATCGCTCGCGACCACCCGGCAACCGAAGCCCAGCATGATCCGCGCGAAGCAACTCCCGATCCGACCGGTCCCAACGATCCCCACTGTCTTGCCGAAGAGATCGAACCCCATCAGTCCTGCCAGCGCGAAGTTGCCTTCCCTGACCCGGTTGTAGGCCCGGTGGGTTCTGCGGTTGAGCGCCAGCACCAGGGCCGCGCAGTGCTCAGCCACCGCGTGCGGCGAGTAGCCGGGAACCCGGGTCACTGCGATACCGAGCCGTACTGCCGCCTGCAGATCCACGTGGTTGTACCCTGCCGAACGCAAGGCCGCCTGGCGGACGCCGAGGGCCGCAAGGCCCTCGAGCACGCCGGCGCTGAGATCGTCATTGACGAAAGCGCAGACCGCTTCGGCGCCCGCCGCGAGCGGAACCGTCTCCGGGGACAAACGGGGTTCGAGGAACGAGAGATGGTGCTGGTGGGCGAGATTTGCCGCTGTCAGAAACTGCTCGTCATACGGCTTTGTACTGTAAACGGCCACCCGCATGTTCTGCCTCCCCCTTCAGTCAGGATGCCCTTCACTCTAGAGTCGGGCCACCATGCGGTCCAGCGTCAGCCGGGCCGGGAGGCAAATGAGGAGTCGTGGTGTCTAAGACGTCGACGCAGACAACTCAGTCTCCAGACGTTCCACGTCAGCCCGGTGACACAACTCCGTCGGGTCGCTCTTCCTACCGAGGAGTGCACAATCGAGAAGGGCACGGCCGATGCGGCTTTCAGTGAAGCGCCAGGGACGGTTGGCGAGGTTGGAGTCGCCGAACGGGACCTGGAACAGCGCTAACAGACCGGATCGTCGACACCCTGCGCGAGCCCGGTCCGAGGTTCGCGCGTACCGCCAGGTGCATTTCGACGTCGGCGGTGATGACTTCTATATCGACCCACTAACCGACGCAAGTGAACAAACACCTCTGGCGTCGCAGATTGGCTGCTCGGGGTGTGCCCCAGAGCCCAACCCCACAAGATGAAGTATGCCCAATATCCAAGCAGGTGCATGCATGTTTATATTGCTGGATGGAAAGCGACCTGAAACCTGACTTTTATGGCTTGGGCAGACACTCTTTCGCGGTCACCCACTGCCAGGCGGAAATACAAGCTTTCGATTTGCCGACTGTCAAAATGAAACCACGCAGGCCGGAGCGAGGCTTCGTGCTTCACTGGCTCCTGCAAGAGATGTCTTCCTTCCCCTTGCGAATCGGCGCCATAAGAACGCTCTCGGGAGCACGGATAAGCCTTCGCCCTCAGTGTGATGCAACCCGCTAGCCGCTCTTCATGCGCAGGACGTCGGCACAAGGCATCGACATCGATGGAGGGGAGCGCCTACTGATCCTGTCCGCAGGGGTGGGATCGGGGCACAACAGCGCCGCGGCGGCGGTACAGCAGGCGTGCGCCGCGCGCGCCGACATCGCCGAGGTGCAGGTGCTGGATGTGCTGAAGGTCAGTAGCGTTCTTTACCGCGCATTGCTAGCGAAGGGTTACTTCGTCCTAGTCAAGGACTTGCCCTGGTTGGTCGATTGGGGTTACGACATAAGCGACCCGCCGTTCCGGCGCCGCGTACCAATCGACCCCTGGACACGGGCGAACGCCGTTCCGGTTATCGATGCGATCAAGCAATTCCGGCCGACCGCGATCGTGTGCACACACTTCCTGCCGGCCCAGCTGTTGGCATCGCTACTCCTTCGCGGCGTGACTGACGCCAGAACCGCTGTCGTGACGACGGATTACGACTTTCAGGGCCTGTGGCTTCCGGGTGCGTTCCACGCGCTCTTCGTGGCCAGGGAGGAGGGGAGGGTGGAGCTATTGGCGCACGGCCTTCCTCTTGACCGCGTCGCAGCCACGGGCATCCCGATCGCCAAACAGTTCAATGGCGCGCCGGTGCGCGATGCTAACCGGCCCCCGATGCTTTTGATCTCGGCAGGCGCGACCGGCAGTGATGATGCGGTCTCGGTGGTGCGGCAGACAATGCATATGCGCTCACCGTTCACGGCCACGGTCGTGTGCGGACGCAACGATGCGCTGCGGCATCGTATCGAGCAGCTAGTGGCGCCCGCCGGTGACCGCTACCGCGTGCTCGGCTTCACGTCGGAGATGCCTCAGCTGCTGCGCCGCGCGGACCTGTTTGTGGGTAAGCCGGGAGGACTGTCGTCGTCGGAGTGCATGGCTGCAGGGCTGCCTATGGTGCTAGTGAACCCCATCCCGGGGCAGGAGGTTCGCAACGGCGACTACCTGATGGAGCAGGGGGCGGCTGTCCGCTGCAACACCACTTCGACGATCGCCTGGAAGATCGACGAAGTGCTGCGCGAGCCGGGTCGCCTATGCCGGATGCGCGCGGCTGCACAGAGAACCGGCCGCCCTGATGCCGCGGCGCACGTGCTGACCGGGCTACTGGACGGCCCATCACGTCCGCTGGTCGTTACACGCGCGGCGCAAAAGACAATTCTTGCCGCGAGCGAGCAGCGCGTCGTCGCGACCGACCTGACGGGACACTCCTCCCTGGTCCGCCTGATTGATTCGGCTGCGGGTAGCACGGTAGCGCTGCTGCAAGCCCAGGAGCTGGGGGACCTGCAGAAGCGGTACTCGACCACGAACGGGGGTCTGGTGCTGCGGCGCGGCAATGCGCCCGTGTCGCTCCGGTGGGAGGCACGGCGGTTGCTACGCGCCATACTCCGGGGTGAGGAAGCCCTCCCTGTCCGCGTCGAGGGGCTCTCGGCACCCTTTCCCGCGTGACCGGCGAGGAACGACCCGCATATGAGCACCGCTGGAGGGGATCCGGACCCATGCCCGACCAAGCATGCCGACGCCGCCCGCTATCCTTGATGCCTGTGACCGGCTCTAATTTCTCGGTGGAGTAGGGCAGACCCAGCAGTGGACAACGATAAGCGGCAGTCTTGCTGCTGCCGCATAGTGGGCAGCCCAGAAGACGGCTGCCTTAGAGCCGTCCGAGCCGTCGACACCGACGAGGACAGGTTTACGCCGTTCGTTGGCTGCGTGTTGGAGGTCATGCTGATGCGCCTGTTGGCTGCGCGGCAGAAGCCTCGTCGTCAGGCAATTGCAGTGCACTGTGGGCGATTACAACCGGGCTCGTTGAGCGCTCGGCAACGGCGGAACTCACGGATCCGAGCAACAACCCCACGAAACCGCCGTGCCCGCGCGAGCCGACAACGACCATTGACACGTGCCGGCTTTCCTCGATGAGAACTTGGGCTGGCGACCCGTGCAGGACGCGACGTTCTATCGGGCACGGGGGATCGTCCCGGAAAGCTGTGAATAATGCTTGATCGAGAGCCAACCTTGCCTGTTCGACAGGGTTCCAGTCGACGGGGGTGAAGAAGCCGAGTGCGGCGGGGTGTTGCCATGCGGTCACTGCCCTGATGACGTCACCGGCGAGTGGGGTGAGCTGGGCCGCCAATTTGAGTGCGTCAATGGAGGGCTCAGAGCCGTCGACACCGACGACGATAACACGCGACTTATGGGTTGGGTGGGTCGTGTTCATGATGGCGTCCTACTCCTAGGCATCCGATGCATTCGTATATGTCCTAGCGTCCTCGGCGTTTGAGTTACAGAACAGGGCCGAAAGGCCCAGTTGAACTATGGGCCTTCCGACCGTGCCGCACGCAGGCTAAGTCGGATGGTGATGGTTCTCCCCCTCCGCGGAAGCACTCGGACAAGGCGAGTGGCCCGCCGAACTGAAACTACAGTCCAACGCTTGGCTACACGTAGAAAATGCTCGTCACCGGCACGGCCAACTCGTCGACATCACACTAAACGGCCGACACCTTCTGGAAGAGGGCAAATAACTCGAAGAGAGGCTCTAGCTAGCCGGCGCCTCCCGTGAAACCGCCTTCAGAGACCCCACCCAAACCTTCGACCAGATCGACTCACCACCCCGGTACTGGCAAGCGAAGAAACACCTGCAAGGCAATGGTCCTCGCCGGCGTCCGCACATCGTGAATAGCGGGAGCAGGAGGCGTGCGACCATGGCCCCGATGATCCCGAGGCGTAGGCGACTGATGGGACGGCTTGCCGCCGTTAGGACGCTGAGTGCAACAAGGGAAAGAGTGAGCACGGACGCTGTGCGGGTTGCTTCGATGCTGAAGTCTCCCACTGTTCGGGAGTGCAGCTGAACAACGAAGACCGCCGCTGCGATGATGATCCCAGCCGGGACCGCGGAAAGTGCTTTCACCGCAACGCCCTGCCGAAAGTACGTCAGGGTCCGCGTAGCGTCCGGACGCACTTTCTTGCAAAAAGTGAGCAGTGTGATGACAACAAGATCGGCCGGAGGTTGCCCGTCAGCGACATCGGTGCCAGCGCTCGGGTGGGCGCGAGTGTGCCAGAACCAGAGTTCGCAGACCTCTGGATGCAAGCCGGCGGCCACGGACTAGTGCCGGTCTACTCGGGTGTACGAGGATGGTCAGGCGTGGCAACACACACGCTTGATGGATGATCACTCGACGTATTGAAACTCTTGATTGGTCTTTGGAGGTCGGAATGTACCGAAAACGCAATCGGCGACGCAGTACCAACCGCAGAAAGTGGAATGACCTTGCCCCGCGGCAAAAGGCCGCACTGCTGACCTTGATTTCCGTCCAGCTCTCCCTGGCATGCACCGCCTGGGCGGACCTCGCCGCTCGGCCGGCCGAGCAGGTTAACGGACGCAAGAACCTATGGGCGCTGGTAATCGGAGTGAACTTCCTCGGACCGGTGCTTTACTTTCGTCGTGGTATCCGGCGCGAGCGTTCGGTAACATGCGGAGCGTTAGCGGACACCTCTCGCATTGAAGAGGAAAGCTAGGAGTGCCTGCGGCGATGGATCGGTAACCCGCTCGGCAGCGCTGAAGGAAAGTCGATCGACACGACGACTCAGCTACGGCATGCGAGTCGCTGGTATTCAGCTGTTTCACCACTAGGCCCCTTGTGAGGCCTTTGGCTCTCTATGCCGGTTGAAGCAGTCGCCGTCCTCTCCGCCGAGACAGCATCTGGGCTGGTAACGGATCGGACGGGTCTGCTATGGGGCGGCTTCTTGTGCCTGGCGTATCAAGGTGGCTAGGTTCCCGCGGTTCGCTTGGTGCTCAGGTATACGCGCGACGACCCCACCAAGACGGATTTCGTAGACCCTCTCGTCGGGTCCAACGAGATCAAATTTTGGTACTGCAGTCAGAGCGGCGATCCATTGGTCACAATTGGTGTCGGGGATGTCCGTCGACCACCGGCGGGTCAAGCCCGCGAAACCGCCGCTCTGAATGACTGTCAGATGCACGGGCAGTCCGTTCGTGCGGGGCTCTCCATTATCAGGTACACCTGAACCAACCCGGCGGGCGCCACGTTGCCGAAACAGTATGCTGCCGGCTCCGTCCACACCTTGTGCAGCAGTAGCTCGTACGAGCCAGCTTCGCGTGGCCGTTGGGCAGGACTACCTGCTCCGAGTATTCGAAATTCACCAGGTCATCGTCCCTACCGCAGCTCAGGCACATAGGAATGACTCCACCGGAGGGTTTGCCTTTAGTTGAGCGGTTGCGCAGCGTTGCAAAGTCCAACCGGGTCGCCAAGGCATTAGAAGCGGCGTCTTGCTCGAACACGAGTGTCTCCTGATTCCCTCGTGAGTGTACGAAAGCCTGTGCCCGCGCTCCAGCGTGGGATCCGAATCGGGGAAAGGGATATTCATTTCCGCGTCAACGGATGTCCGCAGATGACCATCCGCGCGGCCGGAAGTTATGTCCTCCCCTCCTTCACCCAAGGTACGCACCGCTGCATGGACAAGTTAGGGCCGAAAGACCCTGACACCGGATGAACGCACGACCCGTGGGCGGAAGACATGGCAATTGTCCGCCTCCTCCCGAGCAACGTTGAGGTAGGGAAGAACACCCCACTCAACACTGGCGACGCCTGCAAGCTCTACTCCTTCAGCGAGGGACCTTCGGGGTCAGGTCTTTGGGCCCTATTCTCACGGACGCGATACGGGCAACCATTGACACGTAACACGTCGCCGAACACCCAGAACCAGGACACCCTCATGGACACAACCGCTACAACCCGGAAGCCTCGAGCAATAGTCGTAGGGGTGGACGGCTCTGACGAGTCCATAGCCGCACTTGAGTTGGCGGCGCACCTCGTGCCTCTCGGTGGTGACTTCATACGGGCCGTGACGGCCTGGCAGTACCCCATCGGATTCGGCACGTACGCGCCCCTCGACTGGAATCCCGATGTGTTGGCCGAGACCGCCCTCGAAAGCGCGTTGGAGGCCGCCTTCCACGACGAGTATCCATGCACCGTCGAGCGCCGCGTTCTCAAAGGCCCCGCAGCCCAGGTTCTCATCGAGGAAAGCAAGCACGCATCGATGATTGTCGTCGGATCCCGCGGGCATGGCGGGTTCGCTGGCCTGTTGCTCGGATCCGTCAGCTCCGCTGTGGCGGAGCGTTCACTGTGTCCTGCAGTCATCGCCCATGGCGCGCTTCAGTTGGCCGATCAGCCGTCCACGACTCAGACCGAAGCTGGAGCTGTCTAGGAGCTTCCACGAAGCATCAACTTCCTCATCCGCAACATCATGCGTTGCGGAGCCCCCGACCCTTAGAAGGAGAATAGCAATGAGCCAGGATTCAGCCGCACGCATTGTTGTCGGTGTAGACGGTTCAGAACAATCGATCGAGGCATTGCAGTACGCCAGGAAGTTGGCTTCTGTCTTCGAATCCCCTATCCACGCAGTTAGCGCATGGGAATATCCTGCTCAGTATGCCGGGTACGTGCCCCTTGGAAGCGACAATTTCGCCGAGACAACGCGGGAGCGACTGGACGAAGCACTGAGCGCGGCGTATGGATCTGATGTGCCCAGCGACGTCGAAAGCACGGTCGTTTTCGCGCACCCGGCAAAGGCACTGATCGAGGCATCCCGGGGCGCGGCCTTGCTCGTCGTTGGAAGACGGGGCCATGGAACGTTCCGCGGCCTCCTGCTCGGTTCAGTCAGCGGGGCCTGCGTAGCGCATGCTCATTGCCCAGTCCTTGTCATTCCGAAATCAGCCCGGCCCACGGATGCTGCATCCGATGAGCACCGGTAAACGCTCTGCCCGAGATACAAGAACGGCATGGAGCCAAGGGCGGGCCCCTGAATCTGACCGATGTGCAGACCGGGGCTCCCCACCCAGCTGCCACTGAGCGTTCAATTCAGAGGAAACGGTCTAATAGGGCCCGAACTAAGCGGCCAGCTGTTGCAGGACTGTCCCGGGCTGCCGCTCATCCGATAGGGGCCGTCCAGCGGACCTGGGTTCCAACGCCCGGGGTGCTGTCCACCGAGCAATTCCCTCCAAGCACAGCAGCCCGATGGCGCATATTAGCTAAGCCACTGGCGCGTGTGGGCGTCGTGAACCCCCGCCCGTTGTCCGCGATGATCAGTACGACTCGTTCCTCCTGGGCCGAAACATTCACCTGGATCTCATCAGCACCGGAATGGCGGAGGGCGTTGCTCAAGCCCTCATTCAGGACGGGGAGCAAGTGATCGGCCACCTCCTCGGTAACTGCCTCATCTACGGGACCGAGGAAAACAACGGTCGGGGTGAGGCCAGCGTTGCTGGATCGGTCCTGGACAGTCTGCAGGATCCGTGCTGTGAGGAGTCCTCTTTCCTCCTCCCCTGTCCGCAAAGAGTAGATAGTATTCCTGAGCTCGCGGATCGTGTCATCAAGTTCAGAAGTGACCGCAGCAATCCGTTGATGGGCAACCGGGTCCGTCGCATACCGCCGAAGGCTCTGGATGCTCAAACCAGCGGCGAAAAGGCGCTGAATTACGAGGTCATGCAGGTCGCGTGCGATCCGGTCCCGGTCATTGAAAAGGAGGTACTCTTCTCTGGCCCTGGTGGCGCGGACCAGATCCAACGCCAGACCGATCCTGCTTCCAAACAACGCGCTTGTATCCAAGTCCGAATGGGAGTAATCGGACGATCCGGATAGACGGGCGAGCATAAGTACCCCATTATCCGTACCCTTATGGCCAAGCGGAACTACGAGGGCCGGACCCATCCCTTCCGTCATCGTTAGATCGAACAGGTGCTCTGACTTCAGGTTGAGGCATAAGGACTCCCCCGACTCGATGACCGTCTTCACGACTTCGGAGAAAGGCAGTTCCTGACCGACCACAAGGTTCTGCATTCCGATCGAAGCACGGCAGCGAAGGAGACCTCCCGAAGCAGGAGAGGCGATGACAACTCCGGATGAGTCCGACACTTCCATAGCTGCCTCGGCCACCATATCCAGTGCTTCTAGGCTCCGTGGATGCTGAGCAGTGATCAGCACGTTGCTGATTTCCATCCCCGCTTCCAACCAGCGTTGACGCCGGTGACTGTCTTCAAACAGCCGGGCATTCTGAATCGCAACCCCGGCTGCAGCGGCCAGCGCAACTGCGAGATCCTCATCCTCGGCAGTGAATTCCTTGCCGTCGGTTTTCTCGGTGAGATACAGGTTCCCGAACACCGCGTCTCGGACTCGCACGGGCACCCCAAGAAACGATGTCATCGGTGGATGATTAGGGGGAAACCCTGCGGCCATCGGGTGTTGGCCCAAGTCGTTCAGGCGCAGAGGTGTTGGCTCCCTGATCAGATGGCCCAGTACACCGTGTCCGGTTGGCAGATCACCGATGAGGCGGACCCCGTCTTCGTCGATGCCCACCGTAATGAAGTGGCTTAGCTTCTGATCATCTCCGATTACTCCTAGCGCCCCATATTGGGCGCCGACCAGTTCACAGGCAGATTGAACGACACGGTCCAACACCGTTTCCAGGCTCAGGTCCTCGGCGAGTGACATGACGGCCAACAGGAGACCATTCATCTGGTTCTGTGTATGCAGCAGGTCATCGGCACGTCCAACAAACTCCCGCAACAGGTCATCTATGCGCCGATTCAGCGGCGGAGTCCAAGCAGCCCCATCACTCATGAGAGCCTCCCTGCTCAACCATGTAAGGTCCGCGCGCACGGCCGCAACCACCGTGCAACTTGGTAGTGATGATAGACGCCTAGCACCTGTTCGAGCACCTAAAACCAAGATTTCATACCGCTGTCGTACGCAACGACAGGCCGGCAGGCTCCGAAAAAACCATGGCCTCTCTTCCTCACGCCACACCGTTATTTCCCGGAGAGATATCGAACCTGGGGCACAAGGCACCGGTGTGCGCATTCTCCCTTACTCGGGACTTTCGTCCCTTACATCGGACCGTGGAATGGCACATCCTATACAGGGCGAAGACCTCGAGAGGTTGGCGCCTTCTCCCCCACCCAAGTGCTCGACGGAGTGTGGAGGGGTATAAAGATAGTCAGGATGCAGCTCCGGTTAGTAATCCTGATCCTTCGAGGAACCCACAGGTGCGGAGATGATAGTGAATCAAACAAACTGCGTACAGCAGAAGACCACCCTTCGCATTGATGCAGATCTTCACTGGGCACGAATTATCGTTCTGGGATTGGTGACTCCAGAAAGACTCAAAGCCCTCTCAGTAATCACTACGCGAGCCGTTACGCTCCTTCCGGTGAAGGAAGTCATCGTCGACCTCTCCCGTGCTAACGCGACAGCAGCAACCATGGAGGCCTGTGAGCCCAACCGTTTTCTGGGCCTGACCGAGAACGGCGGGAAGAGGTTTTTCCCCTGTGTATTGCGCGTCCTGCGTCCCTTGCCAGTCACAACATTGCAGTACCAGGGGTGAAACCTGCCATTCTCACAACCGTTGCTGCGAAACGTTGTCGACTTACCGCAATGGCCTACAGAATCGAGTTGAATTGATGAAAGCACATATCCTCTACGACTCCGCATTCGCCAATACACGCCAGATCGCGGAAAAAATCGCCGACGCGATGAGGGGGGCACTCCACGCCAACGCCGTGTCCGTCGACGACTTCGACCCTGAATCCTTGAAAGCCGGAGATCTTCTTGTGGCTGGCAGCCCGATCAACGCCTGGCATCCCACCGACAAGATCACAAAACTCCTTGGAACCCTCAAGAAGCGCCGGCTCGACGGCATTCATGCGGCAGCCTTCGACACCCGGGTTAAAGTGCTAATCCACGGAGACGCTGCGAAGAAGATGACCTCGCTGCTCAGAGGGGCAGGCGCGAACATCATATCGAAACCAATGCCCTTCTACGTCGAAGGGATTGAAGGCCCCCTCCACAGCGGAGAACCTGAGAAAGCTGCAACATGGGCCCAGTCACTACTCAGGGCCATTGAGGAGGCGGACTAGGGAGCAGCAGACGAGGGCCATGAGCCTACACAATAAACGTGCGATCACACGCGCGTTCCTAAATCTAAGTGCAGGCAGCAACCTCACACCCAGGAATACGCCTGAAAATCTCGTTCTGGCTAGTCCGTGGTTGGCCCGCTTCAGCCCAGCGTCATCCTTCGTTTCGTCGAATCTCACCTTCCGAAGAGAAGCTACGAGTAGACAGTCCAGAGAGAGGACAAGCAGTTGAATTCTGATGCATCCAATACTGAGCGACGAGATCCATCCCACGGCTCAATATGAATCCACGCGGGCCTCAACATAGAGGCTCCGCGATCGGCCGTCTGGCCCTGGCTGGTACAGGTAGGAGGCGGGCGGGCAGGTTTCACAGTAACGACCTTCTCGATAACCTCGGCCGCTCAAGTGCGGTGTCGATCATGCCCGAACTTCAAGACCTGGAAATTGGCCAATGGATTCCGAAGACCAGGGCCGAGGCCCTGCACAAAACCGGAGATCGCTCACGCTAACTGCCGGACCGTCTTGCTCCAGCGTCACCGCGGGCCCAGTCAGCAGAGGCTGCTTACCGGGATCCGCGCACCACGCTGCCCGGTGCTACTGCTGCCAGTGATCCTGCCGGAACAGAAGCTGCTGCGCCCATCCGACTGAGAACGCGATTGGATGATTTTTCCCGCAGCTAGCAGGGCCTAGCTGACTACCGGATCAAGAGCACGCCGAGTGACGATCAGGATTGGGCAAGGCGGGTTCAATAGCAGGGTGTGCGTCACGGATCTTAGGAACATGCTGTCTCTGGCGCCCTTTCCGTGGCGGCCGATTACCAAGAGGCTTGCATCGGCGGCACGAAGTGTAAGCGCAGCAGTTGGGTGGTGGTCTTCGTCGATTACCGACTTGATGCTGAGGTCGGGATAGCGGCGTCGGACATCGGTCAGCATTCTCGAAGCGCTCTCCGTCGCGCTGTGGGAGTGTCCTGGTCCTGACGCAGTGACAACCAGAAGCTCACTCTTCAGCGCCTGTGCTTCGTCGGCGGCGCTAATCAGGGCAACGTTCGACATGTCGGATCCGTCTACGCCGACAACCACTCTCTTATGGTCGTTGGCGGTCGCTCCTTCCGCAGCGTTCAGCGGCACAACAACGACGGGCGCGACAGAGATTAGGGCGACCTGTATGCACACCGACCCCCTGAACTCCCCGCTGTCAGGGTCCCTCCGGTCTGCCCCGAGGACAAGGAGTGAGGATGTATCGGCCAGCCCTAGCAAGCCTTCAACAATGTCCCCGCAGTACAGGTAGGAGCGCACTCGGATGTTCGGAAAGCTGAGGGCGAGCGAGGTCGCTGCACGTTCCAACACTTCACGGGCCGCGATGACAATGGCACCGTATGAGATATTTGGTGGCATGAGTCCCGCATCCGGGATGGCATGGACCAGGGTTAGAGGTTGGCCGGAGGTGGTTGCCCGGGTGGCGGCCCAGAGCACGGCGGAACTATTGGTCGCGGCATCGGCCAAAGCAACCAGAATCGAATCTTCCTGGCGACGGTCTCCGATGTAGGTCGAAGTGGGCCTCATTATTGCTGCTGATCGGTCGTTAGGGCCGGCACTATTACTGCTCGGCCTCGAATAGTGCCCTGATGAAGCCTCTCATAAGCCTCAGGAGCCCTATCAAGGCTGAAAGTTTCCACTTCGACGGTGATTTTGCCTGAGCGTGCCAGTTCGAGCACTTCCATCAGCTCCGGGCGCGAACCCCAATAGGGCGCTCTCGCCGACGATTCCCAAGGCGTCGAAAAGAACCCGACATTTACCGTTCCAGGGCCTACCCCGACAATCACAATCTCGCCACCAACCGCTATCAAGCGTACGGCTAGGTCCGTCGTGGATTGAATGCCAACGAAATCGAACACTGCTGCAGCTCCAATGCCACCGGTAAGGGTTCGAACGTGCCCTATCAGGTCGTCAGTGTCACCACTGCTGACAAACGCGTGATCAGCACCGACGGCGCGTGCTAGTTCGACTTTGTCTTCACTGGTGTCGATGGCAACCACCACGCTGGCTGTGATCGCCCGCAGGATCTGAATGGCAACATGTCCCAGCCCGCCTGCCCCTATGACGACAGCCACTGAGCCGGGAACCAAACATGGCAGGCTGTTCTTGATCGCGTGATAAGGAGTTAGCCCTGCGTCGGTGAGCGGGACGCTCGTCACCGGATCCAGGCCGCCAAGCGGAACCAGGTGCCGGGCGTCGTCCACCAAAAGATACTCGGCCATGGCCCCCGGAGCACCAAGTCCAGGCGGACGAATGCCTCGGGAGGCAGCGTTACTGCAATAGTTCTCCTCGCCGCGTGCGCACGCATGACAGCGACCGCAACCCCATGGGCCGTATACCAGAACAGATTCTCCAACGCTCAACCCCTTGACGCCTTCGCCTAGAGCAGCAACTGTTCCTGCCCCTTCGTGGCCCAGCGTCAGCGGCAACCCATATATGTACTGGTCTTCAGGTAGTCCCATGATGAATTCGTCCGAGTGGCAAACGCCCGCTGCGGTCACCCGTAACAGCACTTCCCCCGGCCCGGGATCGGGTGTGGGAATATCTACGACCTCTGGGGCGGAACCTATGGACCGGTACTGTAGAGCCTTCATCTGCGTCCCTTCGGAAAGTGGCGGGTGGTCCTCCCTTAGAGGAAGGGAGGTGATATCCGGGGCACAACGGATATTGCTGTGACGGTCTTCCAAGAAGATCAAATGATGGGCCGCCGGATAAGGGCCTTTCGGCCCTGTTTCAGCAGTTGAAGCGGCCGGGTACCTGCGGTGGTTGACCGCCCAGTTAGTGGAATTGCGCTCCGGTGATCGTGGCGTGAAAGAACTCCCCTTCGCTCTGCCTTGGTGTGTTCCACCACCACCCCGCGCGCAGGACCGACGGCAGCATAACGCCGGAGATTCCTGGCGTACCCCACCGCATCATCTGGACTTCAGCCAAAGCGCCGTCGGCTGCGACCCGCAGGTGAACGTCCTGATCTCCGCGTTGATGGCTGTTCTCATCGTGACCGTGTCCACGGCCGCTAAAGGTGACCAGGCAGCGGACTGGAAGCCATATGCAGGTTCAGCAGGACCACCGGGGCGGAGATGATGACTCCGGCAAGGAGTAAGCGACCGCCACCCTGTCGGTGGACCCCTTCCCCGAATGGTACATCCGCGCACCCGGCTGGATGGGTGCTCTTTAGGGTCTTTGTGCCCAAGCGGATCGGCGGACGACCGCTAGAGAATTGCGTATGGAACAATTTTTCAACATCATCCGCACCACCGGGCTTCACCGCAGTTCGAACCGCCGGGTTGCTGGTGTGTGCGGCGGTTTAGCGGCGAAGCTGGGGGTAAGCCCTACCGCTGTCAGGGTGGTCACTTCAGCTTTGGGTCTGTTTCCCGGCCTTGCCCCAACCTTCTACGTTTGGGCATGGCTGTAGCTTCCCGATGAGTCAGGAAAAATTGTTCTCCAGTCATGGGTTCAGGGCTGAATCACCTCCATCTGCTTACCATCACTCACCCTGTTTCAGGCGCGGGCTTTCCTGGTGGGTAAGAATGGTCATCATCTCTTCCCTCAGCAAGGTGCTGGGTGGAATTCACGTTTACGGGAGCAGTTATGAGTCGCCAGTCATCGGACGCGAACAATGGAGCGTCCGGTCAAGCACCGATTCGGGTGTTCATCCTCGATGACCACGAGCTGGTCCGGCAAGGACTGAAGGATCTGTTGGAGGGCGAGGGATTTGAAATCGTTGGCGAAAGTGGGTCAGCGGCTGAAGCGACCCGCCGGATACCTGCGCTCCGACCAGACATTGCCATCTTGGATGGTCGGCTGCCCGACGGCACGGGCATTGAGGTGTGCCGTGATGTCCGCTCTCTCAACCCCGCGCTTCGCTGCCTGATCTTGACCAGCTATGACGACGAACTGGCCCTTCGCGGAGCCGTGCTGGCCGGTGCCGCCGGATATGTCCTGAAACAGATCCGTAGCGATGACCTGCTCCATGGTATCCGGCGCGCCGCCGCTGGGGAGTCACTTTTTGCCTCCGGCGTTGAGCAAAGGATCCTCGACGGCTTAAGCGAAGCGAGAACTGATCCCCGGCTTGACGCGCTCAGCCCTCAAGAGAGAAAGGTGCTCGACCTGATCGGTCAGGGTATGACGAACCGGCAGATCGGCGAAGAGCTATTCCTGGCTGAGAAGACCGTGAAAAACTACGTCTCTTCCATTCTCGCGAAGCTCGGCTTCGATAGGCGGACTCAAGCTGCGGTCTATGTCACGAAAAGCGCGGACGCCTCCTGAACCTGCCGGATTAGCAGGCCGGAGGTCTCGACCGGAACTTATTCGGGACCTTCGTCCCTATCAGCGTCCCGTGCCCTGCCGCATTCTTATGGCAGAACTCCACAAAGGTCCACGAACGTGGGAGGACCGACACGACCACACCGGTGCGCCCAAGTTCCTGACACAGGGCAAGCGCGGATCAGAACCCTTCGTCACCCACCACCCGCCTGGGGCCGGGACACATACGTAAACCCAGAAAATTGGCCGTCATCGTTGCATGACCGCCCGCACAGAATCGACGAATATGTCATGAGAGCGACCGTCCTCTACGACTCCGCGTACGGCAACACCCGTCAGATCGCGGAAGCAGTCACCTCCGAGTTGAAGTCACTGCATGCCAAGGCGGTGTCCGTCAGCGCCTTCAACCCCGAATCGTTGGTGGGTGGGGATCTCCTCATTGTCGGCAGTCCCATCAACGGCTGGCAGCCCACCCGTAGGATCAACAAACTCCTCAAGAGCTTTGAAGGCAACGGGCTGGAGGGTATCAAAGCGGCAGCGTTCTACACCCGGGTGAAGCTCTTCATCCACGGGGATGCGGCCAAGAAGATCACCTCGCTACTCAAGAGAGAAGGCGCGGTTATCGTCTCCAAACCGACGCCCTTCTACGTGCAGCGCAGCGAAGGCCCCCTACGCAGCGGAGAAACACAACGAGCTGCTATGTGGGCCCAGACGCTCTTGAAATCCATCGCACCTAACGGTCCGGAGCCGGCAAGGAAAGGACACTGAGCCATGAGCCCCGGACGGATTATTCTGCTCGTCGTCGGCACTATTCTTGCCCTAGTGGGTCTGGGTCTGCTTGCCGGCGCAGCAGGAACAGGCTGGGCCAATGCCCAGCAACGTGATGGTGGTTATGTCACCACGCCGACCGAACGCTATCAGAGCCCGTTCTATGCTTTGACGTCTTCAGGGCTGAACGTGATGGCGGATCGTTCGGTGCCTGACATCGTCACAGACGGGGACGGGCGACTGCTTGTTCAGGGGTCCGCAGCCTCAGGAGAAGAGCTGTTCATCGGCATCGGCCCCCAGAACGATGTCACCCAGTATCTGGAAGGGGTACCGCGCTCGGAGTTGAGGAAGGTCGAGTTCACGCCCTTCGACGTTGACTACCGCGAGATCCCGGGCAGCGCGACTCCCCAGCCACCTGGCGAGCAGGCGTTCTGGGCTGCTTCTACCCAGGGAAGCGGGATACAGCGACTCGAATGGGATGTCGAACCCGGGAACTGGGAACTGGTCATCATGAACGCTGACGGATCCGCGCTGGTGGCAGCCGACCTCCAAACTGGGTTCCGGTCGGGCCTGCTCTGGCCGATCTTCCTGACCTTATTGATCAGCGGGGTGGTGCTGGTTGCCGTGGGAACGGCGATGATCATCGCCGCAGCCGTCGGGCTAGGCCGGCGTGGAAGCCCACCGGGGCAGCCAGTCCCCTCCTCGGCTCAGGCGCATCCCGTGGTCGCTCCTTCTCATGCGGGACACCCCGGCGCACCCGGCCAACCGCCCTATCCTGCGCGCCTCACCGGCCATCTGGATCCAGAACTGTCCCGTGTGCTATGGATCGTTAAATGGCTACTGGCCATCCCCCACGTCGTCATCCTGATATTCCTATGGTTCGCACTGGTCGTCACGACCATCGTGGCTGCCTTCGCCATCCTCTTCACCGGCCGATACCCACGATCCCTGTTCAGCTTCAATGTTGGGGTTCTGCGCTGGAATTGGAGGGTCGGCTTCTACGCCTTCAACGCCCTTGGCACGGACAAGTACCCGCCATTCAGTCTGGAACGCGCCAATTACCCTGCGGACTTCGATGTTGATTACCCGGAGAAGCTCTCGCGCCCATTGGTCCTCATCAAGTCATGGCTGCTCGCGCTTCCCCACCTGCTCGTTATCGCCGCCCTGACCGGCAGCGGCCGGGTCTGGGACACCGACGGCGGCGAGGGCGGGTATGTCCAGACAGGGGGAATCTCCCTCCTCGGGCTTCTTGTCCTGGTCGCGGGCATCATCCTCCTCTTCAGCGGCCAGTATCGACAGGAACTTTTCAACCTGATCATGGGGTTGAACCGATGGATCTACCGGACCCTCACCTACGTGCTGTTGCTCCGGGATGAATACCCACCGTTCCGGCTGGACCAGGGGCCCGACGAATACCCCCAGCAGCCCGGGCCCGTTCCGCCCACTGCCGGCCCCACGGCAACGGAGCAACCCTTCTCCGAGCCCGCAACACCTGACCCATCTCGAACCACCTAGGAACGTTATACCCTCGGGAACTGTCCACCGCGAATCAACGAGGAACCAGAAAAGGCACGATTTGTGGAAGGACGATGTTCCTGGCCCGGGTTCGAACAGCGCGAGCCAACCCTCCCAAACATTGCGGAAGCGACCCTCGTCCGCGACCTTGGGCGAGGAACCGGAATCGGACTCCGCCGCCGCAGGAGCAGACGTCCTCTACGTCCACGTCGGCATCTTCGACTCCGCTTCCGATACAGGATCCAGTCTTCTACTCAGGCTCCTGTCCTTCGAGTTCGGCGGTACTCCAGCTACTACGAAGCGTCCGCACATAACTTGCTGCCGTCAAAAACCGCTCGTCATACGGCTTCTTGCTGTAACCGGCCACCCGCATGTTCTGCCTCCCCCTTCAGTCAGGATGCCCTTCACTCTAGAGTCGGGCCACCATGCGGTCCAGCGTCAGCCGGGCCGGGAGGCAAATGAGGAGTCGTGGTGTCTAAGACGTCGACGCAGACAACTCAGTCTCCAGACGTTCCACGTCAGCCCGGTGACACAACTCCGTCGCCGGCGTCATCACCGCGGCGCTCCCGGCGGCGACGGCTGCCCTGAAAGCGTCCTCAGCAGATCGGTCCTGCGCGAGCCGAAGCACAAATGCCGCGAGGAAACTGTCACCCGCGCCGACGGTGCTGGCTACAGGAACCGCGGGAACCCCCAGCCGGATGACGCAGGACTTTGAAGCGAGCACGGCGCCCGCCCCACCGAGCGTCAGGGCGACGTACTCCGCAGACCCATCAGCAACCAACGCCTCCGCCGCCTCGACCTGGCTCGCTTCACTGTCCAATGCTGCTCCGACATGCGCTCCCAGCTCGCGCTTGCTGGGTTTGACCAGGAAGACTCCCTCGGCGAGCGCCTCGCTGAGTGCGGGTCCGGACGTATCCACAATGCAGCGCGCGCCGCCCTCCCTTGCCAGGCGGACCACCCGGGCATAAAAGTCCTCGGGAACCCCCGGCGGAAGGCTGCCGCTGGCCACCACGTATCCTCCCGCCGGGACGGACTGGGCTACCAGGTCCAGGCAGGCGTGCCATTCGGAGTCGCTGAGCTCAGGACCTTCCAGTACAAACCGGTACTGCTTTCCGGTAGACGTCTCATCGACAGTGAAGTTTTGGCGGGTACTGCCCTGCACCGGCACCACAAGACTGGGGACACGTTCGGCTTCGATGAGCCGACGGTAGGCCTCACCGACCGGACCGCCCGCGGTATACACGGCAAGGCTGCGCCCGCCCAGCCGCTGGACAACCCTTGATACGTTAACTCCCCCGCCGCCGGGGTCCACGCGGCTCGCGCCGCACCGCAGCTTGTGAAAGCCGACTACCTGCTCCGTTGAGGTGCTGATATCAAGTGCCGGGTTCACCGTCAAAGTGAGGATCTGTTTGGTTCCAATGGGCTGCGAGGCTTCCATGCGCCCCAGCTTAGGGGACTCGACGGCAGCGGAGCGGGCTGTGGCACCGGCTGGCAGCAGCTACAGCGCCGGCGTCCGCGGCGGAGCCACCCGCCGGAACCCCGTCGCTTCGAACGCAGCAGCGAGGCGCAACAACTCATTGTCTGAATAGGCCTTGCCTGCGAACGTCAGGCCCACGGGCATGCCGGTGTCGGACATGACACCCATCGGTACGGTGACCGTCGGGATGCCGAGATGGCGCGGCACGAGGTTGCCGTTGGACACCCATACCCCGTTGCGCCAGGCGAGGTCCGCGGAGGCGACGTTCGTGTCACTGTCAGCAGGGCCGACGTCGGCCGCTGCCGGGAAGATGACGGCGTCCAGTCCGTTCTCGTCCATCCATTCGTGCAGATCCAGGCGACGGGTCTTCTCCAGGCCTCGAAGACCCTCCTCGAGGTGCGGGATGTCCGTCATCACGCCGGCTCCGTGCTCACGCATGAATCCGGGGTATTCGGCGATGTCGTCGTCGAACCCGGTATACCGGTCCGGCAACGCCCCGGCGGGCGCCGGGAAGATGGTGGCGCCGTCAACGTCGGCGAGGGAGGCCAGATGCGGGTCATTGTTTGCCTGCAGGAAGTCTTCCCATGCCCAGGCGGCCAGGTCCACGATCTCGTGCTTGAGGTACGCCGGGCTCACGAGGCCGCGGGTGCTGACCGTCGGTGCTCCCGGGCGGTCGCCCTCGTAGTTGGACACGACGGGGAAGTCCACCTCCACCACCTCGGCGCCCGCGTTCTCCAGGTCCCGCCGGGCTGCTTCCCAGAGCGCGATAACCGATGGGCGGGTCTCGATCCGCTGGCCCGTGGGACCGCCGATTCCAGGCGGGTCCGCAGTGCCGGCGTCGGGATCCTGGTTGATGTACATGCGCGGCACGCCGAAGCGCTTCCCCTTCAACGCGGCAGCGCCGGCTGCCAATGACCGGTACGACGACGGACGTACCTCCGACGCAGGCGGGATGGGAATCCACGGCTGGACGCGCCAGAAGTCACCGCGGGCCTCGGCGTCGTCCGCGACGATGATGTCGAGGACTTCCAGCAGGTCAGCCATCCTGCGGGTATGGGGAACGACGACGTCCATGGTCGGCACCAGCGGCCAGTTCCCGCGGACGGAGATCACCCCGCGCGAGGGCGTGTAGGCGCACAGCCCGTTGTTCGACGCCGGAGCACGCCCCGAAGACCACGTCTCCTCGGCCAGGCCGAAGGCAGCGAAGCTGGCCGCGGTCGCCGTTCCGGATCCGTTGGAGGAGCCGGAGGCGAACGCAGCGGGAAGGTAGTCAGCGTTGTAGGGGCTTTCCGCCCGCCCGTAGACGCCGCGCTGCATACCGCCGTTGGCCATGGGCGGCATGTTGGTGAGTCCGAGCAGGATGGCGCCAGCGCCGCGGAGCCGCTCGATAGTGAAAGCGTCCTGCTGCGCGATGAGCCCCTGGAAAGCCGGTGACCCCGCAGCAACGGTGAGGCCCTTGACCTGGTAGCTGTCCTTCGCCGTGTACGGGATACCGTCCAGCGGGCCCAGGGTTTCGCCACGGGACCTGCGAGCGTCCGAGGCACGGGCTTCCTCCAGCGCGTCGGGATTCATCACAATCACGGAGTTGAGCCGGATCCCCGCGTGGTCGTAGACCGCGATGCGGTTCAGGTAGGCCTCGACAAGCTCCTCACTGGTTGCCTGACCCGTCTCAAGCGCTTCGCGGAGGTCCGCAATGCCTGCTTCGACGACGTCGAAACCCATTACCGCTCCCCCTCACCGCTGTGGACGGAAGGCTCAGTGCGAGGCGCAGGCTGCTGCTGCGTGATGCAGTGGATGCCGCCGCCGAAGGAGAAGATGTCGCGGGCGTCGACCAGTTCGATGGTGCGTCCCGGGTAGGCGCGGCCAAGAATGTCCGCCGCGACGGCGTCGTTCGCGTCATTGAACGCACAGAGGATCACTGCGTCATTGGCTACATAGTGGTTGATGTAGGAGTAGTCGACGAAACCATCGTCATCGGTAATAACAGTGGGCGCCGGGACGTCGAGGATCTCCAGGGGCCGGCCGTCGGCGCCGACCGCTTTTTCGAGTTCCATCCGCAGGAAGCGGGTCACTTCATAGTCGGGGTGCCCCGGGTCGTCCTGACGGTGCAGAAGCACAGCGCCCGACGGCGTGAACGCGGCAACAATGTCCACGTGGCCGCGGGTGCCGAACTCCTCGTAGTCGCGGCTGAGGCCGCGCGGAAGCCAGACGGCGTGCCGGGTACCCAGCCGGGCGTGCAGTTCGGCCTCGACGGACTCCCTGGTTGCGCCCGGATTTCGTCCGGGATCGAGCTGGACAGTCTCGGTGAGCAAGACCGTTCCGCGGCCATCGATATGGAACCCGCCGCCCTCATTCACGAGCGGGCTGTCATCGACCGGAATGCCGGCGTGCGCGGCGACGGCCCTGCCGACGTGCTGGTCCTTCTCCCAGGCCGCCCAGTGCTGGGCGCCCCAGCCATTGAAGACCCAATTGACGGCGCCGACGGACCCGTCCGCCCGATGAATGAATGTGGGCCCCGAGTCGCGGAGCCAGGCGTCGTCGAGCTCGGTTTCCCGAACGGTGACGCCTTCACCGATCATGGCACGTGCGTGTTCGACGTCCGCAGGATCGGCGAGCACCGTTACCGGCTCGTAGCGGGCGATCGTCCGGGCGACGCGGCACCAAGCCTCCCGCGCCCAGCCGAGGCTCTCGCTGCCGGGTGCTCCGAACGTGTCATTGGCCGGCGGGAATGCCATCCAGGTGCGGTCATGTCGCTCCCATTCGGTGGGCATCATGGCGGTCGTTGTCGTGGTGGTCACGGTGGTTGTTTTCATTGTGCTTGCCTCTAGCCGATGAG
The DNA here is from genome assembly GCF_059089725.1 of Arthrobacter sp. M71 S08. Lineage (NCBI taxonomy): Bacteria > Bacillati > Actinomycetota > Actinomycetes > Micrococcales > Micrococcaceae > Arthrobacter > Arthrobacter sp. M71 S08. Next base: position 427,007 of record NZ_JBNHEY010000003.1, on the reverse strand, counting down.
AGCGCGCTGCTTGGAAAGCGCCGTCGCAATGTTTCGCGCGGTGAACCGGCCCATGCGGATGGCGCCGTCCACATGCTGGTAGCCCTCGGCCGCGAGGTCGGAGCTCGACCAGTGGATGGGCCCGACCGGCGTCAGCTGGTGCCTGCCGTAGCGGTACAGACCGCCGAGATCGTAGCTTGCGGCGTACGCGCCACGCGTCCACTCCTCCGACGCCCAGTCGGACTCGTAGTACACCTCCGGTTCCAGCGCCTGCGGCCCAAGGAAACCGGCGATCGATTCGAGGATGCGGCTGCGTCGCTCCTTGGGTTCAAGCTCGAACATCGCGTCGGCCTTCTCATCGGAGATGAAGGCGACGAGGGTGCCGCGGCTGTCCTGATGGTTGGTGTTGTCGTACACCTCCTGGACGATCGACCCGGCGCTGAACCCTGTGCCGGACAGTCCGTCTTTCCGCCAGAACGGCGTGGAGTAGACGGCGTGCACCTTGATGACGAGGCCGAGCGACTGGTGCTGGTGCATCTGGTGCTGCCTGCGCGGCAGCGGCGGCTCGTAAGAGACCCGCGAGTACAGGTTCGGCGGGACGGCCATGATGGCGTAATGGGCGTTGACGGTGACGTCCTCCGAGACGGCCGTCACACGCGTGGTTCCGTCCCTGCCCTCAGACCAGCGCAGGGTGCGCACGGGACTGTTGAGTACGACGTCGTCCCCCAGCTCCGCTGCCATGCGCTCCGATACCGACTGCATTCCGCCGACCACGCGCTTGTCGAGGATGAAATCCTCATCCACGAGGTGCGAGAAAGACCCTGCGGAGGCGGCCATGAGCACAGCCTGCAGAGTGGAGAAGGCGTGAGCGGGCTTGGTCAGCATGCCGCCGGCGATGAACAGGCCGATGTTGTTGCAGGCTTCCTCGTCATCGGACTGTTCCCGCAGCCAATGGTGGAAGGAAATGGTGTCCAGCTCGCGCGCCTGCGGGTGCTCCCACGGCGCTTTGGGATCCATCAGCGCCGCGAGGCGGTCCAGTTCCTCGATGAGCCGGGCCATTTCCGCGCTGGTCCGGCGTCCGACGGGAAACATCTCGCCGGTGTAGCGGACGAGCTTCCCATCGGTCCCGATGTAGACCGACTCGCCCTCCCGGTAGCGGGAGTAGGTCTGCAGCCCCAGTTCATCAAGAAGCACGATCAGCGCCTCCTGGTCCGGAGACACCCACTGTCCGCCGACCTCGAGCACAGCGCCGTCGATAACGTCGGTGTGAGTGCGGCCGCCCACGCGGTCCCTGGCCTCCAGAACGGTAACGGTGTGGCCGGCCTTGCACAGCTCCCTCGCTGCCATCAGTCCTGACGGTCCGGCCCCAACGACGACGACGTCGCTTTCGATGATCCTCATGGTGTCCTCTCTACGCGGTGAACGCCGCGGCATAAAATGAATCATATTCATTTATTTCCGATTACTGTAGAGGACAGGGCAAAGTTTGAAAAGCCGGGCTCATGAAACCGGCACTGAGAAGGGACAGGACATGGCACTGGAGAACCAGGCGGCAGGCAGGCATGAGCCCCGGCGCGCCGGCCGTCCGGCGAATAAGGTCCTGACACGCGAGAGCATTACCTCTGCAACGCTCACGCTCCTTGAGACCGTGGGCTACGAGGGATTCACCATCGCAGCGCTGGCACGCCACCTGAAGGTGGCGCCGTCGGCCCTGTACAACCACGTTGAATCCAAGCGGGACGTCCTGATCTGGGTCCAGGACCACCTCATGGGGCTCGTTGACACCAGCGGCTTCCAGAGCCAGCCCTGGGATGATGCGCTTCGGAGCTGGGCCTGGTCCTACCGGGAGGCGTTCGCAGCTCACGCACCGCTGGTGCCGGTCATCGCGGTCATGCCGGTCGGCGGCGCATACGAGACGCTGCGCATGTACGAGGAAGTCACACGCGCACTGCTGCACGCCGGATGGCCGCGGGAGCGCGTCATCTCGACAATCGTCGCCGTCGAGTCCTTCATCTACGGCTCGGCCATGGACGTGTCAGCGCCGACCAACATCTTCGACCCCGGCGCTCTCGCTGACGACTTTCCGCTCTTCACCTCCGCCGTGACAAGCAGTTCTTCCGCCGGCACAGAGCGCAGCGGCGCTGATGACGCGTTCGACGTCGGTCTGGAGGCGCTTCTTGTCGGCCTCCGAGCGCAGCTGGAGCGGCTGCGCTCCCCCGCTTCAGCTGAGTGAATATCGAGAAAGAGAACCCATGCCCCGCCCCCGCTCCGAACTGTTGTCAGTCGAACTGATTGTCAGCGCGGCCCTGAAGTTGGTTGACGAAACGGGTGACTTCAGCTTTCCCAAAATCGCACGGGAACTGGGCGTCAGTCAGTCCTCGCTCTACAACCGGATCGAAAGCCGCGAGCACATCATTGAGCTCCTCCGCGCGCACCTGTTCCAAGCGATACCATCACAACCAGTAGCGCATGAACCCTGGCAGGACGCTGCCCGAACCCTCATCCGGTCATACCGGGACCGCTTTGCCCAGCATCCGAAGCTGGTACCTCTCCTCGTGACGCAAACGGTGCGTGCACCCGAAGTCATGGGCATGTACGAAGACCTCGCCCTCACGCTCGAGCGATCAGGGCTGGCAGCGGAAAGCATTGGACCGGCAATCGCGATGATCGACTACTTCGCCCTGGGTGCAGCGCTGGACGCCACCGCCCCGGATGAGGTGTGGCACCTGTCGCCGGAGCAGTTTCCCGCCCTGGCGCGGGCCACAGGGGCCACGGCATCAGCTTCGGAGCGCGTGGACCGCGCGTTCGAATTCGGGATGGAGACCCTTGTTGCAGGAATTGAAATACGGGCGAAACAAGAAATTTCCTGAAAGCCTTTCAAAAACTCTTGCAGAAGACAGGAAGTGGCCTCCATACTAAACGAACGCCGTTCGTTAGTGACGGCTTTCACATCCTTCCAACGAAACGGGGTTCCACGTGAACCAGGACCACCTTCCCGAGGAAACGCGGGTTCCACTGACGGCGCCGCGGGCCATCTCGACCTTCGGCGTGACCGTCGTCGGCTTCATGACAGCCAACCTCATCCCCGTGATGATTGTGGCTCTCGCCGACCTCGGTTACAGCGCCACCGGAGCCGGCAGCCTCATGACCGTCTGCCTCCTGCTGTCCGCACTGTCCTGCCTCGCGACATCGCGATGGACCGCCCTTAACGGCCGCTACGTCGTCGCACGCGCGGGCCTGCTCCTCACCGCAATCGGCTACGGTACTGCGGCCGTCGTGCCCGACGCCCTCGTTGCCGGGATCGGCATCATCCTGGCCGGAATCGGCAGCGGAGGCGCCGTGGCAGCGGGCGGCGCCGCCCTCGCTGCTCTGCGCAACCCTGACCGCGCTTCCGGAATCAGCGGCTTCACCAACCGCGCAATTGTGGCGGTGGTCCTGTTCATCATCCCCGCGGTCGGTATTGCGATGGGAAGCGCGTTCGGGATTCTCGCGGGGCTTGCACTGGTAGCACTCGTAACGACGGGCTGGCTTCCCGACCGCCCTGCCCAGGCTGCTCCGAGCCCTGTCTCGCCTGCCGCTCGTCCGGAAAAGCCCTCGCGCACCGTCACGATCGCGGGGTTCGGGTTGCTGGCCTGCTTCGCTGTCTGGGCACTGGGCGAGGACTCCCTTTGGGCCGTCGCCGCAGTGATGGGTGAAGATCAGGCCGGGCTCGATGAAACGGGTATGGGGCTGGTGCTCAGCCTGTCCACACTGGGTGGCCTCGCCGCTGCCGCCATGGTCAGCATCGGCGGCAACAGAATCGGTCGGACAATCCCACTGGTGGCAGCCCTCCTCGCCGGAGCCGGGCTCAAGATCGCGTCCGGGTTCGTGACCGACCCGCAGCTGTACCTGGTCGTTATCATCGCCTGGAACACCATCTACATCGTCGCTTTCCTGTACGTAGTAGCTATCGCCGCAGCCCTCGACGCGAGCGGCCGCTGGTCGGGACCGATCCTCGGCGTATATCTGGTGGGTTCTTCCTTCGCGCCGCTCTTCGGTACCGGGGTCTCAGCGTCGCTCGGCTACTCAGCGCTGGGCATCATCCTCGGCGGTATCACCCTCGTCCTCCTTGTTCCCCTGGCCCTGATTTCCCGGCTGTCACTCAGGACGGAACGAGGTCTTGCCGCGGGCTCGGCCCCGGAGACCGACTTTCCCAAAGCCGCCATTGTCTAACCCAGAACGGACTACTGTGCCTACCACCCGCACTATCTACACCAATGCCTCGATCCTGACTCCGAAGGGGGTTGTCGACGGCTGCTCATTTGCGGTTCACGGCAACCTGATCGAAGAAGTTCGACCGGATACCGCTACTCCAGCAACTGCGGATACCGAGAAGATTGACCTTGAGGGCCGCTTCGTAATGCCGGGTTTCATCGATGCCCACACGCATCTGCTCATGCTTGGGCAGTCACTTCAGAAGGTGCAGCTGCGCCCAGCAAAGAACCTGGAAGAGATTCAGGAGGCATTGCGCGCTGCGCGGGCACAGAATCCCTCAGCACCACGGATCCTGGGCACCAGCTGGCTCTACAGCGCGCTCGACGGGCAGGAGCCAACGCGGCAACTACTCGATGCCGCTGTTCCGGACATCCCCGTGTATCTCGACGCGAACGATCTGCATTCGGTATGGGTCAATTCCGCTGCCCTCGTTGAACTAGGAATCACAGCGGACACACCCGACCCGATCGGTGGAATCATCGCCCGCGATCCGGACACCGGGGAAGCCACGGGAATGCTCCAGGAGACGGCCGCCCAACAGATTGTCTGGCCTGCGCTGGCGAAGCAGGCGACGGATGCCGACCGGGATTCATGGCTGGACAGCGCCATCAGTCACTATCTCGCCAGTGGCGTCACAAGCGCCGTCGATATGGCTGTGGGTGATGACGACCTACAAGCCTTCCTTCGTGCGCAGTCCCGGTACGGCACCCTCCCCCTCCGTATCAAGGGGCACTGGTTCATCCACCGCCGCACGACCGTCGAGGAGAACCTGGAGCAGGTCGATCACGCTGCTGAACTTGCCCGGAAGATCAATTCACCGACTCTGAAGATCACAGGGATCAAGCTGATGATCGACGGGGTGATCGACAGCTGCACCGCGTCGATGAAGGAGCCCTACGCCGATGGCACCAACGCTGACCCAGTGTGGGACCGGGAAGCCCTCATACCCGTGGTCGCTGCAGCCGATGCCGCCGGGTTGCAAATCGCGATCCACGCCATCGGGGATGAAGCGTCGAACATCGCGCTCGACGCGCTTGAGGAGGCTTACCGCCTCAATGGTCCACGCGAGCGCCGCCATCGCATCGAACACCTTGAAACGGTCACCGAGGCCAACGTGATGCGTCTAGCGAAGCTGGGACTCGTTGCCTCGATGCAACCGGTCCACGCCGACCCCGCCGTGCAGGAGAACTGGCGGGCGGTTTTGGATGACCACCGGATCGAACGGGGATTCCCCTGGACGGAATTCACCACAGCTGGCGCAACCCTGGCGCTGAGCACCGATGCACCCACCGCCCCGTATAATCCGCTGCCGAACATGTACGTCGCGACGACGCGCAAATCGGCACTGGACAGCTCCCTGCCCGCGAACTTCCCGAACTACGCGCTACGCCTCGAGGATGCGCTGCAGCATGCCACCCGCGACGCGGCCTACTCCTGCCGCGCGGAGTTACAGGAGGGCAGCATGGCTTCGGGTTTCAGCGCGGACTTCGTAGTGCTGAACGCCAATCCGTTCCATCAGGACCTTGAAGGGCTGCTCGAAAACGGTCCCATGACCGTTGTGGTGGACGGTGTAGTGCAATACCAGGCTGCACCGGCCGCCGAAGAAACCGTCGCAGCCAGTCGTTACTAGCTCTCTCAAGACCATCTCTCAAGACCCGGGTGCCGCTCCCAGAGGAAACATTGGCACCCGGGTCTTGTCATTCGCTGAGGCAGGCTTTACTGTGATGCAGGTAATAATGAATGGCATTCATTATAGGACTTTCACCGCAGGCGGCAGACGTCGGCATCATCGAAGGAGTGTGGCTGGCGATGAAGCAGCCCTCGCAACTCAATCGGCCCCATTCGAACGCACCTAGCGCCGAACAGCGAAGTCTACGCAGAGTCCTTGGTGTACCCGGGCTTGTCATTTTCGGACTGGCCTACATGGTTCCCCTCACAATCTTCACCACTTATGGGCTTGTGACCACCATGACCGAAGGGCACCTTCCGGCCGCCTATGTCGTCACCCTTGCAGCCATGATTTTTACCGCCTTGAGTTATGCCTTTTTGGTGCGGGTGATCCCGTCCGCCGGCTCCGCCTACAGCTTCACGCAGCGCATCTTCGGCAGTCATGTCGGTTTTGTGACGGGTTGGACGCTGATGCTCGACTACCTGCTCCTGCCGCTGATCAACTACCTATTGATCGGGCTGTATCTCAACGCGCAGTTCCCCGCCATACCGATGTGGGTCTTCACACTGATTGCGATCGCTCTGGTGACCGTGTTGAACGTCATCGGAATATCCGTGGTGAAGAAAGCAAACCTGGTCCTCGTCAGTATGCAGGCGGTCTTCGTCCTCGTCTTCGTGGTCCTCACCCTCAGCAATATCTCGGTGGGTCAGTCGCTACTGGCGCCCTTCTTCTCCTCAGACATGCAACTGGGATTGATCCTGAGCGGGGCCGCCATCCTGTGCCTCTCCTTCCTGGGATTTGACGCCGTGTCCACCATGTCCGAGGAAGCGAAGGATCCCCGGCGCACCGTTCCACGCGCCGTACTCCTGACCACGCTCATCGGCGGCTCGTTGTTCATTCTCGTCGCGTGGGTCGCGCATCTGGCGTTCCCCGACTGGCAGGACTTCTCAGATCCTGATGCGGCTGCTGTGCAGATCATGAACAGTCTCGGCGGGAACCTGATGGCTGCATTCTTCCTCGCCGCGTATATAGCGGGCTGCATCGGATCCGCCTTGGCGTCCCAGGCCAGCGTGTCCCGCATCCTGTACGCAATGGGGCGCGATTCGGTGATCCCCCAGTCCGTTTTCGGTGTAGTCCACCGCAGGTTCGGCACCCCGGTCGGTGCCATCGTCGTCGTATCTCTGGTGTCTTTGCTTGCACTGGTTCTTGACCTGGCGACCGTCGCGTCGGTTATCAGTTTCGGCGCCCTCTTCGCCTTCTCGCTGGTGAATCTCGGTGCGGTCAAATACTTCATCCTTGACCAGGGTCGGACGAAAGGACGGGACCTGCTTCAATACGGGCTTATTCCGGCCACCGGCTTCCTGCTGACCATTTGGCTATGGTTCAGTCTTTCGCCATCCGCATTCACGGTCGGGCTGGCCTGGCTGTTGATCGGTGTCGGTTACCTCGTGGTTCTAACGCGAGGATTCCGCCGCCCGCCGCCGCAGGTTGATCTGGACGAAAAGACTTTGCAGGGAACCCCGGCCGCCTGATACGTCCCGACGGCCGCAGCGGACGCCCGCACACAGGGAAATCGGCAGGCGGGAGGCATCCCAGCTTTACGATGTTGGGATGCCTCCCGCGACGGACACGGTCCGCACCCGCCAAGTGAACCTCATCCCTGAGTTCGTTCTGCGCTTTCTCGTACCGTGCCTCATGCTGCTGCTGATCATCGGGAGCATTGCCACAGCGCCTACCGGAATGCCGACCTGGCGCGAATCCCTCGACTGGAATGAAGTCATCGGCAGCCTGATCATCCCGCTCGTCTTTGTAGGGCTCGTTCTTCCGCTCATTGCGCCCCGGCCCGGGCTCCTGGTCGCGGCGTCGGCGTCCTGGCTTATGCTCCTCGACCCTGACGACAGCATGCGCATTCCGTGGCTGGCGGGGGCAGTTGCGCTCTCTACGCTCGCACTGGCCGACGCCGTCCTCCAGACCCAACTGCAATCGGCACTGGCGCGGCGGCTCACGCCTCCGGACTCCTCAGACGCTGAGTTCCTCCGTGATCGTGCACCCTCTGCCAGACCGGGATCGGGCCGACCGCCCGCTCTTCTGGCCATTGGCGGGATTGTGCTCCTGGGTGCGTTCCTGATCGAGTACTGGGCTGCCCTCGGCAGGCCGCTTTCCGACGTCGCTCGTGATGAGTATTTCGACCCCACCCTGACGCTCGGCGGCGGAACGGTAGCCCTGGTCATTGCGCTGGTGCAGTGGTTACGGCTCCGCACGGCACACAGCCCTCTCGAGGGCGGAGTGCTGCACGCTGCCGTGCATTGGGGGCCGCTCGAGCGCTCCCTGTTCGTTCCGATCGACTCCGACCGTCACGCCGTACTGCGACTGAACGATGAAATTCTCCACCCGACGTCCCATGAAATTGAGCCCAACGACGGTGACTGGGATGACGATTCGGAAGACGCCTGGGATGCCCAGTGGGAGGACGATGACTGGGATGACAGCGAGGAACCCGACGACTGGTTCCCCGAACGTATGACGACGGCCGAAGTCCAGGCCAAACTCGAGGCGGACGCACCGGGCCCTCGGCTCGGCTGGTCGGCGCCCTCCGCCGTCGAACCTGTGCGCGTCTACGGGTTGGCGAGCGGGCTGAATCAACTGGTTGTTCGCCTGGAGCAGTCATCGCATGCCCTACCCGCAAGCGCTCATTCCGGCGTCCATTGGGAGGACGTTTTCGAACGGGTTCCGCGCAAAGTGATGTGGATCGTGATCCTGTTGTGGCCGGTGCTCTGGCTGGGACTGGACCTTTCCTCGCATGAACTGCTGCGTTGGAACCTGTCCGCAGTGCTTCCCATTCTCACCTGGCTTGTTTTCGCTTCCCAGGAGGAAGACTGGCGGCTTGTTGAGGGAGGCCTGCTGCTGTGCCCGGGGTTCGTGAGTCAGCAGTTCATCCCGGCCGATGATGTGCGCGGAACCTTCGAGTTCCGCGGAGAAACCGGCGTGCACACCGGTACCGATCCGGGGCTGTTCCTGCTTCCTGCCTATGTGGCTGACTGGCGTGCGGTGCAGGAGCACGTCGCGGCAAACCGTGGTCGTCGTGGTCCCCTGCTGCGCATCCGAGGGCATGTCCTTGCCCGACCTGTCTTCGCCGCGCTGTGCGCGGTCGCCGTCGCGGGTGGTTCGTTGACTCTTGGCTTCTCCTGATCGGGCACTTTCTTCCTTCAACCCCTGCCGGCCTCTACGCGTGAGTGTTCCCGTCCCGTTCGAGTAGTCGCTGCAGGCATAAGCGGGTAGCGACTACTGGTGTTTTCCGTCCTCTCCATCCCTAGGTTGAGCATGTACAACCGGTGACTGGTGCCGCGCAGTTGCCAGTGCCACTCCTAGGAGACCTATATGACAGCGAAAAAGCGCCTACCGCTGGTGGACCAGAAAGTGCTGCACGAACTCGAGGAAGAGTTCGAGGATCCCCGTCCTGCCCGCTCTTTCGTGCGGGACTTCATCGCCTTCTGGGACGAGAGGTATCTGCGCGTTGCGGACGCGGTAAGGCACGGTGATCCGGACGCGACACTCGACGCCTTGCTCAGTGTCAGGATTGCCTCCACCATGATCGGCGCCTCACGATTAGCCAGACTCGCGGCAGAACTGGAGGTGAGCCTGAAACGCGGGAACACAGAGGCAGTTGCCGAAGCGCTTCCCGAACTGAGACTGTGCGGAGCAGCAACTATCAAGGAGCTGACCACAAACTACATAAAAACGGATTGAAGGCAGCGGCCGTGAGCCGGACAGAATGTAGGTATGCGCACCTCGTCCGTTCCCGCTCCCGTGCTGATGATCACGGCTGTGTTGTCCGTCCAGTTCGGGGCGGCGCTTGCCGCAACCCAGTTCGACGCCGTGGGTCCCACCGGCGCGACGCTGCTTCGGCTGGTCTTCGGGGCGCTTATCCTGCTGATCGTTGTACGCCCGAAAATCGGCGGGTGGAAGCGGGAGCAGTGGGCAGCCGCAGCGATATTGGGCGTGGCGCTGGCCGGGATGAACAGCCTGATCTACCTCGCCATCGGTGTCATCCCGATCGGTGTGGCCGTGACTCTCGAGTTCACCGGCCCGCTCCTACTCGCCCTGGTACAGACGCGGCGCTTCGCGGACGCAGCGTGGGCACTGCTGGCGTTTGCCGGCGTCGTTCTTTTGGGTCTCGACGACGGCGGCGCCCTTCCGCTTGCCGGCATCCTTTTCGCGCTCGGAGCGGGTGCGTTCTGGGTTCTCTACATCCTCTTCAGCGCGCGCGTGGGGCGGTTGGTTCCCGGCGTCGAAGGTCTGGCTGTGTCGATGGCGATCGGCGCGGTGATCGTCCTGCCGTTTGGTGCAGCGGCGGCGACGGGTGGAGCTCTGGCATCGCCCATGGTGGTGCCGGTCTTCGTTGGTGTGGCGCTGCTGTCCAGTGCTCTCCCCTATGCCCTCGAAATGCTCGCCCTGCGGCGGTTGTCCACCCGTGTGTTCGGCGTTCTCTCCGCATTGGGCCCGGCGATGGCAGCCCTCGCCGGACTGCTGGTGCTCGGCCAGGCGCTTGGTCCGCGGGAAGTCACCGCTCTTCTTCTGGTCACGGCCGCATCGGTGGGAGTGACGGTCGGTGTACGACGACGGCGCTCACCTGACCCGAAGGTCCCGGCTCCGCCGGCACCGTAACGTTGTATTACCGGGCGGCACTTCGCGGTTCAGCCAGGAGTCCGGCAAAAACCGCCTCCGCCGCCCCCACGAGCAGAAGTTCCGCGCCAAGTGCGGCGCGCTCCAGGCGGACTTCGGCTCCAAGCCCGCTGATAGCCCCCGCGGCCACTGCAGCGCTCAGCCGCTCCTTGTCCGCCGCGAGCAGCACACCGAGGAACCCACCGAGCACGATCACCTCAGGGTTGAAGACGTTCACGAGATTGCTGAGCGCTATTGCAAGCAGGTCTGACTGCCTCCGGATCTCACGCAACGTCGGGAAGGACGGGCCGGACGCAAGCGCGTTCTCCAGCTCCTCCGCGTCCGCGTGGTCCAGGCCTGCGACCTTCAGCAGCCGCTCCAGGCTGACCTCCGTCTCAAGGCATCCGCGGCGCCCGCAGTGGCACGGTTCTCCATCCGGCCGGATCACCATGTGCCCGAACTCGCCGGCGTACCCGGAAGCTCCGCCGAGCGGCTGGCCACCGACGATCGCCCCTCCACCGATACCCGAGGCGCTGCCGTTCAGGTAGAGCGCGTCGCGGTACCCGGCGGCCGCACCGAAGATGCTCTCGGCCAGCGTGCCGAGCGTCGCGTCATTGGCCGCCACAGCCGGCATGCCGAGCGCGTCGCGGAACGGCCCGACGACGTCGATATCCTTCCAGCCGAGGTGCGGGGCCAGCCGAACTTCACCCTCGTCAGCGTTGACCAGGCCAGGGATCGCCAGGCCCACGCCGAGTACGAGCTCACTTCCCGCCAGTTCCACCGAGAGCCCCTCCACGACGGCGCGCGTGATGTTTACTGCCTCGTCCAGGGACGGAACAGATGAGGTGTTGTAACGGATCCGGCGATGGACCGTGCCGCCCAGACCGACGACGCCGACCGTCACCGCATCAACGTCGGGATTGACCGCGAGCGCCACCACGCGTTCGCTCGCGTGCACCATCGGACTGGGGCGGCCCACCCGCGCCGCGGCGGCGTCCGTCTCGTAGACCAGGCCGAGCGCTGAGAGTTCGCCGACGAGTGCGCCGATGGTGGAGCGGGTGAGGTTACAGCGCTGGACGAGTGCAGCCCGGGTCAGCGGACCGTGGCGATGGGCTGTTGTGAGCACTGCCGACAGGTTGCGCCGCCGCAGGTCTTCGGTGCCGCCCCGCTCGCTCATTCCTGCTCCCTGCCCTTATTTGTCCTGAAGCCAAACTTAGCACCTGGCAAGGGAAGAATACCGATTCAACCCATTGACGGCGGCTGGGATTCTCGATATGTTCTAGTCACGAACTTATCCCTTCAAGCTCAGTGCGGAGTACAACATGACCCCTCAACCCACCCCCGCGGATCGCTTTACCTTTGGTCTTTGGACCGTCGGCTGGACCGGCAATGACCCGTTCGGCACCGATACCCGCGCCCCTCTGGACCCGGTCGAAGCCGTACACCGGCTCGCGGAACTCGGCGCGTACGGCATCACCTTCCATGACAATGACCTAGTGCCGTTCGGCTCCACGGACCAGCAGCGGGAAAACATCCACGCGAGCTTCCGCGCCGCTCTGGATGAGACCGGCCTGAAGGTTCCCATGGTCACCACGAACCTCTTCAGCCACCCGGTGTTCAAGGACGGCGGTTTCACCAGCAATGACCGTTCCATCCGGCGGTTCGCGTTGCGGAAGGTACTGGCCAACATCGACCTCGCCGCCGATCTCGGCGCCGAAACGTTCGTGATGTGGGGTGGCCGCGAAGGTGCCGAGTATGACGGCTCCAAGGACCTCGCAGCAGCCTTCGACCGCATGAAGGAAGGTGTGGACACCGCCGCCGGCTACATCAAGGAAAAGGGATACAACCTTCGCCTGGCCCTCGAGCCGAAGCCCAACGAGCCTCGCGGCGACATCCTCCTGCCCACCGTCGGCCACGCACTTGCATTCATCGCCCAGCTGGAACACGGCGACATCGTGGGCCTCAACCCCGAGACGGGCCACGAGCAGATGGCCGGTCTGAACTTCACGCACGGCATCGCGCAGGCCTTGTGGGCGGGCAAGCTCTTCCACATCGACCTCAACGGGCAGAAGTCCATCAAGTACGACCAGGATCTCGTGTTCGGCCACGGCGACCTGACCAGTGCCTTCTTCACGGTCGACCTCCTCGAGAACGGCTTCCCCAATGGCGGTCCGCGTTACGAGGGCCCCCGGCACTTCGACTACAAGCCGTCCCGCACCGACGGTTACGACGGCGTCTGGGAGTCCGCTCGGGCCAACATTTCCATGTACCTCATGCTCAAGGAACGCGCACTCGCCTTCCGTGCTGATCCGGAGGTGCAGGAAGCGCTGAAGACGTCCGGCGTCGTCGAACTCGGCGAAGCGACCCTCGCCGCGGGCGAAACCACCGCGGACCTTCTCGCGGACCGCACCGCGTTCGAGGACTTCGACGCAGACAAGGCCTCCGAGCGGTCCTTCGCCTTCGTCCGCCTCAACCAGCTGGCCATGGAGCACCTCCTCGGCGCCCGCGCGTAAGAGCCTCCACCCCACGGAAATGCAGTGAAGGGACGAATCATGGCGCTGGTCGCCGGAGTGGACAGCTCCACGCAGTCGTGCAAAGTGGTCATCCGGGATGCGGAAACCGGTGAACTGGTTCGCCGGGGCGCGGCCCAGCACCCGCCGGGCACGGAAGTTCATCCGGAGGCATGGTGGACCGCCTTGCAGGAGGCGATCGCGGCGGCGGGTGGGTTTGACGACGTCGCCGCGATCTCCGTTTCCGGCCAGCAGCACGGCATGGTGTGCCTGGACAGCAACGGCGACGTGGTGCGCCCGGCGCTGCTCTGGAATGACACGCGCTCGGCACCGGCTGCGTCGGCGCTGGTCGACGAGAAGGGCGCCGAGTGGTGGGCCAGGACCACCGGCACCGTTCCGGTGGCGTCCCTGACTGCGACGAAGCTGCGGTGGCTCGCGGAGAACGAGCCGGAGAACGCCTCGAGGACCGCCGCCGTTTGCCTGCCGCATGACTGGCTCAGCTGGCGCCTGGCCGGCTACGGTCCCGGCTCGGGCGCCGACGGGCTGAAGGAGTTGGCAACAGACCGCTCGGACGCTTCGGGCACCGGTTACTGGTCCCCTACTGAGGGGTATCTGGCCGAAGTCCTCGAAAGCACGCTCGGGCACGTACCGGTTCTCCCCGAGGTCCTCGGACCTCTCGACTTCCGGAAAACGCCCGAAGGCCTCATCACCGGTGCCGGCTGTGGGGACAACGCCGGAGCCGGACTGGGCGTCGGTGCGGCGGAGGGCGACGTCGTCGTCTCGGTTGGCACGTCCGGCACCGTGTTTGCGGTGTCCGACCGGCCGACGTCGGACCCCTCCGGGCTCGTGGCCGGTTTCGCCGACGCGACCGGCAACTACCTGCCCCTGGTCTGTACGCTCAATGCAACCCTCGTGCTCGACGCAACCGCGCGCCTGCTGGGCGTCGATCATGAGGAGTTCGCGAACCTCGCGCTGCAGGCTCCCGCCGGCGCGGGCGGACTCACACTCGTCCCCTATTTCTCCGGTGAGCGGACTCCGAATCTCCCGAACGCGACGGGTTCGCTCCACGGACTGACGCTGCAGAACTACACACCGTCGAACCTGGCGCGGGCCGCCGTCGAGGGCATTGCCTGCTCCCTCGCGGACGGACTCAAAGCGCTGGCCGACGCGGGAGTATTGGCGCGGCGCATCATTCTGGTTGGGGGCGGCGCACGTTCAGCTGCACTGCGGCAGTCGGTTGCCGCCGTATTCGGACTACCCGTTTCAGTGCCGAGTCCGGGCGAATACGTGGCCGACGGCGCAGCCCGCCAGGCGGCAGGGGCCGTTCGCGGCGCCCTGCCCACCTGGCAGACAAACGACGTCGAACTGGTCGAAAGTGAGCCCGCCCCGGAGGTGCTGGAGCACTACCGGGAGCGGACTCATCGAAATGTACTTCCCTCTAGCGTCCGAAGCTCGTGAGCGCCGGAATATAGGTGACAGCCAGGAGAACGGCGATAGACGCTGCATAGAACGGAAGCAGGGCCTTTACCGTCTGTTCAATCGGTACCTTTGCAATGGACGTCGAGATGTACAGCGTGGTGCCCACCGGTGGAGTGAACAGGCCAATACCGAGGTTGAGGATCATGATCAGCCCGAGCTGGATGGGGTCCAGCCCAATCCCTTCGGCAATCGGCATCAGCACCGGAGTCAGCAGCAGGATAGCCGGTGACATGTCGAGGAACGCGCCCACAACCAGAAGGATCAGGTTGATCAGAAGCAGGATGAGGAACGGTGAGCCGATGCTCGAGAGCAGGGACTCAGTGATCTGCTGCGGCGCCTGCTGAACCGTGAGGAACCAGCTCAGCGCTTCGGACATCATGATCAGCAACATCACCACGCCGGTCGCCGCTGCCGCGTTGACCAGCGAACTGATGAATCCGCGGAACGTAATGTCCCGGTAGATCAGGCGGATCAGGATCGCGTAGAGCGCAGACAGCACGGCCACCTCGGTCACCGTTGCAATACCACCCAGCAGGACGACGCGAATCATGATGATGGGCATCAACACCGCGGGAAGCGCGAGCAGCAGATCCTTCATCAGGTTCCGCGCCGTCAACTTCACCTTGATCCTCGGGAATCCATGCCGGAGAGCCACCGCCCAGCAGGTGACGAAGAAGACCGTTGCAAGGATCAAACCCGGGATGAGCCCGGACAGGAAGATCGCGGCAACAGATACGCCGGAGGTCGCTGCGAACAGGATCATCGGAATCGACGGCGGAAGAATGACGCCGATAACGGATGACGAGGCGTTCACGGCAGCGTTGAACGGACCGGGATAGCCAACCTTCTTGCTCCACGGAATGAGCACGGAGCCAAGACCGGAAGCGTCTGCTACGGCGGATCCGGAAACGCCGGAGAACACCACGGAGGTTGCAACGCTTGCCTGACCCACGCCACCGCGGAACCTGCCGACCAGCTTGGTGGCCAGTCCGATGACTGTCTGCCCCAGCTTGCCGCTCGATAGGAGATCCGCAGTCAGGATAAAGAACGGTATGGCAAGGAACAGGAAGTTCGACGCCGGCGCGAAGGACTGTTGCGCGACAATCTGCAACGGGTAGGTCCCCACCAGCGCCAGGCCCGTCATCGTGGACATGAACAGTGCAAAGGAGACCGGCACGCTGATGAGAAGCAGTACCAGGAAGACGAGGACTGCAATTCCGACCTCAAACACCGAGGGCCTCCCTGTGAACGTAGGTGCCACGAATCGCCGTCCATAGACGTGCTGCGGATTGGATGACGAGGCTGGCCGTCATAAAGAGGTACGCTCCATAGCTCATCATCAGCGGAAGCCCTAGAATCGGAGACTTCTGGAAGGTGTACGGCCTGATCATCAATGTGGCGATGTAGAACAGGTACGCGAGCGCTAGTGTGCAGAGCGTCCACACAAGGACGTCGATGTAACGCTGCACCTTGGGGCTCGCCTTTTTGGTGAAGTAATCCACCGCTAGGTGCCCGCTGCGTCCCATCGCTGCTACAACACCTCCGGCAACGAGCCAGGGGAATGCGAAGGTCGGTATCTCCGTCGCAAAGTCGAGGCTCGAATTGAAGACGAATCGTAGGATTACCGCAACGACCAGCAGCGCGCCGATCACCAGGAAACCGACGACCGACACTGCGCCACCGACATAGGTAGCCCAGAGGTTTACCTTGTCGGTGACGAGCGCCAGGGGACTGGGCTGGTCGAGCGCCTGCGGATTGTTCGGGTCAAACTCCGGTTCCGGGCTCGGAACCAACCCAGTCGTGGTTGTCATTATTCAGCGGCGAATTCTGCTCGGTTCGCGTCGGCCTCCGACGTGAACTGCTCAACAAGTTCCGGGTACTCCTCGGACCACTTTTCGTAAACCGACGACGTGGCCTCGCGGAAGGGCTCCAGCTCAGGAGTGGTGATGGCAATCTCGCCTTCCAGCTCCGCGTAGAGTTCCTCGCTGCGCTCAAGCATCAGCTCACGCTGCATGTCGCGCGCTTCATCCGCCGCGGTCTGCACCGCTTCCTGCTGCTCGGGGGACAGGGATTCCCACGTGCTCATGCTGATGATGAATGGGGTCACTTCGTACTTGTGGCCGGTGCGGGCAAGATGTTCCTGCACTTCGTAAAGCTTCGAGGAAGCAATGTTCGTGATCGGGTTCTCCTGGCCATCAACAGCGCCCTGCTGCAGTGCGAGGTACAGCTCGCTGAAGGCCAGAGGTGTCGGGTTGGCCTTGAGTGCATTGAAGATGTCGATGGTCATCGGATCCTCAGGCGTACGGATCTTTAGGCCGGCGACGTCTTCCGGAGTCTCGATGGCCACCTTGCTGTTGGTGATGTCACGAATTCCGTTGTCCCACCACGCGAGCACCTTGAAACCGGCGCTTTCGGCAGCTGTTGCGATCTCGTCTCCGATGGGACCGTCGACCACAGCGTAGGCGTGCTCGGACGATTCAAAGAGGAAGGGCAGACCGAAGAGCGCCATTTCGGGCACGCTGCCCGAGACTGCGCCCTGGGAGTTCGCGGTCAGATCCAGAGTGCCCGAGGACAACGAAACCATCATCTCGCTGTCGCTGCCGAGCTGCTCGGATCCCTGCACCTGCACGGTCAGCTGGTCGTCGGTGAGTTCCGCAACTTCCTCGCTGAAGAACGTCGCAGCCTCCGAGCGCGGGTTTGTCGGGTCAGCACCGTGGCCGAGGAGCAGCTGGCGCGATTCTCCTGAGCCACCCGCCTCGCCGCCACCGCCACCGCCGCCACCGCAGCCTGTCACCGCGAGTCCGACGACGGCTGCAAGGGCGAGTGCCTTGAGCGCGTTACGACCGGTGTATGTCTTGTTCGTTGTCATGGGAAGACCTCCTTGTTTTCCTGAAGTGGGTGTGGAGCGTGTTAATGGATGTGGCTGCCGCCGTTGATGTCGATGGTGGAACCGGTGATGTAGCCGGCGTCCTCTGAGGACAGGAATGCGATCACACCGGCGATGTCGTCCGTCGAGCCCTGGCGGCCCAGCGGAACATCGCGGACGATTGCTGCCTCGAGCTCAGGCGTGGTGCCGACACGGATGTCCGTATCCACGGCTCCGGGGGTGACAGCGTTGACCGTCACCCCCTGGGGGCCGAGTTCACGGGCCAGCGACTTGGTGAACCCGAGGATCGCAGCCTTGGCTGAGGAGTAAGGCACGCGGCCGAATACGCCGCCGCCGCGCTGGGCGGATACGGAAGACATGTTCACGATCCGGCCCCACTGCTGCTCCAGCATGCCCGGCAGGAATGCCTTGGTCACGAGGTAGGTGCCGGTTGCGTTCACGGCCATGACCTTGTTCCACAGGTCGAGTGTGGTCTCCAGGAAGGGCACCGGTGAGGTGATTCCTGCGATGTTGGCCAGGGCGCCGACAGCCGGAAGCCTGCCTGCAGAGACCTCAGCAGCAACGGCGGCGTGCGCTTCGAGAACTGACTGCTCGTTGGTCACATCAACCACGTGGCCGAAGGCAGGAACTCCAAAGTCAGCGGCTATTTCGGCGGCGACCTTCGAGGAGGCTTCACCGTCAAGATCCAGAATGACTACGGCCCAGCCGTCGCGGGCATAGCGGGCGGCTGTCGCCTTACCGATTCCTCGTGGTGAGGCTGCGCCGGTGACGACGGCGGTGCGTTGAGGGTTGGTCATGCTTTCTCTCCTGGGAATCGGGGAATAGGTATCAATTTGGGGAAACGGCGGTGTTCATTCAGGCCACCTGTTCCGACGTGCTGACTGTTAACAGTCAACGTCTTAAGTGAAGCTTGTCACACTTTTTCGATCACGTAAAGTGCCCCAGTAGCCCATTGACAACATTCCTGGGGTGTCGGACAGTGGACTTAGTTAACAGTCAACATTCTCCGGACTAGTAGCGCTGGAACTCTCGGGCGGCGCGGTACAGTTCCGTAGACAAATCAATTGGCAACACTCGGAGACCGATCAGTGGCAGCTTCATCAATGGCATTATCCGGACTCGCGCGGACCAACCTGCGCGAGCAAGCGGTGAAGGCGCTGCGCATCGCAGTCACCACCGGCGAGCTTCCCCCGGGCAGGCACCTGGTCGAAACCGAGCTGTCCGAAACCCTCGGCATCAGCCGCGGCACCCTGCGTGAAGCGCTCCGTCAGCTTCAGCAGGAAGGCCTTGTCACCGCAGATGACAGGGGCCGGTTGCGCGTCCGCAATTTGGACGCTGGTGAGATCGGCGAGATTTTTGAGGTCCGTGCTGCGCTGGAGGCCCTGGCCGCCGAGCGCCTGGCGGTGAGTGACAGCCGGAATGCCGCCGTCGAGAAGCTGACCGCTGCCGTCAACCATATGAAACAGGCTCGGAAGGACGGTCTCGACGCGAGCATCGAAGCGGATCTCGACTTTCACCGTACGCTCGTGGAGCTTGCAGGGAACAGCACCCTGATTCACCAGTGGGGATCCCTGGAGGGTTCCATTCGAATGTCGATAATGTTCTCCGGTCTTGAACGCGCAGTGGGCAATATGACACCGAACCGCCACCAGGACATTGTGGACGCCATCGAGTCCGGCGATACAGGCATCGCCCGTCGCGTCACGATCGAACACATGAACATCGCGCTGCACAATCTTCTCGGCACCTCCCCCGTGGAGTCCGGCCAGTAACTTAGGCAGCACTGAACCCAGGGCTACGTCGTCGTCAGAGGGAATGCGCCTGTTCCACCGACGCATTCCCTCTCAACGTGACTGCCGGTCAGTCGCAGGAAACCGGCTCCTCGAAGGTGCCGTTCTTGCGTTCGAACTCGGTGATGGCGGCGACCTTGCCTGCGGAAGCAGACTGTTCATCGAAACGGTAGCCGAGCCATTCCTTCACCAGCCGCTTGGCGAGTTCCAGACCGATCACGCGCTCGCCGACGCACAGGACCTGTGCGTTGTTCGACAGCACTGAGCGTTCCACCGAGAAGGAGTCGTGCGCGGTGACGGCGCGGATGCCGGGCACCTTGTTGGCGCTGATAGCGACGCCAAGTCCCGTACCGCAGACCAGCAGGGCACGGTCGGCGCGACCTGCCGCGATCTCGCCGGCGGCCTTGAAGGCAACGCGGGGGTAGGCGGTGTCCTCATCTGCCTGTACGCCGACGTCGAGCACGGAGGCAACGAGGTCACTGTCTTCGAGCACCTGCTTGAGGGCTTCCTTGTAGCGCAGTCCGGCGTCGTCGCAGCCGATAACCAGTCGCAGTGGTGCGTTCATTTGGTTTCTCCCGTCAGTACACGCGCGATCAGCGCGAATGATGTGGCCCCCGGATCCGGGGTGCCGACGCTTCGTTCCGCAAGCGGCCTCGCCCGGCCGAGTCTTGGACGCAGTTCAGCGGTGCTGCGGGCGGCGGAATCGGCAGCCTCAGCTGCGGCGGCCACTGCCTCCGATGCAGGACGGCCGCCGTCCACCGCTTCACGGAAGGTGGCGACGAACGGGACGACGGCGTCGACCATCGTCTTGTCACCCGGCTCCGCCTTCCCGAGTGCCGCCAACCGCTGCCGGAACGCTTCGACCGCTTCGGCGAGGCGCTGCGCCGATGGGTTTTCCTCGTCGCCTATGACCCGACCGAAGGCCCCCAGGGCGCTGCCCCAGAGCACGCCGGAGGTTCCACCGGCCTCGCTCGTCCAGGCGTCGCCGCCCGCCTGCAGCACCGTGCCGACGCCCGCGCCGGCCTCGGCTGCGCGCTGTGCGGCGGCAAGCGCCGCATCGATACCGCGGACCATGCCGCGGCCATGGTCGCCATCGCCGGCGATAGCGTCGATCCGGCCGAGTTCGGTTTCGGCATCATGGAGGGCTTTCCGGACGGACTCCATGAGCTCGAGAGTCTGCGCTGCGGCCGCCCGCGAGGCATCGGAGCCTGAGGAGTAAGCAACGGCGCTCTCTGCAGCGGCGTCGTCGTCGGCGTCCCATTCTGCGGCGGCAAGGTTCGTTCCCTTGCGGTAGGCGGGAGTGTCTGCCGGCGCAGTCCAGTACTTTTCGAGTTCCTCGTCGAGCCAGACAAGGGTGAGGGAGACGCCGGCCATGTCCAGGCTGGTCACGAGCTCGCCGACTTCAGGGTCAACCAGTTCCAGGCCCTGGTCCCGCAGCAGCGGCGCCACGGATCCCCATAGCACAAACAGCTCCTCGTACTTGGTGCTGCCGAGTCCGTTCAGGATGACACCCACGCGCCCGTTGTGGTCCGCGGGAGCCTCGGCCAGGAGGCGGTCGACCATCAGCCGCGCAAGGTCCTCGGCGGACGGGATGGACTCGTTGTGCAGACCCGGTTCGCCATGGATGCCCAGGCCCAGGCCCATCTCTCCCTTGTCTATGGTGAAGAGCGGAGCGGCTCCGCCGGGGAAGGTGCAGCCGGAGAAGGCGGTGCCGATGGTGCGCGTGCGGTCATTCGCCTTGCGCCCGACGCGCTCGACCTCATCAATATCCAGCCCGGCTTCCGCCGCCGCGGAGAGCGCCTTGAAAACCACGAAGTCGCCGGCGATCCCCCGGCGCTTGGTGATCTCGCTCGCGGGCGCGCTGGCAATATCGTCGGTAACCAGCAGGTTCCGGGCGTCGATGCCCTCCTCCTGGAGCTGTTCCGTTGCGAGTCCGAAGTTCATGACATCACCGGCATAATTCCCATAGGTGAAGATCACGCCCTTACCGCTGTGCGCGGCCTTGGCCACGGAATAGGCGAAGTGCGACGACGGCGAGGTGAAGATATTGCCGACAACTGCGGCATCAGCGAAACCGGGTCCCACAACTCCGGCGAACGCCGGATAGTGGCCGCTGCCGCCGCCGACAATGACTGCAACCTTGGGTTCGGGGGGCTTCTGCCGGCGGGTCACTCCCCCGGCAACTCCCCGGACGTACCGGGGGTAGAGATCCACGAACCCGCGCATGGCATCGCCCACGAACTCAGCGGGATCGTTGAATATGTGTGTCATGTCGAGTGCCTTCCAGCGAGCGAAGAACGGATAAGTTGGGAGGTGGAAAGAGCCGAAACCCGTTCATGGCCGCGCGCTGAGGCGGCGGCGGCGACGGCGGTGCACCGAACCCGGGTCATTGAGCTGCTGCTCTTTGTCGTGAAGCGGTGCTGATGATGTCGGAGATGTACCTGCCGGCTTTGGCGGCGGCGGCTGGCCGCTCCTCGTGGGAGACGTCCCGGGTCTCAAGTTCGAGCGCGAAATTGCCCGCGTAGCCGGCGTTCAGCAGGGCTGCGATACCGCCGTCGAAGTCGGCGGCGCCGTTCCCGATGGACAGGTGGATGTTCCCCGGCACAGCGTCACGAAGATGTACGTGCCGGACGATCGGGGCAAAGCGGTCCACATAGTCCACGGGATCATTGCCGGCGGCGACGATGTGGCTGAAGTCCATGACCACCCCGACGCCGCTGTCCGTCAGCAACTCATGGAGCCTGGAGGCGATGTCGATGTTCCAGCTGAGTCGGAAGAAGTGGAGGGATTCGGTCCACAATTCCACGCCATAGGACTGTGCGAGGCAGGATGCAGCAGTAAGCTCCTGCGCAACGAGCGCGAGGTCTTCCTCCAGGCTTGCCACCGGTGTGTGGTCCTGCGCACCACAGGGAAGTACCAGGGCACGTGCGCCGACGCCGGCTGTCAGCGACAAGAGTCGGTTCAGATGCTCCTGACGGGCGGCCCGCGCGTCGGCGTCGAGTTGCGCATTGAGGTCGCCTACGTCGCCGTTGACCGACCGCACAGCGATGCTGGACTGTTCCACCTGGCCGATGACCTCTGTCACTGCGTCGGCGGTGAGCTCAAAGGGAACATGGTTGCAGACACCGGGCAGTGCTCCGAGGTCGATCTGTTCAAATCCGATCCCGCGGATAGTCGACAGGGATTCCGGAAGGTCCTGGTGGCGGAAGCTGATACTGGAGCATCCCAGTCGGGGATGGAACGTCATCGTCACCTCTTGGGTAGTTCACCGTTCAACTGTTAACAGTCAACCACACAGAAGTGAGGTCTGTCACGTGAAGCGTAGCGGTTGACGGAAAAATCGTCGCGGGAACTTGCTGGTTGGCAACCGCGGCCGGCTGAAGGTGCGGCATCTGGCGGTCAGGGAGATCTTCGAGATATTTCAGGTCCGGTCGGCACTGGAGTCCCTGGCAGCTGAAATCATCAGCGCCAACAGGCAGCGCGGACCCATAGTGGAGGAACTGCGCCGGAAGGTCTCAGCCATGGCTGCGGCGCACCGGCAAGGCCTGGACGCAAGCATCGAGACCGACTTGGACTTCCATCGCACGCTGGTACATAGCGCCGGCAATAGCGCACTTACACACCAGTGGGATTCACTCGAGGGGTCCATTCGTATGTGCATCATGTACAGCGGCGTTGAACGTGCCGCCAGAAACATGACGCCGGAACGCCACCATGACATCGTCGACGCACTTGAAACCGGTGACGCTGAACAGGCGCGTCGGGTCATCCGGGAGCACATGGAAATCGCCGCCGAAACACTTACGCGCACCGATGCGGAGGAACCTTCCGGACGCCTCCACTGACGCTCCCGGGTCGAACCCCAACCCTTCCCGACGGCGTCCCCGCCATCACCAAAGGAATGCCCCGCCGTCGGGCATGGTTGTCGCGCGTATGAAGCGAATCGGATTCCTCTCCTTCGGCCACTGGTCACCGCTTGAAGGCTCACGCACCCGTTCGGCACGCGACTCCGTCATTCAGGCGATCGAGCTCGCCGAAGCAGCCGAGGAAATCGGCATTGACGGTGCGTTCTTCCGGGTCCATCACTTCGCCCGCCAGCAGGCAGCCCCGTTCCCGCTGCTCTCGGCCATTGCGGCCCGGACCTCGCGCATCGAGATCGGCACAGGCGTGGTGGACATGCGTTACGAAAACCCGCTGTACATGGCGGAAGAAGCAGCGGAAACCGACCTCATCAGCGGTGGCCGACTGCAGCTGGGGATCAGCCGCGGATCCCCAGAGCCGGCCCTCGACGGCGCGGCGAACTTCGGGTATGTCCCTGCGGACGGCGAGGAACCGGCAGACATGGCACGCAGGCACGCTGAGGTATTCCGCTACGCGATCAGCGGCGCCGGGGTTGCACAGGCCGACCCTCGCCAGGGGTCCGGCCTGCTACCCATCCAGCCGCACTCCCCCGGACTGAGCGAACGCATCTGGTGGGGAGCCGGCACACGGAAAACCGCGGTCTGGGCCGCCGAGCAGGGCATGAACCTCATGAGCTCGACCTTGCTGACGGAAGACACCGGCGTTCCCTTCGACCAGCTGCAGGCCGAACAGATCCAACTGTTCCGCGAAGCCTGGGACACGCCCGGACATGGCTTTTCCCCTCGGGTTTCAGTCAGCCGCAGCGTCATCCCAATCGTTGACGACGAGGACCGGCAGTACTTCGCCCTCAGCGCGCTGCGCGAGACGCGCGACCAGGTGGGCGTGCTCGACGGCGCCATGTCCCGATTCGGGAAAAGCTACATTGGCGAGCCAGACAAGATCGTGGCAGAACTGGCCAACGACGACGCCGTTCGCGCCGCCGACACCCTGATGCTCACCGTCCCCAACCAGCTTGGCGTGGACTACAACGCCAAACTGTTGCGGAACGTCGCTGAACACGTTGCACCGGCGATCGGGTGGGAGCGGAAGCGGTGAGTACGGGGGCCTGCGCGGCCGGCCGTCTAAAGCGCGCCCTGCTCCGCGGTTCCGGCCGGGATGGCGGTCAGCCGTGCCACTTCGACGGGTTTCTGCAGCAGACCCTGGAGCGACTCACCCAAGCGTGCAACAGCATCACCGGCACCGTGCGCGTCCAAAAACTCCACGCTTTCCCATTTCTCGATCATCACGATGTCCCCGTTCGGGGCTTGGTGGATGGCATAGAGCAGACACCCCGGTTCCTCGTGCACTTCAGCGATCGCAGGACGAAGTGCCTCCACCACCTGATCAAATGCTCCCTCGTTGGGGGTGAAAACTGCGGTAACCACAATCGACATGGGGTCTCACTCTCGTAGTCGGTAGAAGCTTCTTCGCCATACTAGACAAGAAGGGACGGGTGTTTTGGCGAGCTCTCCAATAGGGGCTGCTGAATCCCGGGGCTACCTGAGGAAGGCGATGTCATGAGCGAGTCTCTTTCAGCGGCAGAGTTCGAGATCCGTCTCCGGGAGCTCGCCACCGAGGAGCAACGAACCAAATACCAGCGCTTCTTCCCCGGCGACAGTTCGCTGATCGGGGTGCGGATGGGTGACGTTTTCGCGCTGGCGAAGCAGAATCTCACGATGAGCATTCCCGAAATCGAGCGGCTGCTCGAGAGCGAAACTCACGAGGTGCGTGTCGGCGCGTGCTCGATCATGGGCAAGGCGGCGACAGCGAAGAAGGTTCCTCCTGAGCGGCACGGTGAGTTGTACGCCCTTTGTCTGCGGCGCCATGACCGAATCAACACCTGGGACCTTGTGGACCTCGTCGCATATCAGGTTGTCGGATCCTGGCTGTTGAACAGGTCGCGGAGGCCCCTGGACGATCTGGCGGTGTCGGCGTTCTGGCCCCGGAGAAGGAACGCAATCGTCGCGACTGCGGCGTTCCTCAAGCGCGGGGAGGTCGCAGATACTTTGCGTATCGCTGCAATTCTCACGCACGACGAAGAAGAGTTCGTCCAGAAGGGTGTCGGGTGGATGCTGCGCTATGTCGGCGACAGCGACCAGCCGGCGCTGCTCGCGTTTCTTGACGAGCACGGACCCCAGATGGCTCGCTCAGCCGTGCGGGCTGCCACTGAGAAACTGGCCAAGCCCATCCGCGACCGCTACGTCGGAAGAACAGGTTAGGAACCCCCATGAACCAGCAGCTTCATTTCATTACCGTCGCTACTGCCGACCTCAATGCTGCCCGAGCCTTCTACCAGGACGGTCTGGGCTGGGAAGCGAAGCTCGATGTGCCGGGCGAGATCCTCTTCTACCAGGTGGCGCCCGGCCTGCTCCTAGGCCTGTTCGATGCCGACAAGTTCGCCGAGGATCTCGGCGGCGGTCCCGTGCCGAACGTATCCGGCGTGACCCTCTCCCACAACGTTGACAGCGCTGACGCCGTCCGAAGCACCGTCACCGCCATGACCGCAGCCGGCGGAGTGACGGTGAAACAGCCGCAGCATGGCCAGTTCGGCGGCATCTTCCACGCGCATGTACAGGACCCGAATGGCATCGTCTGGGAGGTCGCCCACAATCCGGACTGGCGCATCAACGACGACGGCGGCGTGGAACTCGGCTAGCCACCGCCCCTATAGTGGCCGCAGGAGCAACGCCGACATCCCTTTCTGCTTTGATCCGGTCTGCCCGTTGCTTTCTTCGGCCCGTGATCATCAGGCTCCCCTCCCGTGAGGAGGCCGGTGAGCTGTAGGACCGCGTGGTGGGACTGGCACGTTTCCCCGGTTTCGCCAAACCGAAGCGCAGCCTCCGCGAGCAGCCGCAGAGCTGCGCAGTTTCGGGATCGCCGACTCCGAGACGGGTGTGGAGGAGGACCGGCACGGTGGGAGCCGGCGGCAGAAGAAGTAGCGCCGGCTCCCACCGTGCATCAGCAACGGTCAGTCGTCAGTCAGCCAACAGCCAGACCGTCGTATCGGGGGCGACCGAAGACGCTGCGGAATCACCGTCGTCGGACGCGCTGGAGAGGACCACGCGGCCGGCGGGAAGCGGCACGGGTGACGCACCGAAGTTCGTGACCGAGACCAGGCCACCGGGACGCCGGAACGCAACGACGTCGTCCCCAAGATCCAGCCACTCCAGCCCTTCCGCCGATTGCAGTTCGCCGCGCAGAGCCAGCGCACGCCGGTAGAACTGCAGCGTCGAGCCGGGTGCGCTGTCCTGAACCTCAACGGCGTAGTCGGCGAACCAGTCAGGCTGGGGCAGATGGGAACCACCGTTCCCGAAGCCGAACGACTCGCCCGAGCGTGTCCATGGCAGCGGCACCCGACACCCGTCGCGGCCGATCTCCACTCCTGCGTTGCGGAAGAAGGAGGGATCCTGGCGCTCGGAATCCGGTATGTCGGCAACCTCGGGCAGCCCGAGCTCCTCACCCTGATACAGGTAAGCACTTCCGGGAAGCGCAAAGGCGAGCAGGCTGACGGCCCGGGCGCGCCGTTGGCCAAGATCGCGGTCTTCGACCGGAGCGGTCCCTCCACTGAGCAGCCAGTCCTTGCCCTCTCCCCCATCAGGCAGTCCGTACCGCGTGGCGTGGCGGACGACGTCGTGATTGGAAAAGACCCAGGTGGTCGATGCGCCGGACTGCGCCGCCAGCGACAGGTTGTCCCGGATGATGGTCCGGAACTCCGACGGGTTCCAGGACGCCTTGAGCAGATCAAAGTTGAACGCTTGCCCCAGAGATTCCGCGCTGGCGTAACGGACGCGCCGGTCGGCCGGAACCCACGCTTCGGCGACGGCGGTGAGCGGCGGGCTGTAGCTGTTGAAGAGTGCGCGCCACTCGGCGTAGATCTCATGCACCTCGTCGCGGTCGAACAGCGGGTGGTCGCCCACCGGGAACGCGCCCTCCTCTTTCAGCTGGGCGAAGGGCGGCAGAGGATCGGGCAGGTGCTTGGCCAGCGCGTGGGCGACGTCAATGCGGAACCCGTCCACGCCGCGGTCACCCCAGAACTTCAGGGTGTGCAGGAAATCCTCGCGGACCTCCCGGTTGGCCCAGTTCCAGTCCGGCTGCTCCTTCGCGAAAAGGTGAAGGTACCACTGGCCGTCGGGCACACGGGTCCACGCCGGGCCGCCGAAGATCGACTCCCAGTCGGCGGGAGGTTCTTCGCCGTTATCGCCGCGGCCGTCCCGGAAGATGTACCGCTCGCGCTCCGGCGATCCGGGACCTGCGGCCAGGGCTGCCTGGAACCACTCGTGGCGGTCCGAGCTGTGGTTCGGCACGATGTCGACGATCAGCTTGATCCCGGCACCGTGCAGTGCGGCGACCATGCGGTCGAACTGCTCGAGGGTGCCGATCTTCGGGTCAACGTTGCGGTAGTCGTCGACGTCGTACCCGCCGTCGGCAAGTGCGGACGGGTAGAACGGACTCAGCCATACGGCGTCGACACCCAGGCCGGCCAGGTAGTCGATCCGCGAAATGATGCCCTCAAGGTCACCTATCCCGTCGCCGTTGCCGTCGGCAAAGCTCCGCGGATAGATCTGGTAGACGGCCGCCTGGCGCCACCAGTCGGCGTCGGCGGTGAGGAACACGGGAGCCTGGTCGAGGCTCGTAGGGGCTGACATCGGGTGATTGCCTCTCATTTGGGGTTGTAAACAGGGGTCAGGCTTTTACGGATCCGCGCATGACGCCGGAAAGGACCCAGCGCTGGGCGATGATGTAGACGATGAGTGTCGGGGCAAGGGCCATCAGGTAGGACGAGAACGCCAGGTTGTAGTTGGTGTTGAACTCCCCCTGGAAGAGGCTCTGGACTACCGGCAGCGTCTGCATTGTCGGATCCGCGATGAGCATCTGCGGCAGGAGGAAGTCGTTCCACGAGGCGAGGAACGCGAAGATCCCCACGGTGGCGTTCATCGGCGCAAGCAGCGGGAAGATGATCCGCCAGAACACCTGCCACGTGGTGGCGCCGTCCATGCGTGCTGACTCTTCAAGCTCCAACGGGATGGACCGGATGAACGCGATGTACAGGAGCGAGTTGAACGAGATGCCGCCCACGATGTGCACGATCGCGACACCCAGCGGGTTGTCGAGCCCGAGGATCGCCGTCTGCTTCACCAGCGGGAGGATGACCACGGGGAATGGGATGAACAGACCGGCCAGGATGTAGATGTAGGTGGCCTTGAACAAGCGATGCTGCCAATTGCGCACAATCGCGTAGGCCACGAGCGAGCCGGAGATGAGCGCACCGGCGACGCTGAGGACGGTGATGAACGCCGTCGAGAGCAGCGCGTCGCCGAATCCGACGGTGACCCAGGCGTCGACGAAGTTCTGCAGCCGGATCGGTGCGGGCAGTTCGAGGCCTGTTCCCACACCCGTCTGCTCCGGCGTCTTGAGTGCCATGACGACGGTGAAATAGAGCGGAAGGAGGATGGTCAGGGAAGCCACCAGCATAATGGCGGTGGCCGACCAATTGACCTTGTAGGGCTCGCGCGGTTCTGATCGGCGTGACCGGCGGGCGGGCTTGAGGGTTGCTGCGGTAGTTGCCATTACAGGGAAACCTCCTTGCGCTGCAGGAGGCGCAACTGGATGAGCGAGATAACGACGGTGATAATGAAGAAAACGACGGCGTTGGCCATCTGGTAGGCATAGTCGCCGCCGGTGAAGCCGCCGACAATGCGCATGGCCACGGACTGCGTGGCCGTTCCGGGACCGCCGCCGGTCAGGGCGACAATGATTTCGTATGCGCCGAGGTAGCCCTTGAACCCGAGGATGATGTTGATGACGACGTAGCCGATGATCAGCGGGAACGTGATGCTGCGGAAGGAACGCCAACTACCGGCGCCGTCCAGGCCCGCAGCCTCGTAGACATCACCTGGGATGGCCTGAAGACCGGCAAGGTAGATGATCGTGGCGCCTGGGATGGACTGCCACGCTGTCACTCCGACGATCGCCAACCAGGCGAGCTCCTCGTTGACGAGGATGCTTGAAGTAGCCCCGGTCAGGCCCCAGGACTCAGCAAGCCGCGGCACGGTGTTGGACAGCAGGTAGTTGAAGACGTACGCGACGATCAGGCCGGACAGCACCATCGGGATGAAGAAGACCGTACGGATGCCTGTGCGCCACTTGAGTTTGGCGTTCAGTCCGACGGCGATGGCAAGAGCGAGCACATTGACGACGATGACGGTGGTGATCGCCAACAGGAACGTGAAACCGTAGCTTTGCAGGATCGCGGGATCATCGAGCATCGCCGTGTAGTTGCTCAGTCCGATGAAGTTCCAGGATCCGTAGCCGGCGTAGTTGGTGATGCTGAAGAAGATGCCGATGGCCGCGGGCAGCACGATGAAGAACGTAAACAGTGCGACGGCGGGAATGAGCATTAGCAGGTAGGTGCGGTCCACGCCGGCTTTCGGTTCGGGAGTGCGGCCTCCCTTGGCGGCGGTGGCGACCGGCGATGCGGCCCTGAGCGCAGGGGTGGTGGTCATATCGGGGCTCCTTCTACTCGACCCCGCGCGCTGCGTTGCGCTCCGCAACGCGTCGCCATTCGGCGTCGAGCGTTGCGTAGAGGGCATCGGCAGAGCCGCCAAGGACGTAAGCCTGCAGGTAATTGGGAACGGGAATGGAGGGGGGAGGATATGTCGACGCTCCCTGGTAGTAGCGTCCTTCGGCGACGTATTCGTTCAGGCCGGCAATGCGGTCGTCTTCCTGGGCGGGAGCGTTCTCCAGGGTGGAAAAGGCTCCGTTGTCTGCGTTGTACGCATTGATGTTTTCCGGCTCGAACAGCCACTCGATGAACTGCCGGGCCTCCTCAGGGTGCTCCGCCCCCACGGGGATGGAGAACGCGAGGTCCACGTTCACGCGCACGCGGGTGTCTTCCGGGTTGTTGGTCAGGGGCATGGGGAAAGTGCCCACCTCCACCTCGGGATTGGCCGTCTGTATTTCCGACAGCGCCCACGGACCCTGCAGGTACATGGCTGCCTCTCCATTGGCGAAGGCCACATTGCCGTCCGGGTACCCGCGGGATTCGGCACCCTCCTGGGTGTGCTCCATGATGAAGTCCATGGGTTCAGCCGTGACATCGAAGGTGTTGCTGAAGGTCTTTTCGCTCTTCGAACTGAAGTCGCTTCCTTCGGCCTGGAGAGCCTCGAAGAACCCGGAGACATCCAGCAGCCCGCCGGCGGTGTAGTCGAACATGCCCTGTGCGACGGTCCATCCCTCCTTGTAGGTGCCGTAGAAGGCAGGGATACCGGCGGCGTCGAACTTCTCGCAGACCGCCTTGAGTTCGTCCCAGGTGGTGGGAACCTCCACACCGACCTGCTCGAAGATGTCCTTGTTGTAGATGACGCCGGCCGCGGTGAGGGAGAACGGAAGGGCCGGAGTGCCGCCGTCGGATGGCTCGCCCCATTCGGTGACCAGTTCCTGCGCCGCCGGGTCTATCACTGCGGCGGCGTCGAGGTCTGAGAGATCCTCGAAGACGTCCTTGCGGGCGAAGTCTCCGGAAGCGTAGTTCCAGCCGCGGGTGGTGACGTCCGGCGGGGAATCGCGCACCAGGGCGGGAACAAAACCGCCTTCGTTGTTGTCCTGGACGACGTTGATATTCGGGTGTTCTGCCTCGAATCTGGCAATCAGTTCATCGAAGTAGCCGATCACCTCCCGTTTGTTCTGGATGAACTGGAGGGTGACCTGCTCCTCCCCCGGTGTTGCGCCGCAGCCGGCAAGCGCGGTCCCGAGGGCGATGGAGAGTCCGGTCAATCCGGCGAGTGCCCGGCGTCGTCGTACGCGTGCCGTGCCGGTACGGACGGAAGGTGCCCAGCCCATGCAAGCTCCTTTGCTTGAGTTCTCAACCATTTAGATTTAGGACATAGATTTATGTCATCACCTATATTGGTGGCTGAGGCCGGGGGAGTCAAGAGTGTTAACTGGATTGGTGAACGTCATCGAAACTCAGCGGCGCGCGGTGTCCGCGGGTGCCTCGTCGACAAATATGCTGCGCCGCTCCAATGCGCGGCTCATCCTCGACGCCATCTGGCGTGTCCCATCCGGCGCCACTATTACGGCGAACGAACTCATCCGCGCCACCTCCCTCACCCGTGCGACCGTCCTGGGCGTATGCGATGACCTGCTGCGCGACGGTTGGATCCGGGAGGAGCCCGCCCGGGCAGCAACGGGTAAGGGCCGGCCCGCGCGGCACTTCGCCCTGGACGACAACGCCGGTTACGTCATCGGCATCGACGCCGGGTACAGCCACATCCGCAGCGTCGTCGCGAACCTGCGCGGCGAGGTGATTGGCCGCGGCGGTGCCCCGTTCACGGCTGACATCGACATACCTGACCCGGCTCCGCGCACCGCCGCGCTGCAGCAAGCCATCGACTCAGCACTGGACGACGGCGGCATTGAAGGAGAGCGCGTCCTCGCCGTCTGTTTCGGCATCCCAGCGCCGGTCAGCCGCCTTGGCACCATCCCGACCGGCAACCCTTTCTGGGAAAGAATGGACGTTGACCAGGAGTCTGTGCTTGCCGGGCGCCCGCGCTGGATGTCCTTCATCGAAAATGACGCCAACCTCGCGGCCCTCGCCGAACGCTACAACGGCGCCGTGGATCCTAACGGCAGTTTCCTCGTCCTCCTCGCCGGCGAGCGGTTCGGCGCAGGCGTCATCGAGGACGGCCACCTTCTGCACGGTTCGCTGGGCGGCGGCGGCGAGATGCACTATCTCGATCTGGTGGAGGGCGTCGGCAGTCCGGAAGCCATCGCGCCGCTGGCACGCGAGTGGGCGGCTGAAGCCCAGGCAGCCGGCCGCAAGTCCATCCTGTTCAAAGGCGGCTTGAAGAAGAGCGACCCGTCTGCGGAAGCGGTGTTCGCTGCGGCAGAAGAGGGTGACCCCGTGGCGGTCGAGATCGTGGAGCGCCTGGCGGAGCGGCTGTCCCGTGTCATCTCAACCCTCGCCTCACTGCTCAACCCGGACACCGTGGTCATCGGCGGCGCAGTGGCGCCATCCCTCGCCCGCCTCGCGGAGCAGATCGAGGCGAAGGTGGCAGTGACGTCGCACTTTCCGCCCCGGGTGGTGGCGTCGTCGCTCGCTGGAGATATCGTGCTGACCGGTGCGGTGAACGCGGCGTTGGCGAAGGTCGGCCGTGACGCGTTGGATATTGAGCTGCGTCGGGGCTGAGCCCGCCCATCGCCTCCGCGCCGCCTGTTGTCCGTGCACGCCGGAGCCCCCTCTGCCCGCACGTACCTGAGTGCGGCTCCGGCACTCAGCGGTCCCCTGTCTCGGACTATAACTTTCAGGACACGACCATGGCGGCGACGTCCGGGGCACTTTTGCCTTCGGCGTCCGGCGGTTAGCCTCTTAAAGGTAAGCAAGCTTCTCAATTAGGAAAGAGGCCGCGCACCATGAAAAACACATCGTCGATACTCGGACTGGCTGCTGCCATGTCCCTGGCATTGTCTGCCTGCACAGGGGGTGGTGGTGACGCCGAGACCGGTGAACCCACCGCCGGAGGAACTGCCACGGAAACCGGAGAGGCTCAGGGCGGCGAAGAGAAGGTCTACAGCGAAGAGGAGCTCCGCGAGCTCATCTCCGGTATGACCGACGAAGAGGGCAACGAGCTGACGCTCTACTCGGAAGACCAGGTAGATCAGGGCAGCCAGATCGCGGAACTGCTGTTGACCAACGCGACAGTTGACCCTGAGGAATGCAAGTCCATCGCCACCGCAGGCCTCATGGAGGCCGTGGAGGGCAGCGAGGTCGCAGTCGCCATCTCCGAAAGCGACGAACCGAGGACCCTCTCCGCCCAGTCGGGAGAGGAAGGACCGTCCGCTACGGAACTCCTCGAAGAGGTGAGCGGAACCGCAGATCAGTGCAAGGAATTCACGATTGAGGCGGCCGGCCAGCAACTTGAGGTCACGAGCGAGGAACTGGACGCCCAGACTGACGCTGAGCAGACCTTCGCCACCGTCAGTACCCGCGGAGACGACCAATCCCAGATGCTGATGCAGGTTTCCGCGGCGGAGGGCCGACTTCTGGTGGTGGCCACCAAGGGTGGAGCTGACCTCGGCGATGAAGACCAGCAGGAGTTGGAGGATCTCGTCAACGAGGTTCTGAGCAAGGCCGAGGAAGGTTCCGGGGCAACTCCTACAGAGACCGAAACGGCCGATTCAACAGAAAGCCCGTCCACCGATGAGGCTACCGACGAAGCCACGGACGGCGCGACCGACGAAGCCACGGACGGCGCGACCGACGAAGCCACGGACGGCGCGACCGACGAAGCCACGGACGGCGCGACTGACGACGCTACGGACGAGCCTACCGAGGGTGCCGGCGGCTGACCTGGCTGAAGGGCTCTAACTCACCACCGTCTGATGGCCTCTGGAGGGAAACCGCCGGGGGCCATCAGACTTCGTGCCGCTCTTTCTGCTCGCGTTCCTCTAAAGCACGGGCTTGGCGGTAATAACTACATTCTTGCCCCAGAGGTCCTGCGTGTAGCAGCTGATGAGGACAAGCCTGTTGGGAACAATGTCCCAGATGTCACTGTCTTTGAGGGTGTCCTTGTTGTGGGTCGTGACCGAGTCCACAACGTACTCAATGACCCCCTCGTCAGTAGTGAGGGTGACGGCGTCGCCCACCTCCACATCGGAACTGAACCGGTTGAAGGGGCTGTCCCGGTCTTCCCAGCTGTGGCCTGTGATGTACACCGTGTTGTCGGAGCCTTCGCCGGGCGTTCCGTAGTTGGTGAGCCAGTACCCGTCCAGCGTCTCGGGCGGCACCAGGGACTGCGCCTCCAGATCAGCCTCCGTGGGAGTCAGCGGGAGGATGGGAACGTTGATATTCGCCGATTCGATGGTGAGTTCGTTCGGCGGAGATGCCGGCGGTAGCGACGCCACCGGCGCAGGGGCTGACGTTTCTGGTGTCGGAGACGGCGTTGACGGCGCCGAGCTTGTCGAAGATGCCGTCGGAGCAGT
This sequence comes from Arthrobacter sp. M71 S08, assembly GCF_059089725.1. Taxonomy (NCBI): domain Bacteria; kingdom Bacillati; phylum Actinomycetota; class Actinomycetes; order Micrococcales; family Micrococcaceae; genus Arthrobacter; species Arthrobacter sp. M71 S08. The sequence continues at coordinate 392,900 of NZ_JBNHEY010000003.1, read as the reverse complement.
TGAGGTTGGGGAGGCTCCCGCTCCGGAGAACAGCTGGATCCCAAAGACCACAAGGGCAAGAAACAACACAACGACGACGGCGGCAATTGCCAGAGGCGAAACCCGCCGTTTGTGCTCGCCCGGGCCGGTAGGTGAGTAGTCGGTATGGCTCATGGTGGTGCGATCTTTCCCCTGTGGTGCTGCATGTGCAGGGGGCCCCGCCCACCAGGACGGCGCCCCCTGACAATCGTATGCAGGACTGTTAGCTGTTACGGACCCGGCGTGCTGCCAGTGTTCCAGCTACGACCATGAACCCGACACCGGCCGCGAGCGCGCCGATTCCGGCAGGATCGGTGCTGGCGGTCGGTACGGCGGTCTGAACGTTCATTCCGCGGTTGGTTCCGCCGTTGCTGCCACCCGTCGTCACGGCACCACCGCCTCCGGTGTTGCCACCGCCGGCGTAGTCGTGATCGTCGTCATCACCGTTGCCGACACCAACGCCTGCACCGGAGCAGGCGTTAATCGCCGCGACGAAAAGCGCTTCCAGCTCCGACAAATCAATGTCGAGCGCGTCGAGCTGAACCAGCAAGCCGTCGACTACGGTGATGGCCGCGCTGAGGTTGGCCTCAGCATCCAGGACGGCCAGAGTCAGCAGGAGCTCCGCCTCAAGGTCAGCCAGCGCCGAGAGATCCACGCTTTCACCGACCAGTACCTCAAGTGCAGCTTCAGCATCCAGGATCGCCGCGATATCGCCGGCGTTCAGCGCGGCAATCAGGGCCAACGCGGCTTCCTGCTCCTCCACTGTGACGACGGCGTCTAGCGCTGCCGCAATTGCCGCAAGGTCGTACTGTGCCGTCAGGTAAGTCGTCAGGTCGACGCCAAGCGCAGAGAGCGTTGCAAGGCTGTCGACGCTCAACTCCTCGTCGCCGTCGTTGATGTCGACCAGGAGGGCATCTACGTCAACCGGATCAACGTCCGCCGGAAGTCCGGCATCAGCTGCCGCGGTAACCGCAGCCGCCAGCTCCACTTCATCGAGCAATGAGGCAAGCACGAACGTTTCCGCGTCAACGCCGGCCGCTGCCAGTGCCTCCAGAGTGGCCTGGTCCAGCGAACCATCGACCGCGAGATCGAGCAGCGCGCGTGCGTCTGCGACCGCACTGTTGGCGCTTGCTTCTGCGTTCACGAGAGCGTTGATGTTCGGCAGATTCGGAACGCTCGCCTGAAGGTCGAGCAGCAGCGGAGCGATCAGCGCCTCTACCTCTTCAAGCGTGAGCGCCCCCTCCGCAACGAGCAGGTCCAGTGTTGCTTGGGCATCGATCAGATTCTGCAGCGCAACGGCGAGCTCGACTTCGAGCTCGGCGTTGAACTCGACATTGTGGAGCGCCGCCGTGAACTGGCTCTGCGCCGCGAGGCATTCCGGTGAGTCGTGAACCGCGGACGCGGGTGCAGCACCAAAGAAAACACCGCCGGCGACGAGCGTGGCGGTGGATCCTGCTGCGAGCAACTGCTTACGTGCTTTCATAGTTCTCCCCAGTGCGTGTGATTAGTTGGCCTCTTGCCAACAAAGCCCTTTAAGTTGCGAACCCAACAAAAGGCCCTCCCAAGTACTACAGGAAACCGACATGCCGCAGGAACGATGGCCTATTACGTTATTGAACCGTTACAGTGGCGCATTTCTCAGTCCAAAGCGACCGGACCAAGCTCGTCCAGCAGGTCACCCGGTCCGGGGTTGTTCGACGCCGAGCTGCCGCCCAGATGGTTCACGACACCCCAAACGGCGTTCAGTCCGGTGGTCACCGCCCCCTCGGCCCATCCGGCGGTGAAGGAGACGTCGTCCCCTGCCAGGAAGATCCCCCGCTGGTGTGCAGGCAGTGCGTCCTGCTTGAAGTGGGTGAACAGCCGCTGCTGGTACCGGTAGTGTCCGGGCAGGTTGGCCTTGAAGGCGCCCATGAAGTGGGGATCGTGTTCCCAGGACACGGTAATCGGTTCACCGACGATGTGCGAGGCGATGTCCACGCCCGGGTAGATCTTGGACAGCGAGTGCAGCATCAGCTCTGCTCGGCGCTCTGCGTCGAGGGAGAGCCACTTCAGCGCGTCGTCGTTCCAGGTGTAGGAAAGGAGGATGACCGCCGGCTTGTCGTCGCCGTCGTCGAGCAGGTAGGTGGCCCGGTTGATCCGGTCGGTGAGGGTCATGGACAGTACATCCTGTCCGGTGACAGGATCCTTGTCCTTCCAGAACGGCCGATCCACCATGACGAAAGTCTTCGACGACTGCATGTAGTGGCTGCGTTCGATTGCCGTCCACATCGGCGCAGGAAACAGATCTTCCTCAGTATCGATTCCGGTGGAAAGCAGCCACGACTGGCAGGTCACGACGGCGGCGGCGAAGCTCCGTTCGCGGCCCCACTTTTCCGTGATGGCCACAGTGCCGTCCGCGCCGCGCCGAATTCTGGCGACGGCCCCGCGCGGCGCCCCGTTGTGCAGGGAGGCCAGGGAGGTACCGGCCGGCCAGTGCACCATCTCGTCGGGCGAGTGGGTGAATAGAGCCTCCGGCAGTCGCTGCGCTCCGCCGGTGATGCGCCGGTGGGCGTCGTCGGCGTTCGTGTAGACCACGCGGAGAATCTCCAGGATCGAGTTCGGGAAGTCCGTATCCCAGCCCCCGGTACCGAAACCGACCTGCCCGAAAGCCTCACGGTGTGCAAAGCCCGCATCCTTGAAGGCCTTCGACTCTGCCATGAAGCCGTAGAACGTCTGCTCGTCCATCAACGGGAGCATGCTGTTCCAGAGTTCCTTGATGCGCCGGGTATCCCGGTTCCGGATCGCTTCCTGCATCTCGCTGAACTGGGCATGGTCCTCCAGAGCCCGTCGCCAGGCTTCAGCCACCTCATGGAAGAACTGCGGCAGCTGGTCAGGAGTCTCCGCGTAGTACCGGCGGCCCTCCAGCTCAATGACGGTGCTGGAAGTTGCCTCGGATAGCGGGTTGGGGAACGCCTGGGTCCCGAGTCCGAGCATGTCGATGTAGTGGTAGAGCGCCCTGCCGGACACCGGGAAGCGCATCCCACCCAGGTCCGCCACCACCTCCGGTGCGGACTCAAAGGCGTTGGTGCGCAGGCGCCCGCCGAGCCGCCCAGCCTCGTAGAGCACTGGACGCAGTCCGAGCTTCATCAGTTCATAAGCGGTGACCAGTCCGGACAGGCCGGCTCCCACCACTGCCACTTCGGTGCCATGCAGGTGTGCCGGGACCGAGCCGAGACCAGCCGGGTGAGAAAGGTAGTGGTCGTAGCTAAATGGGAAGTCAGGGTTGAGCATGGTCACCGGTGCACCGGCTGTAGGCGGCGATGTCAGTTCGGTGGCGATAGTCATCAGGCGGGAACTTTCACTTGAGTGATTGGCTGTTGGTTGGTCAAGGGGTGGCGGTTAGCGTACCGGTACTGCCGCGGAAGCGGTGCTGTCCTCGGGGGACTGTGCGCTCAGGTACTCGTAATCGGTCTGGCTCAAAGCTGCCACCCGGGAATGCCTGCGGCCGTAGCCGAAGTAGACAGCTGTACCCACGAGCATCCAGGCTGCGAAGACCCACCAGGTGCTGGACCCAAGATTTGCCATCAGGTAGACGCACATCACGGAACCCAGAATCGGTGTGGCGGGGTACAGCGGGACCCTGAAGGTGCGCGGAAGGTTCGGGCGTGACCGGCGCAGGTAGATGACCGAGAGGTTGACAAGCATGAAGGCAAAGAGCGTGCCGATGCTCGTGGCATCCGCCAGCTCGCCCAGCGGCACCAGACCTGCCGTCAGGGCGACGGCGCTGCCCACAATCAACGTGCCTGCCACCGGCGTGCCGGTGCGCGCCGAAACCTTGCCGAAGACCGGCGGCACCAGGCCGTCACGGGACATGGACATCAGGATGCGGGTCTGACCGTACAGCACGGTCAGGACGATGCTGGCGATCGCCACAATGGAGCCGAGGGCGAAGATGAGCGCGACCCACGGTTCGCCGGTCAGTTCCTCCAGAATCTGGACCAGGGCGGCCTCGGTGCCGTCGAACCAGGCCCACTCGCGGGCCCCGATGGCTGCAACGGCCACCAGGATGTATAGCGCGGTGACGATCGTCATGGACAGCAGGATCGCCCGGGGCAGGTCCCGCTGAGGATTCTTGGCCTCCTCCCCTGCGGTCGAGGCGGCGTCGAAACCGATGTAGGAGAAGAACAACCGGGACGCGGCAGCGGACATACCCGCAGCACCCATGGGGAGCAATGGCTGGAAGTTACCGGCGTTGAATGCAGTGAACGCGATTGCGATGAAGAGAACCAGGACCGCCACCTTGATGATCACCATGACGGTGTTGACCCAGGCACTTTCCCGCGCGCCCCTGACCAGCAGCATCGCCAGAACCACGATGACGATGGCGGGCAGGTTCAGCATGCCGCCTTCCGCACCCGGAGGTGCCGCAAGGGCCGCAGGCAGGGACAGGCCGAAGGTCCGCAGTGCCTCATTGACGTACTCGCTGGCACCAACGGCGACGGCGGCCACGGAGACGGCATACTCCAAAACCAGGCACCAGCCGCAGATCCACGCGAGGCCTTCGCCCATGGTGGCGTAGGTGTACGAGTAGCTGGAACCGGAAACCGGCACGGCGCCGGCCATTTCGGCGTACGAGATAGCCGAGAGCAATGCGGCCACGCCTGCGATCAGAAAGGAAATGAAGATCGCAGGTCCGGCCAACGGCACCGAGGAACCGAGAACCACGAGGATGCCGGTGCCGAGCGTGGCACCGACGCTGATCATGGTCAGCTGCCAGAGGCCAAGGCTGCGGCGCAGCGAGGGGCCGCCTGTGGTGGTGCCGGACTCACTGATCATCTGCGCGAGGGGCTTGCGGCGGGCGAGTTGCCGGGTCAGGCCAAGCTGGCTGCGGGTGCCTGTCTGCTGGGTCATCGTTGACTTTCCAATCCTGCTGGGCCGGCTCCGGGCCGGCGGATCCGTGGACCGCCGGCCGGCTGCCGGGGTCTCCACCGCCAATAAGAATGGCATGTGGTATTGGTTACAAGCCGGGACAAAGTGACCTAATATTTGTCCACATGGGACGATCTGCACCTCCACCCAAGAATCCGGAATCCGACGGCGTCGGCGAGCTTGGGCAGGTGGTGCTCGGCGAGTTCCTCGACGTGCTGCCCCCGGGAATCCTGCTTCTGTCCGATGAGGGCCTGGCGGCGACCGCCCGGGGAGCCGCCCTCCGGTGGGTGGAACCAAGCGAGCTCGAAGACCCCACGCCGTACCTGCTTGAGGGTGAGCTGGTACTGACTGCTGGGCTGCCCTTCCTCGGCTCCGGCGGTACCGCCGAAGCTCTGGAGGAGTACGTTGCACGGCTGGTGCTGTCAGGGGTGTGCGCCCTGGGCTTCGGCGTGGAGCCCTACTTTGACGAGGTTCCCGAGGAACTGGTCCGCGCCTGCCGACGGCACGGGCTCATGCTGTTGCAGATTCCGCAGAGCGTGCCATTCGCCGCGCTGGGGCTGCACTTTGCCCGGCTCCTGGAGGCACAGAACCTGCGTGCCCTGCGCAGGTTGTCTGAAGCGACGGGGCAGCTGCTCAAGGCGGTGCTGTCGGCGCGCCCTGATGCCCAGGTGCTGGAGACTCTGGCCAAGTATGTTCCGGTGACAGCACTCCTGGCCGGGACGGACGGCCGGATCCGCCTCCGCGTCGGTGCCGGACAGGGCCCGGACCCGGAGAAGGTAGCGGCGGTGCTCGGCAGGCTTTTTGCCGGGAGCGGCCCGCGGATCGAACTGGACAACTTCGACGAACCCGGCTTCACCGCGGTCACAGGCTATCCGCTGCGTAGCACGCGCGACGCGAACATCGGTGCGGTTCTGGTCGGCACGGATGGAAGCTTCGGCCTGGTGGATCGCAACATCGTGGAAGCCGCCGTCGGACTGCTCGAGGCGCTGCTCCGCCAGCGCACCAGCGGCGCCTTGGCTCCCGGCCAGCTCGCGACCGGACTGCTGCTGCATCCGGAGACCGCCCTCTCCGGGTCCTTGAGGCAGGCAGGCGCGGACCGGGACCTGCTCGCCCAGTGCACCTCGTCAGCACGCTTCACGCCGCTGCGCGTAGTGCACGGCATTCCGGCCTCAGGGGCACCTCGCAGCGGGACAGAGGGCCCGATGCGTGACCTGCTGCAGTGGCGCAGGTTGTTCGACACCAAGCTCGTGGAGCTGACCGACTACGGCTTCTGTGCGGTCACCCGACTCAAGGTGGACGCGGCTGCAACGGCAGAAGCGGAACGGTTGGGATGGTTGCTGGCGGTGTCCGAAGCGGTTGAGCCGAACGAGCTGCCTGCGGCTCACCGGCAGGTCGCCTCCCTGCGCCGCCAACTGGAGACCTCGGGTAGAAGTATCAGGGCGGACCAAACGGGATGGTCCGTTGAGGGCCTTCTGGGACCGGAGGCCGGAAACATGCTGGCCCAACAGCTATTGGGACCGCTGCTCGACCTGGACCCTGCCAAATCGCAGCCATTGCTGCGCGTGCTGCGGGGCTGGCTGAAGGAAAACGGCAGCTGGGATTCCTCTGCCAAGGCCCTGGGACTGCACCGGAACAGCGTGCGGCGACAGATCGGGCAGGCGGCCGAAGTCCTGGGCGTGGATCTGGCCGACGCCGGCACACGCGCAGAACTGCTGATAGCCCTGCGGTTTGTGGATCCCTAGTCGGCCGCCGCGTCAGTAATCCAGGAGGAGTAGACATCCTGCCGCCGGTCCAACAGATAGGGAACCGCCGAGCGCGCCTGCTCAATCGTCGCCTTCTCCACGTCGGCGATGATCAGATCAGGATCCGGGCCAGCCTGGTCCAGGACGCCTCCGTCCGGACCAAGAATGATGCTGCCACCGCCGAAAGCCAGGGTCCCGCCGTGCGCCGAGGGTGCGTTGCCTACGTGGTTGGCATAGGCCAGCGCCACTTGGCTCTCCAGCGCCCGGGCACGCAGCAGCACGTGCGGCACCGACTCGAAGCCGACCCCCAGAGCAGTGGGCACCAGTACCAGCTCCGCGCCGGCGTCGGCCAGGGCGCGAACGCTCTCGGGAAACTCCGCGTCGTAGCAGACAAGCAGGCCCACGTGCAGATCCTCGAGCACGACGACACCCGGCACCGCTGACGCCGGTCTGAAGGCGGCCCGTTCCTCGTCACCGAACAGGTGCACCTTGCCGTAACGCAGTATTTCCAGGCCGGTCCTGTCCAGCAGCACTGCCCCGATATGCCAGCCTTCGGGGGCCGGCAAGGGGACGCTGTACGCAAGCGCGATGCGGTGCTCGCGAGCAATCCGTGCGGCGCCCTCCTCTATGCGGCGCACCAGCTCCGTGGTCAGCCGGGAGCTCACCGCCTGCGGTGCATAGCCGCAGGTGAATAGCTCAGGGGTAACCAGAACGTCCGCACCTGCGTCGGCCGCGCGGGCTGCGGCGGACTCGATCAGTGCCAGGTTTCCGTCGACGTCGAGAACCTCGGCGGCCTCCTGCATGGCTGCGATCCGCATCCGTCCTCCTTGCAACTGTGCTTTGATGGCTGCTTCCAGCTTAGGTTGCACCAGCCGGAGGGGTCGATGGACGAAAGACCCCACTGAAAGCGAATAGAGGATGAAATGCACCGCCGCAAACACCCAGCCCGGGCCCTGAGCGCGAGGCCTACCGCTCTGGGTCCAGCAGCTGGGCCAGGTGAATCCCCTTCCGCTCGCTGAGGTCCTCCAGCTGGGTTCGACAGGAGTAGCCGTCAGCGAGTACGACGGCGTCATCCTCCGCCGCGCGTACCGCCGGCAGGAGTTGCTGCTCGGCTACCGCAACGGAAACCTCATAGTGGCCGCGCTCCACCCCGAAGTTTCCGGCAAGGCCGCAGCACCCGCCGAGCTTCCGCAGCATGGCGCCTGCGCCTTCCAGTAGCGCCGCGTCCGGGCTCCAACCCATTACGGCGTGATGGTGGCAATGCGGCTGCGCGACGACGGTGGTCCCCTCCAGTGACGGTGCCTTCCACCCCGGTGTCTTCGCGAGCAGTTCGGCGAGAGTGTGCGTGGCAGCTGCGACGGGTCCTGCTTCCGCGCGCCCCAGCAATTCGATCGAGTCCGACCGCAACACCCCGGTACACGAAGGCTCGAGACCGACGATGGGAATGCCTTGGTCGGCATACTCCTTCAATGTCTCCACGGATGAGCGCAGGATCTTCCGGGCGCTGTCGAGTTGCCCGGTCGAAATCCAGGTCAGCCCGCAGCACACTGGCTTTTCGGGAATCCGGACGTCGTAACCGGCGTCTTCAAGCACCCGGACGGCCGCCTTGCCCACCTCCGGGGAGAAGTTGTTGGTGAAGGAGTCGGCCCAGAGCAGCACCTGCGGCCGTCCGTCGGACGCGGGGGCCGCCCGGTGCCCGAACCACTTGTGGAAGGTCTGCGGAGCGAACGCAGGAATTGTCCGGCGCTGGTCCACCCCCGCGAGCCGCAGGCCCAGTTTTCCGAGACCAGGCAGGCTCACCAGGGCGTTGACCAGGCGGGGTGCGACTGCGGCGAAGGACGCCCACCGCGGCAGCCAGCCAAGCGAATAGTGCGACGCCGGCCGGACCCGCCCCTTGTAGCTCTGGTGCAGGACTTCAGCCTTGTAGGCAGCCATGTCGATGCCCGTGGGGCAGTCCGTGGCACAGCCCTTGCAGGACAGGCAGAGGTCGAGTGCGTCATGGACTTCCGGCGCCCGCCAGTTAGGTTTGCCATGCGTGTGGCCGGCGGCCGCTCCCCCGGTCACGCTGCCGTTGATCATCTCCTGCAGCGCCCGGGCCCGGCCGCGCGTGGAGTCCTTCTCCTCGAGCGTCGCGACGTAGGAAGGGCACATTACCGTCTGGTTGTTCCGATGCGCGGCGCGGCACTGTCCCACACCGGTACAGCGGTGGACCGCCTGGCTGAAGTCGCCGTCGTCGTGCTCGTAGCCGAAAGCCAGACCGGACCGCAGGGGTCCCGCCTCAGCGACGCGGACGTTCGCGTCCAGCGGCTCGGGATCAATGAGAACGCCCGGGTTGAGGATGTTGTCAGGGTCGAAGATGCGCTTCACCTTCCCGAACAGGGACAGCGCAGCGGGCGTGTACATGAAGGGCAGGAGCTCGCTGCGTGCACGTCCGTCGCCGTGTTCGCCGGACAGGGAGCCGCCGTAGGAGGCGACGAGCCTGGCCGCATCGGTGAGGAACGCCCGGAAGGCCGCAGCGCCGTCGTCGCGCTGGAACGGGAAGTCCAGACGCACGTGCACGCAGCCGTCACCGAAGTGGCCGAACGGGAAGCCGGTGAGATCGTGCGCGAGCAGCAGTTCGTCGAACTCCCTCAGGTAGTCCCCGAGTCGCTCCGGCGGGACGGCCGCGTCCTCCCATCCCGCATGCGCCGGTGCACCGGTCGGCGAGCGGCCGGCGAGCCCGCCGCCGTCCTCACGGATACGCCAGAGTGCGGCGGCCTGGCCGGGATCGGTGATGATGCGGGTGTGGCGGGCAACATCGATGCGGCTCACCGCAGCGGCCCGCTCGGCCACCTCGAGAGCGTCCTCACCCGAGATCTCGACGAACAGCCACGCCGCTCCGCCCGGCAGCTCCGGCACGGCCTGCGGCCCTTTCCGCGATCGCACCACCTCGACAATGCGCGAGTCCAGCCCCTCGCACGCTGTCGGTTTGAACGGCAAGACGGACGTCACGGCGTCTCCTGCCTCACCGATGTTCCCGAACCCGAGCACCACCATGGTCTTGTGGGCCGCGTCGGTCACCAGCCGGACGCCGGCTTCCAGCACGACGGCGAGGGTCCCCTCGGTGCCCACGAGCATTCGCCTGAGGTCGAAATCCCGTTCCGGCAGGAGGTGTTCAAGCGAGTAGCCGGACACCTGCCTGCCGAACCGGCCCAGTTCCGTGCGGATCGTCCCCAGGTTGGCGGCCACCAGTTCGCGGAGTGCGTCGGTTTCCGCGGACGACGGCGTCTCGCCCGCTCCCAGCCGAAGCCTGGTTCCCGAGCCGGTCAGCACCTCGAGGTGCGTTACGTTGTCGGCTGTCCGGCCATAGGCGAGCGCCCGCGATCCACACGCGTTGTTGCCGATCATGCCGCCCACGGTGCAGCGGGAGTGGGTCGACGGGTCAGGCCCGAAGCGCAGTCCGTTGGCCAGCGCCACCTTCTGCAGCGTCGCGTGTACAGCACCCGGTTCGACGACGGCGGTCCGGTTTTCGGCGTCGAAATCGAGCACACGGTTGAGGTGGCGACTGAAGTCGATCACGACACCCCTGCCGATGGCGTTCCCCGCTATGGAGGTCCCGGCGCCGCGCGAGGTGAATGGGATGCCCCGCTCCCGGCAGACCTCGAGCGTGGCGAGCACTTCGTCGAGGTGCCGCGGAAAGATGACGGCGGCCGGCTGGATCCGGTAGAGCGAGGCATCGCTCGAGTAGACGGCGCGTGAGGTGGCATCGGCGCGCGCATCCCCGACTCCGCGGGACTGCAGTTCCGCGACAAGGGACCGGGGTGCTGTGAGCGGCGTCGCCATGTGTAACATGTTACTCCTTCGCTGCGTATGCGCACACGGCTACGCTTGACGCATGCCTCCTGCACCTTCGCCGAAACCGCCGTCGCTCACCGAGCGCACCATCGAAGCGGTGCGGGACGATATCCGGAACGGTTCGCTGGTACCCGGCGAACTGTACTCCGTCTACCAATTGGCGGACCGTTTGGGTGTGTCCCGCAGCCCGGTCCGCGAGGCGCTGCTGCGGCTCGCCGAGACCGGAATGGTGACCATCGAGAAGAACCGCGGCTTCCGTGTGGTGCTGCCCGGTGCGCGCGAACTTGCTGAGATCATGGCGGTCCGGCTGGCACTTGAAGTTCCGGCAGCTGCGCAGGCTGCCCGGCGCGCCGGCCCCGGCGACCGCGCGGTCCTCGTAAAGGAACGCGAGGCCATGCAGCAGGCGGTCCGGGACGGCGACGAAGGCGCTTTCCTCCTGCACGACCAGCGGCTCCATGCCGTCCTGCTCAACCTGGCGAGCAACAGCCATACAATCCGCATCATCGAGAACCTGCGCGACGCAACCCGCCTGGTCGGCATGTCAACCATCCGCACAGCCCGCTCTCTCGAGGACGTCTACGCCGAGCATCTGCCGATTCTCACCGCCGTCGAACACGGCGACGCGCACGCCGCGGCGCAGGCCATGCGCCGCCACCTGGAATCGACGGGAAAGCTCCTGCTGCGCGGTGCGGCAACCGAGAACGACGACGTCGATCGCCTCTGGGAGGACTACGTCGACTGAGCGCAGGCGCCGTGCGATGGCGCCGCCCCTTCCGCTCGCGTAGAAATGAGGGATGGACAGCTTGCTGGTAGTCGGCCCGATGCTTAGGTACGTCGATGAGACGACGGCAAGTGTGTGGGTGGAAACGCGCTCGACCGCCACTGTCCGGGTCATCGCCGCCGGCCGGGAATGGGAAGCAGGAACCTTCGCGGTGCATGGTCACCACTATGCGCTGGTTGAGGTGGACCGGCTGGAGCCGGGATCAAGCTCGGCTTACACGGTGGAAATCGATGGGCAGCGGGTGTGGCCGGAAGACGGATCGCCCTTCCCTGCGCCGACCATCCGCACCCTGGACCCGGACCGCCCTCTGCGGCTTTCCTACGGCTCCTGCAGGACAAGCGAAGCGAACGACCTCGCAGCGCACAAGACGCACGGTGTGGACTCCCTGCTGGCGTTCGCACTGGACCTCGCCGCCCGTGGTGAAGGGGCAAGGCCGGATCTCATCGCGTTTCTGGGTGACCAGGTGTACGCGGATATCCCAAGCAATGAAATGCGCCAGCTCATCCGCGACGATCGCGGAATCAGCACCAAGCTGGACGCCGAACTCCGCAACTATGAGGAGTACACGCAGATCTATCGCCTGGCATGGTGCGGCGAGGCCATCCGGTGGCTGCTCTCCACTGTCCCGAGCGCCATGATCTTCGACGACCACGACATCCGTGATGACTGGAACTCTTCCCTGCTCTGGAAGAAGAAGGTAGCGGCACTCCCCTGGTGGCATGACCGCATCGTCTCCGGCCTCGCGTCCTACTGGGTGTACCAGCACCTCGGAAACCTCTCCCCGGCCGAGCGCGCCGCCGATGAAGTCTGGCAGACCATCAAGTCCCACCAGGGACCCGAAGAGCTGGACCTCAGCCCTGTTGTCGAGGCAGTCGTCGAGGAGGCGGACCGCGACCCCGAGCGTTACCGCTGGAGCTTCTGCCGCGACTTCGGTGACACACGCCTGATCGTTCTGGACTCGCGGGCGGCGCGCGTCCTGGAAATCGGTCAGCGCTCCATGCTTGACCGCAAGGAGTTGCAGTGGCTGGACGAGAGGATGCAGGGCGATCGGCGGCACCTGCTGGTCGCCACGTCCCTGCCGTTCCTGCTCCCGCGGGGGCTCCATCACATTGAAGACTGGAACGCCGTGCTGGCCGACGGCCGCTGGGGCGAGCGGCTTGCCACGGTGGGTGAGTGGATACGCCAGAAAATCGATCTTGAGCACTGGGCCGCGTTCCCGGGCAGCTTCCGCGCCGTCGCTACCATGGCCACTGAGGTCGCCGAAGGCAGGCGCGGCACTGCGCCGGAAACGGTGACATTCCTATCCGGTGACGTGCACTTCTCCTACATCGAGGAGGTGGATCACCCCATGCAGTCCCGCGTCCTGCAGGCGGTCTGCTCCCCGATCCGTAATCCGCTCCGGCCTGCGCTGCGCTGGGTTGCGGCGTTGCTGTCGACGCGGGTGGCCGGCCCGCTCGGCGGCATGCTGGCCCGCTTCGTCCCGCATCCGCCGTTCCACTGGTCCACCCTGAAAAGCCCGTGGTTCGACAACAACCTCGCAAGCCTGGAGGTGACCGAGGAGGGCTTGAAGCTTCGGTGGGACACCGGCGTCGTCAGCGGCGACCATGCTGCCCCGACACTGAAGGAAGTCACCTCGATCACCATCGTGCCGCACCCGCTAACCGCTCGGGAAGCACGCTAGACACCCCTCCTTCACGGGCGGGTACTTGGGCCTCTGAAACGGCACCGCCCGCCCTTGACGCTACCGGCGTGACGGGAGTTTCGTTGAAGCATGGAGTGGTTGAGCGGCGTGCTCGACGCCGAGGGATATGAAGTGGGGCGGCAGATCCTCCAGCGCGGAGTGGCCGCGATCTACTTGATCGCCTTCATCTCGGCCATCAACCAGTTCCCGGCGCTCCTCGGTGAGAAGGGGCTGCTGCCGGCGCCGAGATTCATCCAACGGGCCGGCAAGCGCGCCGGCCCCACGCTGTTCCGCTGGCGTTACTCCGACCGGCTGCTGCTGGCGCTGTGCTGGGTAGGCAGCGTGATCGCGGCGCTGCTGGTGATCGGGATTCCGCAGGCCGGTCCACCGTGGCTCCCGATGCTCGCGTTCCTGATCCTGTGGGCGCTGTACCTGTCGATCGTGAATGTGGGTCAGGTGTTCTACGGCTTCGGGTGGGAGAGCCTGCTGCTTGAAGCCGGATTCCTCGTGGCGTTCCTCGGCTCCAACGAGGTGGCACCTCCGTTCCTGGTTCTGCTGGCCATCCGGTGGCTGGTGTTCCGACTGGAGTTCGGAGCCGGCATGATCAAGATGCGTGGCGACCGCTCCTGGCGCGATCTCACCGCGCTCTACTACCACCACGAAACCCAGCCGATGCCCAACCCGGCCAGCCGGTTCTTCCACTTGCTCCCGAAGCCGCTGCACCGCATTGAAGTGGCGGGCAACCACTTCACGCAACTGGTGGTTCCGTTCTTCCTCTTCGCGCCGCAGCCGGTCGCCGGAATTGCTGCCCTCATCATCATCGTCACCCAGGGCTGGCTGGTGATTTCGGGGAACTTCGCGTGGCTCAACTGGATCACCATCGTCCTCACCTTCGGCGCGGTGCCCGACTCCTTCTATGAAGCCCTCGGCGTCACCATCGCACCCACTTACGGCACGACGCCCGTCTGGTTCGCCGCCGCCGTCGTTCTCATGACTGTTTTCATTGCCTATCTGAGCTGGCAGCCGCTGCGGAACCTGTTCGCGAAGAGGCAGTTGATGAACGCCAGCTTCAACCGCTTCCACCTGGTCAACGCGTATGGTGCGTTCGGCAGCGTGACCAAAGTCCGGTACGAGGTGATCGTCGAAGGAACAACTGACGACGGCGCTCCCGGGTCCCGCTGGGAGGAGTACCAGTTCAAGGGCAAGCCGGGCGATCCCAGCCGCATGCCCCGCCAATACGCGCCCTACCATTTGCGCCTCGACTGGCTGATGTGGTTCCTGGCGTTAGGGTCCGACGGCGGATGGTTCACGCCGCTGCTGGCGAAACTCCTGGAGGCGGATCCGAAAATCCTGAAGCTGCTGCGGCATGACCCGTTCGGCGGTGAACGGCCGAGATACGTGCGCGCCCGGGTGTTCCGCTACCGCTTCTCCACGCGCGAGGAGAAACGCGCCAACGGGCTGGTGTGGATGCGGGAGGAAGCCGGGACGCTCGTGGATCCGGTGACCCTGAAAGCAGACCACCGGCGCTGAGGGGGCGCAGGATCGTCCTTTCGGTTGATGTTCTGGCGCAGGCCCGGGACTAACCTGAAGTGCGGTTCTTTTGGTTCGACGCCCGTTCGCACAGTCACCTCAACCCGAGACGCCGCCGCGCCAAGCAGCCAACTATTCGAGGAACCGGCTTCATGCTGATCAAATTGGTCCGCCACTACCTGCGGCCCTACTCGCCATTTGTCCTGGCAGTCGTTGTTCTACAACTGGGAGCAACCATCGCCGCTCTCTACCTGCCCAGCCTGAATGCGCAGATCATCGATGAAGGGGTTGCCAAGGGCGACACCGAGTACATCTGGAATACCGGGGTGGTCATGCTCGGGGTGAGCCTGATCCAGGTGGCAACGGCTATAGCGGCCGTCTACTTCGGATCGAGAGCGGCCATGGCTCTGGGCCGAGACCTGCGAAAGAGCGTGTTCCACAGGGTATCCGGCTTCTCCGCACAGGAAGTGAGCCACTTCGGCGCCCCGAGCCTGATCACCCGCGGAACCAATGACGTCCAACAGGTGCAGATGCTCGTTCTGATGGGCCTGAATTTCATGGTCGCCGCTCCGATCATGTGTATCGGCGGAATCTTCATGGCTCTGCGCGAAGACCTGCAACTCTCGTGGCTGGTGTGGGTGTCAGTGCCCGCCCTATTCGTCGTCGTGGGTTTTTTGGTCTGGCGCCTGATGCCGCTGTTCCGCACCATGCAGGTCAAGATCGACAACATCAACGGCGTGCTGCGTGAGCAGATCACCGGCATCCGCGTGGTCCGTGCCTTTGTCCGGGAGCCGTTTGAGGTCCGCCGGTTCGGCAAGGCCAACAGGGAGCTCACAGACGTCTCACTGGCCGTGGGATCACTGTTCGTCCTGATGTTTCCGACCATCGGGATGATCCTCCACCTGGCCACGGCGGCAGTGCTGTGGTTCGGCGGTTTGCGGGTAGCCGACGGAGAGATGGAGGTGGGCGCCCTCACCGCCTTCCTGCAGTACCTCCTGCAGATATTGGTGGCGGTCATGATGGGCACCTTCATGGCGATGATGATCCCCCGTGCGTCTGTCTGCGCGGAGCGCATTGGCGAAGTCCTCGACATTGAGCCCTCCGTCCATGAACCGGAGCGCCCGCTGCAGCCCACCCGCAAAGCCGGCGTGGTCGAGTTCCAGAACGTCACCTTCGCCTACCCCGGCGCGGAGGCTCCCGTGCTGAACAATGTGAGCTTCACCGCCCGGCCGGGGGAAACCACCGCGATCGTGGGCAGCACCGGTGCAGGAAAAAGCACCCTGATCTCCATGCTGCCGCGCCTTTTCGATGTCGGCAGCGGCGAGGTTCTGCTCGACGGCATTTCCGTCACCGATATGGCTCGACCCGACATCACTGACCGCGTGGCACTGGTACCGCAGCGCCCCTACCTGTTTTCCGGCACCATCGCCCATAACCTGCGGTTCGGGAACCCTGATGCGCACGATGACGATCTCTGGGAAGCGCTGACCGTCGCTCAGGCAGCGGACTTCGTGCAGGCGAAGGAGCACGGCCTGGACGCATCCGTCTCGCAGGGCGGTACCAACGTCTCAGGCGGACAGCGTCAGCGGCTTTGCATCGCACGGGCGCTTGTGGCGAAACCCAAGGTCTACCTTTTCGACGACTCATTCTCCGCGCTGGACGTAACCACCGACTCACGGCTGCGCTCCGCGCTGAAGTCAAAGACCCGGGACGCCACCGTGATCATCGTCGCCCAGCGGGTAACCACCATCACCGAGGCAGACCAGATCCTCGTGATGGATCACGGCGAGATTGTCGCCCGCGGCACTCACAATGAGCTACTGCAAACGTCTTCGACCTACCACGAGATTGTCGAATCGCAGACATCAGCGGAGGAGATGGCATGAGCACGGACAAAGACACCAGTCCGGACGCAGACCGCACCATCGAGCCCGTCCTCGCCCCTACCCCCGGTGCTGCAGCCGACGCCGAGGCACAGGTGCTGGAGGAGGAATTCCGCCCCTCCGAAGCTGACGGTGACATGTTCGGCGGCGTACCCGCCAAAAAAGCCAAGCACTTCTGGCCCTCTGCCAAGAGGCTCTTCGGACTGTTGGCACCGGAAAAGGCCGCCATCGTGGTGGTGCTCGCGATGGTGGTTATCGCCGTCGTCCTCAATGTCATCGCGCCGCGGGTGCTCGGCAGTGCCATGGATGCAATCTTCAGCGGCGTCATCAGCAGCAACCTGCCCGACGGCGCCAGCCAGGAGCAGGTCATAGAGCGGCTGCGCGCGGAAGGACAGGACCAGTTCGCCGACATGCTCTCCGGCATGGAGCTGACACCCGGTGCGGGCATTGACTTCGGCCTGCTCGGCCGGTTGATCTACCTCGTGCTCGGCATGTATCTCGTGTCCTCGCTCTTCATGTGGCTGCAGGGCTACCTGCTGAACAAGGTCGTCATGCGGGTGGTCTACAACCTGCGCCGCGATGTGGAAGACAAGCTGAACCGGCTTCCGCTGAACTACTTCGATACCCGGCAGCGGGGCGATCTGCTCTCCCGCGTCACCAACGACGTCGACAACGTCCAGCAGGCGCTGCAGCAGGCCTTCGCGCAGTTGATCATGTCAGCCCTGAGCCTGATCGGCATCACGGTGATGATGTTCGTGGTGTCCTGGCAGCTTGCCCTCATCGCCCTCATCGCGCTGCCGCTTTCGGCGCTCGGAGCGGGCCTGATCGGAGTCCGCAGCCAGAAACTGTTCGCCGAGCAGTGGAAGAACACGGGGCAACTCAACGGACACATTGAAGAATCCTTCAGCGGCCACGACCTGGTTCGGGTCTTCGGCCGTGAGAAGGAGTCGGTGGAACAGTTCGACCAGAAGAACGAGGATCTCTACAGGGCATCATTCGGTGCCCAGTTCGTCTCCGGGATGATCATGCCGGTGATGCAATTCATCTCCTACCTCTCCTACGTGGGCATCGCCGTCGTCGGCGGCCTGCGCGTGGCATCCGGGTCCATGACGCTCGGTGAGGCAACCGCGTTCATCCAGTACTCGCGCGAGTTCAACCAGCCGCTGAGCCAGATGGCGGGAATGGCCAACATGCTCCAGTCAGGAGTCGCTTCCGCAGAACGGGTCTTTGAGCTGCTCGACGCCGATGAACAGGACCCGGACACCGCCACCGCCTCCCTGCCCGCCCGGACAACCGGGCATGTAGAGTTCGAGCACGTCAGCTTCAGCTACAGCCCTGACAGGCCCCTTATCGAGGACCTGTCATTCGCGGCGAGCCCGGGTGAAACAGTGGCGATCGTAGGTCCGACGGGTGCAGGAAAAACCACACTGGTGAACCTCGTGATGCGGTTCTACGAACTCAATTCCGGGCGCATCACGGTGGACGGCGTGGACATCACCCACATCAGCCGCGCGGAGCTGCGTTCAAAGGTGGGCATGGTGCTTCAGGACGCCTGGCTGTTCGGCGGATCGATCTACGACAACATCCGCTACGGCAACCTTGATGCCACGGAAGATCAGGTGATGGAAGCAGCGAGAGCCACCTACGTCGACCGTTTTGTCCGCGCCCTGCCGGAGGGGTATGACACGGTGATCGATGAGGAGGGTAACAACGTCAGTGCAGGCGAGAAGCAGCTGATCACCATTGCACGGGCGTTCCTCGCCAACCCATCACTGCTGATCCTGGATGAAGCCACCAGCTCGGTCGACACCCGAACCGAACTGCTGGTGCAGCATGCCATGGCGGCGTTGCGTACCGACCGCACGAGCTTCGTGATTGCCCACCGCCTGTCCACCATCCGGGATGCGGACATCATCCTTGTGATGGAGGACGGCCGGATTGTGGAGCAGGGCAGCCACACTGCCCTGCTCGAGGCTCAGGGGGCGTATTACCGTCTCTACATGTCGCAGTTCGCTGCGGCAGCCGCTGATCCCGTCTAGGTCAGTCTTTGCCCCAGCGGTCGGGACTGTTTGAATGAAGTGATGGCTATTCAAAGGGGAACGCAATGAACTACACCAAGCTCCTGCTGACCGGCGGCACGTCGCTCCTGGCTGGTGTCTTCCTCTTTCTGGTTCCGCTGAGCGAGATCGTCGACGGCACCGCCGGCGGGCTGGACTGGTTTCTCGCGGTGATCGGAGCGTTCCTGCTCCTTGAAGGAATTGCCATGTTCTTCCTCGGGATGCAGGCACGCAAGCGCGACCTCAAGCGCTCGTAACGTTTCAATTCCCCCTCCACGCGAGCCAAAATCGGTTTACAGTTGATCGGGTGAACAATCCGCCTGCATCCCAGGCTCAAACCCCTCGCTATGTTCCCGGCATCAAGTACATCCTGATGCTGGGAGCCCTCGCCGCCCTGCCTGCCGTCACCACTGACATGTACCTGCCGTCGCTTCCCGCGGTTGCGGAGGACCTGCGGGCGAGCCAGGCGGCCGTGCAGTTCACGCTGTCCGGGATGCTGCTGGGCGGAGGTGTCGGGCAGCTCGTGATCGGTCCGCTATCCGACCGGTTCGGGAGACGATTGCCGCTCATCATCGGGATCACCCTCCACGTCGTGATTTCACTGCTGTGCTCGATCGCGCCCGACATCGCCACGCTCATTGTGCTTCGCGTTTTGCAGGGATTCTTCAACGCGGCCGCCGCCGTCGTCGCTATCGCAGTAATCCGGGACAGGTTCGTGGGATCCGACGCTGCCCGGCTCCTTTCACGCCTGATGCTGGTCATCGGCGTTGCCCCGCTGTTCGCTCCCACCGCGGGGCAGGCGATCGCCGGACTGTGGCACTGGCGCGCAGTGTTCTACGCGCTTGCGTTGATCGGGGCAGCCCTTGTGATTATCGTGTGGCGGTTCATGCCGGAGACCCTGCCGGAGGAGCGACGCCGGTCGAGTCACGTGCGGCACGTGGCGGGCGGCTACTGGCACCTGCTGCGCAACGTGCGCTTCATGTCGCTCGCGGTCATCCCGGGGCTCGGCCTCGGTGTGATCATGAGCTACGTGGTGGGTTCACCCTTCGTGTTCCAGGACCAGTACGGCCTCAGCCAGGCACAGTTCGCCATGGTGTTCGCGCTGAACGGGGTTGCGCTGGTGCTGTCCGCACAGGTGAACGCGGCGCTCGTCAGGAGAATCGCTCCAGCGCGGCTCCTTCGCACGGCGGCGGTCGCGCAACTGCTGTTCGCTCTGATCCTGCTCGCAGTTGCCGCCACCGGGTTCGGCGGCGTCATCGGGCTCTGCGCCGCTCTCTGGCTGGTCCTCGGCACCCAGGGCATGATCCCGGCCAACGCGTCGGTACTCGCACTCAACTCCTACGGGCACATGGCGGGCACCGCTGCGGCAGTGATCGGCGCCCTGCAATCCGGCGTGGCCGGTATTGTCAGTCCGGTGGTGGGGCTTCTGGGCGGCGATGCTGTATCCATGGCTGTTGTCATGCTCGGCACTGTGGCGCTCACCGTCGTCGTGCTGCTGTGTGGCACACCGGTGTTCCGCAAGGGCGGCTGGAAAGCTCTCGAAGTTCCGGAGGAACCCGCCGCCGCGAATCCCTAGTCGCTGGGGCTGGTGTCCGTGGTCAGCTCTCGGTCGTCGTCGCCCTCCTGGTCTTTCTCTTCGGCGGGCCCTGCGGCTTCGTTGACCCCCTCAGCGACACCCTCGGCTTCGTCTGCGGCCAGATCCGCGACTTTTTCATCGTCGGTACGCTCAGGGTCCCGCGATACCGGATTGTGCTCGTTCTGAAGGCCGTCCTGTACGCCGTTCTGTGAATTACCGGTTCCCATGAGTTCCTCCTACGATCATCCCCGCTGATTTCACCTACGTTACCGCCCAGCGCGATCCCGTGGGGCGTCTTCCGAACCAGCAAGTCGGCAAGGATGGCAGACTCGAACCCATGCGTGAACTCGTGATCCTCGGCACCGCCTCCCAGGTTCCCACCCGGACACGCAACCACAACGGTTACCTGCTCCGCTGGGATGGCGAGGGGTTGCTCTTCGACCCGGGCGAAGGCACGCAGCGGCAGATGACCTACGCCGGCGTCGGCGCTTCAAGCATCACCCGCATCTGTCTGACCCATCTCCACGGCGACCACTGTCTCGGCCTCCCCGGGGTTCTGTCCCGCATGGTGCTCGACGGCGTAACCCATCCGGTGCACCTGCACTATCCGGCGTCCGGGGAAGAGGCGGTCCGCGCGCTGGTTTCACTGGCGACCCCGGGTCTGGACCTGCGGTTCAAACCCCACGGTTCGGCCGGCGCCATCGCTGACGGGCTGGAAGTGCAACAGCTGCGCCACCGGATCGAGGCCTACGGTTACCGGTTGAGCGAGCCCCCGTCGCGCAGCCTGGTGCCGGAGCGACTCGCTCACGCCGGAATTTCGGGCCCCAACGTCGGGCGCTTGCAGCGCGAAGGACGCATCGGCAACACAACGCTTGAGGACGTCAGCATCCCGCGTCCGGGTCAGAGCTTCGCCTTCGTCATGGATACCGCAGAATGCGAGGGCGCCGAGGCGCTGGCCGACAGCGCCGACGTCCTGGTGGCGGAATCCACCTTCAGCAACGACGACGCCGGTCTCGCTGAGCAATACCTGCACCTCACCGCCGGGCAGGCCGGCGCGCTGGCCGCGAACGGCAACGCGGGAACGTTGGTGCTCACTCACTTTTCATCGAGGTACCCGGATGTCGGCCTGCTGGCGGAACAGGCAGCGGCCGCCGTCGTCGGCACGCAGGTGATCGCGGCCAGCGACCTGGACCGAATCCCATTCCCGAAGCGCCGCCGCGTCTCCTAGCGCAGGCCCCTAGGGCGAGTCAGAGGCGCGGGCAGTTCGGCCAGTACCTCGGGGCGCCGCTTGCCCAGTTCGGCGTGGAGGACCTCAAGGGCGTCGCGCACCGGCCCGCCGTCGTCGTTCTTTCCAAGCGCCAGGCGAGCGCGGCGAAGGAAGGCATCACCGTCATTCTCGCGTGAGCGCAGCTCCCGCAGCGGTGCCAGCAGGGCGGCCCGGCGAAGCCATGGATCCGAGCTGGACGCCCACCGGTCCAGTACCTCTTCGGCGTGGGCACGCTCGTGCCCTGCCAGGCGCGCGGCCAGGGGTCCGACAACGTCGACCGCGATCGGGTCAACGAGCGCGTCCTTCCGGCTATCCCTCACATACCGCTCCAGCCGCGCGAGATCAGAATGTCGGAGCAGCGCCACGTCGGTCTGCAGCAGCACGACGGCGGCAAGGCGCCTCTCGAACACCGGTTCAAACCACAGCTCAGCGCTGAGAAGGAGCACGTCCTGCCGATCCATGCCGCGGAACTTGCGGCCGGCGTCACGGACGGTGCCACGGACCGCGCCGACGGACGCCCCGTAATAGTGGAGTCCGTCGTCGAGCGCGTTCAGCGCATCGGCACGGTCCCAGGACGCTTCGCGCTGCAGCGCTGCGTCAATGAAATCAGCTGCCGCGCTCAAGGCTTAGACGCGGGGTGCCCCGGGCCGTTGGGGTTGGTCTCAGGATCATTCCCGGGGCCGCGCAGGTGCTTCTGCGCCGAGCCGCGGGCGTTCTGGATCACGCCCTGGTGCTTGCCTTTGGTGGCCTTGTCTGCGGCGTCCGCCACACGGTCCACCACCTTGCTGCCCATCTGCTTGGCCTGCGGGCTGTTGATTGCCTCCCGAACCTTCGGGTTTCGAGCGAGTTCCCGGGCGATCTTGCCGAGCGAGCCTAATCCAGCCATGACGCGGTACCTATCTTCGTAGTGGTGTCCTGCAGTACCAACGTAGCCGCCCGGCAAATAATCCCCGGCACCACCGCGGATATCACCCCTGGCGTGCTTTCATTCGTGGGTTCTTTTTGTTGATGACGAACGTGCGGCCGCGGCGGCGGACTACCTGTGCGCCGGGTACCTTCTTGAGCGCTCGGAGCGAATTACGTACCTTCATGACTGCCTTCTCCTCTGTGATTTCGATTAGTGGGTGGATTCGAGACCGAACGGATCTGTGGACGCGTCGATGCCGGCGGCCATCTCGTCGTCCGTGAGTTCGCAGCCGGCGAGCAGTGCTTCTATCTGCTCCGGATCCACTTCTTCGCCAGTGACGGCCAGGACGCTTCCACGTTCTCCCACGCTGGGAAACCAGACGGTTCGCTGGTCCGGTTCGATCGGGAACGGCGCGATCTGCCATGGTCCCGTGTTCTCGAGACATATGCGGGGACCGATTCCCTGCAGGGCAATGCAGCATCCGGGGGCCGTCGCCACCCATAGCCGGCCCCGCAGCCAACAGCATCCCTCCGCCAGCAATGTCAGGGCTTTGCGGAACCGTTCGGGATGAAGCGGCCTACGCGCCGTGCGCACCACGGTGGAGAATGACGACGACGGTCGCCCTGCCGGTACCTGCACGGTGCCCGGCGCGGAGCGGATCAGAGCAGCTGCCAGATCATGGTGGCCGGTACGGACGGTTTCATGGCATTCGGTGACCGCGGCGTGGGGCGCTAGTTCCCGTATGAGGTGAATGCCGCGCGATCGCACTTTCGGGTCCACCGGAATGAGCGCCGGGTCCGCGAGGAGCACGGTGTCGCTGAAGGAGAGCGCGCCGATCACGAACTCGCCGGGCGTCCTGTCGTCCTCCGGGACCGACGTCATGCCGGATTCAAACAGGGTGTGGTGGTCCCAAATTTGGTCCTCGAGCGCGTCTGGTGCGCATGCGAACACAACGGAGTTGACACTGAACGTTCGGCTTAGACCGTGGAGCAGGGCTTGGACGGCTGTCTCCCCGGTTACTGCCGGCGGCAGACCGAGCACGATGTTTTCGACACCTCGCGCCAGCAACTGTTCGACGGTAGGCACCACGTCCAACCGGACCGTGCAGCTTAGACAGCCGTGCTCCAGGAGATTCTCCTGCCGTTCGACCAGAGCTTCCCCTTCGAAGATCCGCCGGACTACCCGCCCCTCCTCGAGGAGGTCGTGAAGCACGACGACGGCGTTGGGCAAGGTCCTGCGGATGGCTTCACATGCCTGTTGACGGCTGAAGTAGTCGAGTGAGTTGACGATAGTGATGAACACAATCCGGAAGTCCACATGAGAATGGTTCTCATGTAATGCTGGCGATCTCCTCAGGTGATTCCGCCCAGACCCCGGACAGGCGACAGCATCAGCTGTCGCCTGTCCCTGAGAACGTCACCTACCGAGAGCGGCTACGCCTCGAACCGCTCGGGGCGGAAGGTGGCCAACATGGGGTGCCTTTCGCCCGTCAGTATCTCGCCGGCCAGAAGCTCCCCTGCGATCAGGCCAAGGGTGGCGCCCGAGTGGGTGAACGCAACGAAACACCCCGGGACCTTCTGCAGCTCACCGAAAACCGGTTCCCCATCGCCCGGAATCGGCTTGCGGCCGATCTCCCAGGAGGCCGCCTTGAGCTGCGGCGTTCCCTCGATCAAGGCGGAGGCCTCGTCGGCGAGTTCCTGGACAACGGCTTCCGGGATGGAATAGGTGCCATCCGACTGCTCCGTGATCTGCTCCTCATACCAGTCATGATCGAGGGCGAGGGTGCTATCAGGGTTCGGACGCACGGCGGCACGGGGCGTGTTCATCACAGCGCGAACACCGTGTTCTGCCGGTTCAGTCAGTACAAGCATGGACACCGGTGAGGCGTCATCGATATGTACGCCGAGTTCTGCGACGACCGCGGGCGTCTGTGGTCCGCACGCGACCAAAACGACGTCGGCCGCATAGGCCTCCCCGTTAGCCGCTGCAACGCCTGCCGCCCTGCCCTGATCGCCTACAGTGACCGACACCTTGCCTGCGTGGGTGACGAGGTCACCGCCCAATTCCTTGAACTCCTCCATCAGGAACTCGATGAGATGGGGCAAACTCACCCACCCTTCCCCCGGATTGAAGATGGATGCTGATCCCGCAGTGGCGCTATTCACGTTGGGCGCGCAGCGGTTGATCTGCTCGGGAGAGAGGAGGTGGGAGTCGTAACCATGCGCCTTCTCGTACTCGTGGCGCTTCACCGTCGCTGCGCTGTTCGCTTCGACATCCCAGAACAGGCCGCCGTCGAAGCGCAGCCAGTCGCGATCGGGATCGGAAGCAAACAGGGTGCGGTACCGGTCGATCCCCGCCAGGCGAAGATCATGGTAGGGGCGGGACCGTTCCCCCGCCGAGTTCAGCCAGGACAGTGACCTCCCGGAGGCTCCGCTGGCGAGTTCCCCCTCACTGAGCAAGACGACTGACGCTCCGCCGCGAAGCAGGTGGACGGCTGTGGAGACTCCCAGGATGCCGCCGCCGATGACGGCAACTCTCCGGGCAGGTGATTCCAGGGACATAGCTACTCACTTTCTCAAGCTGACAGACCTAAAGCAGGCCGTGAATTTCTTCGATGATTTTGAGGACGGCAACGGAATCGGCTGGCTCTACGGGCAGGTCCCCACCGTTACGGATAGCGCCGGCCAGTAGCCGGTAAAACTCGGGGTAGCTGCCTCGCTCGGTTGGAACAAGTTGCTCCATCTCCCCTGTGCCCAGAGCACCCCAGCGAGATTCGGGCTCAACCCCGTAGCGGGGATCGGATGGCGAAAGCCCGCCGTCCAGGGCCGGCTCCTGTCCGTCGAGGCCCCATTTTGTGTAGGCCGAACTGGAACCCAGCACATGGAATCGGGGAGCGGGGCGGGCGGCCAGGCCGTTCATCCACAAGCGGGAACGCACTCCCGACTCATGGAGCAGAGACACGAAAGTGTCTTCATCCGCGTCTGAGGTGCTGCGTGCCGAGTGACGTGTGGCTTCCGCATGCAGGTCCTTGACCGGCCCGAACAGCACGATTGCCTGGTCAATCAGGTGGCTTCCGAGGTCAAAGAGAATGCCGCCGCCCTCGGATATGCGGGCTTCATCCTTCCAACTTTGGAAACCTTCGGGCATCCACCATTCGAAGCGCGACTCGAAGGTGCGGACGTCACCCAGGTGGCCACCGTCCATCAGCTTTTTGACGGTGAGGAAATCACCGTCCCAGCGCCTGTTCTGAAAAACCGAGAGCACGACGCCGGCGTCGCCCGCCTTCGTAATCAGCTCCCCGCCCTCGGCGGATGTAGGGACAAACGGCTTGTCGACAACCACATTGAGGCCGCACCCTAGCGCCTTGTCAGTCAGCGCATAGTGGTTGGCCGGCGGGGTTCCAAGCACGACCAGATCCAGCTCATCGGCATGGGCGAACACATCCTCGGGGCTTGCGAGGATCTTGGCCCCTGGGTATAGGGTCCCTGCCTGGGCTGCGCGGTCCGGGTTCCCTGTGACAACCACATCCAACGAATAGTGTGGGTCGGCCGCTATCAGCGGCGCGTGGAACACCCGCCCCGACACCCCAAAACCGACGACGGCGGTGCGCAGTGGCTTGACTGCTTCCACTAGAGCACCTCCGAGAGGAATCGCTGCAGCCTCGGAGACTGTGGCCGGTCGAACAGGTCCGCCGGCCGCCCCGCTTCAACGACCTCACCTTCATCCATGAAGACCACCTGGTCCGCGACCTTGCGTGCGAAGCCCATCTCATGGGTTACGACGACCATGGTCATTCCCCGTTCGCCGAGACCCGCCATCAGGTTCAACACGCCCTTGACGAGTTCGGGGTCCAGGGCGGACGTGACCTCATCGAAGAGCATGACCTCAGGCTCCATGGCGAGGGCGCGCGCGATGGCGACACGCTGCTGCTGTCCGCCGGAGAGGTCGCGGGGGCGATGGTCAGCCCGCTCGGCCAGACCAACTTCCTTCAGACGCTGCTCTGCGAGTGCTCGGGCGGCGGCTCTGGACATCCGCTTGACCTTCCACGGAGCGAGGGCAACATTCTCGAGTGCCGTGTGGTCCGGGAAAAGATTGAAGTGCTGGAAGACCATGCCAATGCGCAGACGCAGCGCATCGGGCTTGTCCTTCAGTACGCTGGCTCCACCCAGAAGGACGTCCCCGCTCTTGGGTTCATGGAGACGATTGATACCCCTGAGCAATGTGGACTTGCCTGATCCGGAAGGCCCGATAATGCAGGTTGTCGTTCCAGGATCCACGGTAATGTTCACATTCCGCAGGACGTCGATATCGCCATACGCCATGGACATTCCCCGCAACTCCAGGCTGGATCCGCGGAACGTCTTCGCTTCCGGATTGGCCATGGTCTGGCTCATCGATGTGGTCTGTTTCATCGTCCGCTCCCTGTGGTTGCACTCTCGATTTCAGTTACTTCCTTCAGGCCGCTGGTGGGCGCAGCCGGACGACGGCGCCCACCAGCCCGGAAACGCTGGTCGAAGTAGTTCACGAGGTGGGTAAGTGGCACCGTGATTATGAGGTAGAACAGCCCCGCCATGACGAGCGGCGACAGGTTTCCGGTGAGCACGGCCGCGTCCTGCCCGACCCGGAAGAGTTCGCGTTCTGAAACGAGCAGGCCGAGGAAGTAGACCAGAGAGGAGTCCTTGACGATGGCGATGAACTGGTTCACCAAAGCCGGGAGGACTCTGCGTATGCCCTGGGGCACGACGACGAGCGCCATCGCCCGGCCATAACTCATGCCCAGTGCGCGGCATGCCTCCAATTGCCCCCGTTCAACGCTTTGAATACCGGCGCGGAAGATTTCACCGATATAGGCGCTTGCGATCAGGCTGAGTGCGAGGACACCCAAGGGGTAAGGCGAGGGGCCGAATATCTCCTGGCTCATCCGCGCGAAACCCTGTCCTATCAGGAGAATCGTCAGGATGGCCGGCAGCCCACGGAATAGGTCAGTGTAAATGCGGGCCGGGATCCGCAGCCATCGCGACTGCGATATGCCCATGATAGCGACCATCATTCCCAGCACAACGCCGATGATCGTGGCACTGACCGAAATGATCAGGGTATTGACGAGCCCTACCTGAAGCAGTTGAGGCAACACTGCCATCATGGCTTCAAAGTCGAGGAACGTTCTTGCGAGGGTATCGAGCAGGTCCATTATTGGCTCTCAGTCGTCATACGGTTCGCTGCGCAGTACGAAATGTGCGCTGCTTCGGTCACTTGCCGGAAGTTTGTTCGGCTTCGGGCAGGTACTGCTCAGGCATCGGAGATCCCGGGAACCACTTCTGGTACAGCTCTTTCCATGTCCCGTCTTCCATTGCGGCGGCCAGCGCTTCATTGAGGGCTGCCTGGAATTCTTCCTTCCCCTTTGCAATGGCGAAGCCTGCGGGGGCGTCGAAGGACGGAATATCGGCTGCGCTGACCAGTCCGAACTTCTCCATGTAGTCCTTGGCCGCTTCATAGTCGAGGAAGTGTGCGTCGACGGTGCCGCTGTTCACTGCCGATATTGCGGTGTTGTTATCCGGGAAACGGACCAGGTCGGTTTCGGTGAAGTTTTTGACCGCATAGGCCTCCTGGAGGGTTCCCTGCACTACTCCCAGTCGCCGGCCCGCCAAAGCATCCTCGCCCGTAACGCCTGATCCTTCCGTGGTGATCACGGTGAGGTAGCCAGCAAGGTAGCCGTCTGAGAAGTCAACCGTTTGCTTCCGTTCCTCGGTAATGCCGATTGCGGCCACACCGACGTCGAACTGCTCGTTCGCAACGGCAGCGAGAAGGCCGGAGAAGTCCTGACCCGTGAAGACGACCTCCTCAATCCCGATGCGTTCTGCCACATTCTCGAAAAGTTCGACGTCGAACCCGGTGAACGCGCCGGATTCGTCGGTGAAGGTGTACGGCTTGGCGTCCCCGAGGCTCGCAACCCGGATCTTCCCCGGCTGGATCAAGCCGTATGGGTTGCTTTCGGCTGTGTCGGAAGCTGCTTCACTGCCGCAGCCTGTCATGACCAGAAGTGAGAGCGCCGCTGCCGCCATTGCAACGGTCGGGCGGAACTTGGAACGGATATTCATCATTGATCCAATCTTGCTTGGGTGTTGGGGTGCTAGTGGTGCCTCGGTTGCCGTACTTGTTGAGTCCGGTCTCAATCGCTAGGATGAGACCGGGCTCACAAAGGTTGATGAGGAATCTACGCGCACTACCAGAGAGACGTCAACCCCCATCATCCGAAAGGCTGCATATGACAACCTCCAGTTCACGGAAGCGGGACATCACCGTTGCCGACGTGGCCCGCGAAGCGAAAGTGTCCAAAGCGCAGGCGGCCAGGGCCCTCGGCGGCTACGGGGCTGTAAGTGAGGAGGTCAATTCACGGGTCCTGGCGGCGGCGGAGCAGCTGGGCTACAGACCCAACGAGCTGGCGCGGAGCATGAACACGGGAAAGTCCAACACCATCGGCGTTGTGGTCGGGGATATCGAGAACCCCCATTTCGGACTTGCCATGCGCGGCATTTCCGATGCCGCGAAACGAGCTGATTACGACGTAATCCTCATCAACACGGGCGAGGATCTGCAAGCCGAGGTCGACGCAGTGCGGGTCCTGCAGGACAAGCGTGTGGACGGCCTGATCGTTGCGCCCGCATCCTCCTCCAACACTCAACACCTGCAACAGATCGTTGAGGCTGGCCGCCCACTGGTGCTATTTGACCGTTCAGCGCCCGGCGTCGACGTCGACGTCATCGTCTCCGACGTCGAGCAGGCCGCGTACGACGCTACAAAACTCCTCATCAACCGCGGCCATGAGCGTATCTCCTACATTTCAGCGCTCGAGACCGGAGGCGCGGAGTATCAAAGTGGCAGACAGCTGGAATCTTCAGCGGTCGGCGAGCGCATTAGCGGGACCCGGCGGGCCTTCGATGAAGCCGGACTTCCGTTCCACGATTCCTTCATCCGACTCGGCGCTAGCACAACAGAGAGCGTCCAGTCGATCCTCAATGACCTGATGTCCAGCGGTGAGAGAACGACGGCGATTGTCGCCTCTGACAGTCTCGTCGCGCTGAGTGTCTTGGAGATACTACGTGCCATGGACGTGAGGATCCCTAAGGACCTTTCCTTCGTGATGTACGACGACTTCCCTTGGACCCGGCTGGTTACACCGCCGCTGACCGTGGTTTCGCAGCCGGTCTACGAGCTTGGACAGGCAGCCGCCACCACTCTGCTGCACCGTATCCGGGGTGTCCTTCCCCCGGTCCTGCCCGTCTTTCCCGCCACCCTGATCGAGAGGGAGTCGGTGGGAGCACCCTCCCTCTCTGCATTTGCGAGGTAACACCCCGACCCATCCGGTATGCCGTTCGTCACAGATCGTCCCCAGAAGTTATCTGCGACGCGAGCGACGGATATCCTTGCTGCATTACCTCGCCCAAATCTGCCGACGTCGATGTCGTCCGGATCAGCGTGGAAACCGAGCCATTGAACCTGCCGCGCTCCAGTGCTGGAAGCCAGCGGCAAACGCCGGAACAACCGGCGAGAGAGAGGACCTGATCATCGTGGATCATAACCCTTCAGTCACCCGCGACACCTGGATGAGCCGGGAGGCACTCGCCGAAGGGATGATTCCCGTCATCGGCCGCCTGTACCGCGAAAACAACGTGGTCACGAGCATCCACGGGCGCAGCCTCATCAACAAGTCCACCATGGGCATCCTCAAGGCCCACCGCTTTGCACGCCGCATGGCCAAGGAAGAGCTGCGCCTCGAAGAGACCGCTCCCCTGCTTCGTATCCTCGCCGACCTGGAACTGGGCGCAGCGTCCATTGATGTCGCCCGCCTCAGCCAGAAGTACAAAACCGAGGGCCGGGGCGCCTCCCTGGAAGAATTCCTCCGCGCCGAGCTGGCCGACGTCGTAGGGAAGCGTGGCGCGGATGCGCGGACGAGCACCGACGTCGTTCTCTATGGCTTCGGTCGCATCGGCCGCCTGGTTGCCCGGCTGCTCATCGAGAAGGCAGGCGGCGGGCACGGCCTCTGCCTGCGCGCGATCGTGGTGCGCAAGGGTGCCGACAACGACCTCATGAAGCGCGGAAGCCTGCTGCGCCGCGACTCGGTGCACGGGTCCTTTGAAGGCAGCATCCAGGTGGACGAGGCAACCAACACCATCACCGCCAACGGTGTGCGTATCCAGGTCATCTACTCGAACGACCCGGCCACCATCGACTACACCGCGTACGGCATCAACAACGCGCTGGTCGTGGACAACACCGGCCGCTGGCGTGACGAGGAAGGCCTCAGCCAGCACCTGCAGAGCAAGGGCGTTTCCAAGGTCCTGCTGACGGCGCCGGGCAAGGGCTCGCTGAAGAACATCGTTCACGGCATCAACCACACGGACATCACCGCCGATGACCGGATTGTCACCGCGGCGTCCTGCACCACGAACGCCATCACCCCGGTACTCAAGGCCATCAATGACGAGTTCGGCGTTGTGCACGGCCACGTCGAAACCGTTCACTCGTTCACCAATGACCAGAACCTTATCGACAACTTCCACAAGGGCGATCGCCGCGGCCGCTCGGCTGCGCTCAACATGGTCATCACTGAGACGGGGGCTGCAAAGGCCGTCGCCAAGGCGCTGCCCGAACTTCAGGGCAAGCTCACCGGCAGTTCCATCCGGGTACCTACCCCCGACGTGTCGATCGCAATCCTGAACCTGTCCCTCGAGAACGAGACGACCAAGGACGATGTCAACGACTTCCTCCGGGAAATGTCGCTGCACTCCGCGCTGCGCAAGCAGTTGGATTACATCGACTCCCCCGACGTGGTCTCCACCGACTTCGTGGGCTCACGCCGCTCGGGAACGATCGACGGTCTCGCAACCATCTGCAATGACAAGAACCTCGTACTCTACGTCTGGTACGACAACGAGTTCGGCTACAGCTGCCAGGTAGTGCGAGTCATGGAGGAGATGGCAGGAGTGAATCCGCCGTCGTTCCCGGCGAAGGAAGCCATTCCGACGGCGGAGCTTGCCTCCGCCCGCTAGTCGGCAAAAGAGATCCCCCACTCGCCGCCGAGCGAGCCTATACTTTCGCCATGGGAACGGCCCTTCTGTTCGGGGTGGTCGCGTCGACGCCGCTGATCATCGGTTCGCTCATCGGCGTCCGGTTCAAGCTGCCGAAGCGGCTTCTCGCGATCATGCTGTCGTTCGCTGCGGGCTCACTGATCACGGCTCTTGCCTTCGAACTTTTCCAGGATGCCTACGAACACGGCGGGATTATGCTGGCGGCACTGGGGCTCTTTACCGGTGCCCTTGTCTTCACGGTGCTGAGCGCGTTACTGGACAAGTGGGCGCAGCCCGGAGGGAAGGACACTCCCGCCGACGAGTATCAAGGCAGTGCGAAGCTCGACACCGACACCGCCGCCGAGGATGAAAAGTCTTCCGCCGTTTCAACCCGCGGCGCTGCCGGCCTGGCCCTTCTAGCCGCTGTCACGTTGGACGGCGTGCCCGAGAACGTAGCCCTCGGAGTTGCGCTCGGCGGGGGCACCGGCGGGCTGGCGCTCCTCGCCGCCATTTTCGTATCCAACCTGCCCGAGGCGCTGGTTGGCTCCGCCTCCATGCGGAGTCAGGGGATGCCAAAGGGGCGCATCATCGGCCTCTGGTCGGCCTGCGCCGTGCTGCTGGTCGTCGCCGTCATAATCGGAGCCGGCCCACTTTCCGGTGCCACTGAGCAGACAATCTCTCTCCCTCTGGCCTTCGCCGCGGGCGCCGTGATCGCGTCTCTCGCGGACACCCTTATGCCGGAGGCCTACGAGCACGGAGGGCCCGCAGTCGCCATGAGCACTGCGGCGGGCTTCGTCCTCGCCTTCGTTCTCTCGCTCATGTAGGAGCGGCCGCCCGCGGAGCCGCCCTATAGTCGAACAATGGAACAACGCACACTTGGCAGAACAAAACGCAACGTCTCGACTATTGGGCTTGGAACATGGCAGCTTGGAGCGGACTGGGGAGACGTCCAGCCGGAGGACGCCCTCGCTGTCCTTGAGGCCGCCGCCGACGCCGGGGTGAACTTCTTCGACACAGCGGATGTTTACGGTGACGGCCGAAGTGAACAAACTATCGGGAACTTCCTGAAGGCCAATCCGGGCCTTGACATCACCGTCGCCACCAAAATGGGCCGACGGGTAGATCAGGTCCCCGAAAACTACACCCTCAAAAACTTCAGGGAATGGACCGATCGCTCCCGCCGCAACCTGCAGCAGGACACCCTGGACCTCGTCCAGCTGCACTGCCCGCCGTCCGCCGTGTACTCCTCATCCGAAGTGTATGACGCCCTCGACACGCTTGTGTCCGAAGGTGCCATTGCCAATTACGGAGTCAGCGTTGAAAGGACAGACGAAGCCCTTGAGGCGATAAGCCGCGGCAACACCGCCACCGTGCAGATCATTCTCAACGCGTTCCGGCTCAAGCCTCTCGATGAAGTACTTCCCGCGGCAAAGCAGGCCGGAATTGGCATCATCGCCAGGGTGCCGCTGGCCTCGGGTCTCTTGTCCGGCAAGTACACCAAAAACACGGAATTCCCGGAGAACGACCACCGCAACTACAACCGCACGGGTGCAGCGTTCGACGTCGGTGAGACGTTTTCCGGCGTCGACTTCGAGACCGGTCTGGCAGCCGCGGAGGAGTTCACCTCCCTGGTGCCCGACGGCGGCAGCACCGCCCAGGCCGCCCTCGCCTGGATCATCGCCCAGGACGGCGTCACCACTGTCATTCCGGGAGCCCGGTCCGCTGCCCAGGCGCGGGCGAACGCGGAAGCAGCAGGGCAGTCCGCCCTCGGCGGGAACATCGATGCGGGTGTACAGGACATCTACAACCGCTACTTCCGGGAAGCAGTTCATCCTCGCTGGTAGCAGGCCTCGACTGGGCGCAGTCACCGTCCTAGTGTTGAATTCCAGGGACCCGAACGGAAAGGACATTCACCATGGCTAACCTCAGTGAAGTTCGCGAAGGGATGGACGTCTTCGATGCCGACGGCAAAAAGGTCGGCAAGGTAAAGGAAGTCAAGATGGGCGACCCTGAGGCGGTCACTCCCCAGGGCCAGACTGAGGAGCGCCCCGGAATCTTCAGTTTCCTTACTGGTGCACTCACTCCCGAGGACGTTGATGAGGAACGTGCCCAGCGCCTGCTCAGGGTCGGCTACGTGGAGGTGGACGGGACAGGGTTTGGCAACCACTTCTATGAGGAAGCCGACTCCGTGGAGCGCGTCGATGACGAGGGCGTACACCTCAACATCACCCGGGGCTAGCCAACGCAAACAAAACCGTCATAAGCGAGCAGGACCGTGGAATCAGTTCCACGGTCCTGCTCATTTCTTGAGCTACTGCCTCCAAACTAACGGGCAACTGGGCCCGCAGCCGGCACTCATCACTGCTAGCCGGTGAATAGCGCGGTGACCCTGGTCAGGGTCTGGAAGATCCCATAAGCCAGTGGCAGTCCCACGAGCGCCCATACAACGGCCAGGCGAGCCTTGCTGATTTCCATTTCATGCCTCCAGTGCGGGTTCGTCGGTGGTGGTCTTGGACGGCTCGTGGAAACGGGAGTCCACGGGCTTGATCATCAGGTTCGCGATGAAGCCGATGATCAGCAGGCCGACCATGGTCAGTAGTGCGGGCTGGTAATCCGATGCGACAAGCTGCCCGGGCGTACCCCTTGCATCGAGGATCCCGTTCACGATCAGTGGACCTGCGACGCCGGCAGCGGACCAGGCGGTCAGGAGGCGGCCGTGGATGGCGCCGACCTGGTACGTACCGAATAGGTCGCGAAGGTAAGCCGGAACGGTTGCGAATCCGCCGCCGTAGAAGGAGATGATCACGAACGCCAGCAGGACATAAAGCACTGTGGTGGAGGAACCTGCGAGGGCCAGAACCGTGTACAGCACGGCACCGACTCCGAGGTACACCATGTAGATACGCTTGCGCCCGATGATGTCCGATGTGCTCGACCATACGAAGCGGCCGGCCATGTTGCCGATTGACAGCAGGCCTACGAAGCCGCCCGCCACCGCTACAGAAACAGCGCTGATGCCGTCGGGCTGGCGGAAGAAGTCCTGGATCATGGGGGCAGCCTGCTCGAGGATGCCGATTCCGGCGGTGACGTTGCAGAACAGCGCGATCCAGATGAGCCAGAACTGCTTCGTCCTGATCGCGTTCTTTGCCGAGACATTGTCACTGGTGACCAGCGGCTTGGATTTCAGCGTGCTCGGATCGAAACCTTCCGGGCGCCAGTCCGCTGCAGGTACCTTGATGGTGAACGCTCCGAACACCATGTAGATCAGGTAGATCACCGCGAGAGTCACGAACAGCATGGATACCGCGTCCCCACTGGCCACCCAGCCTTCAGCGCCCGAATTCGGGTCGTACATCCTCAGCAGTTGTGTGGACAGCGGGCTGGCGATCAGCGCACCGCCCCCGAAGCCCATGATCGCCATACCGGTGGCAAGCCCCGGCCTGTCAGGGAACCATTTGATCAAGGTGGAGACGGGTGAGATATACCCGATCCCCAGGCCGATTCCGCCGATGACTCCGTATCCGAGGTACACCAACCACAGCTGGTTGGTGGATATACCGAGCGCTGCCACGAGGAAGCCGCTGACCCAGAACACTGCCGAGGTGAACATGGCCTTGCGGGGGCCGTTCGTGTCCACCCACGTCCCCATCAGCGCTGCGGACAGCCCGAGCATCACAATGGCGATGGAGAAGATGACGCCAATTTCGGTCAGGCTTGCATCGAAGTGCTCAACGAGCGCTGTCTTGTAGACGCTGGTGGCATAGGCCTGACCGATGCACAAATGCACGGCGAGCGCTGCGGGCGGAATCAACCAGCGGTTGAAGCCGGGTGGAGCGATTGTGTGTTCCCTGTCTAGCCAACTCATGAATGAACGCCTCTCCCTACTGTTTGTGGACTATCGTCCGCTCGGCCCCCACCAGGGATCATTGTGCATTAGGTCACATGTTGCCCGGGGCACACAACGCCGTCGTGCGGTGAACGGTCATCCTGGCGCGACGAAAGGTACCGCTGAATCAGCGCCGCAGAGCGCGAACCAGCGAATCAAATCTCCCCAGCCCCGCCAGGTCTTCAACCAGTACGACGCCGTCAGGTCCCGCCAGCGGGACCTGCCAGTTGGGATACTGCTCGGCTGTGGTCCCGGGCTGGTTCTGCGTCCGTTCCTCCCCGACGGCGTCAGTCAGCGCCACCCCGAGCAGCACCGACGGCGTCTTCGCGATGAATGAGTGCATCGCTTCGACCGTCTCCTGCACCGTAGAGGGTTCGGTGCCGGTCGTTGAACGGACCAGGGAGAGCACCTGCTCCTGGGCTTCCCGGTCGGCCGCCTTCTCCTCCTTCACGGGCCTGCTCAGCAGTCCGAGCTGCTCCCGCAGTTCGACGTGCCTGCCGGCGAGGTACCCCGCGGTTGGCGGAAGGTCATGCGTGGTGACCGTGGTGAGGCACGCCGTCCGGTACTGCTCCGCGGGGCGGGGCTCTTCGTCGTCGTACTCGAACCACAGAATGGAGGTGCCAAGCACGCCGCGTTCGGCCAGGTATTCCTGCACGCCCGGCTCGAAGACGCCGAGGTCCTCACCGACGACGACGGCCCCGGCCCGTTCAGCCTCCAGCGCGAGGATGCCGATGAGCGCCTCGTGGTCGTAGTACACATACGCGCCGTCGCCGGGCATCTGCCCCTGCGGGATCCACCACAGCCGGAAGAGGCCGAGGATGTGGTCGATTCGGATGCCGCCGGCGTGACGGAGGATGGTGCGCAGCATGTCGCGGTACGCGGCGTAACCGGATTCCGCGAGCCGTTCCGGATGCCACGGCGGCTGCGCCCAGTCCTGGCCCTGTTGGTTGAACATGTCCGGTGGCGCGCCGACGCTGATCCCGGACGCCAGTACGTCGCGCAACGTCCACGCATCCGCACCCGCCGGGTGAACCCCGACAGCTAGATCGTGCATGATGCCGAGGTTCATCCCGGCGTCCATGGCGGCCCGCTGGGCGGCTTCCAGCTGCTCGTCACAGAGCCACTGCAGCCAGGCGTGGAACTCGATACGGTCCGCGAGCTGTGCCCGCTGCGTTTCGAGGAATTCCGGATCATTCCACTCGGGTGCCCCCTCGGGCAGCTTCTCGGCGAGTGCCGACCACAGCGCGAAGTTTTCCAGCCCCGGTCCTGCTTCCTCACGGAATCTGCTGAATGCGTCTTCCCGCTCGGGTGTGCGCGGTACGCCGAAGACAAGCTCGAGCGCCTGCAGCTTGGCTGCGTAGCTCGGATCGCGGTCAATCCTCTCCGCGTTCAGGTTTGCCGCCTCGAACTTCCCCGCCAGATCCCGGATGACCTCGGCGTCAGCGTCGGAGAGTGCCTCGAACTCGGCGATGTTTTCCACACGCAGGTAGATGGGGTTGAAGAACCGCCGGGTACTCGGCAGGTAGGGAGACGCCTCCACCGGCGGCTTGGGCTGGGCAGCATGCAACGGGTTGATCAGTACGAAGCCTGCGTCCTTGGCGGCGGACACCTCCGCGAGGCGTGCGAGGTCGTCGAGGTCACCGATGCCCCATGACGAGCGGGACCTCACGGAGTACAGCTGGGCCATGAGACCCCATGTCCGGGTCAGGCGGTCGGCGGTGCTGAGCTTGCGCGGTGTCAGGACGAGTGCGCAGCTGCTCTCGGTGGAATTGTCAGCGGCGACCAGCGTGTGCCAACCCTGCGGGAGGTCACGCGGGATCTCCACCGTGAAACGGGTGATGCTCTTGCCGTCCACCTCCTGGTTCTTCCCCGCGCCGACGGCCAGTGACCGTTCAGACCCGTCCTCGAGCAGAACGCGGAGGGTCGGTGTACTGCCCGACGGGACGTTTACCGGCACTTCGGTGGCATCGCCCTGCCGGATGACGACGGCGGCGGGCAGTGTCCGCAGCCACGGCGCCACCTCCGCGGCGCTCAGGGAGGCCGCGACGTCGTCGTCCGTTGTGCAGGGAACGCCCAGAGCGGTGAGGACCGCGACGAGAGTTGCATCGCTGACCGTCTGAGGAGTGTCGTCCCAGCCTTTGAAAGTGATTCCGACGCGGTGCTGCTCGGCAAGTTGCTGGAGTGGTGTGAGCTCAGGCATCTTCCTAATCTATTGGCTCCCTCCGGTTTGTGCCTCACGGAGAAGATCCCCTCCCGCCTGAGCGGGAGGGGATCTTCTGTTAATCAGTGAGGAATCGGTGGATTACTGGACGATGGTGAACCCGCCCCAGCCGCCCCCGATTTGGGTGCGGGATCCGGCGAACCCGCCTGTGCCGCTTCCGCGGTAGAGCCACAGAGCTCCGGCGCTGTCGCGGGCCACGAGGTCGCTGTGTGCGTCGGCGGTGCCCCACGCCCCAGGGCCGGTCAGGGTGAACCCGTTCCAGCCGGCGCCGATCTGATTTGCCGTGCCGAAGCCACCGCTGCCGTTACCCCGGTAGAGCCACAGGGCTCCCCCGGAAGTGCGTGCAATGACGTCGGAGTGGCCGTCACCGCTGAAATCGCCGGTGCTGAGGATGGCAGTGAACCCGCCCCATCCGGAACCGGGCTGGGTGCGTGCGCCCCAACCACCGGCGCCGTTACCCGGGTAGAGGTACAGCCGTCCCCCACTGTCGCGGGCGAGCAGGTCGACCTTCTTGTCTCCATTGAAGTCACCCGGCGTAACGAGGGCAGTCATGCCGCCCCAGCCCGAGCCGATCTGGACGCCGCCGTTGATCCTGCCGGTGCCGGTTCCGGTGTAGAGCCAGAGCCGTCCGGACGTGTCGCGGGCCATGATGTCAGAGTGTCCATCGCCGTTGAAGTCACCCGGTTGCAGGATGGCGTTCATCGAGCCCCATCCGCTGCCGATCTGAACCCGGGTTCCAAAACCGCCGGCTGAAGTCGACGGGTAGAGCCAAAGCCGTCCACCGGAGTCACGTGTCACCAGGTCAGGATTGCCGTCGCCGTTCATGTCCTTCTGCTTGGCGGCGGGCGGTGGCGGCGGTGGCGGCG
Organism: Arthrobacter sp. M71 S08; assembly: GCF_059089725.1. Classification (NCBI taxonomy): domain Bacteria; kingdom Bacillati; phylum Actinomycetota; class Actinomycetes; order Micrococcales; family Micrococcaceae; genus Arthrobacter; species Arthrobacter sp. M71 S08. The sequence continues at coordinate 354,675 of NZ_JBNHEY010000003.1, read as the reverse complement.
GTGGCGATGCCGGACCAATGCGCCACGTATAGGTGGCGTTGGCCCCAATGTTCCCCGCGACGTCGGTAGCCCGGACGTTGAACGTGTAGTCCCCGTTCAGCTGCTGGTCATAGGTATGCGGTGAGGTGCAGGTGCGCCACGTTGCGTTACTCGGCTGCAGTTGGCATTCGAACGTCGCCTGAGCTTCACCGGTGAAAGTGAACGAGGGGGTGTTGCTCGCGCTCGGATTCGACGGAGTGTTCGTCAGGGTTGTGACGGGTGCTGTGGTGTCCACTGTGATCGCAAGGGCGCCCGAGTCGAGTGCCGCCGTCGTTTCCGTTGCGGGGATCCTGGCCACAACGCGATTGGTGCCCGCGAGTAGTGCCACGGTCGGCGTCAGCGAGTACGTGCCGTCGGTGGCGACAGCGGTCACACCGGTGGGAGTTCCGTTGACGACCAGTTCCACCGTGGACCCTGCAGCAGCCGTCCCGGTGAACGTCGGCGTGGTCGCGTTGGTGATGTTGTCTGTATTGGACCGTCCAGTGTCGCTGGCAACGGCGAGGTCCGGCGTTGACGGCGCGCCATCGACGCTGCTGTCAATCACGCCCTGGATCGCGAATGTGCTGACCCTTAAGACATTCACACCGGTTCCGCCTGCGTTCGGGCCTACAACCTCAACGTAGTTGTGCCCGGAGGGGGCACCCTCGATGGGCCCTGGAGTTGCGATGCTGCCCAGAGCCCCAGCAGGTGCGTTTGTCTGACGAATGAAGGGCGCCGTGCTGCCCGGTCCGCCGTAATCGCCCAGGAACGCGTTCCTGGCCAGATCAAAGTTGCACGGGGTACCGCAGACACCCTCGTCAATAGTGACGTTGATGTCGTTTGGACGGTTGGTGTTGTGACCCGCCCGGAAGACGTGCACACCGTAGGGGTGGGTGATCGTGTAGTCGGCGCCGTTGACCAGCCCGGACAAACGGAAACGCAGACGAGCGAAGGCGATTTGCGTGCCGACTGCTGCTTCTTCGCCCGTGTGTGCAGCTTCCAGCGCTGCCTCGTAGAGCCCGAGGTTCCCGCCGGACGCCTCGGCAGCGAACCAGAATGCTTCACCCGGGAAGTTGCCGGGATAGGAAATGGGCTCACCCGGGTTGGGCAGTTCAGCCAGGCACCCTTCAGCCGGGTCGACGCAGAGCTTCAGGCGAACATTCCCGTCCGAGTACCAGTCAGGAAAGCCGTCGGCGTCTTCGGCTGTAACCGGGGCGAAGGAAACCAGCTCCGCCTGGGCGGGAGTGGCAGCGAGCGGCGCAAGGGCCGTGATGAGAAGTGCACTGGTAAGGACAGATGATGTGAGACGAATCGTGCGGCGCCCTCCGGGGGGATCAGCCGCATATGGATGGTTGGACATTTCAGAGCTCCCTCGTTTCAGAACCGAAACCATGCTTACTACCGGCTCGGTTCGCCCACTTTGCGCTCTACTCCTTGGACAATTCTTGGAGATCCACCGAGGTCGTTCCGGGAATCGGGGATGTGTCGCTAGGATGCACTTTTGCTACTCCGGAGTAGCATTAGTTCATCGCCGGGTTCCGGCTGGCGGGCCCTGCCGTTGAAGGGGGCTGCCATGAGCGCCGAAGCACTTCAGGAAAACGTCAACGAGCGCAAATCCAGGGAGGTGGCCGAGTCCGCCAGGGAAACGGAATGGACGCGGCCGAGCTTCGCCAAAGGGCTCTACCTGGGCCGCTGCGATATTTCGCTGATTCATCCCCGCCCCTCCTCCACTTACACCGGGAACGACGACGGCGAAGAGTTCCTCTCGCGGCTCTCCACAGTTCTTGCGACCATGGACGGGCAGTTGATCGAACGGGACTCCCGCATCCCAGACGAGTACCTTCGGGAGCTGGCCTCCCTGGGGGTCTTCGGCATCAAGATCCCGAAAGATTACGGCGGACTTGGACTGTCTCTGGCCTACTACGGACGAGCACTGATGCTGCTCACCTCCGTCCACCCCAGCCTTGGCGCCCTCGTCTCTGCACACCAGTCCATCGGGGTGCCCGAGCCTGTCCGTATGTTCGGCACGCCGGAACAGAAGAGCGAGTATCTCCCCCGCTGCGCCTCCGGCGCGATCTCGGCTTTCCTGCTCACCGAACCCGATGTCGGGTCCGACCCCGCCCGTCTGAGCGCCACTGCCACCCGCAATGACGACGACGGCACGTATGTACTCAACGGCAGCAAGCTCTGGACCACCAACGGAGTGATCGCCGAACTGGTGGTGGTGATGGCGAAGGTGCCCGCACACAGCGGCGGCCCGGGCGGCATCTCCGCCTTCGTGGTGGAAGCGGATACACCTGGTATTACGGTGACGCACCGCAACGCCTTTATGGGTCTGCGCGGGATTGAGAACGGCGTCACCCGATTTGAGAACGTTCGGATACCGGTCGCGAATCGTCTGGGCAAGGAGGGACAGGGGCTCAAGATCGCGCTGACTACCCTGAACACCGGCCGGCTCTCCATCCCTGCGAACTGCGCTGCGGCGGGCAAATGGTCGCTCAAGATTGCACGCGAATGGTCGAACGCCCGGGTGCAGTGGGGCAGGCCGATCGGCAAGCATGAGGCGGTCGCTCAGAAGATTTCGTTCATCGGTGCGACCACGTTCGCCCTCGAGTCCGTCTTCGAACTCTCGGCGGCCCTCGCTGATTCCGGGCAGAAGGACGTCCGAATTGAAGCCGCGCTGGCCAAGCTGTGGTCCAGCGAAATGGCCTACCGCATTGCCGATGAACTGATGCAGATTCGCGGCGGCAGGGGGTACGAGACGGCTGCCTCCCTCAAAGCACGCGGGGAACGGGCCGTTCCGATCGAACAGCAACTGCGCGATCTGCGGATCAACCGGATCTTCGAGGGCTCCTCGGAGATCATGCACCTGCTCATCGCCCGGGAGGCGGTCGACGCCCACCTTGCCGCGGCAGGTGACCTCGCGTCGTCGGACGCTGACCTGTTAGCGAAGGCGAAGGCAGCGGCCGGGGCCAGCAGCTTCTATGCGGGCTGGTTACCGCAGCTGCTTGCCGGCCCGGGCCTTTCCCCGCGTTCCTACACCGGTTTCGGGCGGCTCGCCGGGCATGTGCGTTACGTTGAGCGGGCGTCGCGGCGCCTTGCCCGACATACGTTCCTTGGAATGGCGCGATGGCAGGCCAAGCTCGAGCACCGGCAGGTGTTCCTGGGGCGCATCGTTGACATCGGAGCGGAACTGTTCGCAATGGCTGCAACCTGCGCACACGCCAAGCACCTCGAGGGCCAGGGGAGGCGGGAAGCAACTGATCTCGCGGATGCCTTCTGCCGGCAATCACGGTTGCGGATCGAGCAGCTCTTCACCGATCTGTGGAAGAACTCCGACAGCGCGGATTACCGGCTTGCGCGAAGTGTCCTTGACGGCCGTCATGAGTGGCTCGAGGAGGGCGTCCTCGACCAGTCGGAGGGAACCGGCCCGTGGATCGCCGAATGGGACGGAACGTCTTCAGCCAGGGAGGACCTGCACAGAAAGTACCGCTGAGTCACCGCACCCACTCGTGTGGAGCGGGGCGGCGGGTGCTGGGCAGGGCCGTATTCACGCGCCAGTCGTGAATCCACTCCGGGAGTGCCATATCCTCCGGCGGGTTCCCGAACGCCTCGAAGATTTCAGCGTTCGCCACGGGTCCCTGGGCGCTGAGCAGGCGGGTAGCGATGTAGGCACGCGCGTAGATTTCGTCGTCGTTCACCATGCGCTGTTCAAAGTAGATGGCGCGCTCATCGAAGCCCATAATGCGCGTCTCAATGCTGTAGCGCTGACCTAGCTGAAGCGACTTTCGGAACGTGATGGTCTCTGCGTTGACCACCGGACTCCAGCCTTTGCGGCGCATCATCTTCCAGACTCCACTTCGGATCATCAAGTCGAACCTGCCGAGATCCATCAGTGAGAGGTACATGCCGTTGTTGACGTGCATGGCGATGTCAATGTCAGTGAGCCGAACCCGCAGCGGCAGGGACGCCGGGGCCCAGATACTCAGGGGCGGTCGGCGCCGGGAAGCGAACAGGATCCAGAGTGTCCGGAAAAACAGGTGCATTCTGCCATATTACCGGCGGGTAACCATTCAGTTGGATCGTGAGACAGCTCACCTTATTAGCCATGCAGTGTGGCTTCTTGGAATAGTGGACGGCTGCACTCAGCCAACTCCAAGGAAAATGTGAGAGGAACCCATGACTGACCAGACCTGGCAATACCTTGCCATGGCGCTTTACATGCTCGCCATGCTGGGAATCGGCTGGTACGCCTACCGGAGAACGTCCAACCTCGATGACTACATGCTCGCCGGCCGTGGGCTCAAGCCGGGTGTTGCAGCGCTCAGTGCGGGAGCCTCCGACATGTCGGGGTGGCTGCTGCTCGGACTTCCCGGCGCGATTTACCTGTCCGGCCTGATTGAGGTCTGGATCGCTATCGGCCTGACCATCGGCGCGTGGCTGAACTGGAAGTTCGTTGCGCCGCGGTTGCGCAGCTACACGGAGGTGTCGAACAATTCGATCACCGTGCCCAGCTTCCTTGAGAACCGGCTGAAGGACCGTTCGCGGCTTCTCCGCATCGTCTCCGGCATCATCATTTTGGTGTTCTTCACGTTCTACGTTTCCTCCGGCATGGTTGCCGGCGGCGTCTTCTTCGAGTCTTCCTTCAACTCGAACTACACCCTCGGAATGATCATCGTCGCGGCCGTCACTATTGCCTACACGCTGTTTGGTGGCTTCATGGGCGCAACGTTCACCGACGTAGCCCAGGGACTTCTCATGCTGGTCGCGCTGATCGTCGTGCCGATCATCGGCTTCGTCCAGGTGGGCGGCTTCACCGGAATGACCGAGTCGATCAGCGCGGTCGACCCGTCCATGCTCAACTTCGTGGCCGGTGGTTCTGTCCTGGCCATCATCTCCGCGGCTGCCTGGGGGCTCGGCTACTTCGGCCAGCCGCACATCATTGTCCGATTCATGGCGCTGCGCAGCCCGCAGGACGCCGTTGCCGGACGTAGGATCGGTATCAGCTGGATGGTCCTGACTGTTCTCGGTGCAGTTGCTACCGCGCTGGTGGGCATCGCCTACTTCCAGCAGAACCCCCAGCTCACGCTTGCTGACCCTGAGGCCGTTTTCCTTTCGCTGTCACAGGCGTTCTTCCACCCGTTCGTTGCCGGGATCGTCCTCGCGGCGGTGCTCGCGGCAATCATGAGCACAATCTCGTCGCAGCTCGTGGTGTGTTCCTCCGCGCTGGTCGAAGACCTCTACAACATGGTCTCCAAGAAGACCCTCACCGCCAAGCAGGGCGTGATCCTGGGTCGCCTCGGCGTGCTGGTCGTCGCGATCGTAGCGATCATGCTGGCCTCCGGCCGCAACGAGTCCATCCTCTCGCTGGTCGCGTTCGCATGGGCCGGTTTCGGTGCCTCCTTCGGCCCTGCCGTGCTGCTGTCGCTGTTCTGGCGGAAGCTGACCATGCCCGGCGCGCTATCCGGGATGGTCGTCGGCGCCGCAATCGTCTTTGCGTGGGGCAACTCCCCGCTCTCGTCCACGATGTACGAGATTGTGCCGGCATTCATCGCCAACCTGGTTGTCGCCGTCGTAGTCAGCCGGCTGACCTGGAAGCCGAACGCGGAGATAGAAGCCGAGTTCGATGAGGCCGTCCGCGGTGTCTCCGAGCGCAAGGAACCGGTCACGGTCTCCTGATCGAAATTTCCTGATCACGTTCCCACTTCGCGTCTACATCGGCTCCCCGGTTGCTGCGGCTTCCGGGGAGCCGCAGTACGTTCAGGACAAGAACCAGAACGACGACGGCGCACTCACCAGCCGCTGCGCGTCGGCGTATGCCCCTTCCGCGCTTCTTCCGGCATCGGCATTTCAGCCCGAAAACCAAGAAGCCGGATGGGCCGCCCCGGTTCGATCTTCCCCACGAGGTCGAGGGCACTGGCCACCACCACGTCTCGATCAAACGTTTCGGGAATCCGCTTCGCATACGTCTTGGTGAAGAACGGCGCGTACCGCACCTTCAGAGTCAGCCCGATCACCGGGCGACCCTCAGCGGCGACGTCCTCAAGGACCCGCGCAACGAGTTCCCGAACGGCGTCGTCCACCTGCGCGGAATCGGTCAGATCCTGCTGGTAGGTGGTCTCGCGGCTGTGCCCGCGTGGGATCCAGGGAGTGTCATCGACCACCCGCTCGCCGTCGCCGCGTCCAAGTTGGGCGTACCACGGGCCCATCTTTGGCCCGAATTCCGGCACGAGGTCCTGAGGATCACAGGCGGCAAGCTGCGCGACGGTCGTGATGTCGAGCCCGGCCAGACGGCGGGAAACCTTGGGTCCGACACCCCACAGGTCAATGGTGGGCCGGTCCCCCATCACGTCCAGCCAGTTGTCCACGGTGAGGCGGAAAACTCCTGCCGGCTTGGCGAACCCCGTGGCGATCTTGGCCCGCACAAGCGTGTCGCCGATACCGACGCTGCAGTGCAACTGCGTTCTCTCAAGCACCGCATCCTGCACGCGGCGGGCGTATGCCTCCGGGTCCTCCGTCTCAACTCCCACGAACGCTTCATCCCAGCCAAGCACCTGGACGATGGCACCCGGTTGAGCGCGCAGCGTGGCCATGACCGTCTCCGAGACGGCGAGGTACGCCTCGGAATCAACAGGCAGGATCACTGCCTCCGGTATCTTGCGCGCGGCGACGCGCAAAGGCATTCCGGAGCCGACGCCGAACGCACGGGCCTCGTAGGACGCAGTCGAGACCACCGCGCGCTCCGTGGGATCACCGCGACCACCCACTATCACCGGCTTCCCTGCCAGTTCGGGCCGCCGCAGCACCTCGACCGCAGCGATGAACTGGTCCAGATCAACGTGCAGCACCCATGGGTTGTGGCCTTGACTCACGGTCCCAGTGTGCCTGCCCGTTCCTTCCTGCACCACCATGTCTCCGAGACGTTCGTCCGACATCGGATTGACGCACCACGGTCCCAACTAGAAAGCTGGGGTAAAACGCATGCACCACCGACCGATACGAGGAGAACATGACTGACGCAGCGGCACCAACCATCGAGCTCCTCAGCGGTGTGTCCATACCGGTACTCGGACTGGGCACCTGGCCGCTCGATGATCAGGAGGCAGCCGGCGCCGTCGAGAAGGCCGTCTCCGCGGGGTACCGCCTGTTCGACACGGCGGAGAACTACGGCAATGAAGCCGGCGTCGGTGAAGGGATCCGGCGGTCCGGGATCGAGCGGGACCAGGTGTTCATCACCACCAAGTTCAACAAGCAGTGGCATAGCCTCGACGGCGTCCGGAAGGCATTCGAGCAGAGCGCAGCCCGGTTGGGTGTCGACTACATCGACCTCCTGCTGGTGCACTGGCCCAATCCCGATCAGGACCGCTACGTCGACGCAGTGAAGGGACTCGCGGCGCTGCGCGAGGACGGCCTGATTCGGGCTATCGGCGTCTCCAACTTCAAGCCGACGCATCTGCAGCACGTCCTCGACGAGGGACTCGTGCCGGACGTAAACCAGATTCAACTCGATCCCCGCCACACGCGGGCTGACTCGCGGGAATTCCACGCCCAGCATGGAATCGTCACCGAGTCATGGAGTCCGCTCGGGAAAGGCGGCGACCTGCTGCAGGATCCGGCCGTGGATCGTCTCGCCGACAAGTACGGCATGACGCCGGCGCAGATCGTCCTGCGGTGGCACCTTCAGCTCGGGCTGGTGGCCATCCCCAAGTCGGCCAACCCGCTACGGATCAAGCAGAACATCAACCTGTTTGGTTTCGAGCTCACCCAGGAGGAGGTGGAGTCCCTGTCCGCCCTGGACACCGGAGACGGCGACACCACCGACTCGGACTCCTTCGGGCACTAGCGGCTACGGCCAGAGGACCTCGCGGCGCCAGCCCTCGCCACTGCGCACATACCGCAGGCGGGTGTGGCGGCGCTCCGGGTCCGCCTGCCAGAACTCCACGCGCTCAGGCGCCACGGTGTAGACCGTCCATGTCGCTGATCCCCTGTGCTCAATCCCGGCGAGTTCGCGCTCGACGGCGGCGCTCACCGACGCCCCCTCGGCAATGACATCGCTCTGCTGCCCGGCGAACACAAGCGCACGTGCGGCGGGATGGCGGCGGCGGAAGTCGGCGTCGTTCTCTTCCACCGTTCCTGGAGTCACGGCGCCACTGACGCGGACCTGGCGGCCCACCGCTTGCCAGAAAAAGGTCAGCGCAGCGTAGGGCGTTCCCTCGAGCTGCCGACCTTTGGGGCTGTCGCTGCTGGTGGCGAAGGAAAAGCCGCGATCGTCGAGGTCCCTGAGGATGACCACGCGGGCGTCAGGGCGGCCGTCGTCGTCGGTTGTCGATACGGTGACCGCGTGAGGGGCGGGGACGCCGTCGTCGATCGCGGCGCCCAGCCACTGGGTGAAAAGGTCCAGCGGGGAAGCGGGTGCGGACGCCGGGTCGAACGGCCGCATCTCCTCGGGAAACACCGGCAGGCCGCGCAGCAGATTCTGGGCTGGTGTGCTCATGCGGACAGCCTACGCCCGTGCCACTTCCGCCAAGCGGGGTAGGGGCCGCGTTGCTAATCTCGAAGGATGTCGTTTCAGCACCCGGAGAACGAACATCATCACGTCGGCACCCGTGACCTGACCCGGTGGGCGACGCCGGTGGGCCGGTTCCTTGTCGCGTGTGTTCGGCCACTGGCGCACTGGATCGGGCCGCGCTGGGCGCTCCTGCTCCTGCTCGCGGTCGGCTTGGGTGCCGCAGTGTCACTCACGGTTGCATCCGCGGAGGTCTACGAAGCCGTCACCGAGGAAGCCGGCATCGCGACGCTTGACCAGCCGGCGCTCGATGCCGCGGTCGCGCTGCGTTCGCCCTGGCTCAACGGTGCGGCGACCGCCTTCACCCATCTGGGTGGGCCGATCGGGATGCCCATCCTGGCCACGTGCGCAGTGCTCGTATTTACTGTGGCCCGCCGCTCCTTCACTCCGTTCATCCTGATGGTGGTCGCCGCCGGGGGCTCGCTGCTGATGACGGTTCTCGGCAAGGATGCCATCGGAAGGCTCCGGCCCGACCTCCGGTTCGCGGTTCCACCGTTCGAGATGTCGCCGTCGTTCCCGAGTGGTCACACCCTCAACGCGGTCGTAATTTCGGGGATCATCGCGTACCTGCTGGTGCTGCGGCAGCATTCCAAGGGTGCTCTGGCGCTGACGATCAGCGCCGCCGTGCTCTTCGCCTTCACCATGGGGCTCACGCGGGTCTACCTCGGGCATCACTGGGTCACCGACGTCGCGGTGGCGTGGACGCTGGGGTTGGCGTGGCTCGCCCTGGTCATCACGGCGCACCGCCTGCTGCTGACGCTCCGGCACACCCGGCGGGAGCGGCGGGCGCATTCCTAGGGCTGCGCCTCTTTCTCCAGCCGAACGTACTCACGCAGCAGTTCCAGGGCATGGGTATTCCCCTCGGTCTCCAGAGCCTCCTCCATCGACTCCGCCAGAGCCTCACCGGCAGGGAACGGCGGAAGCAAGGGGACGCCGGCGTCCGTTCGGACGTCCAGTACAAAAGGCCGGTCAGCGGCCAGCGCACGGTCCCAGGCGGGGCCGACGTCGTCGGGGTTCTCCACCCGCATCCCGTCCAGCCCGAGAATTTTCGCGAATCCCGAATAGTCAACGTCGGGGATGTCCTGGCTGTCCTGGAAACGAGGTTCCGATTCGGTTTCGCGTTGTTCCCAGCTGACTTCGGCGAGGTCGAGGTTGTTGAGGATGCAGATGGCGAAGACGGGGTTGGCCCAGCTCTTCCAGAGCCGGCTGACCGTGATCAGCTCGGCCATCCCGGTCATCTGCATGCCGCCGTCTCCGGTGAGCGCCACGACGGGACGGTCCGGGGCTGAGAGCTTCGCCGCGATTCCGTACGGGAGGGAGCATCCCATGCTCGCCAGCGTGCTCGACAGATGCGCGGGCACGCCGTCTGGCAGGTGCAGCTGGCGGGCATACCAGTAGACGCAACTGCCGACGTCGACTGCCACCTGCGCGTTATCGGGGAGGCGCCCGTTGAGTTCCCGGATAGCGCGCTCCGGGTTCACCGGGTTCGCCGGTGTCATGGCGCGGGCTTCATTGAGCCCCCGCCACGCGTCGATGTGGCGTTCGACGTCGCCGCGCCACCCAATCCGTCCCTCGACAAGCGGCAGGAGCGCGCGGAGGGACTCGGCTGCATCCCCCGTTACCGCCACTTCCACCGGGTATCTGTTTCCGATCGCTTTGGCGTCACTGTCGATCTGCACAGCGCGCGCGGCACCCGGGGGAGGATAGAACTCGGTCCAGGGATCATTGGACCCTACGATGAGCAGGCTGTCGCAGTTCGCCATGACCCACCCGCTGGCGGTGGTGCCCAAATGGCCCATGGTGCCCGCCGCGTAGGGCAGGGTTTCATCGACGTACGGCTTTCCCAGCAGGCTTGTGACGACGGCGGCGCCCAGCTTTTCGGCGAGCGCCATGACCTCTTCCTGCGCTCCCCGCGCTCCTTGCCCGACGAGCAGCGCGAGTTTCGATCCGGCGTTCAGGAGCGCGGCGGCGTCGCGCACGTCCTGCTCCTGCGGGATCACGGTTCCTGGACTCCAGAGCGGAGCGGAGGGGATTACGCCGTGCTCGTGCTTCAGCTCCGGCGCGGACTCCTGCTGTACGTCATGGGGCAGGATGACCACGGCGGGAGACCGGGTGGCGAGTGCCGCCTTGAACGCCCGGTCGATCACCATCGGTGCCTGGTCCGGGCTGTTCACCTGCTGTCGAAAGCCCGAGGCGACGTCCTTGAACAGGCTCTGCAGATCGATCTCCTGTTGATAGGCCGAGCCGAGCACCGTCTGGCTCTGTTGTCCCACTATGGCGACCACGGGCACGCTGTCCATCCGCGCGTCGTACAGGCCGTTAAGGAGGTGCACAGCTCCCGGGCCCTGCGTGGAAAGCACCACCCCGACGCCGCCGGTGTACTTAGCGTGGCCGACCGCCATGAAGGCGGCGTTCTCCTCGTGGCGGGCCTGAACGAACTCCGGCGACCCGGCGCGCCGCAGCGCGCCGAGCACCGGATTGATCCCGTCACCGCTATAACCGAACACCCGGTCAACGCCCCATGCGGTCAACCGTTCGACTACAACGTCAGCTACGAACCGGTCCCCCATCAGCCGGCGACAGGCACGGTTGGCCCAACCGGCCAGCGCAACAGCGCGGCCACCGGCCCCCCGTCCAGCGCGCCTGAGGGGAACAGCGCCACCTCCGCGTCAGTGAGCACCGCCGCACGGAGCAGCGCGGACGGCGCCGGCACCTCCCCGAGTACGGGTACGCCCGCCGTTTCCCCATCCAACTCGGTCGTCCACGGCTCGGCTCCCAGGGCGAGCAGCCGGTGACCGTGAAGGCCCTCGGTTTCGAGGAGCAGGGTCTCCACCTGTGCCTGCTGGAGCGCATGCACCACCGAGCCGATGCCTTCGGTCGACTCAGGGTTGGGCCTGGCCTTCTGGTTGTTCAAGCGCTCAAGCAGTTGGGTCTGTCTGCGAGCGATGCACTCGGCAACCCGCTTGTCGATCTCCTGCGCGTAGGCTTCCTTGTCCGCTCCATCGGTGCGGCTGTGGCTTTCGATGATGGTGAGGATCTCCTTGGACTGCTCACTCAGCTGCTCAGCCACGAGCCCCCTGGCCCGGATGTCTCCGGCCACAACGAGCAGTCTCGCACGGCAGCTGCGAACAATCTGGTCAATCTCACCGGCAATATCGGCGGCGTTGGCCTTCCAGATGCTCTCCGTCCGGTGCTGGTAACGGCCTTGGGACCAGCCTCCGCGCTCTACCTTCTTGAGGTTCTCGGTCGAGCCTTCGACGTGCACCGTGTTGTCATCCTGCAGACCGTTTGCGTGGCGAAGGTGGATTTCACCGCCGTCGCGGCCCACCTCGGCCACCACGTAAGCAAAATCGTCCGGGCGGTGCCAGAGCAGGGGGCACAGATTCGGAATATTGTTCACAGAAGTGAATTCCGGCAGGGCAAGAGGCCCCGGTAGGAACTCGTCCAGTTCCACAGTGCCATTCCCAGCAACGATCAGCCGGGCCACCGGATCCGGCATGCCCTTTGCCGACTGGCGAAGGGCATCAGCCACCGCTTTCCGGTCCTCCTTGGAGGCACCAGCCTCCTCAAGGGCTGTTGCAATGTTCTCGGGGCGGACGTCGTCCGCGTGGAGCGAATCGACCGTCCCGGTGCTGGCATCCGTATAGACGGTGACCCATGGACCAGGCTTCCGGTACAGGTCTGCAAGCGTGTGCAAGGTGCTGGTCACTTCGACTCCTCTTCGTCATTGCTGACTTTTTCCTCGATCGTCTCGGTCAGCGGCCCGTCAACGGTGGTGTCGCTCACCTGCGCCGGGTCGATCCCCGGGTCGTCGTCCGGCAGCGCGTCCTGGACCGTGTTCCCGCCCTCGTCCTCGCCGTCGTCCATCGTTTCGGCCTCGCGCCATTCTTCAGCGCGGGTGGGACGGTTCCCCTGGACCAGCCCCTGCGTTTCGTGTTTGAGCTGATCGTCCAGGTTCGGACCATGGGTGGTATTACCCCGCTCTGCCATGACCTGCCTCCTTCTTCGTCGCGGTCGGTGCCGTCTGACTCGCAAATGCTAAGGTTACTGTCGGTCTATCATTCTCTGAGCTCGAATAAAAGACCCCTCCACCGAGCAGGGCTTAAGATGACATCGCGAACAGGACCTGACCGCTACGCCGACCGTGAAGACGCCGGTCGTCAACTGGCTGTCGCGCTCGAACCGGTGCTGAGCGGCAGCAAACCACCGTTGGTTCTCGGCCTGCCGCGGGGCGGCGTTCCGGTCGCCGCGGTGGTGGCCGATGCGTATGGGGCCCCGCTCGACGTCGTCATGGTGCGAAAGGTGGGCGTACCCCAATTCCCCGAGCTGGCAATGGGCGCAATCGCCTCGATCGGCGGTTCCATCGAGACCGTCCGCAATGCCCATGTCCTGGCTGGCATGAGGGATGCCGATGCAGTCTTCGCCCGTGTGGCGGAGCGCGAGCAGGCTGAACTTCTGCGTCGGGAGCGGCTCTACCGCGGGGGGATGGAACCCCTCACAGTGACCGGGGAGACCGTGGTGATAGTCGACGACGGCGTGGCCACCGGTGCCACGATGCGCGCCGCAGTAGCCGCCCTCAGAAGGGCCGGTGCCGACCGGATCATTGCCGCTGCGCCCGTATTCCTGACCTCCGCTGCAGAAATGGTGGGTGAACTGGTCGACGAATTGATCGGCCCCTGGTCCGCTGAGAACCTGCCGGCGGTGGGCAGTGCCTACCTCCGCTTCGAGCAGGTGCAGGATGAGGAGGTCCAGCGGTTGTTGCGCGAGACGCGCGGGCGTAGTTTGGGGACCATGACGGATTACTCAGACCTCCCCGATTCCTACCGCGCATACCTTGCAGGACTCGATGACAGCACCGCTGCTGCCGTGATGCCCGTCCTCAAGCAGTCCGTGGCCGGGGGCGAACACGGCGTCCTGATTACCACGGGGCTTGGACCCGATACACAGGCCGAGGTCTCCCCCGAGGTCCCCTTCGGTGAGGTCCGCGAGACAGTCCGCTAGCAGGTGTCCCAGAACGACGACGCCCTGACGCCCTGCGGGCCTCTCACCCGTTGCCGCCTTGCGCCCAACCCGGGGCCGATGAGCCTCGACGGTACCAACTCCTACATCGTCACTTCCCCGGAATCACAAACGGTCGTGGTGGTTGATCCGGGCCCGCTGGACGACGCACACCTCGACGCCTTGCAGTCAGCGGGGCCAGTGGATCTGGTGCTCATCACGCACCACCACCGGGACCACACCGAGGCCAGTGCCCGGTTCCATGAATTGACGGGCGCTCCGGTGCGCGCGCTCGACCCCGACTACTGTCACGGCGCCAATTCGCTGGCCGACGGCGAGGTTCTCTCCGCCGGCGGAGTGCGGATCAACGTCCTCGCGACGCCGGGACACACCGCTGATTCAGTATGCTTTCACCTGCCCGACGACGGCCCGGAGGGTTCTGTCCTCACCGGGGATACCATCCTGGGCCGCGGCACCACGGTGCTCAGTTACCCGGACGGGACGCTGGGCGCCTACCTCCGTTCGCTCGACGCGCTCGAGGCGCTAGGAGGCGCGACCGTCCTGCCTGCGCACGGCCCAATACTCCCAAATCTCGGCGACGTCACCCGCGTGTACCGGACGCACCGCCTGGAGCGGCTCGATCAGGTGCGGACTGCGCTCCTGGCGCTTGGCCTCTCAGCCGAACGCGCCGACGTCGGCTCCGTTACCGACCGGGTGTATGCCGATGTCGACCCCTCCGTGCGACGCGCGGCGGAGCAGTCGGTGGCAGCCCAGTTGCACTATCTGCGTGAGGAGCGCAGCTAGCCCCTTCATGGATTCCGCCTCCCGACGGAGGCCCTCTCGATGAAGCGCGCCTCAAGGGTGTGCATAGTCCGTGACGGTGCTGCTCCTTCGATCTCACTGAGCAACGTTTCGGCGGCGCGTGCACCGAGCTCAAGCATTGGCTGCTCGATCATGGTCAGTGGCGGTTCCATCACAGCCGCCCATGAGCTGTCGTCGAATCCGATCAGGGAAACGTCCGAGGGATAGCTGAGCCCGCTGGCTCGCACGGCGCGAAGTGCACCGGTGAGTGCATCGTTTTCCGTACAGAAGAGGGCGGTCACCCGGTCGTCGAGGGACAACATCCGTTCGACGGCCACAGACGCGTTCTTCTCCGTCTTCGGACCTGTCATCACCAGGTCAGCGTTGAAGGGTATCCCGGCGTCGTCAAGGGCATCCAGATAGCCCCTGAGTCTCTCCCCGTCGGTCCACAAGTTCCGTGCAGCGGCTGCGCTCAAAGCGCGGCGCGTCGTCACAGGTTTCTGAACCGGCGGACCCCAGACGAATCCGATACGCCGGTGTCCGTGTTCGATCAGATGGTTGACTGCGCGACGACTCGCCTCCCTGTTATCTATGACAACTGAGTCGAGCGCCAAGTGCTCAACTGCGCGGTCAACCAGAACCACTGGGATGCCGCGATCTACCGCGTCCTGGATGTGCGCTACATCGTCCCGTCCCACGGCGGCCGATGCGATGATCATGCCGTCTACACGTTTGTCGATCAGCACCCCAACGGCGGCCTTCTCCTCCCCGAGATCCTCGTGGGTGCTGAGGACGATGGTGTCGAAGCCCCTCTTGCGGGAAAAGTCGCTGATCCCTCTGGTGACGCCGGCAAAGAATGGGTTGCCGATATCCGCCACGATAAGTCCGAGGGTGTGGCTGACACCGGTCGACATACTGCGTGCGAGCGCGTTTGCACGGTATCCGAGTTTTTCTGCGGCTTTGAGGACCCGTTCCCGCAGTTCCGGACTCACATACCCGTACCCGCCGAGCGTACGAGCCGCTGAGGCGCGCCCTACCCCGGCTTCAGCGGCGACCTCCGAAATAGTGGGAGGAGCGACGCTCCGATCGCGTTCCGCAGCCATTCAGATCATCATTCTGTGTGTAAGTCCGCGCACCCGGCTCAGCATGTCACATCGTAACGGCCGCGTGGGAATCCGCGATACCGTGGCCGAACGCACCCTCCACGAGACACTGTCCGGCGGCGAACGCCGCGCCGGCGAGCAGTGCTTCCCGGATCGTTACCTCAGCGGGCGTTGCCATGCGGCTCCAACCACCTGCTGACAGCGTCACTGCGAAAGCGGTCAGGAAGGCATCTCCGCACCCCATCGTGTCAATGGGCCCGTCCGTGGGAGGTATCGGAGCAGAGGGGGCACTGATGTAAGCCCTCCCGTCATAGACAACTGCCCCCGCTGATCCCCGGGTGCCGAGCGCCACACCGGCACCGTGTCTCACCAGGTCCGCGAGGACCCGGTGGGTCTCATCGAGGGTGAGGCCGGAACACGATATAAGCGCGAGATCAACAGACGGGCAGACCAGGCCAAAGTAGGAGCTGGTGCGGAATTCCGCCTCGCTGGAGAAGTCATAGCTGACCAACGGGCCAACGGCATGCACCTTGGGGAGTTCCTTCTCCGAGCGGGAGTAGACACTCGAATGGACCAGGTCGAATCCGCCGACATAGCTCAGCAGATCATCGTCGAGTTCAAGGGGACTGCTGACGGTGACGCCGCCGCCGTTCCATCCCCCGAAGACCCGATCGCCCTCGACAATGCTGATAGTCGAGACGCCACTCGGCCCGTCCTTGGTGACGGACCTGCTCACGTCCACGCCCTCCGTTTGGAGTGCCTCCTTGATGATGCGGCCGTGCTCGTCCGACCCGAATACTCCCAGGTAGGAAGAATCGACTCCGAGCCGGCGAGCGAACACAGCGTAGTTGACGCAGTTTCCGCCCGGGTAGAGCTTTCGACGGTCGAGGTACCGGTCGATGATATTGTCTCCGAACCCCAGGGCCCTCATGAGCCCTTACCCGTTCGGTAATGGATGTGCTTCATAGCCGCCTTATGTACAGGAGTGCCCGTTCGGTGGAACGGGCACTCGCTTGCTTCGAGAATCAGTATTCGACCACCCGGTAGTAGCGCCGCAGATCCAGGGAGTGGTTGCGTACGCGTTCAAGGTGCTTACTGATTCGGCCGGTGACCGTGTCCAGCACGATGGGAGCGAGCAGACCGCGGAATTCCTCGCTGATCCCATCCAGTGCGTAGTCCTTGGTATCGAGGACGGTGACATCATCAGAGACCCGCCTGACGAACTTCTCGACCCGGTCAGTCAATGCGCGCGTTTCGTCCTCGCCCTGGAAGACGATAACGCTGGTGTCCTTCTCAAGCAGTTCCAGGGAGCCGTGGAAGAACTCGGCGCTGTGAACCCGGGTTGTGCGGAGCCACTGCATTTCCTCGAGGATGCACATCGAGTAGAGGTAGGTGAAACCCCACAGGTTCCCTCCTCCCACCAGGAAGTGGTAGTCCGTATCGGCATGCGCCTCCGCGAAAGCGGCGGCTTGGGGTTCGGCCTGATTGGCCACGTCAACCAGGATCTGCGGGAGTCCCGCCATCTCATCCGCAAACTTTTCATAGCCGGCAAACTCCCCGCGCTCGGAGAGCAGCCGCGTCATGAACAGCAGCATCTGCATGTCGAACGGCCAGGTCTTCGGCTCGGAGATCAAAGCCATGTCCACGGCCTGCGCAATCGGCGAATCGGGGTATCCGGTGAAGGCGATTGTGTACACGCCGCGTTGCTTGCAGTATTCAATAGCGCGCAGGCTGTCGTCGGTGGTTCCGGAAACGGAGGCAAAGACCGCAACGGATTTCTCGCCCAACGTGGCATCTCCCGATGTGATCAGTTCAGCGGCTATCGATGCCTTCACCGGGAGGCTGGTGAGCCGGCGTGCCAAGTGTTCGTAGGGCCACATTGCGGCGTAGGTTCCACCCGCGCCAATCAGAAACAAGTTGTCCAGGCCTTTGGCCGTGAGCGTCCCGACCAGCTCTTCGACCTGGGGGCGGAGGGATACAGCACTGGCGATCTGTTTGCGAAACGCCGACTCGTCGAAACCGAGCATCATTGCGTCCTTTCAAGGGGGTAAGAGGCAGGGCTGCCGATAGAAGGCAATCTGATACCGGTATCAGCCGTTACCGATGCTGGCACACGCTCACAGTGCCCGTCAAGAACCTCCCGACAGTCACCGGAACTTCGTCACCCAGTAAGGACATTGAACCGGCGGAGTAGTAGTTCTTCTCGAGATACGCCCCGGTTTATCCGGGCAGATCCCTCCGGCCTGAGGTGGGACAAACAAAATTCCGACAAGATCTGGTACCGGTACCAGATGATCGGTATAGTCATCGAAATCACAGTCACTCCTCATCCAACGGCGGGTTTGATACTCACGCACCGTGAGCCACGACGGTCCGCACACCCAATAGAAGGACCACCATGCAGAGAAGAGATTCGATAGCGGTTATTGCGCTCGTAGTAGCTTCGGCGCTGGGCCTCAGCGGATGCGCCAGCCAGTCGAGCACCGCTATAGCCGACGTTGGAGTTGAACCGGAGTTCTCCGGCACCCTCAGAATCCTCACGAAGTTCGCGGGTGATCCGCTGGAGCCTTACTTCGAGGACCTTGCTTCTGAATACAAGGAACTCCATCCGGACGTCGAATTCGAGCTCATACAGGAAACTGACCAGAGCATCAAGGACAAGACAAAGACCCTTACAGCCTCCGGGGCGCTCCCGGACATCTACTTCAGCTGGACCGGGGACTGGGCGGAGAACTTCGTCGGGGGCGGGCTTGCCGCCGACCTCACCAGCGTCATCGGGCCAGGCACTGCCTGGGGCGAGACGTTTGGAGAGGCGTCCCTGGACGCATTCAAGTACAACGACAAGTACTACGGAATTCCCCTCTACAACAACGGCAAGTTCATGGGCTACAACAAGGCGGCATTCGAGGAGGCGGGGGTAGGAATTCCGACCACCTTCGAGGAACTTATTGAGAGCTGCGGGCCGCTCCGCGACACCGGCTTTGAACCCATCGCTTTCGGGAACAAGGATGGCTGGCCAGGCTTGCACTATCTGCAGCAGCTCTTCGCCTACAACGTCCCGACCGACGTGCTGAACGCCGACTTCGACCCGGACACCGCGGTGCTTGAGCACGAGGGATACCTCACCTCGCTCAAGCAGTTCAAAACCCTGGTTGAAGAATGCACAGACACAGGTGAAGGTACCAACGGCGTCCTGTACACAACAGCGCAGGAGGCTCTGGCCGGTGGGACAGCAGCGATGTACTACCAGGAGATCCTCGAGTTCGACTCTGTAACGGCGGAGGGGAACACACTGACACCGGAGAACTTCGGAATCTTTAAGCTGCCGGTTCCATCCGGGGCTCTGGGCGATCCGGATGCGATCGAGGGCGCACCCGAGGGATACCTCATCAACGCGAAGTCCCCGCGGGCGGCATTAGCCGTGGACTTCATGAAGTTCGTAACGACGGCGGAAAGCGCTCGTACCCTCTCGTCGCCGCCCTACGGACAGCCGAGTACGGTACTGGGTGCGGTCACCCCCGAGACGTCCAGCGAAGCGGTCTTTGAGGGCATTGAACAGGTCAATGGCGCCTCGCAGATAGTGATCTGGCTCGACACCGTGACTGTGCCCGAGGTTGCGGATGCCTGGCTGGCAGGCGGAGAGGCGATCATCAGTGGCAGCTCGACACCCGAAGAGGTACTCGAGAGCGTTCGCAACGCTTCCAACGCGGCGAAGTAGGCCATGCTGACCGTTGAGGGCGCCCGCACCGAGCGGGTGCGGGTGCCCCAGCCCCACTTACCCCGCCCAAAAACTTCCACGACAGCGCGCTCAGCCGTCAAAATGCTTCTAGGATTCGCCTGGGTCCTTCCGGCCCTGGTTCTCCTCGGTGTGTTCGTCTACCTCCCACTGGTGCAGAACCTCGGCTTCAGCTTTCTTGAGTGGGATATCTACAGCGGCAGCCAGACATTCATTGGCGCTGAGAACTACACAAAGCTCATGAATGACCCGATCTTTTGGTCGGCCCTGGGCAACAACGCGCTGTATGCCGGCATCTCCATCGCTTTCCAGGTGTTCGGCGCCCTCGCACTGGCGGCCGTCATTGAGAGCGTTCGAAGGGAACGCTGGAGGCGGGCGCTACGCGCCGTCTACTTCGTCCCCTCCGCTATCTCACTTACCGTGGCCGGCCTGCTTTTCTACTTCATCTACGAACCGAATCTGGGACTGCTGAATTTCGTCCTGAACGGTGTCGGCCTGAACGCGATGGCCCAACCGTGGCTCGGCCAGGAAAGCACGGCCATGATGGCGGTCATCGCGATGAGTCAATGGCAGGGATTCGGCTACTCGACACTTCTCTTCGCCATCGCGATCCAGCGCATCCCCTCAGAGCTCTACGAAGCGGCATCAATCGACGGCATCGGCACCATCCGCCGGTTCTTCACGGTGACGATGCCCTTGGTGCGGGAGATGACGGGGCTGATGACCATCGTGACCATTTCGGGTGCCTTCCAGGTCTTCAACGAAGTGATGGTGATGACCAGTGGAGGACCGAATAACTCCACCCAGGTCCTGGCCACTTGGCTCTACCGCAGCGGCTTCGTTCGAAACGATTTCGGCTACGCAGCCGCGATCGCCATGGTCATCTTCCTCGTCACACTCGCCATTGCGCTCACGCAGCTCTGGATTACACACAGGAGAAGAGTGGAATGGTAACTAGAATTTCCTTCCTTGGCATCATCGTGAAGGTTTTCATGTGGACCTTCCTCCTCGGCCTGGTCGTAGTCGTGGTCTATCCACTGTTGTGGATGGTGCTGAACGGCTTTAAGGAAAATGCTGAACTCTTTGGGAACCCCTTCGCTCTCCCTCTCACCTGGGACTGGCAGAACTACGTGAACGCATGGAACCGCGGAGTCAGTAACTACCTAATGACCAGCGTGCTCGTCACAGTTACCTCCACGATCGCCACAGTCTTCATCAGCGCGTGGGCGGCATACGGATTGACGCGCGTGAACATTCCCTTCAACAAGGTGATAGTCACGATCATCCTCGGCGGCCTCATGCTGGCTCCGGCGGTTGCGCTTGTACCGCTGGTCAGGATGTTTCAGGGTCTGGGGCTATACAACACTTTCTGGGCGTTGCTTATTCTGTACACAGCATTCCGTATCCCCTTCACCACTTTCCTCATACGCGCATACATGATCGATCTGCCGAGGGAGATCGACGAGGCAGCGGAGGTTGATGGCGCGACCAAATGGACCACGTTCTGGCAGATCATTCTGCCCATGTGCAAACCCATCATCGTCTCGACGATCATCCTGCACATTCTCTTCGCGTGGAATGAGTACCTTTTCGCGATGGTGTTCACGAGCGGTTCGGGCGTACAGACACTCCCTGTAGGGCTGACAAGCCTCATGAGCAAGCATGGGACGGATTACCCGGTTGTGTTTGCCGGCATGGTGATCGCCGCGATCCCCGTGGTGCTGCTCTTCTTCATCGGCCAGCGCTACTTCGTGAAGGGGCTCGCGGATGGCATCGGCAAATAATTCCAAGGCGGTGGCGCATGACCCTGTCGGTTGACCGAATCACCGGCTCGAACTTCTCCTACCAGCACCTGCCTTTCGAGACATTCCTCGACGACATGGTTGGACTCGGCTGGGAAAGGCTGGAGCTATGGGGCGTTGCACCCCACTTTCACATCCCGCAGCTTGATCGCACAGAGCGGCGAACTATTCGCCGCCACCTTGGTGAAAGGCAGCGGGAAGTGCGGTTGCCGGGCTCTAACTGCGCAGGATTGACCCGCTCGCAATGAGCTTGAAGGCAGCGCCTGTGGGGTCTGTCGCGGTGCAAAGTCGGCCGTAGGGCGAATCCTCCGGATCTGAAATCAGGGTGCCGCCGAGTTCCTGGACGCGACCAGCGGCGTCGTCCGTGTTGTCCACCCCGAAGTAGACGCTCCACGCACACGGAGTGCCCTCAGGCAGCAGATTGGCCGCGTCCATGATTCCGGCCTGCTGATCCCCTTCCAACAGACCTGTGGTGTAACGGAAGTCCTCGGTGTCGCTCTCCACCTGCGGCTCCCAGTCCAGAGCTCGTGCGTAGAAGTCGACGCATTGTCGGTACTGCCGTGTCATCAGCTCATGCCAGACGGCGCCGCCGGGTTCACCATGCAGCCCGAAGCCGCGCAGCCTGTCGCCCTGCCACAGTCCGAAGGTTGCTCCGGACGGATCCGCGAGGTGGGCAACGCTGCCTTGGTCCGAGACGGCAAACGGCGCGACCAGAATCTCGGCTCCTGCGAGCGCCGCCTTCTCTGTGAGGGCGCGAACATCCGCGGCAGCGAAGTACGTCATCCAGCCGTCCGGGAAGTCCGATCCCTCGGGCTTCCCGGACAACCCCGCGACTGCCTGACCCTCCTTGAGGAACTTGGTGTAGTGACCGTAATCCGGTCCCATGTCTTCGAGCTCCCAACCGAGCAACCGGCTGTAGAACTGTCCCGATTTCCCGGGATCCGAACTGATGAGGTCGATCCAGCAGGGCGTTCCGTCACGAAAGGTCTCTCGGCTGGGCATGGTTTCTCCTCCTGGCATGTCGGTCGAAGTGAGCGTATCCCCCGGTACCCGGACACACAATGGAAGAGAATGAACCCATGGCCACTCTCCTGCCCCGCGAACCTGCCGTCGTCGCACCTGGTGCCGTGCACGTTCCGGACTGGCTGGACCTGGAACGCCAGCGGGAACTCATCGCGGCGTGCCGGGAGTGGGCCGCCGGACCGGTGCCGATGCGGCACACGCGGATGCCGAACGGATCCCGGATGTCGGTGCAGACCGTCTGCCTGGGCTGGCACTGGGTCCCCTACCGCTACAGCCGGACAGCTGACGACGTCGGCGGCGGGCAGGTTGCCCGGTTCCCTTCGTGGTTGGCGGAGCTGGGGCGAGACGCCGTCGAAGCTGCTTACGGTGTCCCAGATGAAAGCTATGAACCCGACGCAGCGCTGATCAACTTCTACGACGCCTCAGCGAAAATGGGCATGCACCAGGACAAGGAAGAGAAGTCCCTCGCGCCGGTGGTGTCCCTGAGCATCGGGGACAGTTGCCTCTTCCGCTTCGGAAATACCGAGAACCGCAACAGGCCGTGGACCGACGTTCGGCTGGAGTCGGGCGACCTGTTCGTCTTCGGAGGCGAATCGCGGCTGGCCTACCACGGGGTGATGAAGACATATCCGGGAACAGCCGATCCCGCGTTGGGCCTGGAGGGACGGCTCAACATCACGCTGCGGGTGACGGGTCTCTCCTGACGGCCACCGAATCATCCCAAAGTGGCAGGATCGTGGAAACTATCCGGCGATCGTGCCACCGAACGGCAATTCTGCGCCGGGTCGAGGGCGTCAGACCAGAAGCCCTCGCAGGTATAAAGCCTGCCCCGCATGCTGGGCGCAATCCTCGATGACGCTCACCAGCCGCACCCGGAGGGTGACCGGCGGATCCCACGACGGGTCGATGATCCGGTCAAGGTCGGTCTCGCTGAGGTCCTCGACGAACTCGATACTGCGTGCGTGCACCGCGCGGTGGTACTCAATGAGCAGCTCGGGGGAGTCGACACGGACCTTGTCGACGTCGCTGGTGCTGTGCCCGTAGCCTGTGTCCTCCCGCGGCAGGTCAAGGCCGAACCTCTCGCACCAGCTGTCGCTGAGCCAGAGCTCGTCGCGGCCGGCAGCGTCGGCCAGGTGGTTGTCCTGCACCCGCGTGAGGTGCCAGGTCAGCCAGCTGATGCTGTTGCCTGCGGCGCCGGACCCGTCCGGGAGGCTCGGCCGATAGACGAGCTGACCGGCGTCGAGCCCCTCCACCGCGCGGGAGAGCGCGTCGGGAATACGCCCGAAAGCCTCAACAAGCACGTCACTTCCACTCATGCCACCAGCCTAGTAAGCCGCAGATATGCCGGAAAGGGGCAGGTTCGTGGAACCTGCCCCACGATCCTGCCCCTTTCCGGCAGTTCTGGCCGCTGAGGCCAACTGCAGTTACAGGTACGGCTCCACGAGCGACTCGTACCGGGCTTTGACTGTCGCGAGCACGTCGGTGGCCGGTGAATTCCAGATCTCCTGGTTGAAGATTTCCACCTCGACGGGTCCTGCATAACCGGCTGCGGCAACCCACCGCGTGATCGTCTCGAAGTCGATGTAGCCGTCCCCCATGTACCCGCGGGAGAGCAGCGCGTCGGCCGCAATCGGGAGGTTCCAGTCGCACACCTGGTAGGACGCAATGCGCCCCTCGGCACCGGCACGCTGAATCGAGACCTCAAGTGCCGGATCCCACCAGACGTGGAAGGTGTCGACGACGACGCCTACGGTCTCCGCGGGGAAGGGTGCCGCGAGGTCCAGCGCCTGACCCAGCGTGGAGAGCACCGCACGGTCCGCTGCGTACATCGGGTGCAGGGGCTCCAGCACCAGCCGTACATTGTGCTCCTGCGCCACCGGAACCAGTTCCGAAATCCGGTCAGCAACCCGCTGACGTGCAGCGGCGACATCCTTCGCGCCCGGGGCGGAAGGGTCGACGGCGGGACCACCAATGAGCGTACTGGCTGCGGGCAGACCGCCCACCACCATGATTAGCTCGCGGGTGCCCAGCGTTGCCGCTTCGATGATGGCCTGCGTGTTGTCGGCTAGCGCCGTTGCCTGGCCCTCTTCATCGGCAGCGGTGAGGAAGCCGCCCCTGCACAGGCTCGAGACGGACAGCCCGGCTTCGGAAACGAGCCGCACCGCCTTGTCCAGGCCAACTTCGGCAACGCGGTCGCGCCAGACACCGATGTGCGTCAGCCCTGCGTCGGCGGACAAGGTGACCGCTTCCGCCAGGGTGATGTTCTTGGTAGTCGCGGTGTTCAGCGAGAGACGGCTCATGCGCCCACCCCGTAGCTTGCGAGCAGCCATTCGAAGCGGTGCGCGGCAACCTCCGGATCAGCCAGCAGTCCGGCCTTGTCGGCGAGGCGGAAGGTTTCCGCCAGGTGCAGTGCCGAACGTCCGGAGTGCAGGCCGCCCACCATCTGGAACCCGGGCTGGTGACCGTTGACCCACGACATGAACGCGACGCCGGTCTTGTAGTAGAAGGTCGGCGCGCTGAAGATGTGCTTGCCCAGGTCCCGTGTGGAATCCAGGATTGCGCGCCCGCGGTCCCCGTCACCGGCGTCGTACGCCTGCAGAGCTGCTGATGCGGCGGGGTAGATCGCCGCGAAGATGCCAAGGAGCGCGTCCGAGTAGTGGGTTCCGTCGCCGTGGATGAGCTCCGGGTAGTTGAAGTCGTCACCGGTGTAGAGCCGCACGCTCTCGGGGAGGGTCGCTCGCAGCGCAGTCTCGTGTGCCGCGTCGAGCAGGGACACCTTCACGCCGTCGACCTTCTCCGGCTGTGAGCGGATGAGATCGAGGAAGACGGCGGTGGCGGCGTCGACGTCGTCGTTGCCCCAGTAGCCGCTCAGCGCCGGATCGAACATGGTGCCCAGCCAGTGCAGGATTACGGGTTCCTCGGCCTCGGCCAGCAGGATCCCGTAGACGTACTGGTAGTCGGCGGGGCTCTGTGCCACGGCGGCGAGCGCGCGGGAGGCCATGAGGATGACCTTCGCGCCGGCGTCGGACACAACCTTGATCTGCTCACGGTAGGCCTCGACGACTGCGTCGAGTCCCGCCCTGCCTGCCGGCAGGTTTGCCAGATCCAGTTGGTCGGTGCCGGCGCCGCAGGCAAGGAGGTCCCGGACGGTTTTGCCGCGGGTCGCGTCGGCATTGGAACCGACGACGGCGGCAGCCTCCGCTCCGGAGCGGCGGATCAGTTCCTGCGTGGCCGGCCAGTCCAGGCCCATGCCGCGCTGGGCTGTGTCCATCGCGTCGGCGACACCGAGCCCGTAGGACCACAGCTCCCGGCGGTAGGCGAGCGTGGTGTCCCAGTCGAGGGCGGCCGGCGCGCCGGGGGTGTTGTCCGCCATGACCTCGGGGATCACATGCGCGGCCGCGTAGGCGTGCCGGGCCGTGAGGGGTGCCGTCGGCTTCGCCCACGTGGTGGTGGGGGCGAGCTCGTAGCGCTCAAGCGAGCCAGCCGCAGTGGGTAGGTAGAGCGAAGTCATAGCGTGATCTCCGGGATGTCGAGAGTACGGCGCTCGGCAGATGACTGGAGGCCGAGCTCAGCGAGCTGGACGCCGCGGGCTGCCGACAGGAGACCGAAGCGGTGCTCACGGCCGGCCGAAACGTCGCGCAGGAATTCTTCCCACTGGAGCTTGAAGCCGTTGTCCAGTTCGGCGTTGGCGGGAACTTCCTGCCACTGGTCGCGGAAGGACTCGGTGACGGGCAGGTCCGGGTTCCACACCGGCTTGGGGGTGTGGGCGCGCTGCTGGGCCACGCACTTGTTAAGGCCTGCGACGGCGGAACCGTGGGTGCCGTCGATCTGGAACTCAACGAGCTCGTCGCGGTAGACGCGAACGGCCCAGGAGGAGTTGATCTGCGCGAGCACAGGATCGCCTGCGGGGGTTTCGAGTTCGAAGATGCCGTACGCGGCGTCGTCGGCCGTTGCCTTGTATTCCTTGCCCTGCTCATCCCAGCGGGTGGGGATGTGGGTGACGGTGTTGGCGCTGACGGTCTTGACCTTGCCGATAATGCCCTCGAGCACGTAGTTCCAGTGGCAGAACATATCGGTGGTCATGCCGCCGCCGTCTTCCTTGCGGTAGTTCCACGATGGGCGCTGCGCGGGCTGGTGATCGCCCTCGAAGACCCAGTAACCGAACTCGCCGCGGAGGGAAAGAATGCGTCCGAAGAAGCCCTCATCGACCAGGCGGCGCAGTTTCACGAGGCCGGGCAGGTACAGCTTGTCATGCACAACACCGGCAGTGACGCCGGCTTCCTGGGCGATTTGGGCCAGCTCGACGGCTTCGGCGAGGGTTTCTGCCGTCGGCTTCTCTGTGTAGATGTGCTTGCCGGCGGCCATTGCCTTCTTGAGGGTTGCGGCACGCAGCGAGGTCATCGAGGCGTCGAAGACAACATCGACGGTGGGATCCGCGATGATCCCGTCCAGGTCGGTGGTCCAGTGCTCTACTTTGTGCTGCTGGGCAAGCTCGCGGATTTTCGCTTCGTTGCGTCCTACGAGGATGGGCTCTACCTGAACTTTTGTTCCATCGGCAAGGGTGACGCCACCCTGCTCGCGGATGGGCAGGATGGAGCGCACCAGGTGCTGCCGGTACCCCATCCGGCCGGTGATGCCATTCATCGCGATGCGGATGGTCTTGGTCTCTGTCACGTTTACTCCCGGAGAGTGAAGAATGTTGGTGGAAAGCGCTTTCCAATATAGAGTGGTGATCAGGACCACGTCAACCCCCTTCCTCGCTGAATGTGCAAGATTGTGAGGCTCCGGCCGCGCCGGGAGCCTTCAACTCCGCAGTCAGCCGGGGAGCCCACCTACCAAAGGAGCCCGGTGGCCGCTGTAACACTGTCCGGCGTTGCCCGCCACGCCGGCGTTTCCCTGGCCACGGCATCGCGGGTGCTGAACGGCTCGTCCCGCCGTCCCGCTGAAAATATCGCCGAGCGGGTCCGTGCCTCGGCACTTGAGCTCGGGTATGTCCCCAATGCTCAGGCCCAGGCCCTCGCACGCTCCTCCACAGGTCTGGTCGGCCTGGTTGTCCACGACATCTCCGACCCCTACTTCTCCTCGATCGCGCGCGGCGTCCAGCACGCGGCCCGGAACTACCGCCGCCAGGTCCTGCTCGCCAGCACCGACCCCTCCGAAAGCGCAGAGCACGACGCCGTTGCCGCGTTCGCCTCCCATCGCACCGACGCAATCATCCTGGCCGGCTCCCGGCGAGCACAGGCCGACCCGGACCTGGAACAGGAGCTCGCCCGGTACCAGCAGAACGGTGGCCGGGTCGTGACTATCGGGGGTATGCCCGGCTCCGGCTTGACCGTACCGGTCGGAAACTCTGACGGTGCCGCCGCCCTGGTTAGGGAACTCGTTTCACTCGGCGTCACCCGGTTCGCCATCCTCGCCGGCCCCAGCGAGCTGAACACAGCACGCGACCGCGTCGCCGGATTCACCGCTGCACTCAATGAAGCAGGGCTGGATCCTGCCGCCGTCGTCGGCAGTTCCTTCGGCCGAGAGGGCGGTTTCGAAGCCGCGCAGCGCTGCTGGGAGGAACTGGACGGCGAGCGTGGGGTCTGCCTGCTGGCGGTCAACGACGTCATGGCCATCGGCGCCATCGCCGGGTTGCGCGCCCTCGGCGTTGCAGTGCCCGCAGACGCCCTTGTCTCCGGCTTCGACGACATCCCCACGCTGCGCGATTACTTTCCCTCACTCACCACGGTCCACCTGCCACTCGAGCAGTTGGGCGAAGAGGCAGCGAACCTCGCCCTGAACCCCGACCAGGCGCCGCCGGCCCCGGTCATGGGCGAAGTAATCATCCGTGAATCGGCAGGAGCAGGATCAGCGTCATGAGAATTTTGATTGCACCGGACAAGTTCAAGGGCACCCTGACGGGCGCGGAGGCTGCCGAGGCGATGGCCGCAGGAACTCGTCGGGTGATGCCGGATGCCGACATCACTGTGCAACCCATCGCGGACGGCGGCGAAGGGACGCTTGAGGCCGTGCTGGCATCCGGCGGTGTCCGGCACGAGACAAGCGTCCGCGGACCGCTTGAGGACACCGTTACGGCCCCGTGGGCGCTCATGGGTTCCACTGCGGTGATCGAAACGGCTCGCGCCAGCGGGCTGGAATTCGTGACGCCAACCCCGGAAGCGGCGGGCACGGCCCACTGCTACGGGAGCGGCGAACTGCTGGCAGCCGCGCTGGACGCCGGCGCTACGGAAATTGTGCTCGGCGTAGGCGGATCAGCCATGACCGATGGCGGATCCGGCGCGCTGCGTGCCCTCGGCGCGAAGATTCTTGACCACGACGGCGCCGAACTGCCCCTGGGCGGGCTGGCCCTGTCCCGAGCGGCCTCCCTCGATCTTTCCGGCCTTGATCCCCGCCTTCAGACTGCTCAACTGCGCATCGCCGTCGATGTGCAGAACCCGCTGTACGGGCCCGACGGCGCTGCCCACATTTTTGGCGCGCAGAAAGGAGCGGACGCAGACCTCCGCGCGACGCTCGACGCCGCCCTCGCCCACTGGGCACAGCTCCTGGAGGACACCACGGGGGTTGATGTCCAGCAGCCCGGCACCGGTGCCGCGGGCGGTTTCCCCTCCGCTTTCCTCGCCTGTGCCAACGCTTCGCTGGAGCCCGGTTTCGACTTGGTTGCAGGACTCACCGGACTGGACGGGAAGTTGGCAAAGGCCGACCTGGTGCTCACCGGAGAAGGTTCGCTTGACGCGCAATCCCAGTTTGGGAAGGCACCGCTGGGCCTGGCGGATCGCGCCAGGGACCTGGGTCTCCCGGTCCTGGCGGTGGCCGGCCGCATCACGCTGTCGGAGGCCGATCTGGCCGCCCACGGGGTGATGCGGGCGCGGAGCCTGGCTGATACCGCGCCCTCGGTGACAGCTGCGATGAACGACGCCGGGCGCTATGCAGCCGACGCGTCCGAATGGGTCCTCAAGGCCCTCCTCTCGAACTCCTCAGGGTTGACAGGTACCTTTCCCGGGTAGCACGGTTGATTCCAGACCAATCATAAGTAAGCTGATGATTAGTTGGATAAACGGTTTCGACAGGGAAGGTGAAAGCGCATGCCCGATCTTTCAGCCTGGTCGACAGGCCGGCTCCTTACAACAGCGGCGCGGCTAGTTGAGCAATCTTGGAATCAGCGTCTCGCGGAGCTGGATGTCACCCACGCCGGGTTTACGGCTCTGGCCGTATTGGCAGCCTATGGTCCGCTTCGGCAGGCCCAGCTCGCCGAATTAGTGCATGTGCAGGCGCAGACCATTGGGAAGACACTCAATCGCCTTGAGGCCAGGGGACACATCGAACGCACGCGGGGTGATGACGACCGGCGTAGTCAGACGGTTCGGATCACGGAGAAGGGCCTCGCGACACTCGAGAAGGGCCGCGACATTGAGCGCACGCTGGTTTCGGACGAGGCGCTACTGTCTCCCGAGTTACGGGCACATCTCCGTGCTGCGATAGAGGAACTTGCCGAACCGCAACGCCAGGTCCGCGGCAGGAGCGGACTCCACGCAGTGGAAGACCAGTAGCCGGGCCTAGAACCCGGCTTCTTTATAGAAGCCCTCAATATGGCTGGCAACGATGCTGGCGGCGAGCGCGCCGTCGTCGTTCCTGATTGCGTCGTGGATCCCGCGGTGCTCCGCCCGAAGGCGAGCTGACGTGGCGGCCCAGTCGGGAAGGGTGCGCGTAAGCCGCAGGGTGTAGCCCTCGATCGATTCCCTGAGCGAGGACATCATCGCGCCGACCAGTACATTGCCGGCCGCCTCGGCGAGCGCCACATGGAAAAGCGCGTCGAGACGCAGGAATTCCTTCTCATCGGGCGCTGAGGCATCCATCGCAATGAGCAGCGCTGCAGCCTCATCCATGGCGGGTGCGGCAGGATCGGCATGCGCGGCGGCCCACGTCTCGAGCAGCAGCCGCGTCTGCACGATGTCCTCGATCGGCAGGTGTGACGTCGCCATGTGCAGGCGGAGGGCGGCTCCCAGCGCGGCCGCCGGATTGGCAGTAATAACGGTGCCTGCACCTGGCCCGGAACCGACGCCCGCGCGAACGATACCCATGGCTTCCAGTACACGGATACCTTCCCGGGCCGAAGCGCGCGAGATGCCCAGTTGCTCCGCCACCGTTCGTTCGCCGGGCAGCCGATCGCCGACTGCCAGCCGTCCGGCCGCGAGCTGGTCCTCCAGCCAGGACTGAACAAGTTGATGGGTACGCATGCTGCAAGTTTAGCTTGCGTGGTCAGACCACATGACGCTACTGTGGTCGGACCACATCTCGACGCGAAGGTTTCCCATGTCCTACACGCCCGAAGCGCTCAAGCGCCGGATCCCCAAAGTTGCTGACCTGGTCCCCTTGATGCAGTTCAAGAAGCCGGAGTTCAGCCAAAGCGCCCGGTTGGGCCGCGCCAATACCATCGGTGATCTTCGGGCGATCGCAAAGCGACGGACACCCACAGCACCGTTCGATTACACCGATGGCGCCGCGGAGGCGGAGATTACGCTGCGGCGTGCGCGGGAGGCGTTTCTCGACATCGAATTCCGGCCCGGCATTCTGCGAAATGTCGAGAAGGTCGACACGTCAGTGACGGTTCTGGGCAAGGAATCTGCCCTCCCGTTCGGCATTGCGCCCACCGGCTTCACCCGCATGATGCAGTCCGAAGGTGAATACGCCGGTTCCCAGGCTGCGGAAGCCGCCGGAATCCCCTACACGCTTTCCACCATGGGAACGGCGTCGATCGAGGACGTCGCCAAGGCAGCACCTGCAGGGCGTAACTGGTTCCAGCTGTACCTCTGGACGGACCGCGAGCGCTCAATGGAGCTGATCGAGCGGGCTGCCGCGGCCGGCAATGACACACTGATGGTCACCGTGGACACCGCTGTGGCCGGCGCCCGCCTCCGCGACGTCCGAAACGGTATGACCATCCCGCCGGCCCTGACGCTTAAAACGGTCATCGATGCTTCCTACCGACCGGCCTGGTGGTTCAACTTCCTGACACATGAGCCGTTGGCCTTCGCCTCGCTCAACCGCTACTCGGGTACCGTTGCTGATCTCATCAACTCCATGTTTGACCCAACGCTGACCTTCGACGACCTGGACTGGTTGCGCCAGGTCTGGAAGGGCAACCTTGTTGTGAAGGGCATCCAGACTCTCGAAGACGCCAGGAAGGTGGTGGATCACGGTGCAGACGGCATCGTGCTCTCCAACCACGGGGGGCGCCAGCTCGACCGTGCGCCAATACCCCTCCGGCTTCTTCCTGACGTTGCCGCCGAGCTGAAGGGCAAGACGTCGATCATGCTGGACACCGGCATTATGAGCGGCGGCGACATTGTTGCGGCCCTCGCCCTCGGTGCTGACTTCACGCTGATCGGCCGCGCGTACCTGTATGGCCTCATGGCCGGAGGCCGAGCAGGCGTGGACCGGACTGTCGCGATTCTTGAGAAGGAAATCACGCGCACTATGCAGTTGCTCGGAGCTACCCGGGTGGAGGACCTTACCCCCGATCACGTTCGTTTTCTGTAGTTTTTGTCGCCTGGCTGCGACCGCATTCAATCAAAACGCGAGCCAGGCGACAAAAGCTTTCCCGGGGCTTATTATCATGGGAGGAACTCGCGGGGCGCGGGATCCGCGAGACCTGGGGGTCACAATAAAATGAAGCGGCGGCGGGTGCATTATCCGTTGAAATATCGGCGTGCCCGAACAGTGATATATGTCGTCGCGCTGTTCTGGCTATGGACCTGGCTCGGCAGCGCAGCGTTCATCGCCAGCCTGTTCCACTCCCCCATCCACGCGATCATCGCGATGTACGGACTCTTCACCTTCGTACTGCTCTCCCTTCCCGTTTTTCTGCTGGCGCTTGCCCAAATGGCGCTGAACCGCCCGGTTGTCAGGGCGGAGGCCACCGTCATCGTTCATCTGGATGCGCTCTCGGTCACCCCTCCCGAGTCGGAGCGCGCTGCACGCAGCGCCTCCTGATTCGCTCCGCCCGTTTATGCACATAATTACGTCGGGCAATTACAAATTCCTCCTGAATTCAGCTTTTCATTCCTCCTGCGTTGAACCTGCGGGAAAACTGAGCTTCTTTGCGTAATCCTTTGTAAATTCCCAGCGATTTACCGGCGATTGATAAACCTATACTTGGGGCGGGGCTTTCAAGCGCCGCTGATTGCGAGCGGCCAGTTGTCGCTGTCGGGGAAGACTGCGACGTGGGCCCCGACCCACTCGTACCACCAAGGACTCTCATGCCTTCACTTCAGCGTTTCACTGCTGCCCTCTCCGGCGTCCTACTGCTGGCGGGCAGCCTCTCTGTCGGGGTATACCCGGCGTCGGCGCAGACCATTCAGCCGTCTCCTACGGCAACCCACGCACCGGAGCAGAACCTGGAAACCCAGGTTGCACCGGCCGAGACAGCGCCGGCTGAGACGGAGCCGGCCGAGATCCACGAACTTTTCCCGGGCGGCATACCGTCCTATCCCGACCATACCTACGAGGGCTCGACCCCTGGTTCCACACCCCATGATGGCCATTCCCACGCGGAAACCGAGGGTGCTGCCACATCACCCCTCGGGGCGGGTGGAACCCTTTCGCGCGCCGGCGACATCAAGGTGCGGCTTGTGACGCTGGATCTGGCGGACAGCACCGCCACTGTTCCGTTTACAACAGCCGAAAACGCCATCGGCGTATCGAGCACCTACTGGAAGAGCATGTCCAACGGGCGGCTTTCGATGTCGGTAGCGTCGAGAGTCGTAAACCACAAGACGGCTGCCAAGTCCACTGATTCCTACGACCAGATCATGAACAAGGTCACTGCAGAGCTGAAGTGGACCTACAGCCCGTACACCGCACTGGTGGTCTTCACCCCCACAGCATTGAAGGAGGGTTATCTGGGCTACGGCTGGAGCAGCAGCGGCACCAGCGGCCGCATCCTGATGCCTCACACCTCGCAGTTGAGCAACTTCACCACGAACGTACTCACCCACGAGTTCGGCCACGTACTGGGTCTCATGCACGCTGATTCACTGCAGTGCACTTCCGGCCAGCCGGATACCGCTACCTTCGGCTCAGGGTGCGAAATCCGGCACTACGGTGATACGTCGGACCTGATGGGCATCTCCCGATGGTTCGATACCCCCGTCATCAGCTCGAGTTTCTGGGACTACGGCGGTTTCGGCCGCGGGGACGAGATTCTCAACGTCGGAATTGCGTCCGGCAGCAAGACCTACACTCTTCGACCATGGGCCGGCTCCAATGCCTACCGGGCAGTGAAGTTTACGGATCCGAAGAGCGGCGAAATCTACTACCTCGAGCTTCGCGTTCCCGTCGGTTTCGACAAGAACCTTGCAATCAACGGCAACCGGGGAGTGAAGATCGTACAGAGCGGCGGTCTTACGCCGGCGTCGTCCGTCCTCCTGATGCCCTCGAGCAAGCCGTACGCCGGCTACTATGCGGAAAACACCGCCTGGCAGGCCGGCAGCGTCTTCATGACCCACGCCGGCACCGCCGTCCGGATAAACACCGTCTCCGACACGGCCGCCTCCATCACGATCGACACGAATCCGTTTCCCGCGACGACCACCCCAGCCGCTAAGTCCGGCGGGCGCACGGACATGAACCGGGACGGGAACCCGGACATCGTCGCACGTGACTCAGACGGTCGGCTCTGGTTGTACCCGAGCACGGCCACGGGAACCTTCGGGCAGAGAGTGCAGATCGGTTCCGGGTGGGGCGGCATGAACATGATCCTCCTCCCCGGTGACTTCAACGGGGACGGTATCTCCGACGTCGTGGCCCGAGACAGCCTGGGCCGCCTCTGGCTCTATGCGGGCACCGGAACCGGTGGCGTCAAGTCAGGAGTGCAGATCGGAAGCGGCTGGGGAGGCATGACGGCTCTGGTGACACCCGGTGACTTCAACGGTGATGGCTTCCCGGACCTCCTTGCCCGCTCCAGCAACGGGGTGCTGTACCTCTACCCCGGGAACGGGAAGGGCGGTTGGGGCGCCAGTACTCAGATCGGATGGGGCTGGGCTGGAATGACCGCACTGCTAAGCACAGGAGATTTCAACGGAGACGGGAAGTCGGACCTGATCGCCCGGGACTCAAACGGTGGGCTGCACCTCTACCCCGGAAACGGAAAGGGGAACTTCCTGGCCAAGTCGCAGATCGGCTCGGGCTGGAGCGGGATGACAGCATTCGCCGGCCCGGGACCATGGGGCGCGGATTCCAACTCCGACCTGATCGCACGCAGCAGCAACGGTGACCTGTATCTCTACACCGGTAACGGGACAGGACGCTTTAGCGGTTCGCAAAAGATCGGCAGGGGCTGGCAGGACATGTACATAGCGGAGTAACCCACGGGTTTACGAGAGAAGGTCGCCGTTATCGCTTTCCAGCGGTATCGGCGGCCTTTTCGCTTTTTCCCTACTCCTGAACGTCGGGCAGGTCCGGCTCGGTGCGGAAGTTGATGAGCTTATGAGTTCCGTCACAGTACGGCTTGATAGCCGAGGCACCGCACCGGCATAGCGCGACGGTCTTACGACGGCGGGGCACCGGCTCGCCCGACGGAGTCACAATGGGGACGTCGCCCCTCACCAGCAAAGGCCCATCAGGGCAGGCGACGATACTGATGTCGTCGTTCCCGGGTGATGCGGATGGTGAACTCATGATGTCTCCCTCGTTGCGAGCTACGACCCTAGCCGTCTATCGATCAGAATACTAAGCTGGCTGTCCACGCAGGGTCCGGCGAGCTTCCCGGTCGAAGGAGAGTTTTCGTTGCGGTCTTGTGGTCATATGCTAAGCATGCTTATTGTGTAGATGCGATGACTTACTTCCCAGGAGTCCTCCACATCAATAAAGGAGTCATTATGAGCACAACGAACTGGTCAGAAGACCCGCTGGTCACCTCAACGCCGGGCGCACAGGACCCCTCAACCTCGGGACAGTCCACTAAGTCTGCTGCGAAGGATGAAGCCAAGGATGTAGGGCGGCAGGGCGCAGACGCAGCCAAGGGCGTCGCACAGACCGCGGGGGCAGAAGCAAAGAACGTGGCAAACGAAGCCGGCACGCAGGCCAAGAATCTGGTCGGCGAGTTGGGTTCGGGCCTGAAGAGCCAGGCCGGCAGCCAGCAACAGCGCGTCACCGAAGGCCTGCGTTCCCTCACCGACGAACTCAAGTCCATGGCTGACAAGTCCGAGGGCGGCACCGCTCAGCAGCTCGTGCAGCAGGTGGCGCAGCGCACCGACAGCGCCGCTTCCTGGCTTGAGGGCCGGGATCCGGGATCCCTACTGGATGAAGTCACCGGCTTCGCCCGCCGCCGTCCGGGAGCGTTCCTGCTGATCGCCGCAGGTGCCGGCCTCCTGGCTGGACGCCTTACCCGCGGAATGACGGGCGGTTCGGGCTCCAGCGGCGCGCCTTCGTCCGGCGGACCCGCCGGCTCAGCAACGGGCGGACAGCACGTGGCTACCTACCCGCCGGTCCCCGATGAGTACGGAACGGACCTGCCGGCCTACGGCGCGGGCATTGACACTCCGCCGGTAGCGCCGCCAACTACGACGCCGACCGTCACCCCCACCACTCCGCTCACGCAGCCTGGAGTAAGCGGGACTGAATCAGGGAGGGACTTCCGATAATGACTGAACAACACCTCCACGGATCGCACGCGGCGCAACCGCCACCGTCCAGCTCCACCAGTGGCTCCGCTTCGGATGCATCCCTCGGGGAGCTGCTCGGCGAGGTCACTCGTGACCTGTCGACGCTGATGCGCCAGGAACTTGAGCTTGCGAAAGCCGAGTTGCGCGAGTCTGGAACCCGCGCGGGCAAGGGTGCTGGAATGTTCGGCGGCGCCGCCGTCGCCGGGCACTTTGTACTTCTCTTCTTGTCTCTCGCCCTCATGTGGGGCCTGGCAGAGCTTGTGGGCCTCGGTTGGGCCTCAGTGATCGTTGCAGTGATCTGGGGAATTATCGCCGCGGTCCTCGCCCTGAAGGGCAAGAAAGAAATGAAATCGATCAAGGGCATGCCGCAGACCGCTGAGACAGCCAAGGAAATTCCGCCTACGTTGAAACCAGGAGAGCACACGCCATGAACCAGACACCTGATGAAATCCGCGCGGACATTGAACGCACCCGCAGCGAGCTCGGCGCCGATGTAGATGCTGTTGCCGACAAGGTAAGCCCGTCGAACATCGCGCAGCGACAGACCGACAAGGTTAAAAACAAGCTTGGCAACGTCAAGGACACCGTGATGGGCACGGCCCAGGACGCCAAGAACAGCGTGATGGGAACGGCCCAGGACGCCAAGGAAAATGTGGTCGGCTCCGCCCATGACGCTTCCCATTCGGCCAAGGGCAAAGCCCATTCCGCTGGGGACCTCATGCACCAGGCCGGCGGGGCCGTTCAGTCAGCGCCGCAGCGCATTACCTCGAAGACGCAGGGAAACCCCCTCGCCGCCGGGCTGATCGCCTTCGGCGCGGGCATGCTTGCAGCATCGCTCATTCCCGCAACCGAGAAGGAGAAGGAAGCGGCTCAAACCGTCAAGGAGAAGGCCCAGCCCCTCGTTTCCGAAGTCTCCGACGCAGCCAAGCAGGTCGCTGAGGACATGAAGGAGCCGGCGCAGCAGGCGATGGACTCCGTCAAGGACACCGCCACCGAATCGGTCAACACGGTGAAGGAAGAGGGCACCAGCGCAGCCTCTGACGTCAAGGACCGCGCTCAGGATGCCAAGTCCAACGTTAAGAGCAGCTCAGACAGCTCGAGCACACCGTAACTGCCACGCAAACAGGCCGGTGGCGCTGCATGCAGTTCACGCAGCGCCACCGGCCTGTTCTGCTCAGACAGGAGTTCCATTCGGCTGACCCGGTGCCGCCGGGTTGGGACCGGAGGGCAGCAGATCCTCGATCAGCTTCATCAAGAGCCGCCGTAGCTCTGGAGAAGCACGGTGCAGGTTCTGCATGAATTCACGTTCGTGGTGCTCAGCCTCGGAGAGCCGTGACCTGCCGAGGGGAGTCAGGCTCACGACGAATGTTCGCCGGTCGCTCTCGCTGCTCTGGCGTGATACCAGTCCCTGTTGCTGCAGGCGAACCAGCGTTCGGCCGACGGTTTGGGCTGTGACGTGCAACTGCTCCGCCAGCTCGGTCTGGGACAGTGGACCCTTCGTCTCGATCGAGCGCAGTGTGATGAAGGCTGCGTGAGTTATGCCGATTGCGAGCAGACGCTCATTCCAGGCGTTTTCTGTAAGGCGGGCGGCGGTGGTGAGCAGTCTCTCGGTGGTCCAAAGATCTGTTTCCGACATCTCCACCTCTTTTCATCGTGGTCCGGACTTAGGAATTCGCAGCCCGTCAGCCCACGGATGGTTTCTTTCCTATCACTGTTTAGCGCGCAACGCGTATTGCTCACCGGGCACGCCGGGAGATAGCAGGGTATTGGGTAGACCGGTTTCAGGGAACAACCCGTAACTGCCCCCAGCGGTCACAAGGGGATTTTGAGTGGAGCCTAGGGGAATCGAACCCCTGACCTTTTCATTGCGAACGAAACGCTCTACCAACTGAGCTAAGGCCCCGCAGCAACAAAGATACCCCAGCATCCGGGCCGAGAACCAAATGTCTGGACCCGGTTGTACCCTCGAACCATGCGTTCCTCCGTTACGGAGATCCGGGCTTGGCCGGCGTTATGGTCGCTCGTCATCGGGTTCTTCATGATCCTCGTGGACTCAACCATCGTGTCCGTTGCCACCCCCGCCATCATGGAGGCGCTGGAGGCGGATATCGACAGCGCCATCTGGGTCACCAGCGCATACCTCCTTGCATACGCGGTACCGCTGCTTATCTCGGGCAGGCTCGGCGACAGATTCGGCCCGCGGCGGGTCTACCTCGCCGGTCTGGCGGTGTTCACCGTGTCCAGCGCACTGTGCGGCTTTGCCGACACCATCGAACTGCTCATCCTCGCCCGGGTGATCCAAGGGTTGGGTGCCGCGCTGATGACGCCGCAGACAATGTCTGTCATCACCCGGATTTTCCCTCCGGACCGGCGCGGTTCTGCCATGGGTCTCTGGGGTTCCGTCGCTGGCATCGCCACTCTCGTGGGACCAATCCTGGGCGGTGTTCTTGTCGACTCTCTCGGCTGGGAGTGGATCTTCTTTGTCAACGTACCGGTCGGCGTCGTCGGTCTGGTGCTTGCCTACCGGTACGTTCCGAAATTAAGCACCAACAGCCACTCTTTCGACCTCCTCGGCGTGATCCTCAGTGCAGCAGGAATGTTCTGCCTGGTGTTCGGTCTACAGGAGGCCGAGAGCTACAACTGGGGAACCATCGCAGGCCCGATCTCCGTATGGTCCCTCATCATCACCGGAGTGGTCCTGTTCAGCGCCTTCCTCGTCTGGCAACGCTTCAACCGCAAGGAACCGCTCATCCCACTGAAGCTGTTCCGCGACCGCAACTTCACACTGGCCAACACCGCAATATCGTCGATGGGCTTCACCATCACCACCATGAGCCTGCCGCTGATGCTCTACGCCCAGAACGTCCGCAACCTCTCCCCCACGGAAGCTGCGATGCTGCTGGTTCCCATGGCGGTCATCTCCGGAGCGCTCGCCCCATTCGTCGGAAAAGTCGTACAGCGCGGCAACCCGAAATACATGGCAATCTTCGGATTCACCGGAATGGCAGTTGCGCTGTTCTGGCTGGCGTCCCTGCTCAGGCCGGACACGCCGATTTGGCTCCTGATGCTGCCACTCGCGCTGGTCGGTCTGGCGAGCGCAGGAATTTGGGCTCCAGTGTCGCTGACAGCGACACGCAACCTCCCGCCGTCGTTGGCCGGTGCGGGTTCCGGTGTCTACAACACCACACGGCAGGTGGGAGCAGTGATCGGCAGCGCCGGTATCGCGGCGATTATGCAGGCGCGTCTCGTCGCCAATGATGCGCTGGGCGCACCGGAGCGGGCCGCCGAGTATGCTGCGGCCATGGGCCAGTCACTGCTCCTGCCGGCAACCGTTATTGCCATCGGTCTGGTTGCGGCCCTGTTCTTCGCTCGCCCGGAACAGCACCAGCCCTGGAGTGCGGACGTCGGCCACACCAGGCAAACCACCAAACGGGGGTAGTTGCCTACCGTAACCACCGCTAGGCTCGGGTAATGGCTGAAGAATTTGCAACGGAAGACACCACCGCCGAGAAGAGTGAGCCCGCTGCCGTCAAGGAAGTCAGCGACGACTTCGTGACACGACAGCACACCACCCCCTCAGGTCTCGAATACACCACAACTACCGGGCGGCTCGTCCTGCGGCGGGAAGAGATCAAGGACGGCAAGTCGGAGGGCTTCAAACCGAAGGCAGAGATCTTCGTCGTCGGTTACACGAAGGACGACAGCACCATCACCCGACCGGTCACGTTCGCTTTCAACGGTGGGCCCGGCTCCTCGTCGGTCTGGCTGCACCTCGGCCTGCTGGGCCCACGCAGGGTGGACTCAGGCGACGTCGACACCATGACTCCCCCGCCCTTCGGTCTTGTCGACAACCCTGAGACCCTGCTCGAACACAGCGACCTGGTCCTGATTGATCCCGTGAGCACAGGCTTCTCCCGGGTCATCGAGGGCGAGAAGACCGACGAGTTCCACGCCTTCGTCGAAGACCGTGACCTCGTCTCCGAAGTCATTCGCCTCTGGACCACGCGCAACAACCGGTGGCTCTCGCCGAAGTACCTCGTCGGTGAATCCTATGGAACGCTCCGTGCTGTCGCCGTCGCAGGACGCTTATTCGACGCCTACGGCATGGCGGTCAACGGTCTGGGACTCATCTCGACAGTGCTCAATATGTCCACGCTCCGTTTCTTCCCGGGCAGCGACACCCCATACGCGCTCCACCTGCCGACCTACGCCGCGATTGCGCACTATCACGGCCGCCATCCCGACAGGGACCTCACGGACGTCGTTCGGGAAGCGGAAGAATTCGCTTCCCGCGACTTCGGGTATGCCCTCACCCAGGGCGCGCGGCTGACACCATCCGAATACGACGACGTCGTTACCCGCCTCAGCGCCTTGACCACCCTCGATGAGGCCTTCATCCGCCGCACCAACCTGCGCTGGGAGTACCACGAGTTCGCTGCGGAACTGCTGAGGACGGAAGGCCTGGTAGTGGGCAGGATTGACGGTCGATTCACCGCGCGGCCCGCCAACCTGCAGTCCTCCAGTTCAACGGACGATCCGAGCATGCGCGCCATCACCGGGCCTTTTGCGGCGGCAATCAACCATTACGTGCGCGCCGAGCTCGGGTACGAAAACG
The DNA here is from genome assembly GCF_059089725.1 of Arthrobacter sp. M71 S08. Classification (NCBI taxonomy): domain Bacteria; kingdom Bacillati; phylum Actinomycetota; class Actinomycetes; order Micrococcales; family Micrococcaceae; genus Arthrobacter; species Arthrobacter sp. M71 S08. The sequence continues at coordinate 314,349 of NZ_JBNHEY010000003.1, read as the reverse complement.
ACCTCCCCTATGAGATCCTTACCGCGCGGGTCCAACCCTGGAGTTACCGAACCTTCGAAGGCGCACCCGTTGACGTCAGCGACGTGCTTGAGCGGCTGATGGTCCACAATCCGGCCCTGCGGGTACACGTGGACTACGGTTACCAGGACGGCGCCACTCCGCACTTCGCAGCCGAGTATGTGTTCGCACATATGGCGCTCAATGAAGACGCGCGAGACCGGATCTCCCACCACTATCACGAGGCCGGCCACATGATGTACCTCAAGCCCGAATGCAGACTCGCTCAGCTCACCGCCCTCAAGGAATTCGTCACCTTCCAGTCGACACAGAATTAGTCAGTGTGCTTACTATGGAGGTCCATTCCTCGAAAGGCGGAACAACATGCTGAAGAAGATCCTCTGGATGCTCGCACCGGTCATCGCGTCGAAAGTGCTCGGCAAGGGCCAGCAGCGCCGTACTAACACCAGGTACAGCCGAGGAAAGAACCGCGGCTACAGGCGGTAAGCGAAGCGTAGGCGGGTCAGCGCATGGCGAAATGCGCCCATACGGCCAGAACCCATGCGCTGCCTGCCGCGCACGCAAGCAGAAGTTCCACCAGGATCCCAACACCCAGAGCCTTGAGTGCGGCACCGCTCGAGGACAGGGCCGCCCGGAAGTCGTGCAGTCGTGCAGCCTCACTCAGCAACAGACCGACGATGAAGCCGACGATCAGCCCCACTACGGGAATAATGAACATGCCCACCACGCCGAGGACCAGGCCGATGGTGATGGAACGCCCCGGGATCCTGCGCTGACGCAGCTTGTGCCCGGTCAATATGGTCCCTGCCAATAGCCCCGCCAACGCCAATACTCCGCCCACGGAGAGCGCGACCCAACCGGGACCGCTCGTCACCGCGAGCGCCCACCCCAGCAGTGCCGCGATGATCAGAATGCTGCCGGGCAGGATCGGAATGACCACGCCCGCCACTCCAACGGCGATGGCCAACCCGCAGATCACGGTCACAAGAATCTCCCAATCCATGCTCCCAAGCATGCCACCGCCGGAGTGGCGTCTTTGTCCACACGACGGCGGAATACTAAGGTTGCTTACGATATGGCCTTTAGGGGCCCTGAATCAGGAGGCAGAATGAGCACACCAGGAACAGGGAACCATGATCGGGACTATCGTCCGAAGCATGTGGACGAGTCTGCAACACCGGACATCGGGGACTCCCGTCGCAACGACGCACGCAGTTCGGAGGCAGAGACCCGCGCAATCAACCTCGACCGCGATCTCGACGGCGTCGACGACCGATCCGAGCGCACCGCAGCCATCCCCGTGTCGCACACCAGTGACAGGCATGGACGTCGTCCCGGAGGCGAACGCAACCTCGATCCCGACCACAACCGCAACCGGGACTACGACCGCGATGTCACGCCCGTTCCCGACGGCGCCGAACGGGACGCGCTCCACCAGCGGCAGAAAGAGACCTTCGGCGGCATGAAGTTTGGCGCCGCTTTCTTCGGCTGGCTGACTGCAACCGGGATGGCGGTCCTGCTTACCGCGCTCGTTGCGGCAGCGGGCGCAGCCTTCGGACTGTCGACCAACACCACCCTGAACGAAGCAGCGAACCAGGCTTCACAGAATGCCCAGACGGTCGGCATCACGAGCGCCATCATCCTGCTCGTCATCCTGCTCCTTGCCTACTTCTGCGGCGGGTACGTGGCAGGACGCATGGCACGGTTCAACGGAGCCAAGCAGGGTCTCGCTGTTTGGCTGTGGGCGATCATCATCGCCATCGTGGTTGCCCTCCTTGGACTCATCTTCGGATCGCAGTTCGATGTCCTCGCCAACCTGAACAGTTTCCCCCGCCTGCCCCTGAATGAAGGCACCCTGACCACCGCCGGCATCATCGCCGTCGTCGTGGCTCTGCTCGCAGCTCTGGCCGGCGCAGTGCTGGGCGGACTGGCCGGCATGCGGTACCACCGCAAGATTGACCGTACGGACTACAACGCGATCGACAACACCCGGTAAGGTCGAGCCGACTCCTCACGGAAGTTTTACGCAGGTCTGGTGATTCCCAAATCGGGAACCACCAGACCTGCTTTACTGTCGTGAACTAACGAACCCCTACAAACCTGCTTGTGCCTTCGCCTGAGCACCCGGAGGGAGTTGCCGGCGTTCGTCAGTTTTGAGCCGGCGTAGGGCACTCCACCGGTCAGGCGCAGACCCAGCGCGGCCCAAACGGTCAGCATCCGCTCAGCCAGCCATGCGGGCGCCCACAGCGCAACGCCAGCGGGGAAAACCTGCCTGCCGCCCCGCCGTCGTCGTCCCAGCTCCGCCAAACCAACGACGACGGCGGCTGCCGGCACGCAAGAGACCGCGCCATAGCGCCGCACAAGCAGGACGAGCGCGGGAAGCAGGGACAGCTCCAGGAGCAGCCGGGGCGGCTGGGCGAAGTCGTCGTAGGCCTGGCGTACCCGCTGTCGGCGGAAGTGGCCCGCCGGAGGCGGGATCCTGCCCACGAACAGGTCATCAGCACGCAGTTCTCTTCCGCCCGCTGCACGCACCGTGCGGAGGAGTTCCAGGTTCTCGAACAGGACGTCGCCGTCGTAGCCGCCGGTTGCCCTCAGGATGGAGCGTCGCACGCCGACGGTGCCCGGGAAGTCCGAGCCGAAAGCCCGGTTCAACAGCGTCCTGCCGGTATCCCAGCGGGCATGCCACGGCAGGGACAGGAAGTAGTTCTGGGGCCGGACGACGTCGGCCCCATCCAGCAGGCCGATGACGCGCTGGAACGCGGTGGCCTCGTAGCGGACGTCGTCGTCGGCGATGATGATCCGTTCACACGAGGCCTCGGCAAGCCCCGTGAGCACTCCGGCCACCTTGCCGTTTCGGCAGGTGAACCGTGGGCGGAGATGACGCACCCCGGACGGAAGAACTGCAGCGTGATGAGCAAAGACGCGGTCCGGTGATCCGTCCACCACGAGCACTTCTGCCCATTGCGCCACCTCATCGAGGTAGGCTGCCAGCGCCTCGATCCCGCCATCTTCGGTCCACCGCAGCGGCAGGATGTAGGTCGCCGCGGGACCGGTCATACCGGAGCGGGTGCGGTTGCCCGCAACGACGACTGACCTTTCTCCCACGCGGCCATGATGTGCTCTCCGAGCATGCCGTCAAGGGTGAGGGCAGCCGAAGCCCCGAAGTACACGTCCTCGAGTAACTCCGGCTCCGCTTCCACCAGACCCCCGGCGAGGTCCCGGCCTGCAATCTGTTCGTGAACGGCGTCCGCCTCGACATGTTCGTCGAAGTACCAGGTGACGTCCTCGCCGAAACCGAGCCGTCGGAATCCGTTCCCATACAGGCGGTTGGGCTGGGAGGAGGTCATCTCATACGCCGCCAGATGTCCCACGATGGCCCCTCGGAGCCTGCGGTTAAGCCCGAACATGGACATCATGTTGGTGGTTGCGAGTGTGAGGGCGGGGACAACATCAACGTAATGCCCGTAGCTATCCTCGAGCTCCAGCCCGCGCATGGTGCGGGCGAACAGCGCCGAGTGCATGCGGTCGGGGCGTCCGCCGCCGTACTCGTCAGCTTGGATCTCGACCATTGCTGCCTTTGCCCGGCCGCTCAGGCGGGGTATGGCCCAGGTGTGGGGGTCGGCTTCCTTCAGCTGGTAGACGGATTTGTGGATCAGGAATTCCTGGGCCTGTTCGAGGGTGGCCTTCCTGGCGACGAATCGCGAAACGCTCGGGCCGGTATCCGCAGCAGCCAGTTCGAAGAGAACGGCGGCCACGCCGTCGCTGTCGCGCGGTTCCAACGAGGGAAGGTCGACGGCGGCACGCAGAGCCGTTTCAAAGTCCCGCTCAATGCCGCGGCGGATTCCGATAAGTCCCGGCTCCCATTCCCAGTCGGCGTGCGCTCCATCGATACCGCTGTAGTGCAGTTCGTAGAGACAGAAAAGAGTCAGCTGAAGATCGTCATCCGACAGTATTCCCGGAGAACGCCCAAGCGCAGCCAATACCGCTCCGTGCAGGGCGTCAATGCCCTCGGAGTTCGGTGCCTGCGGCAGCAACTCCAGCAAAGCCTTGCTCGCGAACCCGCGCGCTTCAGGACTCCTCATGGCACAACCTTCCTACCCGGTGGACGACGTCGTCGTCCCCTTAAACCACATAGTGCTAAGCCTACTGTCTATCCGGGAAGGTGCGAACATCGGACAGCCCCCGCACACGGCTGCGGGGGCTGTCCGGTCAGGGATGGGTCCTATTCCTTATGCAGCTTGTCCTGCACGCTGCCGGCCATCTTTTCCATGGTGTTCGGCAGCTCCGTTGTCCCATAGAAACGCGAATCGGGGTGAGTAGGCGGCGGCATGGGAGCCGACGTCGTCGGGCCGTCGTGGTAGGAGAACTCGCCGTGCCCGTCCGGAGTCGGACCGGAGGCCCAGGACCCCTCGGACGCCGCTTTTCCATCCGAGAAGTTCAGGTACTGGTAGGACACGCTTCGCTCTTCCTTCTTCAGGGGGAAGTTGCTGGGGACGGGGAAGTTCTCCGACCCTTCTTCCTGAAGCTCGCGAGCGGCTGCCATCCACTGATTCTGGTGCATGGTGTCACGTGCAAGCAGGAAGGAAAGCATGTCCCGCACGCCGTGGTCGTCGGTCATGTGGTAAAGTCGGGCAACCTGCAGCCGACCCTGCATCTCAGCGTTGGCGTTGGCGGTGAAGTCCGCCAACAGGTTCCCGCTGGCAGTGATGTAACTTCCCTGCCATGGGTTGCCCATGCTGTCCACGGGACGCGCACCAGCGCCGGCAACAATAGCCTGCTGCATATCCGTGCCACCAACGACGGCGGCAATGGCAGGGTCGGACTGGACGGCGTCGTCGGTAATGCCAAGGGGCGCCTTTTCCAGCAGCTGGGCAATCATGGTTGCCAGCATCTCCACGTGACCGAACTCTTCAGCACCTATTCCGAAGAGCAGGTCCCGGTATTTGCCGGGAATATGGGTGTTCCACGCCTGGAAGCTGTACTGCATGGCAACGGTTATCTCACCGTATTGGCCGCCGAGGACCTCCTGCAGCTTTCTTGCGTAGACGGCGTCCGGCTTATCGGGTGTGGATTTGAACTGCAATTCCTGCTTGTGGAAGAACACGGGGATACCTCCGCGATGGTTGGCTCCGGGCCTTGGACGGCCAACTCATCTGTACGGGCTGGGGAACACGGAACCATGTTTGTAGACGTTAACCCCTGCTCCTGCCTGAGGGGAAGTAATAAGCACGCTTATTTTTCTGGGAATTTTTCCAAAGAAAATCCCAAGGTTCGGCCGCCATATTTATGGGGCAGGACAGAGACGGGCGAGACCACCGGCTCCTCCTGCCGGCACTGGCATTCCAGGGCCCCCCGAGCGGGACCGCCCCGTTTCCCCGACTGAGGCGGCCCCGCCCGGGCATTACCCGGACATCATTCCCGACACGGATTCGTCTACAGCTGACGAGTTACGGTGTCGGGCTTCCGCCGTTAACGTTCAGGGTCTCGCCGAGCACATAGCTGGACTCAGGTGATGCCAGGAACACGTAGGCCGGTGCAAGTTCCGTAGGCTGACCGGCGCGACCCAGCGGTGTGGACTTTCCGAACTCCGGCAACGCGTCCTTCGGCTGTCCGTCGGAAACCTGCAGCGGGGTCCAGAACGGGCCCGGCGCGACGGCGTTCACCCGGATCCCGCGAGGAGCCAGCTGTTGCGCGAGACCCTTGGTGAAGTTGTTGATCGCTGCCTTGGTGCTCGCGTAGTCAAGCAGGGTCGGCGATGGGTTGTACGCCTGGATCGACGTGGTGTTGATAATGCTCGACCCAGCCGGCAGGTGCTGCAGAGCTTCCCGTGTGATGCGGAAGAACGAGTAGATGTTGGTTTTGAACGTATGGTCGAGCTGCTCGTCGTCCAGATCCTCAAGGCGCTCCGCCGCAATCTGCTTGCCTGCGTTGTTGACCAGGATGTCGAGACCGCCGAGACCCTCCACCGCCCGCGTGACGAGTTCCTTGCAGAACTCGCCGTCCTTGATGTCACCGGGGAGTTTGACCGCGGTGCGGCCACTCTCCTCGATCAGGCGGACAATCTCATCGGCGTCGGCGTCCTCCTCCGGCAGGTAGGAGAGCGCGACATCGGCGCCTTCCCGGGCGAACGCGATCGCCACTGCCGCGCCGATCCCTGAATCCGCTCCCGTGATGAGAGCCTTCCGGCCTTCCAGGCGGCCGGTGCCACGGTACGAGTCTTCGCCCCGGTCAGTCTGCGGTTCAAGGTCACGGTCCAGTCCGGGCTCTGGCTGATCCTGCTTGGGTGGCGAGATCTCCGGGAAGCGGGTCACCGGGTTCTGAAATGTGTACTGATCACTCATGCGTTACTCCTGGTACGTGGAAGTTTGGTAGCACCCTTGAGGGCCAGCTGCAGTACAGATAGGCTCGAAACATATTGCTAAGCCTGCTGATCACACTAGGACGGACCTGCTCAAGCGTTCAAGCACCACGGAAGGAAAGGCCCCCGCATGCCCATCATCGGCTTTCACGCCTCCCACGAACAGATTGCGCCGGGACAGCTCCTCGCGGATGTCCAACTTGCGGAGCAGGCCGGTTTCGACGCCGCGATGTGCTCCGACCACTTCGAACCGTGGTCCGAGGCGCAGGGCCATTCGGGTTTTGCCTGGTCCTGGCTGGGAGCAGCGCTTGCCACCACCAGCCTGCGCTTCGGCGTCGTTACGGCCCCGGGTCAGCGCTACCATCCGGCCATCATTGCTCAGGCGAGCGGCACACTGGCGAGCATGTTTCCGGGTCGGTTCTGGGCTGCCCTTGGGAGCGGAGAAAATCTGAACGAGCACATCACCGGAGATCCCTGGCCGCCCAAGGAGGAGCGCCAGCGGCGCATCGAAGAGTGTGTTGACATCATCCAGCGGATGCATGACGGCGAGGAGGTCACGCACCGCGGCCTCGTCACCGTGGAGCAGGCCCGGCTCTGGGATGTGCCGGAGATAAAGCCGCAGTTGATCGCACCGGCGGTGAGCGTTGAAACCGCCGCGCGGAGCGCACGCTGGGCCGATGGTCTGGTCACCACGAACCAGCCGCACGAGAAGCTGACGGAAATGATCAACGCCTACCGGGACAACGGTGGTCAGGGAAAGCTCATCCTGCAGGTGCATCTGTCCTGGGCGCCCACTGAGGAGGAGGCTGTGGACATCGCGCACAGGCAGTGGAGTCCCAATTGTGTAAAGCCGCCGACCACATGGGACCTTGCCCGCCCCGCCGAATTTGAGGAGGCCACCCGGGACCTCACCGAAGAGGAGCTTCGGGGCACTGTGCAGATCTCGGCCGATCTCGCCACGCACGCCCAGCGGCTTCGTGAATTCGCTGACCTCGGTTTCGATGAGCTGTACCTCCACTACGTCGGAACGGAACAGAAACCCTTCATCGAGACCTTCGCCGAGCACGTACTGCCCGAGGTGCGCTGATGCGGATCACCGACTCCTCTGACCTCTGGTGGAAGAACGCTGTCATCTACTGCCTCGACATCGAGACGTTCTGTGATTCCAACGGTGACGGCGTCGGCGACTTCGCCGGTGCCGCCCAGCGGCTGGACTATCTCGCGGAGCTCGGTGTCACGTGTGTCTGGCTGATGCCGTTCTACCCGTCCCCACAGCGTGATGACGGGTACGACGTCGTAGATTTCTACGGCGTCGATGAACGGCTGGGCAATCTTGGCGATGTGGTCGAGTTCATTCGTACTGCGAAGGACCGCGGGATGCGGGTCATCGCAGATCTGGTGGTCAACCACACCTCCGACCAGCACCCATGGTTCAAGCAGGCACGTTCCTCGAAGGACAACCCGTTCCGGGACTTCTATGTCTGGCGGTCGGACCCTCCCCCCGACACCTCCGCTGAAGTCGTGTTCCCGGACAAGGAAAACTCGATCTGGACCAAAGACTCGAAAACCGGCGAGTGGTATCTGCACCGCTTCTATTCCCACCAGCCCGACCTCAACGTCGCTAACCCGATGGTCCGTGACGAGATCGCCAAGGCGATCGGCTTCTGGATGGAGCTGGGGCTATCCGGGTTCCGTGTGGATGCCGTCCCCTTCTTCCTGGAAACCCAGGGCATCGACGGCCACACCGGGGACCCTCATGACTACCTCCGCGACCTGCGCCGGTACCTCTCACGGCGAGCCGGCGACGCCGTGCTTCTGGGAGAGGTGAACCTGCCCTTCGAACAGCAGGTTGAATTCTTTGGGGACGCCGCAGACGAGCTCACCATGCAGTTCGACTTCGTCACGATGCAACAGATGTATCTCTCGCTGGCCCGCGGCGACGCGCGCGCCCTGGCCCGCACCCTGATCGACCGGCCCACCATCGATCCCGACAGCCAGTGGGCAACGTTCGTCCGCAACCATGACGAACTGACCCTGGACAAGCTGCTGGACTCGGAGCGTCAGGAGGTGTTCGATGCCTTCGGCCCCCACGAGAACATGCAGGTCTTCGGTCGCGGCCTCAAGCGACGGCTCCCCCCGATGCTCGGCGGCGACCCCCAACGCATCCGCATGGTGTACTCCCTGTTGTTCTCCCTGCCCGGCACACCCGTGCTGTTCTACGGCGAGGAGATCGGAATGGGCGAGAACCTGGAGGCCGAGGGCAGGATGGCTGTGCGCACACCGATGCAGTGGACACATGAGGAAAGTGCGGGTTTCTCGTCAGTACCGCCGGACAAACTCGTGTCACCGCTGGTGCAAGGCGAGTTTGGACCCGACAAGGTGAATGTGGTGGATGCCCGGCGTGATCGGTCCTCGTTGCTGAGCTTCATGGGCACCCTCATTAGACGGTACCGGGAGTGTCCCGAACTCGGCTGGGGTTCCTTCACCCTGATCGACACGCCAAATCCCGCCGTTTTGGCCCATCGCTGTGACTGGGAAGAGAACTCCCTCTTCCTCTTCCATAACCTGGGAGCCGAACCCACCGAAGTGGCGCTGAAACTCAAGGACAGTGATGTTCCCGAAGGTGGCGGAATTCTGACCGACCTGCTGCAGGACACCATGACCGACATCCACGCCGGTGACGAGTTCCAGGTTGAATTGCCGGCGTATGGGTACCGCTGGCTACGAGTCCAGGTTCCTGAGGTGGGCCGGCTCTGGTGAAATCCGCAGCTACAACAGTGAAATCCGCAGCGTCAGCGGGCTAGAAGATGGTGGCGAAAAAGCCGGCTCCGATGGAGGCCACCATAGCGATGACAACGAGCCAGACAATCGGGGCGCGGTACTTGTTGATGAAAGTCATGATGCAACCAGTGTACGAGGACGGACGAAGACACTGAAAGACGAGTAAGCGGTGCCGCCGTCATTGGCCTAGTCCCGGGACGCCAGACCCGCGTCCCGGGCAGCGGCCAAACGCTTCAGCCCGTCCGCCGGGCGGATGGGCGTCGGCCACCGGGGCTCAAGATGATCCCCGAGCGTGACGTTGCGCAGGCGCCGCCCGAACATCGGGATCACCCATTCGCCCCACCAGGCCGCCTCTCTGCGGAGCAACTCTGCCACGGTGAGCTGATGCCGGGGCCGGAGGGGTTTGGACGTGAGCGTATGGTCGACGCCCAGCACGCGCAGCACGTGGGCGGCCATGGTCTTGTGGCCGGCCGGGGACATGTGGAGGCGGTCAACGTCCCATAGACGGGCATCGTGGTACTCGTCGAAACACCAGTAATCCACGAGCAGCGCGCCGTAGGTCTCAGCGATTCGGCGAACGTGGTCGTTGTAGGCCCAGTTCCGGCGTCGCATCGGCTCAAGCACCGGGTGGAGCCGAACGTCGAACCCGGTGAAGAGGAGCGGACGGGCTCCTGCTGCGGCGATGCGCGACACCATTTCCTCATAGCTCTCCATGAGGGGCGTGATGCTGGTGCGTAGTTCAAGAATGTCGTTGCCGCCTGCGTAGACGCTGACCACCGTTGGGTGGAGGTCCAGCGCGGACTCCAGCTGCTCGTCGATGATCTGGCGAAGCCGCTTGCTGCGGACGGCAAAGTTGGCGTAGCGCCAGGTGGGATCCTGTTTGCTCAACTGTTTCGCCACGCGATCGGCCCACCCGCGCACGCCGTTGGGATAGCGGGAGTCCCAGTCCCCCACTCCCTCCGTGAAGGAATCACCAATCGCGACAAACAGCCTGGACACCGCTCCACGGTAGGGATGGCGGACGACGCCGGCTCATCGCGCATGTGCCGGTGGAGGAAAGTGCTGATGAATTCGGAATATCCGGGCAGGACTCAACGCTCCACCCAGCATGACTCCACGAATTGCGGTTACCGGCTCCACCGGCCACGTAGGCGGGGAAGTAGCCCGCCGCCTGTCCGACGCAGGATACGAACAAGAGCTCATCGTGCGTGACCCTGCCCGGGCTCCGAAACTTCCGGGAGCGAGTGTCGCCCGTGCCGAATACGCTGACCGGGAGGCGGCTGTTGATGCACTCCGCGGCAGCGAGGTGCTTTTCATGGTTTCGGGCTCGGAGGCAAAAGACCGCGTGGACCAACACCGCACTTTCATCGACGCCGCCGCGGAAGCCGGAGTCCAACACATCGTCTACACCTCCTTCCTTGCCGCCGGTCCTGAGGCGACCTTCACGCTTGGCCGGGACCACTGGGCAACGGAGGAGCACATCCGAAACTCCGGTATGAGCCACACGTTCCTGCGTGACAATTTCTACCTGGACGTCCTGCCCCTCTTCGCGGGAGATGAAGGCGTGCTGCGGGGGCCGGCGGGGAACGGGCGGGTAGCGGCTGTGGCGCGGACTGATGTGGCGCGCACCGCCGTCGTCGTGCTCAAGGATCCGGAGCCCCACATTGGACGCACCTATGACCTCACCGGCCCTGAAGCCCTCTCCCTCGGTGAGGTCGCGGCCATCATCACCCGCGTGACCGGCCGCGAAACCCGCTACGAGGAGGAAACGGTCGAGGAGGCTTACGCCTCCCGTGCCTCCTACGGTGTACCGGACTGGCAGTTGGACGCGTGGGTGAGTACCTACACCGCCATCGCCTCCGGTCAGTTGGAAGGCACGACGACGGTGATCCGAGACCTGACCGGATCGGAACCGACCAGCCTGGAAGAACTGCTCAAACGTTAGAAACCCTTGACCCCTTCGTGGGTCAGGCCTACCGTTGTAATCAACTAGTTCATTGATAAAGGGTTAGGTTGATAATGGACACGGACGCGGACCATCTCGACCGGGCTTTCATGGCCCTGGCGGATCCCGCGCGCCGCAGCATCATCGCCCACCTCAGCCGCGGCTCGGCAACCGTCAACGAACTGGCCGCTCCATTCGACATCACCAAGCAGGCGGTCTCCAGGCACATCCAGGTTCTTGAACAGGCTGAGCTGGTGACCCGCTCGCGTGATGCGCAGCGTCGCCCAGTGCACCTGAACCCAGCAAAACTGGAGGCGCTCACCGCGTGGATTGGCCAGTACAGGCTTGTACGTGAAAGCCAGTTCCGCGCACTCGATGATCTACTCGAATCCAAGGCCAGAAATGGCCGCGCACCCAAGGATCAACCATGAGCAACCAACTCAAGCTCTCCGTCCCGGCAGGCCTCCCCTTCATTGACTTCGAGCGGGAGTTCGACTTTCCGGTCGAGGCAGTCTTCGAAGCACACAGGGACCCAGCCCTTATTCCCCGGTGGCTCGGCCCGCGGCGCATGACTGCGGAGGTGGACCACTATGACTTCCGCACCGGCGGCAGCTACCACTACACCCACACCGGCCCAGACGGCGTTTCGTACGGCTTCAGCGGTGTCTTCCACACTGTTCGGGAGAACGAGTTCGCCATTCAGACGTTCGAATTCGACGGTTACCCTGACGTCGTGAGTCTTGAATTCCTCCGGTTCGAGGATCTGGGCAGCGGACGCTCCAAACTGCTCGGCCACTCCGTGTACCCCACGCAGGAAGCTCGGGACGGCATGGCGGAGTCCGGGATGGAAGGCGGAATGACCGAGGGGTACGAGCGCCTCGATGAACTGCTCGGCGGCGAGCACTAGTCGCCCGCCGCAACGAAGCGTCCCACTGAACCCGGCGGTTCGGTGGGAATGTCCGGACATTCCCACCGAACGACGCGGTTGGGTGGGACGCCTCGTGCGGCTGCCGCCCGCATTACGCTCGGTACATGCGCAGGGACTTCCACCGTGACCAACTTTCAGCCGGCGCCTTCTACAAGCTGCTGACCGCTACTGCGGTGCCGCGACCCATCGCCTGGGTGGCGTCCCAGTCCGAGAGCGGCGTGGACAACCTCGCGCCGCACTCTTTCTTCACCGTGGCCTCGACCGCCCCGCCGATTATCCAGTTCACGTCCGTGGGAGAGAAGGACAGCCTGCGCAACATCCGCGCACGCGGTGAATTCACCGTGAACTTCGCTCCGGAGGAGCTCTTCGACCGGGTCAACGTGACTGCCACGGCGTTCGGACCGGACGTGATCAACAGGATCCGGGTGGAAGACTGGCCGAACTCCTTCCCGGCGGACCGCCCATGACAACACCCCCCAGCCCGATCGCCGGGTTCGAGGACTGGCCCGACGCCGTGCGCCAGCTCGGCAGGCACCAGGGACACAACGCTGCGAGCGCCCGGCTTGCACAGGCACTCGGCGTTCCGGGCGGCATTCCTACGCCGTCGGTGTCAGCTGGGCGCACCCGCGTTGTCGACGGCGTTCAAATCCAGGAACTGGATTGGCAGCTACCGTACGGCCCGCCGACGCGCGGTTACCTGCTGACTCCCTCGGATGCGAAGGGAAGCCTCCCCGGCGTTCTGTGGCTCCACTGCCATGGCGGCAACAAGTGGCTCGGTGCGGAACGGCTGATCGACGCCGGTGCTGCGACCGGTCCGGAGGTATCTGCGGTGCAGCGCGACCTCTACTCAGGCCGCGCCGTCGCCAATGACCTCGCGCGCGCCGGTTTCGCTGTCCTGGTCCACGATTCCTTCAGCTGGGGAAGCCGGAGGTTCCTCCTCGATCCACCGCCGGCCCGGGTGGCCGAAGGGATGGCCGCCCGGTGGGCCCTCTGGCGGGAAGAAGGCGTACAGCCGACGCCCGCCATGGAGTACAACGCCGCTGCGGCCGCGCATGAGCACACGGTGGCCAAGACGGCAGGACTCCTCGGTACGAGCTACGCCGGAATGGTGGCGCTCGAGGACCTGGTGGCGCTGAAGGTCCTCGGTTCTCTGGACGCCGTCGGTGGCGCGGGCGTGGGTGTCGGCGGTTTCTCCGGCGGCGGGGGCAGGGCGCTGGTACTGTCCGCTCTTGCGCCGGAGGTGCGCGCCGCCGTCGTCTGCTGCATGATGACCACCTTCGAGGGTCTTTTTCCCTCCCATATGGACGCCCATTCCTGGCTGCTCGCAACGCCGGGGCTCGCTTCCTCTTTCGAGTGGCCGGAACTCGCCGGCCTCAACCCCGACTGCCGTCACCTCGTCCAGTTCGCGCGGGAAGATCCGCTCTTCACCCTGCATGGCATGCACGACGCCGACAGGAGACTCACGGCCCTGGCAGCCGGCACTCCCGGTCGCTATACGGGGACGTGGTACGACGCCGGCCACGTCGTCACCGCGGAGATGCTGCAGGAATCGACGCTGTTTCTGGCAGCATCGCTGACCTCTCGACCGCTTCACGCCCGCCGAGTGTGACAGTTCCCGGTCATCTCAGAAAACGTTTTCCTTGACGTGTGGCGGATGACACACTAGGGTCAAGTGCAATCCCGAGAAAGCGTTTTCTCGTACATGAAGCAATTGCCCTACAACCGGACAGAAGGTTCCCGATGAAGCCTCCCAGCGACGCGTGCGCCACGGCGCGATCACACGCCCTCGCGATCGCGGAAAGGACCAGCCATGTCAGCTCTGAGTGAGATGTCGCGGCTGAAGAAAGAGCCGCGTGGAAAGAAGCGAAAGCTGACCGACGCAGAGAAGAAGGAAGAGCGGGCCGGTTACCTTTTCCTGGCGCCCTGGCTGATCGGCCTGGTCATCATCACCATCGGCCCAATGGCGGCGTCGCTGTACCTCTCCTTCACGGACTACAACCTGCTGCAGCCCCCAGAATGGACCGGGCTGGACAACTACATGCGGATGTTCGACGACACCCGGCTGCAGAACTCGCTCGGGGTCACCTTCCTCTATGTCTTCGTCTCCGTACCCCTCCAGCTCATCGCAGCGCTGGCGCTCGCACTGATCCTGGACCGCGGCATGCGCGGCCTGAGCTTCTACCGCTCGGTCTACTACCTGCCGTCACTGCTTGGCGGCTCCGTCGCTATCGCAGTTCTATGGCGGCAGATTTTCGGAACCTCCGGCCTGATCAACCAGATCCTGGCGCTTGTGGGCATCGAGGGTATGGGCTGGATTGCAGACCCCTCCACGGCGCTGGGCACGCTGATGGTGCTCAACGTGTGGACGTTCGGCGCTCCGATGGTGATCTTCCTGGCGGGCCTCCGCCAGATCCCGTCGATGTACTACGAGGCAGCGGCCATGGACGGCGCATCGAAGGTGCGGCAGTTCACCACCATCACCGTCCCGCTGCTCACCCCGATCATCTTCTTCAATCTGGTCCTGCAGATCATCGGCGCCTTCCAGTCCTTCACCCAGGCATTCGTGGTGTCCGGCGGAACGGGCGGCCCCGCGGACTCGACCATGTTCTTCACGCTGTACCTCTACCAACAGGGCTTCGGCAACTTCAACATGGGCTACGCGTCAGCCATGGCATGGCTGCTCCTGCTCATCATTGCCGCCTTCACCTTCATCAACTTCATCGCCTCGAAATGGTGGGTGTTCTATGACGACTAATATCGAGCCCCAGACAACAACGTCCCCGGCGGCCGGACAAAACAAGGCCCCCGAGGCGCCGCGGGTCCGCCGCAGCCGTAACGAGGACGTGACCGGAAGCCCCGGACGCCGGCTGCTCAAGCACATTGCGCTCACCGCCTTCGGCATCATCATGCTCTACCCGCTGCTCTGGATGCTGGTGAGCTCACTGCGGCCGAACGACGAAATCTTCCGGGAAGCTGGCCTCTGGCTCACCTCGTTCGAGTTCAGCAACTACACCGAAGGGTGGAACGCACTTCAGTCACCGTTCGGGCACTACATGATCAACTCGATGATCGTGGTCATCGGCTCCATCATCGGCAACCTGGTGTCCTGCTCCATGGCGGCTTATGCTTTCGCCCGGCTGAGGTTCCGCCGCCGTAACCTGCTCTTCGCCATCATGCTCATGACGATCATGCTTCCCATCCACGTGATCATCGTGCCGCAGTACATCATCTTCTCCGAGCTGGGCTGGGTGAACACCTTCATCCCGCTGGTGCTTCCCAAGCTGCTGGCCACGGACGCGTTCTTCGTCTTCCTGATGGTGCAGTTCATTCGCGGGCTGCCCAAGGAGCTGGATGAAGCAGCACGGATCGACGGCTGCGGCCACGTGCGGATCTTCACCCGCATCATCCTCCCCCTGATGGTGCCCGCCCTGGCGACAACCACCATCTTCACCTTCATCTGGACCTGGAACGACTTCTTCAGCCAGCTGATCTACCTGACCGACCCGAACATGTACACGGTGCCGGTTGCACTGCGGTCCTTCGTGGACAGCACCGCCACCTCCTCCTGGGGTTCGATGTTCGCCATGTCCATCGTTTCCCTCCTGCCCGTCTTCCTGGTGTTCCTGTTCGGTCAGAAGTACCTGGTCAAGGGCATCGCCACTACCGGCATCAAATAGCCGTCCCTGTTTGAAACCAAAACTCGACAGACAACAGATAGATAGGAAAGAAATTCAATGAGGAAGTTCTCCCGACCCCTCCGTGCCGTAACAGCGGCCTCCATGGCCGTGGTGCTCGGCGCATCCCTGGCCGCCTGCGGCAGCGGCGGCAACGAAGCCGCCGGTGACGGCAACCTCCGGTTCTCCTGGTGGGGATCAGACCCCCGCCACGAGGCCACGCAGGAAATCATCGACATTTACGAGGCAAACAACGAGGGCGTCACCGTCGCCGGCGAGTTCTCGGACTTCTCCGGTTACTGGGACAAGCTGGCGACGACGACGGCCGGCCGGGACGCGCCCGACGTCATCACCATGGATGAGAAGTTCATCATGGAATATGCAGGCCGCGGGGCCCTGACGGACCTCACCGAACTCGAGAACCTGGACCTGTCGAAGTTCCCTGAGACCGCACTGGACCTTGGCCGCTATGAGGACGGCGTTTACGGGCTGAGCACCGGACAGAACGCCTACACCGTGATGGTCAACGCAGACCTCTTTGCCGAGGCCGGTGTCGAAATCCCGGATGACACCACCTGGACCTGGGACGACTACTACAAGCTCTCTGCAGAGATCAGCGAAAAGCTGGGCGAGGTCAAGGGTACCGACTACGGCGCACTGGACGCTGACCTGCGGATCTGGCTGCGCCAGAACGGCGAGGAGCTCTACAACGAAGACGAGCCGGGCACGGTCGGTTACTCGCAGGAGAGCCTGAAGTCCTGGTTCGAACACCTGCTCAACGTCCGTGACACCGGCGGCGGCGTCAGCGCTGCCCAGTTCACTGAGGCCGCTGCGGGCACTTTCGAAGCCGAGAACTTCCCCACCAAGAAGACCGCCATGGGCTGGTACTGGTCCAACCAGCTGGGCGCCCTCCGCTCAGCCACCGGTGATGACGTACGCATGCTTCGGATTCCCTCACCCAGCGGCAACGCCGAAGACAACGGCATGTACTACAAGGCCTCCATGTACTGGTCCATCTCCAGCCAGTCGGACGACCAGGCAGCAGCAGCCGACTTCGTGAACTTCCTTGCGAATGACCCGGCCGCCGCCGAGAAGATGCTCGTTGACCGCGGCGTCCCCGCCAACCCGGACATGGCCGCGGCGATTCAGCCCAAGCTGGACGAGTCGCAGCAGACCGTCGTTTCCTTCCTCGAGGAAATCGCTCCCGAGGTCTCCGATTCACCGAAGCCCTCCCCCGTTGGTGCAGGCAACGTGCAGGAAACGATCGTCCGTTACGTGGGCGAGGTCCTGTTTGACAACCTCACGCCGGAGCAGGCGACCGAACAGCTGACCGCCGAAATCGAAGGCATGATCAGCGCAGGCTGACCCCTCTGATCCTCGAACGACATCCATCCGATAGACAGGACGAGATTCAATGAAGAGATTCTCTCGCGCAACCCGTGCGGTCACGGCCGCCACCGCGGTCGTAGCGCTCAGCATGACCCTTGGCGCCTGCGGCGGCGGCAGCGGCGGTGACGCCGGCGGCGGAGACGGCAACCTGCGGTTCTCCTGGTGGGGTTCGGACCCCCGCCATGTGGCCAATCAGGAGATCATCGACATGTACGAGGCCGAGAACGAGGGCATCACCATCGAGGGTGAGTACTCCGACTTCGGCGGCTACTGGGACAAACTCGCTACGACGACGGCGGGGCGCGACGCCCCGGACGTGATCACCATGGACGAGAAGTACCTTCAGGAATACGCCGGTCGCGGAGCATTGGCGGACCTCAGCACACTCGAAGGCCTGGACACGTCCAAATTCGACGAAGCGTCACTGAACCTGGGTCGTTACGAGGACGGCCTGTACGGCCTGTCGACCGGCCAGAACGCCTACGTGGTGATGGCCAACAATGACCTGTTCGAGCAGGCCGGCATGGAACTCCCGGATGACACCACCTGGACCTGGGACGACTACTACCGCATCTCGGCGGAGCTCACCGAGAAGCTGGGCGGGGACATTGTCGGCACCGAATACGGCGCCCAGGATGTCGACCTGCGTATCTGGCTCCGCCAGCACGGCGAGAACCTCTACAACGACCAAGAGCCCGGAACCGTGGGCTACTCGCCTGAGAACGTCACCGCCTGGTTCGAGCACCTGCTCGAGGTGCGCGACGGCGGCGGACCGAGTGCCGCCCGGTACACGGAGGAAATGTCGGGCTCCTTCGAGGCCGGTGGTTTCGCAACCAACCGCGCAGCCATGGGGTGGTACTGGTCAAACCAGCTCTCGGCCGTGGAGTCGGCCAGCGGCAGTGAGGTGACGATGCTTCGTCCCCCATCCGAGTCAGGCGATGCCTCCGAGAACGGCATGTACTACAAGGCGTCGATGTACTGGTCGATTTCCAGCCAGTCCGATGACCAGGAGGAAGCGGCGAAGTTCGTGAACTACCTGGCCAACAACCCGGAGGCCGCCAAGAAGATGCTGGTGGACCGTGGGGTTCCCGCGAACCCCGACATGGCTGCCGCCATTGCTCCGGAGCTGAATGAGACAGATCAGACCGTGGTGGACTTCCTCGACGAAATCCGCCCCGACATGGCCGAAGCGCCGCTGCCTTCTCCCGTCGGTGCCGGCGGCGTCCAGGACACGGTCAAGCGCTACGTTTCCGAGGTGCTGTTCGAGAAGCTCACACCCGAGCAGGCAACGGAAAAGCTGACCGCCGAAATCGAAGGGATGATCAGCGCAGGCTGATCATCCGGAACGGAAAAAAACGATCATGCTCGACCCCGCTCCCCGTCCGCTGAACCCCTCGGCAGATACCGCCGACCATCACCGCCGCGACGGCTCCGTCCGCGTTGCGCGGGTGGCCCTGGTCGGCGTCCACGGGTACGGCGCCCGGCACCTGGACAACCTTCGGCGGCTCGAGGCCGGGGGCACCGCGCGGCTGGTAGCCGTGGCGGACCCCCGCCCTCCCTCCGAGGGCACGCTGGGTAGCGAGGTCGGCGTGTTCGACAATCTGGAGGACCTGCTCGCTGCGGGGGTGGCGCCCGACGTCGTCGTTATCGCCACCCCAATCCAGGCCCATGCGCCGCTCGCCCACGCGGCGATCGCGGCGGGCGCGGATGTGTACGTCGAGAAGCCTCCGGTGGCGTCAATGGAGCAGTACGAATTGCTCCTGACCGCTGCGGAAAAAGCAGGCGTTGCCGTACAGACGGGGTTTCAGAGCCTCGGCTCGGCAGCGCTGGACCGGATCGACGATCTCGTGGCATCGGGATCGCTGGGTTCGGTCCGCGGCGTCAGCGCGCTCGGAGCCTGGGTGCGAACCCGGGGCTACTTCGCGCGCTCACGCTGGGCGGGGAAGCGGACCCTGGATGGAGTGGACGTGGTCGACGGCGTGGCCACCAATCCGCTCGCCCATGCGGTTGCGACCGCCCTACGTGTGGCCGGTGCAAGGCAGACGTCCGACGTGGCTACCGTCGAGACCGACCTGTACCGCGCCCACGACATCGAGTGTGATGACACATCGGCTATCCGGTTGGGCACCGCCTCCGGCACCGTCGTCACGCTCGCACTCACCCTGTGTGCCGCGGAGCAGACGCGACCCAGCGTCACGCTCCACGGCACACAGGGGACCGCCGTGCTGTATTACACCGAAGACGAACTGGCGATCACCACGGCCGAGGGAACCCAAACTGAGTACTTCGGGCGCGCCGACCTGCTGGAAAACCTCCTCGAGCACCGTGCAGCCGGTACTCCCCTGATCAGTCCGCTCGCCTCCTCCGGTGCCTTCATGCGGGTTCTCGACGCGGTCCGGCTGGCAGCGCCGCCGCACCCCATCGATCCCGCCTACGTCACCTGGGAGGGCGAGGGGGATGATGCGCATCCCGTTGTCCACGGCATCGAGGACCTCCTGCGCCGGGCATGCCTCGCCCAGGCGACGTTCAGTGAACTTGATCCGGGCTGGGCCTGCGCGTCCTCGTCGTCCTTGCCTGTTGTGCTCGACGGACGCCCCGTGGGCTCTTACCGCGATGGCTCCGCCGTCACTCCCCTGCTGTCGCCCCGCCCCTACCTGCACCCCGTAACGACACGCGGCGGAGTGGTTGTCACCGATCACTTCCCCGCTGACCACGTGTGGCACCTCGGCGTAGGCGTTGCCGTACAGGACGTCAACGGCGTCAACTTCTGGGGCGGACGCACCTACCGGCGCGAGGAGCAGGGCTACGTCTGGCGCCCGGACCACGGCCTTATCTCCCGCACCGCAATCACTCAAAAGAATAATTCCCTCGAGGAGACCCTCCGGTGGAGCGGCCCCGACGGCGCCACGCTGCTGCACGAAGCACGCCGAATCACCTGGCGTTCCGTGAATGACACAGTGTGGGCGCTCTCGGTCGAGTTCGCACTCACGCCTGCGATCGACGGCCCCGTGCACCTTGGGAGCCCCGGATCGAACGGGCGGGAGGGCGGCGGCTACGGCGGCTTCTTCTGGCGCCTCCCCGCCTGCCAAAACCCCTCGATTACGACGGCGGACGCCTCCGGTGAAGGGGACGTCCACGGCACCGTGTCCGACTGGCTGTGCTGGCAGGGCACCTTCGAAGGCCAACTGGCAACGCTCCTCTTCCTGCCCAACGACGGCACCGTTGACCCCTGGTTCGTGCGGGCGGAAGGCTACCCGGGAGTGGGTCTGGCGCTCGCCTGGGACCGCCCCGTCACCACCACACGCGAATCCCCGCTCACCCGCTCCGTCACCGTTCTCATCGCCGACGGCGCCCTTACCCCCGAGGCAGTCCGTGCACTCGCGGCCGACGAAAGGCATCCATGACCACTACCTCAGAGCCCGGACTGTCTTTCGCGGATCCCGCAGCGGATCCCGCCGACGAGCGTGCGATCAAACGCCGCAGGGTCCTCGACATCCTCGACCGCACCGGCCACGACTCCCTGCTGCTCACCACCAACACGGCGATGACCTGGTACCTGGGCGGCAGCCGCCTGCATATCAGCCTCGCGGGTGATCCGATCGCCGCACTGCTGGTCGACCGCGAGCGGGACCACCTGATGACTTTCAACAACGAGGCGGACCGGTTGATGCGCGAGGAGCTGCCGACGGACGTCGTCGTGCACCCCGTGCCGTGGCACGGTTCCCTGGACGAGGTGGTCCGCCGGCTGTCCCCTGCCGAACCGCTCGACGAGGCGAGCGTCCGGACGGAACTGCGCGAGGCGCGGCAGTCCCTCCTTCCGGTCGAAGCAGAGCACTACGCCGAACTCAACCGCGAGGTAGCGCGGGCCATGACTGACGTTCTCTCCGCTGCCCGGCCGCACACACTTGAGCGCGACATCGCCGCGGAACTGGCCGCACGGGTCATCGCGATGGGTGCGGAGCCCCTGGTCCTGCTATGCAACGGCCGCGAGCGCTCCGCCTTCCGACACCCGCTCCCGACGACGTCACCGCTGGGTCGACGGGCAATGGCCGTGGTCTGCGCCAGGCGCAAAGGCGTGATCGCGAATGTCACGCGCTGGGTTCGCTTCGATGGATCGACGGCCACCGAGCGCGATGCCGAGTCACGGATTGCCGCTGTTGAGTCGGACATCTTCGCGGCGACGGTCCCCGGTGCACGGCTGGATGGGATCTTCGAGGTCATCCAGCGCTCGTATGACGCCCACGGCTTTGGCCCGGACCAGTGGCGGCTGCACCACCAGGGCGGACCGGCCGGATATGCGGGCAGGGACCCGAGAGTCACGGCGTCAACCGATGACGAGGTGGTCCTGAACCAGGCGTTTACGTGGAACCCGTCCGGGCCGGGTGTCAAGATCGAGGACACCGTGCTCATCACCGCCGAAGGCATCAAGGTGCTCAGCGTCGACGAGCGCTGGCCCACGGTCGAAGTCAACGGACTTCTGCGGCCGGTGACCCTCGAGGTCTAGGGAAATTCCGCGCAGCTCTGGTCCCTTCACGACGCCGGAACCCACCAGAGGTGCGCAAGTTCCCGTTCGGAGCTAACCCACCATTCGATTCTCCGGCGGGGGCGCGGTGGTCAGGTTCGCCTCAAGGAGACGTCCCACGCACTCGATGGCCGCGCGTATGACGTCGGGTTCGGCGACGTTCAGTTGCTGGAAGACCAGCCCGTCCAACGCCGCAAACTCAGCGAATCCGCCCAACGCATCCTCGACACGCTGGTGCCCGGCCTGGAAGTTCTGGAGGTCGCGGGACACAACTGGGTCGAAGACGAGTACTCCCGCTCCACGTGGCCGATGCACTACACCGGCTACCTCACCAGGTCCCTCGCTGAGCTGCAGCGCCCTGAAGGGCGCATCTGTCTCGCCGGATCCGACTTCGCGAATGGGTGGGGCGGCTTCATCGATGGCGCAATTGCAAGCGGTCTCGATGCCGCCCGCAACGTCGGGCAGCAACTCGAGCGAGCCCATACGGTCGAAGCGTCCCTGACGGTCTGAAAGATTGCTGACAAGTCGATCTCCTGGCCCCCGAGCGGGCGCTAGTCTGAGGGGCGTGGACGAGGAGTTGAGCGACTCGCTGAAGGCGGCCGTCGCGGAGGCAGTGGGCGGCCACGTCACCGCGCTGACGAACGTCGAACGGACGCCCCTGGACTACGATGCGTTCCTCGCTCATCGGACGGTAAGTCGGATCCAAGGGGATGCGGTCGTCGGTGACCGGAACGTCCCGTGGTCACTGATCGAGAAGCACACCGGGGGACCTGCGTTGGCCTCTACGTACCTTCTGGATAACGGCAGGCGGGAGTTCGACGCCTATGGCTCCGGATTGCTTGAGGATGTCGCTCCCGGGATCCGCGCGCCCCGAGCCTATGGAAGGTTGCTCGGCCCGGACGGCGGGATGACGCTCTGGCTGGAGGAGGTCCATCATGAGGGAGCCCGACCGCTGGACGCGGCGACAATCCTCGCCGCCGCACGCGACTTGGGCGGCATGGCAGGCCGGTGGGCCCACCGCGAACTCACTGAGCCCTGGTACTTCACTGAGTGGATTGACCGCCACAGCCAGCCTGAAGCCGTCGAACAAGGGTTGGCGACGCTGCGCCGAGCCCACCCCGACATCGTCGCGCATCTCGGTGCCCGGCTGACCGCCGCCGAGCAGCTGATCCTCAGGCAAGCCCGTTTCCGCGAAATCCTGGAAGTGCTTCCGCACACGCTGTGCCACCACGACGCCGCCGGCGCGAACGTTTTCTCCTCCGGCGCCCGGACGGTTCTCATTGACTGGGAATCGGTCGGCGCCGGTCCGGTGGGAGCGGACCTGGCATCACTTGTTTTCTCGTCCGTGCGCCGCGGTGATGCCCTGGCCAGCGTCACTGTGCCTATCGTCGATGACGCTTTGAATTGCTACGCCGACGCTCTCGGCGTGGAGGCACGCAACATCACCTTCGAGCAGGTGCGCCTGGGCTTCGACGCCGCGATTGCACTTCGCTGGAAGCTCGCCGTCGACGTCGTCGCGGGCATTGAAAGAGGGCAGGCACCGCGACGAGGAAGCCTCCCGCGCGAGGATCCTGCCATGGCGTTGGAGGAGCTGACCGTGCTTGTGGACCTGCTCCTCGCTTCAGCAGAGCGGGCGCTCAGCAGGGAGCGGTGAACTCCAACCCGAGTCCCGGCTGCCCGGTCACGGTGAGCCCCGATTCCGTGATGCTGACCGGCGATGGTCCGGCAAGAATGCCCAGCTCTCCGAGGGTGGCGCCGTCGACCGCTTCTACCCACGCCGTCTCCGCGAGGGTGGAAGCAAGCTGCCCGGAAAGCTCGGGGAGCAGGTGCGGGGCCACGGCAATGCTGTTGGCCCGCGCGAGCTCGACGATACGCCGGAACGGAGTAATGCCACCGACGCGAATGATGTTGGGTTGGATGATGTCCACCGCGTCCGCCTCGATGAAGTCGCGGAACCGGTAGATGGTGTGCACGTTCTCGCCCAGTGCGATGGGCACGGGCGAGGAGCGGCGCAGCCGGCGGTAGGCGGAGAGGTCATCGGCGCGGATGGGCTCCTCGAGCCAGTGCAGGCCGTACTCAGCAAGCCACTCAAGCGCGCGCAGCGTGGTGGGAAGGTCCCACCGTTGGTTGGCATCAATCATGAGCGCGCGATCCGGGCCAATAACCTCCCGGACGGCGGCGATGCGCTCTGCATCCTCGCGCAGGTCCGGCTTCCCGACCTTCACCTTCACGGCCTGCCTGCCCTCGGCCACCCAGCGCTGCGCCTGTTCTACGAGTTCGTCGAGGGTGTAGTGCAGGTTCACTCCGGACCCGTAGACGGGCACGCTCTCACGACGCCGGCCCAACAGGTCCGGAACCGAGCAGCCGGCCTGGCGCCCGGCCAGGTCCCAGAGGGCGAGGTCGACGCCGGCCATCGCTATGGTGGTCAGACCTCCCCCTCCGGCCTCGTGAAGCCTCACCCACAGCGCGTCCCAGACCTCCTCGGGGCGGGCGGGAAGTCCCGCTATAAACGGGGCGATGTCATTCTCGAGCAACGCCAGCACTGCCTGCGGCCCGATGGTGGGGGTCCAGGAGAAGCCGTGGCCCACACCGCCGTCGTCCGTGGTCACCGTGGTTGCGATGAAGTGGTTCTCCGGAACGTCCGCTCCCCAGGCGCGCCGCAGCGGCACCGTGATGAGACGTGCGGTGAGGCCTGTGATCTTCGGGCTCATGCTCCCACAAGCTCACGGCCGGCGGAGAGGATTGCCTTGAGCTCAACCAACTGGCTCTCGGTGGGGTCGACCAGCGGCGGGCGGACGGAGCCGACGTCGAATCCGTCCAGCCGCAGGCCCGCCTTGATGAGCGAGACGCCGAAGCCGGGCGTCTGGTCGCGCAAGCGCACCAGCGGTGCGTAGAAGCCTTCGAGCAGACGGTGCCGAGCCGCTTCATCATTGTCGATGTAGGCGCGGTAGTACGCGGTGGCAATATCCGGTGCCATGGCGAATGCCGCGGAGGAGTAAAGCGGAATTCCGAGTCCCCGGTAGGCGCCCTGGCTGAGTTCGGCGGTCAGCAGACCGTTGAAGAACTGGAAGTCGGTCCGGCCCGTGGCTGTTACGGCGGACACGATCTCCTGTGCCAGGCCGACGTCGCCCACACCGTCCTTGAATCCGATCACCTTCGGGTTGGCGGCCAGCCGCGCAACGGCGTCGGCGGTGAACGCACCGTTGGCGCGGTGGTAGATGATGACCGGCAGGCTCGACGCGGCGGCGACGTCCTCCACATAGGCAACCAGACCGTCCGTGGGGCCCTTGACGAGGTAGGGCGGCAACACGAGCAGCGCATCGGCCCCGGCCTCCTCGGCAACCTTCGCTGCAGCACGGGCGTGGCCGAGCGGGCCGCCGGCGCCGGCGATCACGGGAACCTGCCCATTGACGGCGCTCACCGCAGTCGTGACGACGGAGCGGATCTCCTCGATGTCGAGGGCGTGGAACTCGCCGGTGCCGCAGGCAGGAAAGACGCCTCCCGGCTGGTAGCTGAGCCGCGACTCAATGTGCTCGCGAAGCTTTGCGGTATCAACTGATCCCGTGGGCGAGAAGGGCGTGACGGGGAAAAACAGCACTCCGTTGAACTGCATGACTTACCTGGCTTCCTGGATTGTGGAGGCCAATTCGGACTCCTGAGATTCGCTGAGTTCGGTGCGCCAGCTGCGCTTCGGCTCCCACCCGAGGAGCCTGCGGGCCTTGTCGATGGAGAAGGCCGGGCTGGTGCCGCTCAGATTGGAAGCGAGCGCGCCCACAGCAGGAAGATAGCGCGGGATGAGTACGGACAACGGTTCACGGGCGAGCGCGTCCGCAGCTCCCACGAAGAACGTTTCAGCATTCGGAATCCGGTCCATGGACTGCAGCAGGACGTCGAGGAAGTCCGCCACATCCCGGGCGTCGACGTAGTTGAAGACGGCCGGCGCGGAGAGCGAGGGATCATCCAGCCGTTCGACGACGGTGTTCCCCTGCTGCGTAGGCGCACCCGCCCATTCCTCCGGCGAGATGACGTAGCAGGGCCGGAACGCCGCGTAACGGATCCGGTCGCCCTGTGCTGCGGCGAACATGCGCATGGTCTGTTCGGCGAGCAGCTTGGAGAGGGCGTACGCGTTCCAGGGTTTCGGCGTCGTTTCCTCGTCGAGCGGGAACGCCTCCGGCACCCATCCGGCCGGCGAACCGTAGCCGAGCACCGTCGGGCTGGAGGCCGTGATGATCCGACTGACGCCCAGGTCCGTGGCCGCGCCCATGACCTGGAAGGCGAGCTGGCTGTTGGTCTGGAGGATGACGTCTTCAGGTGCACTGAAGGGGACGGCGATCGCGGCAAGGTGGATGACGGCGTCGGGCGCGTGCTCTTCGATCACGCGGCGGGCTTCACCTGCCGCCAGCAGGTCAACCGACTCCTGCCGGACATGCGCGGGGAACGCACCTTCCGGGACGGGCGCGCGGTCCACGGAGACGACGTCGTACCCTGCTTCAGCAAGGCCGGTCACCACGCTGCGGCCAAGTCTGCCGGAGCCGCCGGTGATGAGGACCGTGGTCTTCGCCCGCTCAGCCACGGCGCACCTGCCCGTTCTGCGCACGGTCAGCGGCGAGATCCGCACCGAGGTTGAGTTCGCTGATCCTGACGGGCAGCGAAGACTCGAGCGACGCGTTGCCGGCAATGCCGACCGCGACTGCGCGCAGGCCGTCCAGATAGCCCGACGGCCTGCCCAGCGGGTCATCCCCCGGCCCCTCGAACAGGTCCGCGAGCAGCAGCGCGTCGCCGCCGCCGTGGCCCCCCTCTCCATTCACGATCGGGACTTCCACGGCGGGCTCCCAGTGACGCTGGAGGATGAGGCGTTCGCCGTTGACGCGGACGGCGTCGTCTTCCTCCACGGGTGTGGCGCTAGGGTCGACGACGTTCTTCTGATCGGTGCTGTTGGAGACTGCGGCTCTCTCCACGACCTCGAGCTCGGCACGCCCGAGCGTTCCGTTCACCGCGACCCGGTAGCCCTCCCAGGGGCTGTGCGCGTTCAGTGAATAGCTGAGGGTCGGTCCGGACTGGTAGTCGACCACGAGAGCAAGATTGTCCTCGATGGTGATTCCGGGGGCGAAGACGTCCTGGTCACGCTGGTACCCGTCGTGGTGTTCGTTGGCGTAGTAGAGGGCGTTGAGGCGCTCGTCCTCGCGGAGGTCCAGGGCGAACGGATCACCCGCGGCGGAGTCAGTGGTGCCGCGCTCGGGGCGGTTCGTGAGGCCACGCCCGGCAGCGTTGCTGTCACCGTAGAAGCGCAGTCCCCCGCTGGCGAAGACTCGTTCGGGAACGTCATCGATCCACCAGTTGACGAGGTCGAAGTGATGGGACGCCTTGTGGATCAGGAGGCCGCCGGAGTTCTCCTTCTGCCGATGCCAGCGGCGGAAGTAGTCGGCTCCGTGGACGGTGTCGAGCATCCAGCTGAAGTCGATGGAGGTAACTGTGCCGATCGCGCCGCTCTGGATGATCTCCTTCAGCGCGCTGTTCCGGGGCGAATACCGGTAGTTGAAGGTCACTACGACGTCGCGTCCCGTGCGGTCGATTGCGTCGCAGATGCGGCGGCAGCCGTCGTCGCTGATGGTGAGCGGCTTTTCAACCACGACGTCGGCGCCCGCTTCCAGCGCCTCGACGATGTAGTCCGCGTGCGTGAAATCGGGCGTGGTGACAATGACGCGGCCGATGCGGTTGTCCCGGAT
This sequence comes from Arthrobacter sp. M71 S08, assembly GCF_059089725.1. NCBI lineage: Bacteria > Bacillati > Actinomycetota > Actinomycetes > Micrococcales > Micrococcaceae > Arthrobacter > Arthrobacter sp. M71 S08. Next base: position 287,008 of record NZ_JBNHEY010000003.1, on the reverse strand, counting down.
GAACTGCGTCAGATCCTCCGGCCGGAACCGCGCCACCTGCGTTTCCGGCGAAAGTTCGGCAATGAGGCTGAGGTAGTACTCAACCCGTCCCGGATTGGTGTCGCTGATGGCCACCAGTTCGGCTGAGGAGGCGTGATCGCCAAGCGCGGCGCGGACGTACATCTCAGCTCGGGAGCCGGTGCCGATCAGGGCCAGGCGGGTGCGTTCCTGCTCTTGTGTCTGCTGCGCTGCGGTAAGTGTGTGCGGGGCGGTACTCATGGGGCTCCTTCAGTCGCCGCCATCAGCGATGATGCGACGCCTCGTTCGAGAAAACGTTTTCTGGAAAAGGTTATATGCTTTCTATCAACACACCGGTGCACCCGTCAACCATTTGCTGCAGGAGCGCCGATCCCCACCGGCGATGAGGAACCTATGGCCAGGAAAACCGCCAACCGCAGGGTAGGCATCACCGACGTCGCACAGCGGGCAGGAGTCTCGCTGGCCTCGGTCTCGCGCGTCATGAACGGCAACTTCTCGGTTGACCCCGAGATCGCCGCCCGGGTCCGGACCGCCGCTGCGGAACTGAACTACCAACCCAACGCGGTGGGACGCAGCCTGGCGCTGGGCAAGACGGATACCATCGGCGTCGTCGTTCCGGACCTCGCCAACCCCACCTTCCAGGGCATGCTCCGCGGTGTGAGCCGCGCCGCCGCGCAGGATGGCTACCGCGTCCTGATCGCTGACTCCTCGGAGGTGTCCAGCGAAGAATCCATCCTGGCGGGCGAAGCACGACGGCGGTGTGACGGCGTCGTGCTCTGCGCACCGCGCATGAACGAGACAGAACTTGAAGCCCTGGTGCCATCGCTGCGCCCACTGGTGCTCATCAACCGCTCCACGGTGGACACCGGGACCCCCAGCCTTGTGGTCGATTACGGCCAGGGCATCCAGGACCTTGCTGCACATCTCGTGGACCTCGGCCACACCACACTTGCGTTCCTCGCCGGACCGGAACGAAGCGCAGGCAACCAGGCACGACTCCAGGGACTCGAGAAATTCCGCGTCGACCACCCGGGCACCGAGCTGACCGTGCTCCCCGCCGGCTCCAGCTTTGAAGCCGGCCATGGCTCGGTGGACGGCGTCCTGGAAACCGGCGCAACCGGCGTCCTCGCATTCAACGACCTCGTTGCGATGGGCCTGCTGAGCGGGCTACACGAAAGGGGCATCGACGTCCCCGGGGAAATCTCCGTGACCGGGTTCGACGACATCCCGTTTGCGAACTTCACGACACCACCGCTCACCACCGCGGCTGTGCCGATCAACGATATCGGCGAGCAGGCCTGGCACGAGATGCGGCGGCTCCTGGGTGAAGGTGATTCCGAACCGGCGCACACCACGTTCCAGCCGGAGGTTCGCCGCCGCGGGAGCACTGCGCGGGCAGCGGTGTAACAGGCAAGCGGTACGTGGGTGGTTGACAGCTGAGAAAACGCTTTCCTATAGTTGCGGCTACCGGGGACGGCGTCTCGTCGAGACGCCGCAAGAAAGCTTTCGAACAACCACTTCAATCTCAATGAGGAGAATCTCAGTGAGTCTGTTTCGTCCTGCCCTCACCCTGCTGTGCGTCGCGACCCTCGTCTCGACAGCCGGCGCATCAGCCATCGCCCAGCCCCCATCCCACGCCGCGCCGCCGGCACAGACGGCATCCGTTCCGCTTGAGCAGCAGACCCTTCCCGCCAACGACGGGTGGGGTTCCTTCGGGGCCGGTACCACCGGAGGATCCGGGGCTCCCGCTGATCGAATTTTCGACGTTTCGACCCGCGCCGAGCTCAAAGCCGCCTTCGCGAGCGCCGGTGACAATGCGAAGATCATCCGCGTCCACGGCGAACTGCTGGGGAACGCGGACGACGCCGGCAACGCACTCTCCTGCGACCAATACGCAACGGGCACCGGCTACTCCCTCGCTGCGTACCTTGAGGCGTACGATCCCGCCACCTGGGGCTGGGACCGGGAGCCGGAGGGTGCGCAGGAGGAGGCCAGAAAACGGGCCGCCCAGAAGCAACGCGAAACCATCCGCGTTGACGTGCCGAGCAACACCACCATTGTGGGCGCCTCACCGGACGCGACGCTCAATGGGCTGTCCCTGCGCATCAACGGTGCCCACAACGTCATAGTGCGCAACCTCCACCACAAAGGCGTTATCGACTGTTTCCCCCAGTGGGACCCCACCGACGGCAGCTCCGGAAACTGGAACAGCGAATACGACATGGTCCAGATCATCAACCAGGCGACCAACATCTGGATGGACCATAACCACTACACCGACGACCCGTATTTCGACGATGTGGCACCAACCTACTTCGGCCGGTCCTACCAGCAGCACGACGGCGCCATCGACATCACAAACGGTTCGGACCTTGTCACCGTCTCCTACAACCGTTTCGCTGACCGGGACAAGCTCATGCTGATCGGGTCGACGGACTCACCGGGGCGAGGAGATCCAGGGAAGCTGCGGGTCACCCTCCACCACAACGAATTCGTGAACGTAGGGCAGCGGGCACCCCGCCTGCGCTACGGACAGGTCGACGCGTACAACAACCACTTCGTAGTCAATGAACAGGCCAGGGTCCCGTACCAGTACAGCCTCGGGGTTGGCGTCCAGTCCCATATCTGGGCCGAAGCGAATGCCTTCACGCTGACACCGGACGTTGACCCGGCGGACATCATTGCCCATTGGAAGGGCACCACGATCACAACGATCGACAACACCGTCAACGGCCGCGTGCTCGATCTCCGCGCCGCCTACAATGCCAGTGCTCCTGCGGACAAGCAGCTCGCCGAGGACACCTCCTGGCAGCCGGTCCTGCGCACGAAGGTCCACCCCGCGCAGGCTGTTCCGGCGATCCTCAAGGGCAACGTGGGACCTGTCTTCACGGCAGGCGGTGCCCGGTGATCTTCGATCAATCCATCAACCGCAGGACGGTGCTCACCGGGATCGCCGGTACTGCCGGTTTCCTGACTCTGGGTGCCGGTGTATCTGCCGCGGAATCAGGGACACCCACCGGTGGCGCAGGACAACCCACCATTTTCGTTGTGGGAGATTCCACGGCGTCGACTTACGCACATCGGGAACTGCCGCGTGCTGGCTGGGGACAGGCCCTCCCTCTTGCGCTCAACTCGGGCTCGAGGGTGGTGAACCGGGCGCTGTCCGGCGCATCGTCGAAGAGTTTCACCGATTCCGGGCTCGCCGCCGAAACGCTCGCGATGCTGAGCTCCGGAGACTACCTGCTCATTTCCTTCGGCCACAACGACGAGAAGACTACTGATCCGGCTCGCGGAACCTATCCGCAAACCACCTACAAGGAGTACCTGACCGGTTTCATCCGCGGTGCTCGAGCCGCGGGAGCGCACCCGGTCCTGGTCACTCCCGTAGAGCGCCGCCGTTTCGACACTGCTGGAAATGCCAGGGAGTCTCACGGCGAATATCCGGCCGCAATGCGCGAACTGGCGACTGCCACCGGAACACCGCTGATTGACCTGACGCGCTCATCGCGGGGGCTGTGGCAACAGTTGGGTCCCGAGGGCACCACCGGGATGTTCCTCTACACCTCACCGGGTGAGTTCCCGCAGTATCCGGCGGGGGTGCAGGACAACACCCATTTCAGGGCCGAAGGCGCGCTTGCCGTCGCCCATCTGGTTGCCGCCGGACTGTCCGAACTGGAGCTCGCTCCGCAGGATCCCCGCACTGTCGGGCTTCCTGCCGAGAACCTCCTGACAGGCATGTTCTGGCCGTCCGAACGCCCTGTTGACAGACCTGTGGTCCTCGACGTCGGCCCTGGACGGCAATTCGGCAGCGTGCAGGCCGCAATAAACGCAGTGCCGGACCAGGCGGAGAACCGTCATGAAATCCACATCGCACCCGGGCAGTACAGGGAGTTGGTCCTTGTCCCGCGCACCAAGCCGCGGGTGAGCCTGATTGGAACGGGCAAGTCTCCCGGAGACGTCGTTCTCGTCTTCGACAATGCGGCCGGCACCCTCAGACCTGACGGCTCCGGCACCTATGGAACCAGCGGAAGTGCTTCAACGCGACTCGACGGAGCGGATTTCTATGCCAGGAACCTCACCTTCAGCAATGACTTCGACGAGGCAACGAACGGGCAGATCAAAAACCGACAGGCCGTAGCCCTGCACGTGACCGGTGATCGCTGCACCTTCGAAGATGTCCGCATTCTCGGCAATCAGGACTCGCTGCTCGTCAATACTCCAAATGCCCAGACAGCGTCCCGCCAGTTCTTCATCAACACGCATGTGGAGGGGGACGTCGACTTCATCTTCGGACGTGCGACGGCCGTCTTCCAGCGCTGTTCGATTGAGTCGCTCGACCGGGGCTCGTCCTCGAACAACGGTTACGTTACGGCGGGAAGCATCAACCAGCGGTTCCAGTACGGGTACCTGTTCGACGAGTGTCGCTTCGAGTCCAGCGCCGCCCGGCGCACCGTTCACTTGGGGCGGCCATGGCATCCCAGCGGCGACCCCGCAGCCATCGCACAGGTTCTGGTCCGAAACAGCCACCTCGGCGCCCATATCAAACCATCGCCCTGGACGGACATGAGCGGCTTCTCATGGAAGGACGCGCGGTTCCACGAGTTCCACAACAGCGGACCGGGTTCAGCGCGATCGGCCGATCGTCCGCAGATGACCAACGAACAGGCTGCGAGTTTCACGGCCAGTCACTACCTCCGGGGTCAGGACTGGTGGCAACCACAGCTCGCTCGATCAACCGCAGACACCACCGTGTAGTGGCGTGCAGGCAGGGCTGATCGAGGCAGTTTGCGCTGCATTACAAAGCAGGCTTAGTGTTCTTGGAAGGAACACTAACCTAAAGGAGGCATCATGATTGGCTTTATCATTGCCGGATTGATCATTGGAGCGCTTGCCCGGCTCATCAAGCCTGGCAAGCAGAACCTCGGGATACTCGCAACACTTCTGCTCGGACTTGCCGGATCGGTGATCGGCGGCGTCGTTGCGAATCTGCTCGGAACCGGTGACATCTTCGAGTTGAACGTCCTCGGCTTCATCGTTGCGGTCATCGCAGCCGTACTGCTGATCGGCGTTGCCGAGAGCATGTCAGGGCGTCGCAACCGTAGCGTCCGCCGGTAACCAGCGGAAACCAGCCAATCCGGACATTCTGGAGGGAAAACCTCTTGAGTGTCCGGATTGAGCTGTTTAACGCCGAAGGTGCAGCGCCGAAGGTGTACGGCTACAGCGCCTTCACCGCACTGAGCACCCGGGTCAGCGACTCCTTGGCGTCGCCGAACAGCAGGGTGGTTTTCGGTGAGTACAGCAGCTCGTTCTCGATGCCGGCGAATCCCGGGCGCATCGACCGCTTCAGGAATACCACCTGCCCGGCATCGGCCACCTCTAGAATCGGCATCCCGTAGATCGGTGAACCCGGCGATGACTTCGCGGCCGGGTTCACGACGTCGTTGGCGCCCACCACCAGGGCTACGTCCATGTTCCGGAACTCCGGATTCACCTCGGCCATCTCCCGAAGCGACTCATACGGCACATTGGCCTCCGCCAGGAGAACGTTCATGTGGCCGGGCATCCGTCCTGCCACCGGATGGATGGCGAAGGACACTTCCACTCCACGGGCCTCCAGCGCCTCCGCGAGCTCCGCGATCGTATGCTGTCCCTGCGACACCGCGAGCCCATACCCCGGCACAATCACCACCCGCTGCGCGTACCCGAGCATGACGGAAACGTCCTCCGGCGCGGACGCCCGCACCGGGCGCTCGCTCAACGTACCTGCCCCCGCCGTCGAACCGCCGCGGAACGCACCGAAGAGGATTCCTCCAACACCCCGTCCCATGGCTGCGGCCATTGCCCGGGTCAGGATGGTTCCGCTCGCCCCGACCAGCGTCCCTGCGACCAGCAACAACACGTTATCCAGCACGATCCCGGACGCCGCTACGGCAAGCCCCGTAAACGCGTTGAGCAGGGAAATGACAATCGGCACGTCTGCCCCGCCAACCGGTAACACCAGCAGTACACCGCCTGCCAGACCGAGTAGCAGTAGGACGGTCGCCCACACCACGTTCCCAGTCACCGTCACCAGCACCGCCGCCACCAGGAGCGCGACGACGACGGCGGTCATCACCCACGGCATGCCGCTGAAGATGACCGGCCGCGTGGTGATCAGTTCCTGCAGCTTTCCCACGGTGACGCCCGACCCGGCGAACGACACCGCACCCACCACGAGCGCGAAGACGACGGCGGCGCGCACCCAGGCGGCGTCGGTCCCGGCCAGTTCAAGGATTGCCACCAGTGCCGCTGCGCCACCGCCGACGCCGTTGAAGAGCGCCACGAGCTGGGGCATCTGCGTCATCTGGACCCGCCGTGCGAGCGGTGCGGCAATCCCGGCACCCAGGGCGATTGCAACGAGAATGGCAGGCATATTCTCCAGCCGGGCGGAGAGGAAAACCGTTACGACGGCGAGCGCAGCTCCACTGGCCCCGATCAGGTTTCCGCGCCGGGCAGTGCGGGGAGAGCTCAGGCCCTTGAGTGCCAGGATGAAGCACACCGCCACAGCGAGATACAGCAGCGCTGTGGCTTCCGCTGGAAGGATGTTCATGCGTCGGGCTTCCGGACGGACTGCCCTGCCTGGTTGCGGCCGCGGAACATGTGGAGCATCCGGTCAGTCACCACGAACCCGCCCACGAGGTTCACCGTCGCGAGCAACACCGCGAGCAATGCCAATCCCAGCGGCAGCGGTTCAGTGGCATGGCCCGCTACGAGGATGGCACCGATAAGGATGATGCCGTGGATCGCGTTCGCGCCGGACATGAGCGGAGTGTGGAGCCTGCTCGTCACTTTGGACACCACCTCAAAGCCGACGAACACGGCAAGCACCACCACTGTGAGCAGTGCGGGAAGTTCCATCAGGGCGCTCCTTTCAGCGCAGCCGCCGTGGGTTGGTGCATCACCCTGCCGTCGTGCGTGAGGCAGGCGTCGGCAACAACGTCGTCGGTGAAGTCCGGCACCACACGCCCATCGACGGTCATCAGCTCCACAAGGTTCGCGACGTTCGCGGCGAACAGGCGGGAGGCGTCGGCGGCCATCGCCGACGGTGCGTCCTTCATGCCCACCAGGGTGACGTCACCACCGGAAGCGGCAACAACGACGTCGTGCCCGGCCCTCACCCCTTCCACGTTGCCGCCGGTTTCGGCGGCCAGGTCGACGACGACGGCGCCGCCCTTCATGCCCTGCACCATGTCGGTGGTCACGAGCAGCGGCGCCCGTCGGCCGGGTACGGCGGCGGTTGTAATGAGGACGTCTGCCGCGGCGACATGCGGCGCGAGGAGTTCGCGCTGGCGCCGGGCACGGTCCTCGCTCATCTCGCGGGCATACCCGCCGGCACCCTCGATGGTCGCCAGGTCCAGATTGATGAAGGTACCGCCGAGGGAGGTCACCTCCTCCGCGGAGGCCGGACGGACGTCGTACGCGGAAACCCGTGCGCCAAGCCGCTTTGCCGTCCCGATCGCCTGGAGTCCCGCGACCCCCGCGCCGAGCACCAGCACGCGCGCCGGCGGCACTGTTCCCGCCGCGGTCATGTACAGGGGGAAGAAGCGCGGGAACCGGATCGCGGCCTCCAGAACCGCGCGGTACCCGGCAACGAGCGACTGGGAGGATAGTGCGTCCATGGACTGCGCACGCGAGATCCGCGGGACCAGCTCCAGCGCGAATGAGGTGACCCCAGCATCCGCCAGGGCACGAACTGTGGGAAGCTCCGCCGCTGGGGACGAAAAGCCAACGGTGATTGTGCCCGGGCTTAACCCGCCGGCTTCCTCCGCCGTCAGTGGTGCAACGTGGCATAGGACGTCGACCTGGCCGAGGCGGGAAACGACGTCCGCTCCGGAGGCGCGGTAGGCATCGTCGTCGTGACCTGCCCGGACACCGGCCAGCGATTCCACCGCGACGTCCAGACCGAGCTTCGTGAACTGGCGGACCGAGGCGGGAGTGGCCGCCACACGGCGTTCACCGTCACGGGTTTCCCGCTTCACTCCCACCAACACGATCTGAGCACCCTTCCGAACGGGGGCGCCTTCGCCCAGCTGCTGGAACTTAGCATCACACAGCACGGGTGTTCGCGGAACGGAACACCCTGCGGTGTTGCGGGAAGGTTATGTGGCGGCCCGGCACCGTCAGGCGGACTCCCGCCAGACCACCGACGTGCTGAGCATGCGAACCTCGGCGTCCTCGCCTTCAATCTGCGCGAGGACCAGTTCGGCGGCCGCACGGCCCAGCAGGTCCGCCGGCTGCTTCACGGTGGACAGCTGCGGCTTGCAGCGCAGGGCCCAACTGCTGTCATCGAAGCCCACTATTCCGACGTCGTCCGGCACCCTGCGCCCCTGCTCCTGCAGGGTGGCCATGGCACCCGCCGCCACCGCGTCCGAAGCGGCGAAAACCCCGTCGAGATCCGGCCGCCGGCGTAGGAGCTCAGCCATACCGTCCGCCCCGGCGGCATAGGTGTAGAGCGGGAACTCGAGAACGAGCTCGGGATCGAATGCCGGGCCCAGCGCCTTCCGGAATCCTGCGAGCCGGTCCTGGCCGGAGTCACGGTCCAGCGCACACGCAATCATGCCCACCCTGGTGCGTCCGGTGTCCAGCAACCGCTGAACGATGGTCTGGGCAGCGGTCTCGTTATCGATCCCCACGTACGGAATGTCGGGGGTGCCGGGCGGGTGCCCCACGAAGGCGGCCGGGATCTTCAGGTTCCGTACCGCCGTCGCGATGGGGTCGGCCGTCCTGGCGGAGATGATGACGGCACCGTCAACCAGCCCGCCACGCAGGTAGTCGGCCACCCGATCGCTATCGCGGGCGGTGTCGATGATCAGGGAGACGAGTTGGTAATCGGCTGCGGAGAGCACCGAGTTGGCGCCCAGGAGGATGGACCCGATGTTGGGGTCCTCGAACAACAGCGAGTGTGGTTCATGGATGATGAGGCCAATGGCCCGCGACTCCTGCCGGACCAGGTTCCGCGCCGCCGAGTTGCGTACATAGCCGACCTTGGCGATTGCGGATTCGACCGCCATTTTGGCCTCGGGCGAGACGTATTTTTCCCCATTGACCACCCGGGAAACGGTCCCCCGCGACAAGCCCGCAGCGGAAGCAACGTCATTGATCGTTGCCCGCCGCCGTCGCGTGCGAGTGGAGTCCATACCGCTACTGTAACCGAGCCGGGAAAGCGGCAGGATCAGAACAAACGTTGACATCCCGCTGTGACGGACACTACTCTGTGAACGTTCCCAGATCAGCACCCTTCGTCCCAGGCTTCGACCTCTGGGAGCGTTCACAGGACGCGAAGGCAACCAGCAAGGACCAGCGTGCTCACCAATCACTCTCCGATCACCCAACTCGCCCCAAACGGCGGGCTGGTTTTCGGCTGTGACTACAACCCGGAGCAGTGGGATGAAACCACCTGGGCAGAGGACGTCCGACTGATGCGCGAGGCCGGCGTCAACCTGGTCGCCATCAATATCTTCGGCTGGGCGGAACTGCAGCCCGACGCCGATACCTTCACTTTCACCCGGCTCGACGCCGTCATGGACCTCCTCCACGCAAACGACATCGGCGTGAACCTGGGAACCGGCACCGCTTCCCCTCCGCCGTGGCTCATCACCGCATACCCGGAGATCCTTCCCGTAACGGTCGACGGCGACACCCGCTGGCCCGGCGGGCGCCAGGCCTGGTGCCCGAGCTCGCCCGTTTTCCGTACCCACGCGATCCGGCTGGTCGAGGCGATCGCGCGCAGGTACGGCGAACACCCCGCACTCCGCCTCTGGCATGTCTCAAACGAGCTGGGCTGCCACAACGCCCTCTGCTATTGCGACACCTCCGCCGCGGCCTTCCGCCGCTGGCTGCAGGACCGCTACGTAACCCTTGACGCGCTCAACACCGCCTGGGGCACCGCCTTCTGGAGTCAGCGGTACTCCGCCTGGGAGCAGATCCTCCCTCCGCGCACCCCGCATGCCACCCCCAACCCAACGCAGACACTGGACTTTCGGCGTTTCAGCTCTGACGAACTCCTCGAGTACTACCGGGCCGAAGCCCAGGCGCTGCGTACCTCCAGCAACGTTCCGGTCACCACCAACTTCATGGTGACTGCGCATATCCGCACGCAAAACTACTGGCAGTGGGCACCGGGGATGGACGTCATCGCCAACGACCACTACCCCGACCATCGCCTGGACGACCCGGTGCAGGAGATTGCCCTCGCGGCGGACCTCACCCGCGGCCTCGCCCGGAACCAACCCTGGATCCTGATGGAGCACGCCACCAGCGCCGTCAACTGGCAGCCGCGCAACATCGCCAAGGCGCCCGGTGAGCTGCTGCGGAACTCCTTGGTCCACCTTGCCCGCGGTGCGGACGGGCTCTGCTTCTTCCAATGGCGGGCATCGCTGCAGGGAAGCGAGAAGTTCCACTCCGCTATGCTTCCCCACGCCGGGACGGAGTCGAAGATCTGGCGCGAGGTCAGTGAGCTTGGCGCCACCCTGACCCGCCTGCGCGAAATCGCGGGCAGCACGGTCACAGCGCGCGCCGCGGTGATCTTCAGCTGGGAGGCCTGGTGGGCCTGCGATTCCGACTCCCATCCCTCCTCCGACCTGCGTTACCTTGATCAAGTGCACGCGCTCTACGGCGCGCTCTGGGACGCGGGCATCACGGCCGATTTCCTCCCGCCCGACGGCGACCTCACCGACTACGACCTCGTGCTCGTTCCGGCGTTATACCTCGTGTCCGACGACGACGCCCGGCGGCTCACGGACTATGTGCGCCAGGGAGGCAACGCCGTCGTCTCCTTCTTCAGCGGCATCGTGGACGAAAACGAGCGGGTCCGGCCGGGAGGCTACCCCGGCGCCTTCCGTGACCTGCTCGGTATCCGGGTGGAAGAATTCCATCCACTGGCCGCCTGCCAGCAATTGCCGTTATCAAACGGCACGACGGCGGCGCTCTGGAGCGAAGCGCTGCACACCACGAGCGCTGAAGCAGTTCTTACTATCAGCGCGGGTCCACTGGCCGGCACCCCGGCCGTGACCCGCAACGCCTTCTACGACGGCGCCGCCTGGTACCTAGGCACCTCACTTGGCAAGGAATCACTGCTCGAAGTGATCAGCGACGCCGCCCGCGACGCCGGGATCCCGGTTTCCGGAACCCGCGGCGTGGAAACCGTTGAGCGGGTTTCCGGGGACCAGCGCTACGTCTTCTTCATCAACCACACAACGCAGGATTACAAGCACCGCATCAGCGGAACCGAAATGGTGCTCGGGACCGAGGTCACCGACGTCGTCGTTGTTCCGGCAGGCACCGTACGCGTTGTGCGTACCGATTCAACAGGCAAGGAGGCCAACTGAATGGCTACTCTGGACCAGACCCACACACCGCCCGGCGCTACAGGGAAACCACCACGCAAAACGCAGAAGGGGCGCAGTACGCGCAGGGCGGTAGCCGTCTTCGTTGCACCGTTCGCCGTGCTCTTCCTCCTCTTCTACGCGGCGCCGATCATCTTCGCTGTGTTCCAGTCCCTGCTCACGGTCGAGCGCGAAGGAACGTTCGGCCCACCACAGCAGGTCTTCGGCGGATTCACCCAGTACGCAGTCGTCTTCCAGAACGAGGCGTTCTGGGCTTCCGTCGGCCGGGTGCTCCTCTTCGGCGTGGTACAGGTCCCGATCATGTTGGGCATGGCCCTCCTGTTCGCGCTGCTGCTCGATTCACCGCTCCTCAAGGGCAAGCGGTTCTTCCGCCTGGCGTTCTTTGCACCGTATGCGGTGCCCGGCGTCATCGCCGCCATCATGTGGGGCTTCCTGTACTCGCCGTCCCTTTCCCCATTCGGCGCCGTGACATCCCAGATCAACTTCCTCGACGGGTCGCTGGTGCTGTGGGCGATCGCGAACATCGTGACCTGGGTCTACGTCGGCTACAACATGCTCATCATCTACGCGTCGCTGCTCGCAATTCCGACCGAAATCTACGAGGCGGCACGTCTCGACGGCGCCTCCAATGCCCAGATCGCCTGGCGCATCAAGATCCCGCTGGTCACGCCGGCCATCATCCTCACCGCCGTGTTCTCGATCATCGGCACCCTTCAGCTGCTCGCTGAACCGCAGACCCTGCGCAGCTTCAGCTCGGCCATCAGCAGTACGTACACGCCGAACCTGGCCGTGTACACCACGGCGTCGATCCCCAACTACAACCTGGCCGCTGCCTTCTCGGTTGTGCTGGCGCTCGCCACCTTCGTCCTCTCCTTTGTCTTCCTGAAGGCAACCCAGCGGAAGGTATCCCAATGACCATGGCACCCCCTCCCCTGTCCGCCGTAGAGAAGGCACACTCACGGGGCCCCCGGCAAAACGTGATGTCCCGCGCCGCAGCGATGCTGATTATGGGAGTCTTCACCCTCTACTTCCTGACCCCCATCTGGTGGCTGCTCGTCACCTCCACGAAATCGGGCGGCGACATCACCGGGTCCGCCCCGCTGTGGTTCACACCCGACTCCATCTCGACCTTCTTCACCAACCTCACCGGGCTGTTCCAGTACCGGGACGGGTTGTTCATCAGGTGGCTGGTCAACAGTGCCCTCTACGCGGGAGCCGGCGCACTGATCGGAACGATCATCGCCGCCATGTGCGGCTACGCCCTGGCCAAGTACGAATTCAAGGGCCGCGAAGCGATCTTCAACGTGGTCCTGAGCGGCGTCCTGGTACCCGCGACCGCACTGGCGCTGCCGCTGTTCCTCATCTTCAGCGAGGTGAACCTGACGAACACCTTCTGGGCTGTGTTCCTGCCCAGCCTCGTGAGTCCGTTCGGCGTTTACCTCGCCCGGATCTACGCCGCAGCCAGCGTCCCCGGTGAACTCCTCGAAGCTGCGCGGCTCGACGGCTCAGGCGAAGTGCGGACCTTCTTCACGGTATCCACCCGCCTGATGGCACCGGCACTCGTCACGATCTTCCTGTTCCAGTTCGTCGCCATCTGGAACAACTTCTTCCTTCCCCTGATCATGCTGCGCGACCAGGCACTGTTCCCGGTGACCCTGGGCCTGTACGCATGGAACAGCCAGATCAGCCAGATTCCTGAACTGCGCACCTACGTGATCATCGGTGCGCTGGTCTCGATCGTGCCCCTCATCATCGCTTTCCTCGGCCTGCAGCGCTTCTGGAGCAGCGGGCTCGGTGCGGGAAGCGTCAAATAACAAAGACCGCATGAAATCGCCGGAAGGCACCCGCCTGCCGGCACCGTCCATACAAGAAGGAAATACAGAATGCGTATGCATCACGGAAAGACCACCGCCGCCGTCGTCATGGTCTCCGCGCTAGCCCTCGCGGGCTGCTCGGGTGGAGGCGACTCCGCCGGGGCTCCAGAAGCAGCGGCGTGCGAGCCGTCCACCGAGCCCGTGGAGCTGAACTTCACTACGTGGGTCCCTGGTATGGACCAGGTCGTCGAGTTGTGGAACGAGGAGAACCCGGACATCCAGGTGACTGTGCAGACCGGACCCAACGGGAACTCCGGCACTTACCAGAACTTCTTCAACCAGTTGCAGGCGGGGAATGCACCCGATCTCGGTCAGATCGAATATGACGCTCTCCCGAATTTCCGCGTCCAAGACGGTCTTGAGAACATCGCCGGCTGCGAAGGCATTGGCGACGCCGGTGGCCAGTTCATCGACTGGACCTGGAATCAGGTGACCTTCGGAGAAGAAGACGCCGTCTACGCGGTCCCCCAGGACAGCGGTCCCATGGCGCTGTTCTACCGCGCCGATCTCTTCGAGCAGGCCGGTATCGAAGTCCCGACGACCTGGGAAGAGTACGCAACTGCCGCCGAGCAGATCCGCGAAGAGGGTGGGTACATCACCAACTTCCCGCGCTCGGACGTGAACTGGTTCGCGGGGCTGGTTTGGCAGGCCGGCGGCAAGTGGTTCAGCAGCGAGGAAGACGGCTGGGAAGTAAACCTGACCGGCGAAGAGTCCACGCAGGTGGCCGAGTACTGGCAGGGACTGCTCGAAGACGACCTCGTGTCCACGCTCCCCTCCTTCTCGGATGAGTGGAATGCCTCCTTCAACGAGGGCGATCAGTGGACCTGGGTCTCCGCGGTCTGGGGCACTTCAACGCTGCAGAGCGGAGCACCCGACACCAGCGGCAAGTGGGCAGTTGCCCCCATGCCGCAGTGGGATGCAGGCCAGACCTCGGCCGGTAACTGGGGCGGTTCCTCCACGGCCGTGCTCAAGGGATCCGATCACCCGTACGAGGCCTCCCAGTTCGCGCTCTGGCTCAACACCGACCCCGAAGCGCTTGCCCTCGCGAATGAACTCGGTGGACTCTACCCGGCCGCAACGGCGGGCGCTGACCTCGAAGCATTCAACGAAGAATCAGAGTTCTTCGGCGGCCAGGCCGTCTACGACGTCTTCGCCGAGGCATCCGGGAACGTTGATCCGGAGTTCACCTGGGGCCCGACCATGACGCAGACCTACACGGATGTTTCCGACGGATTCGGGGCCGCCATCGGCGGAGACTCCACGCTGTCGGACGCTCTCAAACGCGGCGAGGAACAGACCGTCGAAGCCCTGAAGTCGCAGTCCATTCCCGTGGTGGAGTAACTCCTCCACTTCCACAGTCGTCGGCTTGTCGCACGAACGTCGTTCTTTAACGGCGGTCATGCGACGAGCCGACCATTGTATACCCGCATTGCTCCAAGAAATAGTCAGTGGGCGGCATATTTTCAGCGCACCATCAGAATGCGCCTGTATCGTTGAAGAATCTTCGGGAAATTGGGGACCCTCCGCGGCTGGGAAGTCGGTTACGACTTTCAGGGATTTACATGACCATCACTTCACCAGCCCGCTCCGTTCGTGTCTCAAAACCCAACGACGTTGTGGCCTCCTACGCCACGCTCCTCAAGGAAGTGCGCAAGGAAGGCCTCCTGACTCGCAAGCGCGGCTTCTACATCACTGTCATGGTGTTCCTGGGCCTGGCACTTGGTGCCGCCTGGACCGGATTCGCCCTTCTCGGCGACACCTGGTTCCAACTCCTGATCGCCGGCGTCCTGGGCATCGTCCTGACGCAGATCGCATTCCTGGCGCATGAGGCGTCCCACCGACAGATCTTCGCCTCCCGCGGCGCAAACGACTGGTCCGGGCGCATCCTGGCTGCCGGCGTCGTCGGAATCAGCTACCAGTGGTGGATGAACAAGCACTCCCGCCACCACAATGATCCCAACGTGGTGGGCAAAGACCCGGACATCGAGATAGACACCATCTCGTTCTTCGAGGAAGACGCCGCCAAGGCGAAGGGCTTCCATGCCTGGGTCACCCGCCGTCAGGGCTACCTGTTCTTCCCGCTCCTGACGCTCGAGGGAATCAACCTGCACGCCCGATCCATCGCAACCCTGTTCCGGCCCGGCGCCATCCAGGGCCGCTGGGTTGAGCTCGCGCTCCTCGCAGTGCGCTTCGGCCTGTACCTCGGCGTGCTGTTCTGGTTCCTGCCCGTCGGCATGGCCTTCGCATTCATCGGCGTGCAGATGGCGGTCTTCGGCGTCTACATGGGTGCCTCATTCGCACCCAACCACAAGGGCATGCCGGTTATCCCCCGTGACAGCAAGCTGGACTTCTTCCAGAAGCAGGTGCTCACCTCGCGCAACATTCGTGGCGGCAACTTCATTAACAACGCCTTCGGCGGCCTGAACTTCCAGATCGAGCACCACCTCTTCCCGGACATGCCGCGCCCACACCTGCGCAGGGCAGCCGTGATTGTCCGCGAGCACTGCGAGCGGCTCAAGGTTCCCTACACCGAGGTGGGCGTCGCGGCCTCGTACGGCGCGGTTGTCTCCTACCTGAACCGGGTAGGGCTCGCAGCCCGCGATCCCTTCGACTGCCCGATGGTCAACCGGTACCGCCGGCGCTAGCCTCACTTGACCAAACCGACGACGGCGACCCTCACCCATCGGTGAGCGGTCGCCGTCGTTGTTTGGGGACCTGCTCCTTATTCGCAGGTAATATCCCATGAATGGGAGCTTGTGCCCAGCAATTCAGTTCACGTTTAGGGAAAAGGTCTCGCTGTGGAACGCCGGGGATTCATCAGAGCAATCGCTGCAACAGGTATGAGTCTTGGACTGGCCGCCTGTAGCCCCTCGAAGCTTCCAACGGAATCCAGGCTTCCCACAAAACCACCGGCCCCATCACCGGCGGTACCGACACCGACACCCACCCCCGTCGCACCGCCGGCACCACCAGCCGTGACGAAAGTACCGCTACCGGCTGGAGTTGTCACCGGCCTCCCCACAGCCGAACGAGTCCTCGCCTGGACCGTCGACGATGGATCCGACAGTGAGGTCATTCGGCGGTACACCGAGTTCGCCCGGACAAGTGGCACTCGGCTCACGTTTTTCCTCAACGGTTCATACCCCGGATGGACGGAGCACGCGGCGCTACTTGGACCGCTCGTCGCTTCCGGACAGATCCAGGTCGCTAATCACACCTGGTCCCACGCCGACCTCACCAGCCTCAGCGACGCAGATATCGTCGCCGAGCTGCAACGCAACCACGACTTCATTGCCTCCACGTTCGGCGTGGACGCCCGCCCCTACTACCGCCCGCCGTACGGATACCGCGACGCCCGCACCGACGCCGTTGCAGCCTCGATCGGTTACACCGCCCCCATGATGTGGTACGGCTCTCTCGCCGATTCGGGATTACTCACTGAGCAGCAAATAATCGACCACGCTACAGAATGGTTTCTACCCGCTCATATCGTTATCGGGCATCTCAACTTTCTGCCCGTCACGAACGTGTTCCCACAACTCGGACTACTCATCAGCGACCGCCAACTCACAACGGTGACCCTGAACGACATCTTCACAGCTTGAGCGTCCGCCCCGGGTGGAAGCCAACGTCCTCTGAACAGACTCTAGGCGTTCCAGAGGCCGTAGGAGTCCGCGAGCGAGGAAATCTTCTGCGCGCGGGCAAGGCGCGGCAGGTAGGAACCGTCGCCCACCACTGCACCGGAGGCGTGGGCGTCGAGGAGTTCGTGCGCCCACAGGATCTCGGACTCACTGGGCGACAGGCCCTTGTTGATCGTGTCCGCTGCCTCGGGACGCAGGCAGAGCTTTCCGGTCATTCCCATGGACGCGGTGACCTTGCAGGCCTGGAGCAGATCCTCGCCCAGCGCACCGACCGTGGGCCCGTCGATCGGACCGGGCAGCTGACCCACCCGCGAGGCGACCACGAGCTTGGCGCGGGCGTAGGCCAGGGCCATCGGATCATCCGAGGCGCCGGTGTCGCGGCGGAAGTCGCCCACCCCGAAGGCCAGGCGGAACGTGCCGGGAGCGCTGGCGATTGCCGTGGCGTTCTCGATGCCGAGGGCGGACTCGACCAGGGCGAGCACGGGAGTGCCGGCCTGCAGGCGCATGGCGGTATGAGTCACCTGCTCCGGCTTCTCGGTCATTGCGAGCATGACGCCGCGCAGACCGGGTGCCCTGGAGAGTGCAGCAAGGTCATCGGCCCAGTAGTCGGTCTCGATGCCGTTCACCCGTACCCAGGCGGTCATGCCGGTGGAAAGGGCCTTCACCACACGTTCACGTGCTTCCGCCTTGGACTCCGTGGGCACCGCGTCCTCGATGTCGAAGACCACCGAATCCGCCTCGGAAGCCAGTGCCGGTGCGAAGTTTTCCTCCGACGCCGCGGAGGCGAGCAGCCAGGAACGGGACAGCTTGGCGGGAAGCGCGGCAGCGCGGCTATTACGAAGGGGGGCCATACCTAGAACCTTACGCAACGGGCGTCGTCGTTATCCACCGCACGACGGTTTAGGACGGTAAACACTACGACCAAAAGAGACTTTTGGCCGCCCTCACCACACTCTTATGTGCTTTTCGCAATATAGTAACTAATTATCACCAGACGAAAGAGAAGAGCATGAGCACCCAGCTTACAGTCGGAGATCCGGCTCCCTCGTTCACCCTCCCAGACGCGGATGGACAGCCGGTAAGCCTCGCGGAGTTCCGCGGGCGCAGCGTTGTTGTGTACTTCTACCCCAAGGCCGAGACCCCGGGCTGCACCACGGAGGCATGCGACTTCCGTGACAACCTGGCATCGCTCCAGAGCGCGGGCTTCAGCGTCGTCGGCATCTCACCGGACACGCCGGAAGAACTTGCCTCCTTCACCAGCAACCACGGCCTGCCGTTTCCCCTGCTCTCCGATGTGGACAACGCCGTCGCCAAAGCATGGGGCGCGTACGGCGAACGCGAGCGCAACGGTGAGAGCGTCGTCGGCATCATTCGTTCCACGATCGTTGTGGGCACGGGCGGCACAGTCCAGCACGCCGAGTACGGCGTCGATGCCAAGGGCCACGTCGCACGCCTGCGTGAGCAGCTGAGCGTCGCCTAGTTCTCGGCATGCAAAAGGCCCTCCCCCGGCGAAGGGGAGGGCCTTCTGCGTTCCCGGATGGACGTGCTAGCACCCTTCCGGAGTCTTGGTGGCGGCAGGGTCAGGCCGCGCCCCGGCGGAGCAGTCGGCCCGTCGGCTTCTCGAGGTCCAGCGCCTCACCACGCAGGTAGGTGTAGCGCACGACGCCGGACAGTGCCTTGCCCGCATAGGGCGAGATGGGGTTCTTGTGGTGGAGCTTGTGGACGTCCACCACGAAGGTGTCGTCCGCCGCGAAAACGGAGAAATCGGCGTCGTACCCGAGCGCTAGCTTCCCCTTTCGCTGCAGCCGCGCGATCGCCGCCGGGCGGGCCGACATCCACTCCACAACCTGCTCAAGCGGAATGTCGCGCTTCCGCGCCTCGGACCAGATCAGCGAGAGCCCCAGCTGCAGTGAGGACACACCGCCCCAGGCCACGCCGAAGTCGCCGTTCTCGAGGTCCTTGAGGTCCAGTGTCGACGGCGAGTGGTCGGATACGATGCAGTCGATAGTCCCGTCGATCAGGCCCTGCCACAGCAGTTCCCGGTTGGACGCCTCGCGAATGGGAGGGCAGCACTTGAACGCCGTCGCGCCGTTCGGGATCTCCTCCGAGAGCAGCGTGAGGTAATGCGGGCACGTTTCCACGGTAAGGTTCACGCCGTCGCGCTTTGCGGAGGCGATCATGGGCAGCGCGTCCGACGACGACAGGTGCAGGATGTGCGCCCGCACCCCGGTCCAGCGGGCGCGTTCGATGACCTCGGCGATGGCCACGTTCTCCGCGCCGCGGGGGCGGGAGGCCAGGAATTTGGCGTACTGGTCGCCCTCGGCAGACGGCGCCCGGTCGATGGCCCGCGAATCCTCGGCGTGGACGATCATGAGGGAGTCGAAAGTCTTCAGCTCCGCCATATCCTGTTCCATCTCATCGGCCTCGAGGTGCGGAAACTCATCCACGCCCGAGTGAAGCAGGAAGCACTTGAACCCGAACACGCCCTCGTCGTGAAGCGGGCGGAGATCGGCCGTGTTGCCGGGGATGGCGCCACCCCAGAATCCGACGTCGACGAAGGACTGCGTTTCGGCCGCGGCCCGCTTCTGCTCGAGCGCGTCCACATTCACCGTCGGCGGGATGCTGTTCAGCGGCATGTCGATGATGGTGGTGACTCCCCCGGCGGCTGCCGCCTTCGTGGCTGACGCGAAGCCCTCCCACTCGGTGCGGCCGGGTTCGTTGACGTGCACGTGGGAATCAACGAGGCCGGGAATCAGCGTCTCATCCGGTGCGAGTTCCACGATGCGCGCGCCGTCCAGGCCGTTTCCAAGGGGCTCCATCGCCGCAATGACGCCGTCGCGCACGCCGATCTCGCGAGGGGCGATTCCCGCCGTCGTCAGAATTCGTTCGCCTCGGATCACGAGGTCAAAAGCTTCGGTACTCATGGATTTCCTCCGTTTGATCCAACACCGACGCCAAGGGAGGCAGCGATGTTGTGTCCTACCTGCTGAAGCAGCCCGCCGGCATTGGCGATGCACTTCCCGACATCCGGTTCCAGATCCGTCAGCGCATACGCGCCCACGAACCCTGCCTCCTGAACCTGCTGCTGCGTCAGCGTGGTCCGCCCGCAGACGGCCAGCACCGGGATGTCGCCGGCCGCCTTTGCCACTCCAAGCGGGGTCTTGCCGCCGAGGCTCTGCTCGTCCAGGCTGCCCTCGCCCGTGATCACGAGATCCGCCCCGGACAGCCTGGCCGCCAGCCCGGTAAGTTCCAGCACGACGTCGATGCCCGGCCTGCGCTCCGCGTTCAGTACGGCGAGGGCCGCGTACCCGACGCCGCCCGCGGCTCCGGCACCGGGCGCCGTGACCTGAGCCCGCACCCGCGACCCCAGTTCTTGCGCCAGCACCTCGACGAACCGCGCGAGCGCGCGGTCGAGGTGCGCGACGTCGTCGTTCGTGGCTCCCTTTTGCGGGCCGAAGACCGCGGCAGCCCCGGTGGGGCCGAGAAGGGGATTGTCGACGTCGGACGCCAGGATGAACGCAGCGGTGGAGAGCCGGGGGTCCAGACCGAACAGGTCGATCCGGGCAAGCTCAGCCAGCGCCGCGCCTCCGGGGGGAAGCTGCGTGCCGGCGTCGTCCAGCAAGACCGCTCCGAGTCCCGCCAGCATCCCTGCGCCGCCATCGGTGTTGGCGCTGCCGCCGACGCCGAGCACGATGTTGGTGCAGCCTTGGTTGAGCGCGTACCGGATCAGTTCACCGGCGCCGAGGCTGGTGGCCTCGCGGGCCCGCCGCACTCCCCCGGGAAGCACGGCGAGACCCGAGGCGAGCGCCATCTCGATGACCGCGGTCGAATCGCGGATAGCGATCGGTGCTTCGACGGGTTCCCCGGTCGGCCCTGAAACCGTCGTGGTGTGACGTTCGAACCCGGCGGCGAGGGCAGCATCCAGTGTGCCCTCACCGCCGTCGGCCACGGGAACAGCGTCCACGGTGAGGCCCGGGTCCGCGGCGAGCAGCCCGGCGCGCAGCCGTTCCGCCACCTGGGGAGCGGTCAGCGATCCCTTGAACTTGTCCGGTGCGATGACGATTCGCATGACGCTATTGAACCAGCCCTCTAGACCAGCAGGGAGATGGCGGTGGGGGCGTCGTCGGCGGATTCGGCGAGGTCCTCGAACTCGTTGATCGCGTCGATTCCTGCGGCGCCCATCGCGATGTTGGTGACGCGTTCCAGGATGACCTCGACGATCACCGGCACACGGTACTCCTGCATGAGTGCGCGGGCTTTCTCGAACGCGGCCTGCAGGTCATCAGCCTCACGGACGCGGATAGCCTTGCAGCCCAGGCCCTCGGCGACCTTGATGTGGTCCACGCCGTAGCCCTCGAGCTCCGGGGCGTTCACATTCTCGAACGCAAGGGAGACGTGATAGTCCATCTCGAACCCGCGCTGCGCCTGGCGGATCAGACCCAGGTACGAGTTGTTCACCACCACGTGGATGTACGGCAGCTGGAACTGTGCGCCGACGGCCAGCTCTTCGATCATGAACTGGAAGTCGTAGTCACCGGAAAGCGCGACGACGGTCTCCCCCGGGCTTGCCTGAACCACACCGAGCGCTGCCGGTCCGGTCCAGCCCAGCGGGCCGGCCTGACCGCAGTTGATCCAGTTGCGGGCCTGGTAGACGTGCAGGAACTGCGCGCCGGCGATCTGGGAGAGCCCGATGGTCGAGACGTAGCGGGTGTCCCGGCCGAACGCCCGGTTCATCTCCTGGTACACGCGCTGCGGCTTGACCGGCACGTTGGTGAAGTTGGTCTTGCGCTGCATCGTGGACTTACGCTGCGCACAGTCCTTCACCCAGGCGTTCCAGTCGGGCAGGCCCTGCTGCTCCTTGCGTTCACGGGCAATCTCGACAAGCCCGCTCAGTGCTGCGCCGGCGTCGGACACTATTCCGAAGTCCGGGGCGAAGACGCGGCCGATCTGGGTGGGCTCGATGTCGATGTGAACGAACTTGCGGCCCTTGGTGTAGACGTCGAGGGCTCCGGTGTGGCGGTTGGCCCAGCGGTTGCCGATGCCGATCACGAAGTCGGACTCGAGCATTGTGGCGTTGCCGTAGCGGTGCGAGGTCTGCAGGCCCACCATGCCGGCCATCAACTCGTGGTCATCCGGGATGGTGCCCCAGCCCATGAGGGTGGGGATGACCGGGATGTTCAGCAGTTCGGCGAGCTCCACCAGTTGCTCGGAGGCGTTGGCGTTGATGATCCCGCCGCCGGCCACGATCAGCGGCTTGTCCGCAGCAACCAGCATGTCCAGTGCCTTCTCCAGCTGCTTCCGCGTGGCGGCCGGCTTGTGGACCTGGAGCGGCTCATAAGTGTCCGGATCGAATTCGATCTCGGTCTGCTGCACGTCGATCGGCAGATCGATCAGCACAGGTCCGGGACGGCCGGTCCGCATCTCGTAGAACGCCTTCTGGAACGCGCCCGGAACCTGCGCAGCTTCGAGCACGGTGATGGCCATCTTGGTGACCGGCTTGGCGATCGAGGAGATGTCCACCGCCTGGAAGTCTTCCTTGTGCAGCTTCGCCACGGGAGCCTGGCCGGTTATGCAGAGGATGGGGATGGAGTCCGCCCAGGCCGAGTACATGCCGGTGATCATGTCGGTGCCGGCCGGGCCCGAGGTGCCGATGCAGATGCCGATGTTTCCGGCCTTGGCGCGGGTGAAACCTTCAGCCATATGCGAGGCACCCTCGACATGGCGGGCGAGGACGTGGTGGATGCCGCCGTGGGCTCGCATCGCGGAATAGAAGGGATTGATCGCTGCTCCGGGCAGGCCGAACGCCGTGGTGGCGCCCTCCTTTTCCAGGATCGCAACGGCTGCGTCAACAGCGCGCATTTTGGGCATGGTGTGCTCCTACTTGAGTCTGAGATTCGTCGAGTTGGCAGACACACCCCTTATCAGGTGTCTTTCGGGGCGTGTCCTGCCAAATGAACGGGAAGTGGGGGTGGTTATTTGCCGGACAGCTGGTTGATCAGCTTGAACAGGCCGGAGTGGTCCAGGCCGCCGTCGCCCGTGTTGACGAGCGAGGCAACCAGCTGCGCGACGACGGCACCCAGTGGGGTGGCAACGCCGGCTTCACGGGCGGCTGAGGTGACAATGCCCAGGTCCTTGTGGTGGAGGGCTAGTCGGAAACCGGGGTCGAAGTTGCGGTCGAGCATCTTCTGGCCCTTCTGGTCGAGCACCTTGGAACCGGCAAGACCGCCGCCAAGGACCTTGAGGGCGGCGTCGGTATCCACGCCGTAGGCCTCGAGGAAGACGATTGCTTCTGACAGGACGCCGATGTTGACGGCGACAATGAGCTGATTCGCGGCTTTCACGGTCTGGCCTGAGCCGGACGGGCCAACGTGGACGATGGTCTTGCCGACGGCGTTCAGTACGTCCTGGGCGGCGTCGAAGTCTTCCTTCTCGCCGCCGACCATGATGGACAGCGCGGCGTCGATAGCACCCTGCTCGCCTCCGGAAACCGGTGCGTCCAGCGGACGAAGGCCGGCTTCGCGGGCCTGCTTCGCGAGTTCAGCCGCGACGTCGGGGCGGATGCTGCTGGCGTCAATCCAGAGGGCGCCCCTCTTCGCGTTGGCGAAGATCCCGTCGTCGCCCGTGACCACGCCCTCGACGTCCGGTGAGTCCGGCACCATGGTGATGACGACGTCGGCATCTTTCACAGCGTCGGCGATGCTGGCTGCCGCTGCTCCGCCCTCGGCGGCGAGCTTGTCCATCTTGTCCTGGCTGCGGTTGAAACCGGTGACGGTGTGGCCGGCCTTGACGAGGTTGATGGCCATGGGCAGGCCCATGATGCCCAGACCGATGACGGTGACGTTCTTGGTGGAGGTGCTCATTGTCGAATCCTTAAGTTTCTAGCGGGAAGCGTGTTCGCGGATGGTCCAGGTGAAGGCGGTCTCGGCCGGCTCCTTGTACTCGAGCCCGATGAAGCCCTCGTAGCCGAGTTCACGGCTTCGGGCGATCCACTCACCGAGGGGGAGGTCACCACTGCCGGGTGCTCCGCGGCCGGGTGCGTCGGCGATTTGGATGTGGCCGAACTCCCGGGCGTGGTTCTCGATGACCTGTGCGACGTCGTCGCCGTTGACCGCGAGATGGTAAAAGTCGGCGAGGAGCTTGATGTTGCTCTTTCCCGACTTGGCCGTGACTTTTTCGATGACGTCGAGTGCATCCCGAGCCGTGATCAGCGGGTACCTGTCGGCGCCGCTCACCGGCTCCAGGAGAACCGTGCCGCCGATTGCAGCTACCGCTTCCGCGGCGAAGGCGAGGTTCTCGACGGCGATGGCGTCCTGTTCCTCGGGTTTGACGCCGTCGATCCGGTTGCCGTACAGGGCGTTGAAGGCCCTGCAGCCCAGCCGCTCACCGATTCCGACGACGACCGGCACGTTGGCGCGGAAGTCCTCCTCCCGTTCGGGCCAGGAAACGAGGCCTCGATCGCCGCCCGGCATATCGCCCGCGTTGAAGTTCAGGCCCGTGAGCTGGACACCGGCATCAGTGATGGCGTTCTCGAAGGCTGCGATGTCGGCGTCGGACGGGGTGGAGGTGCTGAAGGGCCACCAGAACTCGACGGCGTCGAAGCCGGCTTTCTTCGCAGCAGCCGGACGCTCCAGCAGGGGCAGTTCGGTGAGGAGGATGGAGCAGTTCACGGTGTAGGTCATCGTCGATCCCTTGTGTGCTTTAGCTTCGTTATTCCATATTATGGAAGTAACTTTCTGTCTAATGAAATGGTAGGGGTTGGTGGGGACGCGAGTCAACCGTCTCTTCGGGCCCCCTCGCGCAGAAGTGGCCCTTAGCGCCAAGTCCGCGGGTGTGAACCAACGTTCTCGTCGCTAAGGGCCACTTCTGGGCTTGGGCAGGCACTAGGCCGCCGGCCGCATGGTTGCGCGTGCGAAAGCCCGCAGCACCCGTTCTTTGAGCTTCACCTCATCAAAGAGGTCCTTCCACTCAACGCGCAGGAACGTCCAGCCCTCCTCCATCAGCGCCTTCTCGCGGCGTCGTTCCTCGAAGATGGCCTGCTCCGTAGGGCTGTAAGCGAAGTACTTCACCTTTCCGTCAAACTCGAGAGCCACCTTCCGTTCGCGCCACCCGAAGTCAAGCCGGTGCATGCCATGGCGTGTGTGCACGACGAGTTGTTGCTCCGGCATGGGCAGCCGCATGACCTTCATGGCATGGAGTGCAAGGGTCTCGCCAGGCGACTCGGACAGTGAACTGGCAACCTCCAGCACCCTCCGCGCCCTGTGGATCCCCTTGTGGCCGGAGTGCTCCTCGATTGTTTTCTTCATCGCCGTCCTGTCCGCGCCCAACCACAATCCGTGATCGGACACGATCAGTGCCGACGGGTGCGGGAGGATCCGGGAGCAATCGACGACTGTCCGCTCCAGCGAGGTGACCCGCACACCCCGTGCCTCAGTGACCTCGAACTCAGAAAGCCGCGCCTGGTGTGTCCTGACGTCGGGTGCGTGGCTGGCTGAGGACAGGGCCGGCTGCTGTGTGACATGGATAAGGGAATCCGCGCCCCACAGGTGCAGCCCGTGCAACCGCGCGGCTGACGTGTGGCTGTACGTTCTCTCTGCGACTGCCGCGGCCGCCGTCACCAGCCTGTGGGCATAGATCATCCGGATAGCGCGCTGCCCTGCTGACAAGCCGCTCCAGCGGGAATGGTGGATATAGCAGCCCCTCCGAAGCCGCACCAGAAATCCGGCGGCCGCCAGCTCTCGGATCTGGAGCGTCGACAACCCCCGCTCCTTGAGCACCCGGGTAAGCCAGAGTGCGTTGTCCGAGAGCCAGGGAGGTTCTTCCATGGGTCAAGCGTGCGTCGCTCCGGGCGCCGATCGGGGGCCGGTTTCTGTTTTGTGGACAACCTGCCCGACAGCACCGCGGCGACACCCCCCAGAAGTGGCCTTTAGCGTCAGATTCGCCGATTCGACGCAGCGTATACGTACCCAAGGGCCAGATCCCCGCGATAGCCTTAAGTAAGGAAAGGGGACCGATGCAACGCGCGGACAGGGATGAAGAAGTAACGGCAATGGTCGAGTGGCCACGGCCGCTTAGCGCTGAGGCCCTCAAGGTGATCAAGACCGTACTTCTGGGCGTGCTCGTGGTCACTGCCCTTGTGCAGATCATTCCGTTTCAGGTGCTCGGCGGGCTCGCGAACAACCTCTTCACGATCATCCTCATCCTGACCTGGGCAGGGCCGGCGCGGCGGTTCTTCCAGCGTCGCGCGCAGGAGCGCAACGAAGAACGCAACGACGGACCTGCCGCTGAAGACAGGTAGGCGTCAGGGAACCAGGAATTCACTCACGGTGACAGTGCCTTCGAGCACCACCTGAATCGCCGGTGGCATGACGCCGGCAGGGCCATCGAGGCGAATCTGCACGTCCCCGGTGTGCCCGGCGGCCACGGGCGCAGCACCCCACTCGCGCCGGGTGCTCCCAGGCCCAGGAACGCGGACCCTCAGCACGCCGCCCTCGCTCCGAGTCACTCTCACCGTTACCGTCTCAGGGGCTGAACCTTCCCACCCCCGGTAGGTCAGCGCACCCCGCAGCAACGCCGGGTCAGCGACCGTGACCGCGGTCCGCTGCAGCGGCGTCTCCGGCACCAACAGGGCATTGGCCGATTCGTCGAATAGCTCAGCGCGGACCCACGCGCCGCGACGCCGCACAGGGCTACGCTCACCGTTGATCTCGAGGGTCACAGCCAACGGCAGGTCCTCCGCCGAACGACCAACCAGCAGGGAATACGACCCCGGTTCCACCAGCATTCGCTCCGCCGCCGGGCTGAATTTCGCAAGCTTCGCCACCTCTACCGGGATGGAAACGACGGTCCGCTCACCCGGTTGCAGGGTCACCCGGGCGTGAGCAACCAGCCGCCGCCGAGGGTACCCGGGTAGGTCGGACGTCGCATACACCTGCACCAGCTCATGCAGCACCCGGTCACCGGGATTGCGCACGGCAACCTCAAGCACGGCAACATCGAGCGCGCCGCCCCCAAGTCCGTCCGGCGCCAGTGAGGCCGACTGGTACTCCACAGTGCCGTAGCCGAGCCCGTGGCCCAACGGGTACAGCGGTTCCGCCGAGCTGTAGTGATACGTCGACCGGGATTCGATGATGTCGTAGTCGAGGATGTCAGGCAGGTCCGCATCGCGCGCCCACCAGGTCTGGGGCAATCGCCCGGAAGGCTCATGGTCGCCGCTCAGCACGTCGGCCACACCCCGCCCAAGCTCCTGCCCGCCATGGGAGGACCACACGATCGCCGGCATCTCCGCGAGCTCGGCCAGCGCATAGGGGTAGGACGAAACGATCAGCAGCGCCGTCCGCGGATTCGCCTCCCGCACTACCCGGATCAGCTCCTGTTCACCCTGCGGCAGGTCCAGCGTGGAACGGTCCAGCGTCTCCCGCCCGCCCAGGTGCGGATCATTTCCGACGACGACGACGGCGACCTCCGCCGACGCCGCGGCCGTGCGTGCCGCTTCGGTGCCGGACCGGATGGTCCTCAGCGTGAACCGGTCGGCATCCTGCTCGGACCCGGTGACAAGGACGGCGCTGCCCGTCCCTTCCTCAACCCGGACCCACTTCCCGGAGGCGATGTGCCGCAGGGCGAGCGACCCATCGGCCGAGCGGTGCAGCGCGAAGGTCTCCTGCACCACCCACCCGCCGACGCGCTCCGCCGATGCCCGAAGGTACCCGCTCTCCCCGGAAAGGAAACACGCAGTCGCGGAGGACCGAAGCGTATATTCACCGCTTCCCCAGTCCTTGAGCGCAAACGTTTCAGCACTTCCCGGACCGGCGGCGGAAGCCGTCACCGCGGCCGGTCCGTCCGGCACGCTGAGGTACCGGTTGGTTCTCACGCTGCGAAGCGCGACGATGTCCAGCGCTTCCTGCACAACGACGGCGTCGTACCGTTCGGCGAGGCCATCGGCGATACTGATTGGGTTCACCAGTGATCCGCTGTACCAGTCGGTGAGAACGTCCGAGCCGAGGGAACCGATCACCGCAACGGTGCCCGGCGCGTCTCCCAGGGGGAGGACCGGGCCGCCGTCGACCGCGGCGTTCCGGACGACCACCACGGACTTGCGCGCTGCTTCGCGGGCCAACGCGCCGTGCTCAGCCGTCAGCAGCGCATCGGCGGAAATGGATCCGTACACGCCGCCGTCGGGGAGGAACTCCCCTGTCCGTTCGCGCAGGGTGAGCAGGCGGAGGACCGCCGCATCGACGTCGCTCATGGTCAGCATCCCACGGGCCAGCGCCTCCTCCAGGTAGGTGATGGACGGTGCGGGGTTGTCGCCGTCGTCCGTGAAGCTGTCGACGCCGGCACGGAGGGCGGCGGCGTAGGCGCTGGCGCCGTCGTCGAAGTATTTCTCCGCAGTGAAGAGTGAGGAGGGCGCGCCTGCGTCGGTGACGATCGCGAGCGAATCCCCGTTTCGCCACTGCCGGAGGTGATCGGCCACCAGGTCGGACACATGCGCCGGCCGCCCATTGACCAGGTTGTAGGAGAGCATGACGGCGCCCGCAGCACCCGATTCGATTGGGAGTCGGTAAGCGGGAAGTTCGTACTCGTGCAGCACGCGCGGCGACAGTTGGCTCGAGGTGACGTTGCGGTCGCGCTCGTTGTTGTAGCCGAGGAAGTGCTTCAGGGTGGGGACGGTCAGCCACTGCTCGGCATGATCGCCCTTCAGACCGTCACAGTAGGCAGTTGCCAGCCAGGCGGTGAGGTCGGAATCCTCGGAGAACCCCTCCTCGTTCCGGCCCCAGAGCGGGTGCCGTAGCGGGTTGACGACGGGTGCCCAGACGTTCAGGCTCACGGTCGGGTCAGTGGCTTTCTTGGCGCGCATTTCCCTACCGACGGCGAGCCCCACCCGGCGCAGCAGATCCTCATCCCAGGTGGCGGCGAGTCCCACCGTCTGCGGGAAAACCGTCGCATCACCGAGCCAGGCAACGCCGTGCGCAGCCTCGGCGCCAGTGTGGAAATATGCCAGGCCGGCGTCCGGAAGATCGGGCGAATGCTGGTGAAGCAGGGAGATCTTCTCGGCCTGGGACAGCGTGGCAAGGATGCTTTCGGCCGTGCGGGTGGCCAGAGGGGTTTCGGTCACGAAGAATATTCCGATCACTGAGGGAGAATTTGTTTAAGCGCTTGCACAGCGCTCTTCGACCACCATGCTGACAGCAAGCGCTGTGATCCGCAACACAATCCCCTCTTGTCTGAAACCAGAAGATGCCCTAGCGTTGGATCAATCGAAGCGCTTCGACTAATTCGGATGGTCATAGCGCCCCAGTTTCTGTTGCAACCCACGCAAGCGCCATACAAACGCGCCTGGACACAAGGAAGTGCACCATGCCAATGAATTCACACGGCTCCAGCCTCGAAGGCGCCGCCCGCAAACCGCTGGGCAGGCGGTCTTTCCTCGGCCTGCTCGGCGGGGCCGCCTTCTTCGCCGCCTCCCCTACGCTCCTCACTGCCTGCAGCACCGGCGCGTCAGCTCCGCAGGCGACGACGGCGGGCAGCCTGGCTGACGCCGTCTCCAAGCTGGTGCCCAGCTACATTCCGATGGACCTTGTCCAACCCGACATCCCGGGCGTCAACGGGTCCACCCCCGGCTTCACCACCATTCCCACCAAGCTGGTCAAGTCCGTCCCGAAGGCGCCCGGCAGCGGCGGCACCTACACGGCCATGACTCCGGCGTGGTGGGCAATCCCCCGCGGGTTGCCGAACAACGCCTACTACCAGGCCGTCAATGAGCGTCTCGGCGCAACCATCAACTTCCAGGCCAATGACGGCAACACGTACGGCGACAAGATCCAGACCGTACTCGCCTCCCCGCGCGACGTTCCCGACTGGGTGGTCATTCCCTCCTGGAACATTCCGCCGCGCTTTGGGCAGGCGGCCAAGGGACTGTTCACGGATCTGTCCCCCTACCTGGCCGGCGACAAGGTGAAGAAGTACACCAACCTCGCCAATATTCCGACGGCTGCCTGGAAGTACAGCTGCTTCGAGGGCGGCCTGTACGGGCTGCCTATGCCGACCACACTGCTCAACGACGCGTTCTTCTTCCGCAAGGACCTGTTCGACGAGATGGGACTGGAGCAGCCGAAGACAGCCGAGGAATACATCACCCTCGCGAAGGAGATCACCGATCCGTCCAAGAACCGCTGGGGATCCGAGGACGTCTGGAACGGCGCGCAGATTATGCACGGCGTTGTCCCCAAGTGGAAGCTGGTGGACGGCACCCTGGTGCACAAGTTCGAGACCGAGGAGTACCGCGCCGCCCTGGAATGGATCGTGAAACTGTTCGAATCCGGCGCCGTCCACCCGGACGCCGTCGCAGGCAACGCGCAGCAGGCGAAATCCCGGTTCGAGTCGGGCGCCACGCTGATGACGGTCGACGGCGTCGGAGGCTGGCACGAAGCGCTCGGCCGGGTCCTTCCCACCAACCCCGACTTCCAGATGCAGCCCATGGATTACTTCTCTCCCGACGGCGGCGATCCGGTCCTCTTCAGCGGCCAGCCCGCCGGCATCTTCAGTTTCATCAAGAAGACCGAGGACACCGCGAAGGTCGAGGAATTGCTGGCACTGGCGAACTTCATGGCCGCGCCGTTCGGGACGGAAGAGCACCTTCTCATCAACAGCGGCGTCGAGGGCAAGCACTTCAAGCGCGATGACCAGAACATCCCGCAGATGACCGACCTCGGCCGCGAGGAAGTCACCAGTACGTACCAGTTCCTCGTGAGCCCGGCGGCCGTCAACTCCCAGGTTCAGTACCCCGGATTCGTCGAGGCGAAGACGGAGTGGGAAGCCCGGCAGGCAGCCTTCGTGCAGGAGGACGTCTTCTTCGGAATGCAGATCCAGGAGCCGCCTCAGTACGGTTCACTGGGTGCGCCGTTCGACGATCTTGCCAAGGACATCGCCCGCGGCCGCAAGAGCATCAAGGACCTCGATTCCGAGATCGAGACCTGGAAGCGGAACGGCGGCGAGGAACTCCGCGAGTTCTACGCCGGCTTCCTGACCGCGTAAACGCCGCCGCCATGACCACCACGAATTTCACCCGGAACGGGCAGCGGACCGCAGAAACGCACGACGCCGTCACAACCCCGCCTGCCCCGCCGCCGGTCCGGCGCAAACAGGGCCTGCGGACGCGGTTCCGCCGCGACCGCTCGCTCGTTCTCATGGCGCTTCCCGCCGTCGTTCTCCTGGCTGTCTTCGCCTACATACCGATGCTCGGCAACGTGGTTGCGTTCCAGAACTACTCGCCGTTCATCGGCATCCCGGCCAGTCCGTGGGTCGGCCTCGAGAACTTCGGGCGCGTGTTCAGGGATCCTGACTTCTGGAACGCCGTGCGGAACACCCTGATGATCACCGGCTTCCAGCTGGTGTTCTTCTTCCCCATCCCGATTGCGTTGGCGCTCCTGCTCAACTCGTTGCTCCAGCCGGCAATGCGGGCGACCATCCAGGCGATCGTCTACCTCCCGCACTTCTTCTCATGGGTGCTCGTGGTGTCGGTTTTCCAGCAGTTGCTGGGCGGCGCAGGACTTTTGAGCCAAATGCTGCGGGCGAACGGATGGAGCGGCATGGACATCATGACCAATCCCGATACGTTCCTCTTCCTCATCACCTCACAGGCCGTCTGGAAGGACGCGGGGTGGGGCATCATCGTTTTCCTCGCCGCCCTGGCCGCGATCGATCCCGAGCAGTACGAGGCTGCGGCCGTTGACGGTGCAAACCGCTGGCGCCGCATGTGGCACGTGACGCTCCCGGGCCTGCGGTCGGTGATCGTCCTGCTGCTCATCCTCCGTCTCGGCGACGCGCTGACGGTCGGATTCGAGCAGCTGATCCTGCAGCGCGACGCCGTCGGCGCCGAGGCAGCGGAGGTGCTCGACACCTTCGTCTACTACACCGGCATCCAGAACGGTGACTGGAGCTACGCCGCTGCCGCCGGTCTCATCAAGGGCGTCATCTCGCTCGCCCTCATACTCGCCGCCAACAAGGTGGCGCATCTCTTCGGTGAAAACGGGGTGTATTCCAAGTCATGACAACGATCATCAAACCAGCCCCGGCCCGCCGGACAGGCGTTTCACGACCGGCATGGGAAGAAGAATCGGGAATCGCGGCCAAGGCAGGCAAGGCGGTACTGCTGTGCCTCGTGGTGCTCGCGGTGCTCGGCCCGCTCTACACGATTGTGCTCACCAGCATCTCCTCGCAGGGCACCATCACCCAGGCGGGCGGTCTCGTCCTGATCCCGGGCGAGATCACGGTCGATGCCTACCGCCAGATCCTCAACGGCGGCGTCGTGACGCGCGCTGTGATGGTCAGTGTCGGCGTCACTGTCGTCGGAACGCTGCTCAGCATGGTGGTGTCGGTCCTGTGCGCCTACGGCCTTTCACGGCCCGGTTCCTTCGCCCACACGCCGTTGCTGTTCACCCTGCTGATCACCATGTTCTTCAGCGCCGGCATGATCCCGTCCTATCTCCTGGTTTCGGGGCTGGGACTCATCAACTCCTACTGGGCGCTGATCCTGCCGAGCGCGGTGTCGGTCTTCAACATCATCATCCTGCGCGGATTCTTCATGGGCATCGACCGCGGGATTCTGGACAGCGCGCGGATCGACGGGGCAAGCGAGTGGCGCATCCTGGGCCAGATCGTGCTACCCATGTCGAAGGCGGTGACGGCCGTGATCGCACTGTTCTACGGCGTCGGCTACTGGAACGCCTTCTTCAACGCCGTGCTCTACATCAATGACAGCGCCAAGAACCCGCTGCAGGTGGTCCTGCGTTCCTATGTTCTGCAGGGCGTATCCGTGCCGGGGCAGATCGACCTTGGCCAGGGCGTAGCACCCTCGCTCGCGCTGCAGATGGCCGTCATCGTGATTGCGATGGTGCCCATCCTCATCGTCTACCCGCTCGTGCAGAAGCACTTCACCAAGGGAGTCATGATCGGCGCGGTGAAGGGATGACGGCGGCGTCTAGGTCAGCGGGCGGTTGTGGTCTCGCGCTGCGCCAGGCTGGGAACGATCAACCGAACCTCCACAGGCTTGTCCGAGTTGAGCCGGTCCATGACCATTTCGACGGCGGCGCGGCCGATGTCGTGTGCGGGGATGGAGACCGCGGTCCACGGCCTTACCGCAGCAAGGGCCACGTCCTCCGGGGCGATCACCACCACGGAGATGTCCTCAGGAATGCGCAGACCGCGCGCGGCCAGCGCTTCATGCAGCAGCGGCAGCAGCCCCTCATTGTGGACCACGAGAGCCGTGACCGGGGCGTCGCCGTCGAGCTCCGCGTCGAGTGCCTCGGCGAGGGCGGGCATGGAGGCTTCGCAGGCGCGCAGCACGGAGGCCACGCCGGCGGCATCGCACGCCTCGGTGAAGCCCTTCCTGGCGCGGTCCGCGTAGGTCGCGTGGCGCTCAAGGGAAGCCTGCGGGGACCCGATGAAGCCGATACTGCGGTGGTTCAGGTCAACCAGGTGCCGCACAGCGGTACGGGAGGCTCCCGCGAAATCGAAATCGACGCAGCTGAGCCCCTGCGGGTCGTCGGGCAGACCGATCAGCACCGCGGGCTTGCGCAGCTTCGCAAGAAGCGGGATGCGGGGATCGCGGGCCTCGATGTCCATCATGAGGAGCCCGTCCACCATCGACTGCGACGTGACGCGTTCCAGCCCGCCGGCGTCGTCCTGGGTCAGGAGGAGGACGTCCTGGTTGTAGGTGCGCGCGGTGGTGACAACGGCGGCCACGAACTGCATGACGACGCTGACGTTCACGTCAGCGCGCAGCGGCGCCATCAGCCCGAGCACGTTGGACCGGTTGGAAGCGAGCGCCCGCGCTCCGGAGTGCGGGCTGTAGTTCAGCTTCCGGATGGCGTCCTGGACAGCCAGCCGGGTCTCCTCGGAGATGGTCCGTTTTCCGCTCAGCACGTAGGAGACGGTGCTCAGCGATACTCCGGCTGCCCGGGCGACGTCGTTCATGGTGGTCACAGGCCTCATCCTATCTTCGACACTGTTCGATGCCTATCTATCGAGAAAACCGGCGAGCTGTTGCAGAAGCGCTTCGACACTCGACTCGCACACTTTGACGTACAAAACAGAGGAACAGCATGAAATTCACTGACGGTTATTGGATGTACCGCAAGGGCCTGACGGCCCTGCACCCGCGGGACGTTTCCGACGTCGTTGCCACCGATGCGGGCCTGGAAGTCTACGCGCCGACCCGGCAGATCAACGCGCGCGGCGATGCGCTGAATTGCCCGCAACTGACGGTTTCCTTCACGTCACCGCTGGAGGGCGTCATCGGCGTGACCGTCGAGCACTTCCAGGGCACGCTCGACCCCGGCCCCCGGTTCGATGTACAGGAAGCTCACCCCGCAATCGACGTGTCGATCGGTGAAACGCACGCCACCCTCACCTCGGGCGCGCTCACCGCGTCCGTCAGTCTCACCGGCGACTGGACGGTCGACTTCACCGGTGATGGCAGGCACCTGACCAGCTCAGTGCCGCGCAGCGTCGGTTTCATTACGGACGACGCCGGACGCTTCTTCGTGCACGAACAGCTCACCCTCGGTGTCGGTACCAATGTCTACGGCCTCGGCGAGCGCTTCGGGGCGTTCGTGAAGAACGGCCAGTCGGTGGATGTCTGGAATGAGGACGGCGGGACCTCAAGCGACCTCGCCTACAAGAACGTGCCGTTCTTCCTGACCAACTCCGGGTACGGGGTGTTCGTGAACCACCCGGAGCGCGTCTCGTTCGAAATCGGGTCCGAGGTGGTTTCACGGGCACAGTTCAGCGTTGAGGGGCAGAAACTTCAGTACTTCGTCATTTACGGGCCGTCTCCGAAGGACATTCTGCGCCGGTACACCGAGCTCACCGGCAGGCCTGCACGGATCCCCGCGTGGTCCTACGGTTTGTGGCTTTCCACCTCATTCACCACGGACTATGACGAGAAGACCGTGATGTCCTTCATTGACGGGATGGCCGAGCGGAACCTGCCGCTCTCCGTCTTCCATTTCGACTGCCACTGGATGCGGGCGTTCCACTGGAGCGACTTTGTCTGGGACCCGGCTACCTTCCCCGATCCGGAGGGTATGCTCCGGCGGCTCCACGAACGCGGCCTCAAGGTCTGCGTGTGGATCAATCCGTACATTGCGCAGCGTTCCCATCTTTTCCGGGAGGGCCAGGAGCTCGGTTATCTGGTGCGCAGGGCCGACGGGTCGGTGTGGCAGTGGGATCTCTGGCAGGCCGGCATGGCTCTGGTGGACTTCACCAATCCCGACGCCGTCCTCTGGTACCAGGACAAGCTGCGCACGCTGCTCGGGCAGGGGGTTGACTCCTTCAAGACCGACTTCGGCGAGCGCATCCCCACCGACGTCGTCTGGCATGACGGCTCCGAGCCGCAGCGGATGCACAACTACTACACGCAGCTGTACAACGAAACGGTGTTCGAGCTCCTCGAGAAGGAACTGGGCGCTGGTGAAGCGGTCCTGTTTGCCAGGTCCGCAACCACGGGCGGGCAGAAACTGCCAGTGCACTGGGGCGGGGACTGTGAATCCACGTTCGCTGCAATGTCCGAGTCCCTGCGCGGCGGGTTATCCCTCGCGTCCTCGGGCTTCGCGTTCTGGAGCCATGACATCGGCGGGTTCGAGGGCACCCCCGAACCGGAGATTTTCAAGCGGTGGATAGCGTTCGGGCTGCTTTCCTCACATTCACGCCTGCACGGGTCCAACTCCTACCGCGTGCCCTGGCTGGTCGATGAAGAGTCCGTGGACGTGCTGCGCCATTTCACGGAACTGAAGATGCGGC
This sequence comes from Arthrobacter sp. M71 S08, assembly GCF_059089725.1. Lineage (NCBI taxonomy): Bacteria > Bacillati > Actinomycetota > Actinomycetes > Micrococcales > Micrococcaceae > Arthrobacter > Arthrobacter sp. M71 S08. The sequence continues at coordinate 251,296 of NZ_JBNHEY010000003.1, read as the reverse complement.
TGATGCCCTACCTGGCCGGCGCTGCGGAAGAGGCATACTCATCGGGCACCCCGCTGATGCGCCCGATGTTCCTCGAATTCCCCGACGATCCGGGATGCGCGCACCTCGACCGGCAGTACATGCTCGGAAGCAGCCTCCTCGTTGCCCCGGTGCTGGAGGCCAAAGGCGAGCACTCCTTCTACCTCCCCGAGGGAACGTGGACCCACCTCGAAACCGGCGAAACGCTGGAGGGCCCACGGTGGCACAGCCGGTTCTTCCCGGTCATGGAGGCTCCCGTATTCGTCCGGCCGGGAACGGTGCTGCCGCTGGGCATGGTCTCAAGCCGACCCGACTACAACTGGGCAATCGACGTCGAATTCAAGGCGTTCGCAGTCGAGGAGGGGCACCGGAGCACTGTCCAGGTGCACTCTCCCGACGGTTCCCGGGTCTCCCACGAGGTGGCCGTTGCGGATGGTGAGGTGAGCGCCGTCGTCGTTCCGTAGGAGTTAGGGGCCCTACTTCTTGGCCGCCACGGACTCTGCCATGAACTCGGCAACCACCTGCTGGGAGATGGCGACGTCGAGGACGAAGACGCCGTCGTCGTTGCCGGCCAGCCACTCACGCAGTTCCGCCAGATCCGCCAGGGTGCGGGCCTTGGCGCCCTGGGCGCCGAGGGCCCGCCCGACGGCGGCGAAGTCCACTTCGTCGATCAGCATCGCCTGGCTGTGGAGTCCCTTGGCCGCGTACTGGTGCAGTTCGGCGCCATAGGCGGAGTCATTCAGAACCACCACCACTCCCCTGCGGGTGGCGCGGAGGAAGGTTTCGAAGTCGGCCATCCCCATCAGGCCGCCTCCGTCGCCGCTGACCAGGACGGTGGTGCGGTCCGGCCGTGCCACGGAGACGCCGGCGGCGGATCCGAAGCCCATGCCGATGGCCTGGAAGGCCGTGCCGACGAGGATCATGGCGTGCGGATCGGGCACCGACAGGTACATTGGCGCCCAGCCGATGAAGTGCCCACCGTCCATGACCACCGAGCGCTCCACCGGGAGGATGTGCTCGAGCGCAGCGACCACCGCCCGCGGGTTCAGCCGGCCGTCGGGGCCGAACTCGACCGGATCCTCGATGGGAGAGGAAGAATGGAACTCTTCCCCGGCGACTTCCGGGACCCGCTGCCGCCAAGTGGTCGATGCTTCCTGCACCCGCGCCAGCAGGCCTTCAACGAAGGGGCGGATGTCGGCGCGGATGTTGTCCACGACGATCGGATGGTGCTCGTCGGGTTCGTTGTCCACCCGGATGATGCGTGTCTCGGGCGGGAAGAGGGTTCCGTAGCGCGTCTGGAAGATGTTCATGCTGGCTCCCACCACCAGCACGACGTCGGCCTGGCGTGCCACTTCGAGGCGATGCCGGCGGGTGAATCCGCCCGCGACTCCAAGGTCCCATTCACTGTCGAACGCGTTGATCGCCATCACCGAGGTCATGAAGAGCGCGCCGAGGCGGTCACCGATGGTACGAAGCGGAGCGGCGGCGCCCGCAAGAACGACGCCGCGGCCGGCGATTACCACCGGTCGCTGCGCTGAGGCGAGCAGGTCGGCTACGCGTTCGAGGTCATCCGGCTTGGGAGGCCACTCTGCCTTGGCGGGCAGCGGTTCGAGGGGCTCGGATTCGGTGAGCGGAGCGGTGGCCAGGTCATAGGGGATGGCGACGATGACCGGCTGCACCGTCTGCAGTGCGAGGTCGAAGGCGCGATGAGTGATTTCGGCGGCGTTGCCGGGGCTGGCAATGAGGGTGGTCACGCCGACCGCTTCGGCGGCCTTTGCCTGGTCGAGGTCGAAGTTCCGTGGCCCGCTGGACGGCGCGTCACCGACCACGAGGACCAGTGGGATGCGGGCAATTCGCGCCTCGGCAAGGGTTGTATAGGCGTTCGTGAAGCCGGCACCGTATGTGGTGGTTGCTGCGGCGACTCCACCGGTCGCCCGGTGATACGCGTCAGCCATTGCGACGGTCGCCGATTCATGCCGGGCGGAGGTGAAGGGAAAACCCCGCCTCGTGAGCCGGCTGATCAGGTGCGCGTTGCCGTTGCCCATGAGCCCGAACAGGTGCCCGGACCGCTCCGCGACCGCGTCAGCTACAGCCGCGGAAACGTGGCCCTCATCCGGAAGCGTGGGGGTCTTGCCGGTCTGTGGAACGTGGGTGCTGGCGCTTATCATGAGTTCTATCCACTCCTTTGTGTCGTCGTGAACAGGTTATGCGGTCATAGGCAGCGCGCCCGCATCCCTGGTGCAACGCGGGTGCATCGGATCAGTCAGATAACGCTGACGGTTCAGTCACCGGCCCCGGTCCCCCGATCGTCTGGACGAGGAAGGTCTCCTCGTACTTGCAAACATCGACTACCTCCGAGAGATCGTCCTCATCGAAAGGTACGAAGCCTCCACCCAGCGCGACAGGAACGTCAAGCGCGATCCGATGGTCTCCCGAGCGTACTACCAGCTCGTCAGTGCCCTCCAGGGAACTGCCCTGCGGAAAGAGCATGGCCACTTCGTAACCATCAAGGGTGCGGCCCGCAACGCACGAGCCCTCATTGAGAAAAAGCGTGCCCTCGAAAAGCGCCTCCATCACCGCGTCTCCGGGACCTGTACGCGACACCATCAGGAGCTCACCGTTGGGTCCTGATTCCGTGCCGGGCTTGAGCTGCGGGATCCAGGCGCATCCGGAGGTCAGCACAATGAGCGCAACTGCCCCGGCTCGAACGAGTGCTCGCGACATGGAAACAGAGTAGCCCCACCTAACGTCATGTATCCCTTTATCGTCCCGCTGGGCACAACCAAATACAGTTCCCAGCGGTCACACTCACAGCGCACCCGCCCTGAAACCGACCAATAGAGAAATGAGGTGCACGGCCTGCGGTCCCCGGCGGCTGAACAAGAAATTGAAAGACGCGCCCCTATGGGTCAGTAGCGCAGGAGCGCAACTGCATCGGTTTCCTTGGGAAGTTCGTCGGGTGACACAACGTGGACAATGCCTCCGTGTTGCAATGTCTCGATTGCGGCGGTTCCCAACAGATCCTCTCCCCGGGATTCGAAGACGGGTCCTGTCTCAAGTCTGTCAGCGTCGCTGTCGTAACGCCCCCAGATCGGGTCGCCGTCGCTGAGGAGCAAAGTGCCGACCCGCCCCTGGTGTGATGCCCGCACGATGTCCGCGATATGGCCCGTCGCTGCACCGTCGCCCCTGCCCAACAGTTCGGCTGCGTTGGTTATGGCTTCCACCTGCCCGCTCTCTAGCCGCTCCTTCATCTGCTCGTAAGCCAGACTGTGCAGCGACGAAGTATCAAGTGAATTCGGATTGATTTCCACGACGCCGGCCAGGCGTTCGCCGAGGTCACTCGCTTGCTGGAAATGCCCGCCGATTTCAGCATCCGCGACGAGCACCAGGGGTTGCGGATTCGCTGAAAGATGATTCTCGACAGCTCTCGCCACGTCGGCGACGAATTCCTGGAGGCGGGCTTTCCGGAAATCGGGTGGGCTGTCGCCATAGACCTGGGCGTTCGGGATGTTCGCTGTTCCTACGTTGGGACGCGCAGGAGGACTCGCCTGCACCGGGTTTTCATAGTCATTTTCTACTGACGATCTCGCGGGAAGATCGGCAGCTGCGTCCTCAGCTATTTCATACCGGGACGCACTGAAGAGCGAAGCCTCATCGGCCGTCACTGTCAGGACGGAAAAACGACCGTCTGCCGCCAGCAGTGGCAGCAAAGGCCTGATATAGAACTTTTCTCCCATCACTGCGAGTTCCTCGAAGTTCATGGGAACCCTGAATTCTCTTGTATGATCCGCGTCAATGAAAAGAGCCAATCCAGTGCTCTGGTGCTGCCAAAATTCGCGGTCTTCCAGAAGAGCTGTGGCGGGCTCAAGGATAGAATCGGCGTCTGCTTCTGGCAGGTCCGCTGCGATGAGCTTTGTCCGGGCCTCGCCCAGGAGGTTCTTCAGGCGGATGGGGTCCTGCCGCACCTCTTTACCTTTGGGGTGCGTCTGCATGAAAATCGATACCGCAGGGGCTGATTCAATGGTCATCAGTCGGGTCAGATCGGTTTGCGTGAACAATTCAGAGTCCTTCCGCAGAGCGTGTTCCATACTGCCTTACCGGTGAGCACTGACAGTGACTCGATCTCACCGGTCAGTTGCTCCCTGCCTTCGACGCTACTGTTTGTGCTCGCCGCTGGCCACCCTGCCCGCTGCGTGATTGATCTCGATCGTTGCTTGGAATTGCTTCCGTTTGGTGCCGGCTGGGTTTATGTTTCAGTTCATGCGACGCCTCCCGAAGCCTGGTGTGATCATTGTTCTGGCCACGGTATTGTTCGGCGCCGCTGCGTGCTCTGCACCGTTTCCCCTGGTGCCCGGTGAGACACCCAGCGCAATCACCACCCAACAGGCGTTGGAGACTGTTGATTACGGCGTGCATCTCGCAGCTCTGCAGGACATCGCCGATTCGAATGATGGGAATCGTGCAGCAGGTACATCCGGATACGAGGAGTCCGCCCAATACGTCGAGGCGGTCCTTCAGGAAGCGGGTTACACACCCGTCCGGCAACCCTTCTCTTACCAGGACGGACGCGATGGTGAACGGGTCGAATCCTTCAACATACTGGCCGACACCCCCGGCAGCGATGCCTACACAATCGTCGTGGGAGGTCATCTGGACTCGGTGCGCAACGGCCCAGGCATCAACGACAACGGCAGCGGTGTTGCTGCGATGCTGGAAGCCGCCCGATGGATTGCCACAACCGGCGATGAGCCCGTCAACCGCGTGAGGTTCGCCTTCTGGGGGGCCGAGGAGGACGGTCTTGAAGGCTCCAGGCACTATGTGAATCAGTTGACCGACGCTCAGATCGACCAAACCGTGCTGAACCTGAACATCGATATAGCTGGATCGCCCAACGGAGCGCGTTTTGTCCACGATGGCGACGGGTCAACCTTCGGCGGCCGGTATCCCGACGGTTCGGCTCAGATCGAGGAATTGTTCCTCGACTACTTCGCCTCGTCCGGCCTAAGCGTCGATCCCACGGTCTTCGACGGGGGGTCCGACTATGCCCCGTTCGAAGAAGCCGGCATACCGGTGGGCGGTCTCTTCACGGGTGACGTAGAAATCAAAACACCTCAGGAAGCAGAATCGTATGGCGGGATGGCAGGCAAACCGCATGACCCGTGCTACCACCGGTCCTGCGACACAGTGGACAACGTCGACGTTGAGCTGCTCGCGGAAATGACAGCCGCCCTGGCACATGTGACCGCGGCGTTCGCCGCCGCCACACCCAAGTAAGACTACCTCTGGGACTGCCGGACCAGCGCGTACCCGAAGGACTCCAGGTACACCTTGTCCACGCTCTCATCCGTTAACAGGTCCGTACCGGATACCTCAATGGCGACGGCGTCCGCACCATGGTTGATCAGTGTCAGCACATCTCCGCGCCGGGCGACCTCCACGCTCTCGGGCAACCCCTCGAGCACGGGTAAGACGCCGGCACCCGCGAACACGTGTGCACTCACCTGGCGTGCGCCGTCGTCGTCGGGCACTGTTGCGAGGTAATAGGCGCGGCCGGCGCCCGCGGCACGCCCGGTGAAGACAGGCAGCCCCTCCGTGCGGCCGCCGCTGAAGGAAGCAAGCACTTCGGCGTCCACTGCGGCGATCTCCTCGGCAAGGTACAGGCCGTCGAAGGTTTCGGATCCGAAGGCCACGGGCGCCCTCCGCTGACCCGGGCCGGTTGACTGCGGCGGCACCAGCGCGCCGAATTCCTCGAGCGTGACACCCACCAGCGGACCCAGCTGTGTAAGGAATCCGCCCTCGCGGAAGCGGTCATGCTCGTCAACGACGTCACTGAACGCGGTGAGCAGCAGATGTCCGCCGCCTTCAACGAAGCGCGTGAGGTTCGCGGCGCCGTCGTCCGTCAGCAGGTACAGCTGGGGCGCGACGACGACGGCGTACTCCCCCAGGTCCGACGTCGGGCGCACGAGGTCCACCTGCACGTGCTGGCGGTGGATGGCGTTGTACCAGCGCTGCACGCACTCGACATAGTCGAGGACTACCGGGTGGTCTGGATTCTCGATCGCCCACCAGTTTTCCCAGTCGAAGACGATGGCCACCCGGGCGTCCTTCGAACCGGCGGGAAGAACGGGCAGGGCCGCGAGATCCTGACCCAACTGGACAACCTCGCGCCAGGTGCGGGTGGAGGTACCCGCGTGCGGCAGCATCGCTGAGTGGAACTTCTCGGCGCCGGCACGCGACTGCCGCCACTGGAAGAACAGGATCCCGTCAGCACCGCGGCCGACGCACTGCATGCTCAGGGCCTGCATCTGCCCCGGTGCTTTCGGAGCGTTGGTGGGCCGCCAGTTGAGTGCATTGGTCGACTGCTCCATGAGCAGCCAGGGCTTCTCCGGCTTCAGCGAGCGCATCAAGTCCCGCTGGAACGCGCCGGCGCGGAAGCTCTCGGCTTCGTTGGGGTCGGGATAGCAGTCGTCGGAGATGACGTCCATTTCCGCCGCCCACTCCCAGTAGTTGGCCGGCTTGAAGGCACCCATGAAGTTGGTGGTGACGGGCTGGGTGGCTCCGGAGGCGCAGATGATGTCCCTCTCCATCCGGTAGCACTCGAGCAGCATGTCGGAGGTGAACCGGCGGAAGTCGAGCAGCTGGCCCGGGTTGTGGCTGTAGGGCGCCTTGCGCGGCGGGAAGATGTGATCGAAGGACTCGTAGTGCTGCGCCCAGAACCACGTTCCCCAGGCGGCGTTCAACTCCTCAAGCGTGCCGTACTTCCGTTTCAACCACACGCGGAACGCGTCCCGTGCCGAGTCGGAGTAGTCAAGGTTCAGGTGGCACCCGTACTCGTTGTTGACGTGCCACAGGACCACCGCGGGGTGGTCTGCGTACCGCTCGGCGATCCGCTGCACCAGTGCCGAGGCCAGTCGGCGGTACGACGGCGACGACGGGGCGTAGTGCTGCCGGCTGCCGTGCCAGTACGGTGCACCGTTCTCGTCGGCGGCGAGGATGTCCGGGTAGGCGACGGTCATCCACGGCGGGGGTGATGCCGTCGCGGTCGCGAGGTCAACGGCAATGCCGGCCTCATGCAGCATGCCGATGATGCGGTCAAGCCACTCGAAGTCGTAAACGTCCTCAGCGGGCTGGATCCGGGACCACGCGAAGATGCCGAGGCTCACCATGGTGACCCCGGCTTCACGCATCCGCTCGACGTCCTCGGCCCAGACGGATTCGGGCCACTGCTCAGGGTTGTAATCGCCGCCGTAGTGCACGGTGGGTGTTCCTTTCGAGAGTTGGAAAGCTCTAACGCTTGCGCTCGCGTTCCTTCACAACAAGCACAGCAAAAACAAGGCAGCCCATTCCGGGCACGATCAACGGCGGTAGTTGCCACGTCACGACGACGGTGAGCACCAGCGCGACGATCAGCGGGGCAATCGCCCCTCGATCAGAAACAAAGGCCTGAAGCGCGTCCCGCACCGCCTGCCGCCAGCCTTTCTCCGGGCTCCAGCGGACAGCGGTCTGCAGCAGCACCAACGCGAATGCGGTCAAGGCCAGCAGCCCGACAATGAACACGGCCTGCCAACCCGGCAGCACCTGGGTGCCGGCGAGGAGGAGGTTGAAGAGCAGGATCGCGGCCAGGACCAGGCTCGCCAATCCCACTACGCAGCCGGTGCGGAGGGCGGAAAGGAAGTCCGACCACCACTGGCCGAGCGTGGATCGCTCGGCCAGCAGATAGCGGTGGAGGTGCCGGCTGGAGGCGGCGATCGCCGCAGGGAGGGTGATCAGCAGCAGTCCGCCGGCAACGGTGAGGATGCCTATCCACAGCACTTCCGCAAACAGCGCGAACTTCCCCACGGCACCCGGCCATTTGAGCTGGGTGCCGTCAAGCTGGGGTTGCTCCCGCCGCTTGCGGGCGCTGCGGGGGGTCATCCCTTCAGACCCTGGGTGGCGACGCCGTCCACGAGGAACCGCTGGAAGATCACGAAGAACAGCATGACCGGCAGCAGAGCGAGAACCGCGATCGCCACCGTGGCGCCATAGTCGGAACCACTTGTCTGGTCATTGAAGACGCGCAGCGCCAGCGGAAGCGGGTAGTTATCCGGGGAGTTCAGGTACAGCAGCGGGCCGAGGAAATCGTTCCAGCTCCAGATGAACGCGAAGATCGAGGAGGTGATGAGCGCCGGTTTGATCAGCGGGACGGTGATGGACCAGAAGATCCGCCAGTGACCACAGCCGTCAATGCGTGCCGCTTCGTCGAGTTCCTTCGGCAGGTTCCGGATGAACTGGACCATCAGGAACACGAAGAACGCTTCCGTGGCAAGGAACTTGCCGACCAGGAGGGGGAAGAAGGTATCGATCATGCCGAGGTTACGGAAGATCATGTACTGGGGAATGATCAGCACGTGGAACGGGAGCAGGAGCGTGCCGATCATCATCGTGAAGAAGAGCGGCCTGCCCTTGAAGTCGAGACGGGCGAACGCGTACGCGGCCATCGAGGAAGAGATGACAGTGCCGATCACCGCGCCGATGCCGAGGATGGTGGAGTTCCAGAAGAACTTCCAGGTGGGAATGCCGGCGACGCCCTCCATGACCTTGAAGAAGTTCTCGAAGGTGGGGTTTTCCGGCAGAAGGCTGTTGTTCGAACCAAATTCGGAGCTGGGCTTGAACGAAGCCGAAATCATCCACAGGAGCGGATAGAGCACCAGCGCAGTCAGCAACACTATGCCGACGATCCAGGCCACCGTGGCCGCAGTCTTGCGCCGGGGCTGGCGCCGTTTGTGAATCGGCTGGACCGGGGGTACTGCAGTGGGGTTTGTTTCGATCGTGGTCACTTTGTGTCACCTCCGTAGTGCACCCAACTCTTGGAGGTGCGGAAAAGAATGAACGCGAGGATGCCTACCGCGACCAGAAGCACCCAGGCCATCGCTGAGGCGTAGCCCATCTGGTTGTTCGTGAATGCGCGGGTGTAGAGGTAGACGGTGTAGAAGTTGGTGGCGCCGGCAGGTCCGCCGGTACCCGACCCAATGATGTAGGCCGAGGCGAAGATCTGGAATGCGCCGATCATCTCGAGGAGCAGGTTGAAGAAGATCACCGGAGAAAGCATCGGCAGGGTGACGCTGAGGAACTTGCGCCACGCCTTCGCCCCATCCACCGATGCGGCTTCATAGAGCTCCATGGGGATCTGCTTCAGGCCGGCCAGGAAGATGACCATGGGGGCGCCGAACTGCCACACAGCCAGGAGGATCATCATGGGCATGATCAGGGTCGGCACGCCGATCCAGCCGCCAAGGTTGATGCCGAACAGGCTGAGTCCGCTGTCTACGGGACCATCTGCGGAGAACATTGCCCGCCACACGATCGCGATGCTGACCGAGGCGCCGATGAGGCTCGGCGCGTAGAACGCCGAGCGGAAGAACGCGGTGCCCTTCGTCTTGAAGTTCAACAGCATGGCCACGGCGAGCGCTGCGGCCAGCTTGATCGGCGTTCCGACGAGGACGTAGATCAGGGTGATCTGGACAGATCCCCAGAAGACGGTATCGCCTGCCATGCGTTCGAAGTTGCCCAGACCGGTCCACTTCGGTGAGGTGAAGAGGTTGTAGTCCGTGAAGGCGAGGTACAGCGAATAAAGCATCGGGCCTAGGGTGAGTGCAAAGAGCCCGAGCAGCCATGGTGAAAGGAAAGCGTAACCGGCAACGGTGTCCCTGCTGCGTTTGCGTTTGGGCTGCCCACCCGTCCGGCGGTTACCCACCGGACGGGTGCCGGGTTCGGCGTTGGTGCGGGTGTTTGTTGGCGCATGCGCCGATCCCGTGGTCATGAACTGCTCCTAATAGCGGTGATAGCTAAGGTCGATGTTCAGCTGCCGAGCGTGACGGCGGCCTCGTCGAAGAACTGCTGTGCGGCTTCTTCAGGAGTGATCGATCCGAGGCCGATCGAGGTTCCCAGTGTCAGGAAGGTGTTCTCCAGTGCGCCGTAGCCAACAACCGGCGCGGCGGGGGGATCACCAATGCGGTCAGACACCGAGTCAAGGTATTCCTTGACCTCAAGCTCGGGGCCTTCAAGAGCGGCACCCTCAAGGGCAGTCTCCGAAGCGGGAACACCGAGCGATGCGCCGAAGATCTTGCCGACCTCGGGGCTGTTGATCATGAACTCGACAAAAGCGACTGCAGCTTCAGGGTGCTCGGTTCCAGCGGAGATCGCGTGCAGCATGGACGGCTTCTGGTAAAGGTCCTTAGCGGAATCATCGCTGGTGGGCGGTGCCACGATGTTCAGGTCCTCGGCACCGGTGTCACCGAGGTAGCCACCCATGAAGTTGGACCAGGTCATTTCGCTTGCCGTGAGGTTGGATCCGAAACCGGACTTCGGCAGGACCTCCTCAAGCTTGCGCGCAGGGATGACTGCTTCGCTGTCGCGAAGATCCGCTGTACTGTTCCAGAATTCAGCAAGCTCTTCCTGGGTGAAGCCGAGCTCGCCCTCTTCAGTGAAGAGTTCGCGACCTTCCTGGCGGAGCTGAAGCTCGAAGTTCTGGATGCGGCCGGTGTAGTCGGTGCCGCCCCAGACGCCTTCGCCAGCGCCTTCGCTGACCTTGGCCATGTACTCCTCGTAGTCTTCCCAGGAGGTTCCGCCTTCGTAGCCTTCGACGCCGGCCTTCTCGATGAGCGCCGGGTTCTCAAAGAGCGACCAGGCGTTGTAACCGGTGGGAACGCCAAGAGTCTGATCCTCGAGCTTGCCGGTGGCGAGCAGGGTGTCGTCGATGGTGTCGGTGGTCAGGCCGTTGCCGACGTACTCGGACAGGTCGAGAAGCAGTCCGTTCTGGCCATACTGGCGCAGGTAGCTGTAGTCGAACTGCATAACGTCAGGAAGTCCGCCGCCTGCAGCTTCCGTCTGGCGCTTCTCCCAGTAAGCGGGGAAGTCCATGAACGTGCCGTTGATGTCGATGTTCGGGTTCTCTTCCTCGAACAGTGCGATGGCCTCGTTGTAACGCTCGGCTCGGTCGTCATTGCCCCACCAGGTGAAGTTGAGGGTTACCTCCTCGTTAGGGTCAGGGGTGCCGCCGGCCTCGCCGCCGCCGTTGCCGCCACACGCAGTCAGCATGAGAGCTGCCGCAACCGTGACTGCTACGCCGGACCCGGCGCGTCGTGAGATCTTATTGAACATCTTTGTCCTCCTGGGAACGGCTCAGATATGAGGTGAAGCTCTTCGGGTCCGCTGGTACAGTGGTGCACGTCACGGGAAAGCGCTCTCCAACGAGAGTAAATTGAATCGTCTCAATACGCAAGGCCTATTCCTAGAATAATGTGACTTGTGATACTTCCGAGACCGAAAAGAGCGAAGGACTCCTTACATGCCGCAGTTTGATCTCCCTCTCCGCGAACTCGAGCAGTACGCACCGAATCGCACTGAACCCGCGGACTTTGACGCCTTCTGGGAGAAGACGCTTGCCGAGGCCTCGTCCTTCGCTCTTGATGCCCGCTTCGACGAGATCGATGCCGGCTACTCCGAGCTGGTCACTGAGGATGTCACCTTCGCGGGTTATGGCGGGCACCCCATCAAGGGATGGATGCTTCGGCCCCGCTCCGCGCCCGGTCCCCTGCCCACCGTCGTTACCTACATCGGCTACGGCGGCGGCAGGAGCCTCGTCGGTGAGTGGACCGCTATCCCGAGCACCGGCGTCGCGCATTTTGTCATGGACCTCCGCGGGCAGGGTGCCGGGCACAGGAGCGGCGACACTCCGGACCAGGGCGTCAGCGGACCTCACGTCGGCGGCCACCTGACGCTCGGCATCGACTCACCGGAGACGTACTACTACCGGCGGCTGTTCACCGATGCGGTCCGGGCTGTTGAGGCCGCGCAGTCGCACTCGTTCGTCGATCCGACGAAGGTGCTCATTTCCGGCGGCAGCCAGGGCGGGGCCATCGCGCTTGCCTCCGCTGCGCTCTCCCCCACCGTCCTTGAGCACGCGCCCCTGGCCGCGATTGTGGACGTGCCGTTCCTCTCGCACATCCGGCGGGCAACCGAGATCGTCGACACAGCGCCTTACGGCGAACTGGTGCGCTACCTCGGCATCCAGCGCGGACGCGAGGAGGAAATCTTCAACACCCTGAACTATTTCGACGGCGTCAACTTCGCTGCCCGCGCCACCATGCCGGCGCTCTTCTCGGTGGGCCTCCTCGACGACGTCTGCCCGCCGTCGTGCGTTTACGCCGCCTACAACCACTACGCCGGGGAAAAGTCGATGAACGTCTTCCCCTACAACGGGCATGAGAACGGCGGAGCGGTGCAGAACGCTGAGCACATCCGTTTCCAGCGCGAGGTGTTCGCTTCGGCCTGAGCCTCAGGTTAGAGGCGCTGGAGCCCCGGACCATCCCGGATTTCCGCCGACGGCCCGCTCCGGCGATCATTGAGCGGTGCCCGATACTGCCCTCCCGCTTCTGACCCTCGGCGTCGTCGTACCTCCGTCCCTGGACCCGGCGTCCGTGCAGGAACTGAGCGAAGCCCTCCCCCGACTGCTCCATGAGCAGCACCCCGGCGTCGGATGGCGCGTATCCGTCGCGGCGGAAACGCTCGATGGTCGGGCACCGTCGGAGCTGCTGGAAACCGCGCGGGACCGGCTGCTGGACGAGGACTGGGATCTCGCCGTCGTCGTCAGCGATCTCGCCCTCCGCAGCGGGCGGAAACCGGTTCTGACGCAAATCAGCCCGGTCCACAGGGTCGGGCTGCTGGCCTTGCCGGCAGTGCGTGCGATTGGCCGCAGGGAAACCATTCCGACGGCGGTGGCACGGCTTGTCGGCCCGCTGGTCGGCTGGGACGAGGACGATGAGCCGGAAGACCGCGCCCGCCACGCCCGCCAGCTGGCAGAGGACTTACCCGCCCTTGCGGATGAAAACCCTATCCAGTTCACCGGGCGGGTGGTGGCGGGGAACGCGCGCGTGCTGCTCGGGCTCATTCTCGCGAACCGGCCCTGGCGGCTGGCGGCCACGCTCTCCCGCGCGCTGACGGCCGCGGCTGCCGCCGGCGTGGTAACGCTCGCAACGAGCGACCTCTGGCTGCTGGCCACCGCCTACGGGCCGTTGCGGCTCATCCTGTTGACCGTTCTTGCGATCGGCGCCGTCACGCTGACCCTCATGATCGGTGCAGACCTGTGGGAGCGGCCGCGGCGACGTGTTGAGCGCGAACAGGTCGCGCTGTTCAACCTCGCGACCACGGCCACCGTGGTGGTCGGCGTTGTCACCTTCTTTGGGGCGCTCTTCGTCCTGTCCTTCCTGGCCGCGGTGCTACTGGTGGACTCAGGGGTGTTTGCCGCCGTCGTAGGTGAGCCGGTGGGCTTCGCGGAGTACGCGCAGCTCAGCCTGCTGACCGCAGCGCTGGCGACCGTGGGCGGTGCTCTGGGAGCGGGGCTGGAGAACGACGACGTCGTCCGCGCCGCCGCCTTCACCCGTAACGACGTCTAGGGCGGGGGCTTGCACCCCAACCCGGGAGAAAGTTGAGCAATCCGGACGGAAAGGCGCGAAATTCGCACCTCCCTGTCCGGATTGCTCGATTTTCCGGGCTGGCCGGAAGAGCTACCGGACCATATTGAGGACCGTCTGCACTCCGTTATCCAGAATGGCGCGGGCGGAGTCGGACACAACGTCCGGCTTCTTGCCCTGGTTGAGCGCCTTCTCGAAGCGGTCCATCGCCTTTCCTACCTTCTCGGGGTTGCCCTGCTCGACTGCCTGCTGAGCCTGGGCCAGCGACGTTTCGAGCTGCTTGGCTACCGGACCGGCAACATCACCGCTGGCGATCAGCGAGTCGAGCGTGGCCTGCAGGTAGGCGATGAGGCCCGGGGTCCAGGCGTCCGGCACCGGCACATCCGCGAAGTTCATGTCCGAGGCGAAGTAGTAGCCGGTATAGGACGGCTGGTTGTAGGTGGTGTTCTGGCGGGCCACCTCTGCGCGGTACTGCGGGTCGTGCATCAGCGTGGTGAGCTTGTGCTCAGTCACCTCGGTGCTTAGGTAGATCCGGATGGCTGAGCTGTCTGCGGTGCGTACCAGGAGTTCCTCACGCCAGTCGCCGAAAATGTCGGCGACGAGCGACGGGTTGCCCTTGGTCCCGTTGTTGGTCCGCGTTCCCTCCGCGGTGAGCACGCCGCCCCTGGTCCAGTCGTCGATGGTCGGCGTGGCGTTGCCGGATCCGTTGACGATCTGGGTGGTCATGTCAGGTGCCCACTTGATGCTCATGTTGGTGCCCGGCGTTCGGGAGTCGACAGCCTCCCCCTGCGCATTCAGCAACCCTGATCCCAGCGTGCCGTTGGGCATGCTTGCCCAGACCTCGATACCCTCTCCATCCGGCCGCACGTCGCCGATCATTCCGCGGCCGGTGTCGCGGCCGGAGTAGGCGCCAAAGATGACCTCGCCGGTTGCAGCGTCACGCAGGACCGAGCCGTACGGAGCCCACGCGCCGCCTTCATGAACAGTGAAGATCTCCAGTCCCGGCCGGTTCGGATCGATGTCGGTGACGTGCATGGCGTCCCCGTGGCCCAGGCCTGCTTCCGCACCTGGATTGGCGCTGCCCGGGGGAAGAGTGTCGAAGGAGCTGTAGAGAAGCGAACCGTCATGGTCGATGGTGGCTGAGCCGTAAACAATCTCGTGCTTCCCGTCGCCGTCCACGTCCGCCGCGCTGAGCGAGTGGAAGCCCTGTGTGGTGAGGGTGCCGAACTCGGGATCGGTTCCGAGCACACCGTGGGGGCTGTCGTTGAACGGGTTGGTCATCGGCGTCCAGCCGCTGTCCACGTTCCAGACCTTGGAGAGGTTCTTGCCGTCCCAGTTGTAGGCAACGAGGGTGGAACGGGTGTAGTAGCCGCGGGCGAAGACCGCCGACGGACGCTGGCCGTCAAGGTAAGCGACGCCGGCGAGGAACCGGTCCACGCGGTTGCCCGGCTCGATGCGGCTCATGGCGTAGTCGCCCCACATGAGGCCGTCGTCGTGCCGTCCCGGCTCGTAGTCGACGGTCTGGAGTTCCTTGCCGGTAGCGCCGTCGAACACGGTGAGGTATTCGGGGCCGTCGAGGATGAAGCCCTCAAATGCGCGGAGGTTGTTGCGGCCGCTGCGGCCCGGCGCGTACTCGTCGATGAAGTAGTCGGCCATGGCACGGGCATCAGCATCGGAAAGCGGGTATTCGTAGCGCTCCTCGATACCGAATGCCGCCTCGAGCGTTGCGGGCCAGTTGCCGGCGACGACCTCAGGGTGCTCATGCCAACCGGCGAACATGTCGACGACGTGCTCGTAGTAGTCGGCCGCGCTCTTGCGGTAGTCATCTTCGTTGCTGTAGCCGGCGGCAATATCGTCTGCCGGCATGGTGATGAAGCGTTCTTCGGTGACGTTGCCGGCGTCGTCATAGGTGAGGGTCTTGGTGCCGGGCGCGGTCTTGATCATCATTTCGGTGCGGCCGTCGCCGTCGAAGTCGTAGACCATGAATTGCGTGTAGTGCGCGCCGGAGCGGATGTTCACGCCCAGGTCGATGCGGTTCAGCAGCGTGCCGTCCATCGCGTACGTGTCGACGTAGGTGTTACCCGTGTACCCGACCTGCGAAACGTCCTTCGAGTTCGAGGGATCCCACTTGACGACGTACTCGTACTCGCCGTCGCCGTCCGCATCGCCGATGCTCATGTCATTAGCGGAGTAGGTGTAGCTCTCACCGGCGGGAGTGACGCCGTCGGCCGGCTTTTGGAGCGGGATCTCGGTGTATCCCTGTGCCCAGGGGCTCACCTCTGCGCTGCGCTGCAGTTCCACACCGTCGACGACGGCGGCAACCTGGTAGGCCGCGTCAGCCGCGCCATCAGCGTCGATGTAGTTGGTGCTGTCGGTGACCGTGGCGATCTTCTCGCCGTTGCGGTAGACGGCGAAGTCCGCTCCGGTCTGGCCGGTCTCACTTGCGCCGGTGACTTCGGTGGCGAGGAGACGCCAGCTGAGGAACGTGCCCTCGGAGGTGCCGGCAGCAACCAGGCCGCGGTCAAGGTGTTCTAGTTGAATGCCGACCTGGGCATCAGAGGCCGGAGCTGCAGCGGCCGGAACGCCGCCACCTCCGGCAATCAAGGCCGCGCTGAGAGCGAGCGTTGCTGGTACGGGGATGAAGCGAAAGCGCGAGTTCATCTTTGAATCCTTTCAACGGAAAGCGCTTTCTAAACGTTAGGCGAACTGCTGGAGGTGGTCAAGGTTTTCTATAGGTTTGATGTGTATCTCGTTCGGGGTTCCGGCTTACGGGACAAGCTTGACGTCCTCGCCCCGGAGGTTGGCACGGAAGCCGTCGCTCTGGACCGCGACATCCCGGAGTACGAGACCCTCGGGCAGGCCTTCGATGTCGTGCTCGATGGTCACAAATCTGCGCACGACGGCGGCGATGGCGTCGGAGAGAAAGTCCGGCCCGCCAATGTCGATCGAGCGTGGCTCCATCACGAGCCTGCCGGCCTCGACCTCGACTGTGCCGGTGGCCGTGACACGCAATTCACGCCCCAGGGCCTCAACTGTGCGCACCACTGTGGCCTGGCCGTTGTCGGCGGCGCGGACCTCCGTCCCGTCACCGAGCTCGCCGGCAACGGCCTCGAACGGGACGGTAGCGTCCACGGCGAACTGTGCAGCGATTATGCCGTCCGGCCCCGTGACCACGTCCTGCCCGACGGCGCGAACGTCGCGGAGCGTCGACCCCGAAGTCACCACTGTCCCAGCGTCCAGCACAAGGTCGGAGAGCCACACCTCATCCTCGTGCAGGTCAGCGGGAGGCTCTTCGCCCCGCGGGCGTTCGGCGCCCACCGTCGGTGACGGCACAGGCCCCGCTTCGACCCCGCCGACCGGGTCGCTCACCACCCACCAGAAGATCGCAACCGTGACCACCAGGACGAGGAGCATCCCAGCAGCACCGATCAGCCAGTCCTTCGCACGCGTCCACTCCATGAGGACAGTCTGCTGGCTCACCGCCAGCGGTGCGAGCCCCGATGCCTGTCACGCCGTCAGAGCGGGGTGCGCCTTCATCTCGCCCCGCATGCCTGGTGGAAGTTGGCCAAATCCAGAACACTCAGCCTTGGGAGCGATGCCTCGCTCAGGACCCGGCTTCGTAGCCGACGAGCCAGTGGAGTCCGTGGCGGTCAATGACTTGGCCATCCGAAGCGCCCCACGGCTTTGGGGCCAAGGGATCGACCACTGATCCGCCGTCAGCGAGCTTGTCGAACCATTCATGTAGAACTGCCGGTTCGGCGGTCCCCAGCAACGAGAGCATGATCCCTTCGAGCCGGAATCCCATCTCGCCCACACCTGCATCGGAACCGGCCAGGGCGACTACGCCGTTGAGTATTCCGTGAGCTATGGCTCCGGGCGGGCCGTCGCTGCGACCGAACTCCTCGTAGGTGTGCAGGGAGACCTCGCCGCCGAAAACATCCGCGTAGAAGTCGAGAGCTTCACGCGCCGTGCCGGGGAAACTTACATAGATCTGGGGTGCCGTCATGCGCACATCTTACGGAGCTGTTCCCTTGACGTAGCTGCTAGCCTCCATTCATGGGGGATGACACGGCGAAATCGGGGACCAGCGGCACCATATGTCTTTGAGCGATATGCTCCAGCACTCCGAGATGTACCCGAACTTCCCTCTGTCACAGCCCGATTATGCGAACCTTCCGCTCGGCCCGGACAAGCAACGACAGACTGTTGCTCTCGGCTTACGCCTTTTCCATCACGAGGGCGCCGCAATGGCACTTTGCAGCGCAAAGCAGAACCGCGGTATGGCCGCCAAACTGCGTCCCTGGAGGTGCTTTGCCATGACACTGCCGTCACAACGGAATTCTTGGCTGAATTCAGGCGCCGAATACAGCGGGAGAGCGTTCTGAAGGGAATATCCTGTCCTTCACCATTGAGGAGTTCGGTCCGAGCAGCACCGGCGTGACCTTTCACAGCCAGCCGAACCTGACCAGAGATGGAGTGGTTCTTCCCGAGGGTCTCCTGGAAAGGGTCAGCGAACGCGCACTCGCGCAGCGCCCCGGCCGGGTGGATCTCGCCGTGGATACCGCTGCCGGATGAACGCGAACGGGCCGCACTGCTGCGGCTCTACTCACACGAGGGGACATTCAGCGCTGAAGCCATCGGTTCAGCCGCCGGAAGATCTACCAGGCGACCCGCTTGGAAGTTGATGAACGTTCAAGAAGTCCAGGTTGAGGTCAACCGCTGATGCAGGAGCGCGAGGCCATACCCGTGAAGCTGCTGCAGGCCGGCGGGGCGTCCGGAAGCTGCCAGAAGCAGTGAAAGGGCGGGTCCCCGCACATCCTTTCCCGAACCGATGATGAATTCTTCGTCGGTCGCGGTGAGCTCAAGACCCGCTAGCCGTTTCTTGCCACCGGAAAGCCGGTCTCGGGCAATGTATCTCAGGGCGTCCTCCAGTTTCGGAGGGCGGGTCCGTCTTGTTTTGCCGAGTGGTCGCCGGATGTCCTCTCCGTGGACAACGATCTCGATGAGCCGGGTATTGAAAGATCCTGGAGGCGTGTGTGTGCTGGTGATCGTAGCGTTGAAGTGCTCGAGCGTCTCTGCAGGAGTGGCGGCTCGTTCTGCTGTCACTTCGCGAGCGTTCGCTACGTCGAAGTTGAATCCCGACTGGATGAGGGACAACCAGAACCTCCGCCGCGTGGTTTTGGCCGATCCGGTCAGGTGAGCCACGACGTCGTGCACGTCCCACCCTTCGCACAGTGACGCTGTGGTCCACTGCTGGTCTGTCAGGGTCGCGAGATCCTCCGCCAGAGCGCGCCGTTCCGAATGTACTAATTTCCAGTTGGTGGTCATGCCCCATCCTTCACTTTGATGTCCGACTTTCACCTATCAGACGGAGTTCGCGCCGCAGAATCATCGATGTGCAGCTACGGATTTCCATCGCTATGGGACAGCGGCCGTGGCTCGCGTCGCCTCGGTCAAGAAATCGCTACTTGGGCTGCACCGCCTCCTAGTCAGCGCCTCCGCCAAGCACGTCCACGTGAACATGGTCGAGATGACGCAGGATCTCATTGCCGGGGTCGGGTGCGTCGTAGTCGTGCCATTGCCCTCGAGATAAATGGGCGCTCCAGAATCGGTCGTCGAAGATGACGTACTGAATGTTGAGGTCCTCGGCATGAGCGACTAGCCAATGGGCCAGTATCCATCCTTCTCGCCGGTTCTCCTCCGTGACCGGACGGAAGAAGATGTCGATGGCCCGACCGTCGTAGTGAGTCGAATCGGCTCCGTGCCCCTGGTCGACACCACCCGGGGCGAACCCACCAAGACTTTGCTCACCGAACACCTTGGTCATCGCTTCAAGCATCTGCTCAGCGCGGGGTGTCAACCCTGTGGCTGTGAGCTGTTCCTCCGGCAGGTCACTCGCGGCTGAGCCTCGACAGGTCAAGCTGGGACCAGCGTCTTGGGGCGGCCCGTTGGACAGCCGCTGCAACACCCGTTCATCGATGCCGGAGGTGTCCGGGGCCTCCAGTCCGCGGGCCGAAAGCGCCACGGCCGTCGTGGCTAGCTTCGCCTCATCACGGTTGAGTCCGACTTCTCCCTCCGAAGTCTCGACGGTGCACTCCGCGAGTCCTGGCAGTGGGCCTCCGATGCGCAAGCCGCTGAGCGCGCCGGAACCGAGCAGCACCGCTCCTGACGCGAGCAGCAAAAGACCCACGAGCCATGGAATGGGGCGGCGCCGACCGCCCCGCGTCCTGTCGGTGGTCATCACGAGTCAGTCCTTGCCAACCCGGATACCGAGGCCGGCTCGAAAACTCCGGTGCCAACCACAAAGACTCTGATTACGATGACGCACCCTTTCGCCGCGGTGGAGTACTCCAGCAAATGAAAGAGGAGTGAACCGCTACATGCTTAATCGACAGCTGGGACTGTAAGTTCCCACGCGGAAGTAAGGGATGCATTGCAAAGCCGTCCGTCGGGTCGAACCAGACTTCGTCCCGGTGAAGATTCGTTTGGGGGCGACCCTAGCTGAAGAGTGAGCGCTGAGGCACGCTTAGTGCATGACGGCCACTATTGCGGTGCTTTCCGATGTTCATGGGATGCTTCCCGCTCTGGATCGGGTACTGGCGGAACCAGCCGTGCAAGCCGCTGATCTGGTAGTCGTGACTGGCGACCACACCTGGGGGCCGCAACCTTCTGAAGTGCTGGACCGTCTCGTAGGGCTGGGTAACCGAGCACTTCTCATCCGCGGTAACGCCGATCGGGAACTCCTGCAGATGGCCCGGGGCTTCGACGTCGGGCTCGACGATGACCCTTTGTCGGTGTGGGGCGCTGCCCAGCTCTCGCCCGCTCACCTCGAACTCCTGACCGAAATGCCAGAGCAACTCATCCTAGAGGTGAGGGGGTTCGGTTCCGTTCTGTTTTGTCACGCTACGCCTCGCGACGACGAAGAGGTCGTCCTCGTCGACAGTCGGATAGATCGTTGGGAACAGGTTCTGCAGGATATGCCGGCCGAGGTCCAAACAATTGTCTGCGGGCACACGCATATGCCGTTCATGCGTCTCGCCATCAACCGAACGATCATCAATCCCGGCAGCGTCGGGCTCCCGTACGGGAGACCCGGTGCGCACTGGGCGCTGCTTCGCGATGGTGCTGTAACTCTCGCTCGAACCCTGATCGACGCGGATGAAATCATCAAGGAGATAAGCTCAAAGTCATCCTTCCCGCAGGTCACCGAGTGGCTGGAGGAAGTCGTTCGCCGCCCTGCAACCGATACCGAAGCTCTCAAAACATTCGGACCAAGAGATGGGTGAGCGTCCTGATAGTGCACCCTCGTTGATCGCTGCCTGCGCCTATACTCTGAGCATGCCCATCACGCGCCTCAACAGTGGCACCTATGCCCAGCAGTCCCCCCTTGAGCAGTTGCAGGGCGGATTGTGAGCGGCGGTCTTGTCGCCCTCCTGGACGACGTCGCAGCACTGGCCCGCATAGCCGCCGCCTCAGTTGACGACGTCGCTGCCGGGGCCGCCAGAGCTGGCACCAAAGCAGCCGGCGTTGTGATCGACGACGCCGCAGTCACCCCGCAATACGTGTCAGGTGCGGACCCGTCCCGCGAACTGCCGATGATCAAGCGAATCTTCTGGGGCTCGCTCCGGAACAAGCTGCTGATCATCCTGCCGGCGCTGCTGCTCGTGAGCGCTTTCATACCCTGGGTCATCCCGTTCATCCTCATGCTGGGCGGCACTTACCTCTGCTACGAAGGTGCCGAGAAGGTCTGGCACAAGCTCCGCGGCCACCACGCGGCCGAAGATGCGCCAGCGGTCGAACGAGGCCCTGAGGCCGAGGCGAAGGTTATCAAGGGCGCCATCACCACCGACTTCATCCTGTCCTGCGAGATCATGGTCATCTCCATGAATGAGGTTGCCACTGAGTCCCTGTGGGCCCGGGCAATCATCCTGGTTGTCGTGGCGCTAGCGATAACAGTGATCGTCTATGGTGCCGTCGCGCTGATCGTCAAGATGGACGACATCGGCCTGCACCTCACTACCAAGGATTCCGCGGGCTCCAAGCGCTTCGGTGAGATGCTCGTCAAGGGGATGCCTGGAGTACTGGCTGCGATAACCCTCGTCGGGACGATCGCCATGCTTTGGGTTGGCGGTCACATCATGCTGCAGGGGGCATACGACCTCGGCTGGCACATGCCGTATGACCTGGTCCATGCCCTCGAGGCCCCTTTCGTCGGTATCCCTGTTGTGGGCGGCTTCCTGGCCTGGCTCGTGAACACCCTTTGCTCCGCCATCCTGGGCCTCGCCTGGGGCCTCATCGTCATGGCTATCGTGCATCCGTTGCTGAAAGCGTTGCCGTTCGGCAAGAAAAAGGGCGAGCACGAAGAGGGCGACGTACGCGCTGCGATCGCGGGCCATCGACCGACGAAACGCAACGTCGATCCCGCTCCTTAGCTCGTACCCACCGCGGTAGGCGTCGAGAACCAGCTTGCCCTTCTTGTAGTAGAGGAACTCGGGTAGGCCGACTTCCCGTAAAGACTCAGCTTCTAGGGCGCTCAACGCCCAGACGATGGATGTTCCCTACAGGCAAAAGCACACCCCCGTGGTGGTGATCCTCAGGGGGATGGTCAAGAATGAAGTCATGGACATCACAGACAACGGACCAAAGCCGAACGCCTTCGACATCGAGAGTGCTACAACGGAGAACGCTGACTACCGCCGGGTGGCCTGGACGGGCAAGCACTTGCAGGTCACGCTCATGTCGATCGAGCCGGGGGGTGCGATCGGTCTGGAAGTGCATCACGGCACCGACCAGTTCTTGCGCATCGATGCCGGGAAGGGCCGGGTTAAGATGGGGCCCTCTAAAGACGACCTCTCTTTCCAGCAGGATGTCGAGGACGGCTGGAGCATTCAGGTGCCGGCCGGCACATGGCACGACGTCGAGAACACCGGCGATGAACCAATCCGCCTCTACACGATTTACGCGCCCACGCACCACGCCCAGGGCATCGTGCAGGAGACGCCGGAAGACGCCGAGAAGGACGAGGACCAGGGTCGCGACGAGCCGCCGTCATGGGTCGAGGAAGTGGACACCAAAGGGGAAGAGACCGCCTGAGTCGCTGGGTCTTGCGAATCTCGAATCGCTGATCAAACGTAGCTACGCGGCCGAGCAGTTATAGTTTCTTAGATCGCGGAAGAAGGGGCCGGGTTCTCCACCGCCGCTGCCGGGGAGAACCCGCCCCCAATTTTTCTGTCAAAGAATTACCATCCAGCTATGGTGTAACCATTCCAGCCGGTTCCAATCTGCACGCGTAGAGATTCGCCACTAACGGGCATGGTCCCCTCCTCGTACGAGGGATCGAGTAACGTCAGGCCCTCTTCAGTTCCTCGGCGAGCATCACAATGATGCCGCTGGGGCCGCGGACATAGGCGAGTTTGTAAAGCTGGCCGTATGTTGCCACGCCGCGCAGCGGATGGCAGCCGTGCTTTGCGGCGATCTTGAGGGCCTTGTCGATGTCGTCGACCGAGAAGGCCAGACGGTGCATGCCGATCTCGTTGGGCCGGGTGGGCTCCGTCTCGATTGCCTCGGGGTGGATGTATTCGAAAAGCTCGAGGCGGCCGTTGCCGTCCGGCGTTTGAAGTATGGCGATGTTGGCATGGTTCCCGTCGAGACCGACGGCGATGTCAGTCCACTCTCCACTGACCGTGTCACGGCCGAGGACGGTGAGCCCGAGATCGCTGAAGAAGGCGATCGTCGCTTCGAGGTCGCGGACCGCGATGCCGACGTTCTCGAGTTTGATGGGCATGCGTCATACCTTAGCCTTTAGGGGCGCGGAGTTGCCGTCAGTTCCAGCCTCAACAGCCCTGTCTGACGATGGGGGCCTCCGTTTCGGTGATGCTCACCAAAGTCGAGGTCACGTTGTTATCGTCGTTCTTCTCGATAAGGGAACCATTGGGATCAGCCTCTGCCTCCAGGCAAAAATTTCCGGGCAGTTTCAGATCCTTGAGCTCAATGTACTGACCCTCGAGGTACCAGTTGTAGGAGTCCACCCACCCTTCGGTCATCCCTTGAACTAGCTCAGTGAGCTCGTTCTCCTGGTTTTCGCCGCAGTAGTAGTCCTCGTCGCTGTATCTGGAGGGCTTGTCGCGTAGGCTGCCGTCATCACGCAGGCACCACCCTTCCTTGCGCGAGACCCGCCACTCGTCACTGCCCTCCGGCCGCATCCGATAGCGCTGGAACTCCTGCAGGTGGAAGTGGTCGTGCCTGTCGACGGTCTCGTACCGCATGGTGGCGTCGGTTTCCACCGACCTCCATTCACCATTTGCCTGCAGGATGTCTTGAGAAACCTGCAGATCCGGCTCCTCTGTACTGGACCGGGTACCGGTGACCTGCATCGGTCCGTCGCCGTCGTTCAAGACATCGGCGGTGAAGCGCAGTACTTTCTCCCCTCGGTCATAGCCGATGTGGATCGACTGCAACGGCAGCATCACCAGGTCAGGGAGGAGGTCACCCGCAGCATCCGAAGACGTCGGCGATGCTCCCACGTCCGTCGGCGAGGAAGTTCCTGTAGGGCTCAATGCCGCATCACCTTGAGGAACACACGAAGAAACCACGATCGCAACGACCGCAGCAACGCAAGAACGCCTTGCTGTGACCTTCGGTTGCCTCACTCTGCACATCACTGTCGTCGTCCTGTTCGTAAATTTGGCTAATTGCGAGCCGCGTGGGCGGGATTCCGGGAAGGGAGTTGGTGGGTGCCATGAGGCGGCCGCCAGCTGGCGGGGAACCGCCTGTTCGCGGCACGGTGGCGCGGACCAGCCGGGAGCATTGCCGTCCCTGCAACCGTTCTCGTTTCGCGGGCCGGGTTGCCGACGTAGACCGAGTTGTCCGGTACGTCCTCGCCCTTCATCAGGAGGGAATCTGCCTCAAGGACAACGTCGTTGCCCATGGTGACCCCGTAGTTAACGAAGGACTCAACGCTCAGGGAGCACCGGTTGCCCAGCACGATGTGGTCCGACTTGAAAGTTCCGTCCTCGAGGGAGTGGCCCTGAATGGCGGTGCCCTCATTGAAGGCGCAGTCGTCCCCGATGGTCACCAGTGTTTTCTCTGGTATGTTGACCCCGGCATCATAAAGCCTCTTCCCCACCTTTACGCCGAGCATCCTCCAGATGGGCGCTTTGAACGGGGTCCCGTTGAACGGCGGCGTCGCCAACAACTTCCACAGCCGCTCATGGCGCCAGAAGTATGGGTCGTAAATGGAGCAGTACTGTGGCCTCAGGTGTCGGAAACCCATTACTGAGCGTTCGACCAGCACGGAGAGCAGGACGCGGAACACCAGGAATGCCAACATCATCAGGGCGACTGCGAGGGCACCGAGGACTCCGTGGAGCGAGACAGCAACAGAAGCCAGCAGAGTGCCGACAAAGAGCAGGAACCAGCGCACGGACAGGAACAGGACCATGCTGACGATGTTGTGGCGGTTTTTTGCGGGCAGGAGCCTGCTTTTTGCTTCCTCGATCTTCAGCTCGTCGAACTGGGCGTCCCGCAAGACGCCACGGGGAATCTCGAAGGGCGGCGAGCCCAGCAGCCCCACCCCGGTCCGCACCGGCCCGTCGATGGGGATCATCACTTTCGTCGCTAGCAGGCAGTTCTCGCCCACATGGGCCTCGATGGGGAAGGTGAGATCGTTGCCGAGGAAGTTCCGTGGAGCAATCTTGACCCGTGTCAACCGAAAAGACGTGCTGGAAAAATCAGCGTTCATGAGGTTCAGGCCGTCGGAAACCATAGTTCCGGTTCCCACGGAGGACAGATAGGGCGATTCATGGGCGACCTCCGGGCCGAAGTTCGAACCGGTCTGTTCCACCTTCCCCAGGTCATACCCGAGCGCCGATAGATAGTGCACGATGTAGGAACTGTCACCGAACACGTCCTTGTACAGCTTCACGTTCGAGATCCTCGCCATCGTGCGTTGGAACGAGTAGTGCACGCCGTAAAGCGGATAGACAGTGTCCGGTTTCAGGATGGTATTCAACAGCCGCGGAACAGTCAGGACAATAACCAAACCGGTGATGAAGCCGGCGATGAACAGCACCAAGGTCACCAACATGGTGTCAAGGAAGAATCCCAGGTTGTCCAACCGAAGGTGGCCCACTTGCAGGTACTCCGGCAGCAGGGCAGCTAATCCGAGCAGCCCGACCGGAAAGACCAGCAGGACGCGGTTCGCCATTTGAAGGAGGCTGTAAATAAGCCGCCTGCGGGTACTGCAATTGGTGGGATCCACGCGCCGGTAGTTCGTGCTTGTACGGGCTGCGGGAGACCCGTGCCATACCTGTCCGTCTGGTACCGACTGCGAAGTCTGCAGGGACGAGGCGTGCCCGAGCTGGGCATCGTCGCCCATCGAGGTGTCGATGTCCAATGTGGTCTTTTCGGAAATGAGCACGTTCCGGCCCAAGGTCACGGGACCCATTTCGATGACTCCCGAGCGTGCGCGGCAGCACAGGAAAAAGGAGTTCTTGTGGATGACGGTGCCGTCCCCCACGGTGAACAGGTCGGTGCATACAGGGACCATTCGGGAAAAAATGACTACGCCCTTTCCGATTTTCGCACCGAGCATCCGCAGGTACAGCAGGTAAAGGGGTGAGCCGGCAAACAGCACAAGAGGATTAGCCTGGACGAGGGTTTTGACTGCCCAGAATCGGATATACGCCATGCTCCAAATCTGAATCTGCCCGGTTTTCCACCGTCCGATCAGGATCCATTTCAATAGGACCGGCACCAGCGACAGCAGCACGAACGTTGCAGCTCCAAAACCTATAGCGCGTACCCACATCTGCACGAGGTCGCTGCCCTCCGAGATCCACTCATAGCCCAGGATCAGCAGCAGAGAAGCCCACGTGAGGTAACCCAAAAAGATCAGCAACTGCAGCACTCCGCACATGACGTACTGTGCCGTGCTGGCAGTCCTCCGCGCCGGAACGGCCGCCGTGACCGGCGATGCTCCGTCGTCGGCGTCCGGCTGGCGCGCGCTCAGGAGCAGTGCTAGTTGCTGAACGGACGGATTCAGATAAATGTCCTTCATGGCGGGCGTAACGAGTTCTGCATGCTTCCGTACCCGGGCGCAGAAGTGCGCCATCAGCAGAGAGTTCGCACCGAGGTCGTTGAAGAAGTGCGCGTCGGTGGAAACGCGATCCTGGCGAAGCACCGCACCCAGTTCCGCTGCCAGCAATTCCTCCAGCGGCGTGGCCGGAGCCGTATAGGTGCCGGTACCGGCCAAACTGAGCCTGTTCGCCGGCTGCGGCAGGCGTTTCCGGTCGGCCTTGTCGCTGGCCATCATCGGAATGGCCGTGAGCTGTTCGAAGTATGCCGGCACCATGTAGCCCGGGAGTCGGACCCTCAGCATGTTGTAGATGTCATGCGGATCGAGTTCCGCAGTATCGTGGCGCAGCGTGTAATAGGCGGCCAGCTCCACGAACCCGGGCTCGGGTTCGTAGGTCGAAACGACTGCCTGAGCCACGCCCGGCACCTGCAGAAGAACGGATTCTATTTCTGTCAGCTCAATCCGGTAACCGCGGATCTTTACCTGGGTGTCAATGCGACCGAAATATTCGATTTCACCGTCCTTATTGATTCTCCCCAAGTCGCCGGTGCGGTAGATACGGCCGGACGGGTTGTTATCGAGATGCAGGAAATCGGCGATGAACGCCCGCTCAGTCAGGTCCTGCCGATTGATGTACCCGCGGGCCAGTCCGACGCCGGCCAGCCCGATCTCCCCGGTTTCCCCGACCGGCAGGGCCCGGTTCTCGTCAGGATCAAGAATCACCGCCGAATATGTGGGCAGGGGCACCCCCAGCGTTACCGGTCGGTCCGGGTCGGCAACGGCCACGGTCGCCGTGACGGTCGCCTCGGTGGGACCGTAAACGTTAAGGAATCGGCGGCCAGGGCGGTGCCAGCGGGTGATCAGGTCGCGGGGACAGGCCTCGCCGGAAACCAGCAGGAACCGGAGACCGGGCAAATCCTCATCGATAGTGGCCAGCAGGGTCGGAACACAGCACACGGCAGTGATCCGCCGTTCCTTTAGATATTCGGCTAGCTCGACTCCCAGAAGGCTGGAACCGCCTGGCTTTGGAACCAGGGTGGCCCCAATCATCCAGGGCACCCATATTTCCTCTACAGAGAAGTCAAAGGCGATGGTCATGCCCTGGTAAACGCGGTCCAACGGTATGTAGCCATAAACCTCCGCAGCGACACGTACAAAGTTACAGATACTGGCATGCTCAACTCCGACCCCTTTGGGGCGCCCAGTCGAACCGGAGGTGTAGATGATGTACGCCAGCTCGTCCTGGACGCCACCCTCGGGCAGCGCAGCAAGGCGGGATGAGTCCTCGCTCGCAATGTGTGCTCGCACGTGGTCGAGGCATACGACAGGGGCAGCGACTTCAGGGAGCAGGTCCTTGAGATGCGTGAGGGACAGGACCAGGGCAGCGTCAGCATCTTCCACTATGTACTTCAACCGGTCCGCCGGGAATCCGGGATCGAGGGGGACGTATGCTGCGTGAATCTTAAGCACGGCCAGCATTCCGATATAGGCCTGCCATGGCTGGTCGAATAAAAGTGCAATCCGGTCCCCGGGACGGGCGCCGCACACCAGCAGATGCCGGGCGAGCTGGTTCGCCCGCCCGTCGAGCTCGTCATAGCTGAGGGTGACGTCTCCCGCGTCAACGGCCAGCTGAGCCCCCCGTCCCTGGCTCCGCAGGCTGTCACAGCGGTCCTCGAATAGGTGATTGAGCCGCTCACCCTCCCGCCAGCGGACAGTGTGGTCCGCACCCTCCGCAGTCAGGACTGGCCCCGCTCCGGTCGCTCCGAAGGAGGCGGCGCCGTGCAGTTGGACGGGACGGTTCATGCCGGAATCAGTTTTGGACGTGCTGTTCATGCGTTCCCCTCTTCCTCGCGAGCCCGACCAGAAGGGAGGTGACGCTCTCGGATCAACTCCTCCGGTAAGCCACTACTCTCCGCCACGAACCTTGCATTTTCCTTCACCTCTCACTTCGTGGATCCGGAACCAACTTCTTGGTGACGGGTTCTATCTGATGCATCCGATTCCCCTCAAAGCATGGTGCTCTGCGACAGGGCAGCGGCTATTGCTGGGCGTTTGGCTAAGGCGGGCTGATGTTCGCCATGGCGGGCGTCATCGAGCGAGCGTCCCGGTTCGGTGTGCTGGCCCTGCAGGAGCTCCGCAGGAACATCCCGCAATCAAATGAATAGGGTCTCCATGTCCTTCAACCCGAATTGCCGGGCCACAGCGATAGCGCTTTGGGGTCCGAGGTGCGGATCTGCACCAGCTCGGAGCAAATCGCGGACTATGCCCGCATCGCAGCGGAACGTCGCAGCTGCGAGTGCGGTCTGGCCCATGTCATTTACCCGGCTGGTATCCGCGCTAGCATTGAGAAGCGCTGATACCGTGTCCGCCCGTCGATGGTACGACGCGAGGATGAGCAGTGTGTCGCCTCGAGAGTTCGTCAGGTTCACTGGGATACCCGAACTCACAAGACTCATGAGTTCACCGGTGCGTCCCTCCCTTGCGAGCTCGAAAACCGACTCCAGGAACTGCAGCTCGGCGTCGGTGAAGTCGGGCTTCGCTGTAGTTTCGTTCATTTTCCCCGCGACCTCTCGTCCAATATCCATACCTTGAACCTCTGTTTGTGCACTGGATAGGGTCAAACGACGACACCAGAGGTGAGTAAACCATGACACACCAGCGCATTCCGGACCAGACAATCCCGACGGTTGCTTTACCCACCGGGCACTAAAGGCGTGACCAGCTCCCCCACTCAGGCACCCGGACACCGATGAAGAAGCAGAGGGTATTCGAATCGCGTATGCCGATGGCAGTCGCGACTTCACTGCTGATATAACCAACAGAATCGTGCTTACAGGCAGGAAAGCTGCGCATAGGGACCTGCACCTAGCTTGCGGCTGCCTCTAGCTCTAGCGAAGACGAGCGAGATCCCGTCGAATGTAGCGCAGGTGCGCCCACTCCTCCTCCAGAATCACGCGGATGCAGTCGCCGACGCTGGGTCGCCAGTCACCGCCACCCCACGGGTTCTCGCGGTTCTCCGCGAGCAAACCCGCCGTGGCCGTGGCGAGGAAATTCGTCACCTGTCGTTGTCGCTCTGCCCGGACCGCGAGGATCTCCTCGTACGCCGGCGGGTCCGCGCGGAAGATCGACATGTCAAAGCCCATCTCGCCGGCACCGGTGAAAATCTGCCCGATCTCGTGGAACGGCTGCTCCTTCCGCAAGATCCCGCCGCCAAGCCAGGCATCGGTCGCCAGGATGAGGTGCCGCAGGGTTTGAGACAAAGACCACTCGTCCTCTACGTGCGCGTCCACTAGGTCGAGCGGCGTACCCGTCACCGTCTCCTGCCACGCGGACTGCACAGCATTCCACCCCTCAAGCAGGCCCTCAGGCGTCTGCGCCTTCTGCAGCTCACGGCCCGGGAACTGCCGGTTGAGCTCGGCGTCTACGAGCGGCACCACGTCGACCCCGTTGACGAAGAGGCTGCCGAAAAAGAGGTCGTGGCTGTCGATGTCGAGGCCATCCACGTCGACGCCGCGCATCGACACGCCGCTGACATCGGAGAATCGCAGGGTGGCGCCCTTGAAACTCGCCTTGACAAAGCTCGCACCTTCGAACTCCTTCGTGCCGAAATAGGTCGTCATCGCCCCATTATCCGGTGACGGGGCGCTAAGAGCTACGTCAGAAGACCACCACCCTTTTTGCGATGGCGAATCATGCCGTGAAGGCGCACATTGTGAGGGCGGCGGTGCTGCGGCCGTGGGCTATGGGGTGTTCGGGGCTGCCGCGGAGAAAACTGGCCAGGGTGCCGTTGTAAATGAGCAGGATTGCGGCGGCCAATTTGTCGGCCTGGGCACCAGCGAGTGGTTCGGAGAAAAGCCGGAGACGTTGGTTCAGCAGTGTGGTGTCCGCTTTGATGAGTTCGGCTGCGCGGTGATTAGACTCGGGAATTTCCACTGCTGTGGAGAGGAATGCGCACCAGCGGGTGTTGTGCTCGCGTTCCCGGTAAAGCTTCAATGCGTCGAAAACCGCCAGTAAGCGATCCTGGTCTGATTCGGCGGCGTTGACGGCTTCATCCCAGTAGTCCTGCCAGGTTTCCAGCCGACGTTGCAGGCTCGCCTGGAGCAGTCCGTCCTTGCTTCCGAACTGCGCGTAAAGGGTCGCAACCGAAACCTCGGCTCTGGCCAGCACATCATCGACCCCGGTGTTGGAGATGCCGTTGCGGTAGAACAGTTCATCCGCGGCATCAAGCAGCCTCTGCCTTGCAGGTGGTCTTCCGGATTGTGTTTCCATACCCATAACTATAACGTTGGTTCTACTATAACGCTGGTTCTACCGAGGAGGTCCGGTGCGCACGTCGTTCCCGTTCATCATCAGCGCCACCGCACTCATCGCCGCCACCTATGGTCTGGCCCGTTTCGGATATGGATTGTTCGTTCCGGCCTTCAGCCAGTCCTTCGCCCTGACCACCACGGTGACCGGCAGCATCTCCAGCGGCAGCTTCATCTCCTACTGCCTCGCTGCGGCCGTGGCGTACCGCTTGGTCGCCTCACCACGGCTGACCGTATTGCTTGCTGGTAGCGTGGCCGCCGCCGGCAGCATCGGCGTGGCCGTTTCAGGCTCCGCAATGGTTCTGGCGGTCAGTATGTTGATCGCTGGTGCCGGCGCAGGTTTCGCCTCCCCCGGTCTGGTCACCCTGGTCCAGGAAAGAACTGACTCTCTGGTCGCTCCCCGGGCGCAAGCAGTGGTCAATTCAGGCACCGGATTCGGCGTGGTCATCGCCGGTCCCCTCGCATTGATCCTGGCCGATGAATGGCGCACCGCCTGGTGGATCATCGCTGCCATCAATGCGGCCGCAACCATTGCAGTACTCGTCACCGGCAAACTGCCGAGGAGGGAAACAGTCACCACCGCGCGCCGGGCCTTTCGACTCGCCGGGTTGAAGCCCCTGCGCCCAGCCTCGGCGGCTGCCCTGTTCGCAGGGGTGTCCAGTGCAGCCGTCTGGACATTCGGCAGATCACTGGTCACCACTGAAGGTCACATGAGCGAATCCGAAGCAACCATCTTCTGGATTTGCCTGGGTGCAGCCGGTGTAGCAGGAGCCTTCTCAGGAGACTTCGTCACCAAATGGGGGCTGCGCGCAGGCTGGATCACCACCACATCATTGATGGGTCTGGCCACCCTGGTCATTGGCGTTCTGCCCTCCAACGTCGTATCCGTCTACGCCGGTGGTGCTGTATTCGGTGCCAGCTACGTCGCTCTCAGTGGCGTCCTCATCGCTTGGGCCACGGACGCGCTTCCGGACCATGCGGCAGTGGGAACCGCGTCGCTGTTCATCACTCTCGCGCTCGGCCAGGCCACCGGAGCGTTCTTGATCGGCGCGCTGTTGGACGCCACCAACCCCATGTCCGCATTTGTGATCGCCTCCGTAATCGCCGGCACAAGCCTCATCCCAGCAACTCGCCGCGCGACACCCCTGACCCGGAATAGGCTGCGTGTCGGATAACTGATCCCTTCCGTAGGGAGCATCTGTATGGCGGGGATCGACCGGCCCTCGGTGCGCCCTGACCGATGACTTTCCGAGCCGTGCTGGTCTGTACAACGAGTACCGACTCACGGGAGACTGACGCCATGCGCAACCTGGCATTCGGCATGAACCTGAGCTTGGACGGCTACATCGCCGCGCCCGGCAACAACCTCGGCTGGAGCGTGCCGAGCGACGAGCTGTTCCAGTGGTGGTCTGACCGGGTGGGAGCGACGGGCCTGTCGCTGTATGGGCGCAAACTGTGGGAGACGATGAGCTCCCACTGGCCGACCGCCGACCAGCAGCCCGGCGCCACACCGGCGCAGATCGAGTTCGCCCGCCGCTGGCGGGACATGCCGAAGATGGTGTTCTCCTCGACGACCAGCACGGTTGACTGGAACACGCGCCTGGTCACCAGCGACGCGGTCACTGAGATCACCCGGCTCAAGGCCGACGACGGCGGCTCTATGGACATCGGCGGTGCCACACTCGCTGCGGCGGCCATGCGGGCCGGACTGATCGACGAGTACGCGATCGTCACCCATCCGGTCCTGGTAGGCGGCGGTACGCCGTTCTTCACAACCCTGGACAACTGGGTGAACCTGAGGCTGGTGGAGACCCGGACGTTTCCAGACGGTGTACTCCTGACCAGGTACGAGACCAGGCGCTGAGTGCCCGACGCTGGATCGTTGGCGAGTGCTCAAGAGGCTGCGATCGCACACCCCGAGCGTGTCCTATCCCTCATCTCATGTCACCAGATTCGTCGCCGTCGTTGCATGCCCAAGAGTGACGGGGCTGAGGGGTCGACTTACGAGCCTGGCGGGAGCCAAAACTTGGGAGAAACGATCCGACCGGTCGGTCGGTTCCTCTGGTATCGTCACTTCATGGGCAACCGAGAACACATTCTGCACACCGTTCGACGGCTCGCGATCGAGACCGGGTCGGTGCCGTCGATGGATACCATCGCTCAGCAGGCGGGGGTGTCGAAAGGCGGGCTGATGCACCACTTCAAGTCGCGTGGCGCCTTGGTGGACGGTATTGCGGTGCAGGCAATACATGAAATGGATCAGGCGCTGACCTCGGCCGCAGAGCGCGGCAACGTAGTCGAGACCTGGTTGCGTCTGTCATCATCCCGTGAGGAAGCTGCTCTCTATCGGGCGATGTTGATAATGCTCACCGATCACACCCCAATGACCGACACGCTTCTGCCGCAGGCAGCCGTCGCAGCCAGGCGGTGGGAGCAACTCTTCGCCGCTGAAACAGGAGACCCGGTGGCCGCTTCGGTCATCCGCCTTCTGGGTGATGGGATGCTGCTGAACAGCATCACGGACGACGATTCCGCACCCAGCGTTAATACGATTCTGCAATGGCTGAATCGAAGGTCCGTCAAGTGATTGGTGGTGGTCTGCTCGCCGGCATCGCTGGTCTCGCCTTGGCTGATTCACTTAACCCGGCGACTATTGTCGTCATCACCCTGATCCTGCTCAACGTCCGCCACAGGCCTGTCGGTTCAGCATTGACGTTCGTACTGGGCGCGATGAGTACGGTCTTCAGCCTCGGCATGGTCATCTTCCTCGGCGCTAGTGCTGCCGCCGACGCCGTAGGCGAAGGGCTCATCTGGCTTCGCCGCGGCGTCTTCCTCATCGCGGCCATCGCTCTCACCGTCGCCGGTCTCCGCCGCTTCAAGGACCGGGAAAGGAAAGGTATCGACCTGCCACCCTGGTTCGGACTGTGGACGGCTTTCCCGCTCGGCATTTTGATTACCGGAGCTGACCTGCCGAACGCGTTCCCTTACTTCATCGCCATCGAACGGATGGTCACTGCGGACGTCGAAGTCCCCGTAGGCCTGCTTGTGCTTGCCGGCTACGCTCTCGTGTATTGCATCCCGTGCCTTATTCTGCTCGCCCTCGGCATAGCGCATGGCGACGAAGTTAGGACACGACTACGGAAGGTGCTGGATCGCTTCTCGACGGGAACCGTCAAACGCTCTATCCCAGCAGCGATCGCCTTGCTCATCCTCACCGCCGCAGCCCTCACCATCGCACTCTGGCCCTGAGCATACTGCTCGAGACGTGCGCTGTGAGGGATCCTGCGGGACCAGCCGCCGGGTTCGACAGTTCGACCTAACGAAGCCTGCCCCTGCTGTGGGCGTGCTATTGCCGCCAAGCCGGACCTATGGTCCCTAGAATTCGATCATGACAAGTGATGAAGAAAAGGACCCTCCCGTACCGTCTTACCTGGAGGGAATCTCCCTGAAGCGGGTCAACAACGATCGAGCCGCAAACGAGCACGACACCGACGACGTCGATTCCCCACTGCTCAACGACACCGACGAATAAGCAGTCCTCCCCGCGTCGATCTCCATGAACCCCGTTCTGCAGAACCACCCGGCGCTGTATGCCAGTCAACACAGATGGACGCGTGCCATGGGTATGCTGACGGATCGGCTCGTCCAAGGCCGAGCCGATCATTGCCGACCTGCCAGACACAGACATCCACGGTTCTGCTGGATGCGCTGCGGGTCCGCCCGGCCTTCCGCGGTGCACCATGCCGGCGTAAAATGGTCAGCCGCTGCAGGGTTAGGTCGACATCCCGCTGCGAACCGAGGCAGCCTAGACGGTGAGGGACGATGAGTGACCAGAAGGGCCAAGACAATCTGGAGCCGCCGATTTCCGGCGACGAGGCGGCCACACTGCTGGGCTTCCTGAACAGGCAACGTGCAACGTTCGCCTGGAAGACCAGCGGTCTGGACTCCGGCGGGCTGAATGCGACGTTGCCCCCGTCATCCATGACCCTTGGCGGCATGCTCAAGCATCTGGCCCGCTTCGAGGATGACATGTCCACGGAATGGCTCCACGGCCGCCCGCAGCTCCCGCCGTGGAATTCCGTGGACTGGAGCGAGGACGGTAACTGAGACTGGGTATCAGCCGCTGGGGACACTCCGGAGCAACTATATGAACAATGGCACGACGCCGTTACCCGCTCCCGCGCGTTGTTCTCGGAAGCGTTGGCCGACGGCGGCTTGGAGCGGCAGGGCACGGTAGCTTCCCAGCCTGAGCTCCCGACACTGCGTTACATTCTGCTCAACATGATCGAGGAATATGCGCGCCACAATGGCCACGTAGACCTCATCCGAGAGTCGATCGATGGTCGAGTTGGACAGGACCCGCCTGATTGAGAACTAACGCGGAGCTGAGCACCGTGATTGTGCGATAGTTGCCACCGGTATCCCAAGAGTGAAACTTCAGGAACGCAGGCAACCGTGGAGGGGACGGACACACAGGGTGTCCGTCCCCTCCGATGTGAGCGTGGTGTCTTCACCGGCCTCTCACACTTGGCGCAAGCCCCTAAGGTCAGTGATGCCCGGCTTCGGTTGTCCCGAACATCAGGGTCCGGCGCTGGATGTCGTAGTACACAATCTCCGCCGAAGAGAGCAAGTCCTGAAGATTATCGGCGTCATCGGCGTCGATGGTGAGAACTTCCTCCCAGGCTCCCTGGTCGAGGACCAGTTGCAGAGTCCATGATCCGGGCTGGCCCGGATCGCCGGCTATCCAGCTGAATTGATAGTGGCTGAGCTGACGGACTTTGATGCTGTCGTCGGTGATGGGTTGATTCAGATTCGGTGCCATGGTGATGGGTTCCTCCTTGCACGACCCACCCGGGGCGGTGGGTGCTGTGGCTTGTTCGGACAGATACCGGAAGGGCCCGTTCGCATTGCTGTGGAAAGTATCGGGGCTCACCCGGATCCTCCCAAAGTAGTGCCCACAACAACAGCGGTAAACACTCGCCGGACAAAAACAGAGACAACATTGACGCAAAAACCGCGCTCAAGTGCCCGGCAGCTGAAGTCCGCGCCTCGGGTTGTATGGGCGGACCCGCTGAGCGACAGCCGCCGCGGATCCGGTCAGACCAGCCAGCGCCACCAGCGTGACTGCTCCGGTTCCGGCGTCGGTTCCGGCTCCGGCCCCTCGCCCAAGGCCAGCGCGGCCTCGACGATGTCGTCCGCGGTGAGCGTCATGACGGCATTACGATCGAGCGCGTCGAGACTATGTTCCTCGTCGAGCGACAGCCGCAGCGCCTGGCGGTTGAGCGCCTGCTCGAACAGCGTGCGGGCGAACCGTGCGTTGCCGGAGTCCTCGCCCGCGTGGAGCCCGGTGAGGATGCGGCGCAGTATCTGGTCCGCACCCGGCTCCAGGGTGTACTCGTGCTGGGCCAGCATCTGGTGGAAGATCGTCTGGAGTGCGTCGACGGAGTAGTCGGGGAACGTGATCTCGCGGGCGAACCGGGAGCGCAGTCCGGGGTTTGAGAGCAAGAAGGACTCCATCAGCCGCGGGTACCCGGCCACGATCACGACCAGGCGATGGCGGTGGTCCTCCATCCGCTTGAGCAGGATCTCGATCGCCTCGGGGCCGAAGTCCATCCGGCCGTCCTCCGGGGCCAGCGCGTAAGCCTCGTCGATGAACAGGACGCCGTCCAGCGCACGTCGGATCACCCGGTCCGTCTTGAGGGCGGTCGCGCCGACGTACTGCCCCACCAGGCCCGAACGGTCGACCTCAACCAAGTGGCCTTTCTGCAGCAGACCGACCGCGCGGTACATCTCGGCCAGGAGCCGCGCCACGGTGGTCTTGCCCGTGCCCGGGTTCCCGAGGAACACGAGATGCTGTGATGTGGCCACCTCAGGCAGTCCGTGCGTCTTACGGCGGGCCTGAACCTGGAGCAGTGCGACGAGGGCCCGTACCTGTTCCTTCACGGTCTCCAGACCGACCAGCGCGTCGAGCTCGGCCTGCACCTCGGACAGCGGCCGGGCCGGCCCGGGCCTCGCACCGATGAGATCGCCGACCAGGTCGTCGACGCGCTCCGAACCGGGCAGCTTGAGCTGATCAGCCAGATGGCCGATGGTTTCGCGCAGATCGTCGAGCGGATTGCGGCTGACAGCCATGCATCCACTGTAGTACTCGATTCCCGACCGGAGGGGGGTTGCCCCCCACCAGTATCAACTCCCTTTCGGTCGTAGTACTCGCGCGGTACAGGCAGTCTCCGTTGGGTAATGCGGGCACTCGCCGTGCTTTCGGTGCTGACTACGCCACCAAGGATGCGGCAGAAGCTGCAGGTCGGGACGCTGCCCAGGCCAAAAAAGGTGGAGCACGTCATCAAGAATCAGGGTCGGAAAGATGGCTCCAAGAACAGCTACTGCCACGATCCCAGGAACGTACCGGGCTGACCCGGGCGTCCAGGACGGAAGCCATCAGCATATACAAGCGTGAGATCTCCCGGAGCAACGGGGTCCTTGCGAGGGTCGCCCTGGACGCACTTCCGCGCAGGTGGCCGTAAGCGGCGGAGTTCGACGCACCACCTATGTCCGACGCGCGCGAAGTCGTTTTCCGGGTGCTTGTAGAGACATCCGTCCACGCCGGCCATCTCGACATCGTGCGCGAACTGATTGACGGGCACCAGCACCTCATCGAATACCTACTGGGCGTATGACGGGAATCGGTTCATGTCCGTCTTCTGGAAACACACTAAGGAACCGGAATAACCTCAGGCAGACGCTTGTTATCGTAAGTAAGCTTATTTTTTGCTGTGCTCTCTTGAGGGGAAAGCCAACGCAAGAACTACCACCAGCGCTCCCTCACCGCAGCCGGTATGGCTGCCTCCTACGGCGCCGTGTGTCGTACCTGACCCACCGGCCTCCCCGAGCCAGACCTCCGGTCAACCGTTTCCGCCGACCTGAAAGCACAATGAGCAAACCATCACCGAGCCCGCGTCCGCTGCCCGCTATCGATGACAGGAGTGCATGGGAAGGTCTCTCCTGTCGAGTGCACAGGTCCCGGCGAGATCCGAACCCGGGAACGGTCAGACCTGTTTTTGTGATGGTGCACGGGATTGGGATGTCCCATCACTATTACGACAAGCTGCAGCGCACGCTCATCGACTACGGCGACACCCTCATCCTGGACCTGCCGGGCTTCGGGGGAACACCCAAACCCGACCGCCAACTCAGCGTCGAGGACTACGCAGCGTTGATCGTGCACACCCTAGATGAGGAAGGCGTTCAGGAGTGCGTACTTATCGGCCATTCCATGGGTGCGCAGTTCGCGGCAGAGGCTGCCATCATCCGTCCGGACCTGGTCTCGCATGTGGTGCTGATCGGTCCTGTCACTGACACCGAGCACCGGTCCCCGCTCAAGCACACCCTCATGCTCGCCGCGGACACGCTCATCGAACGACCCGTCACGAATCTGATGGTCGCCACCGCGTACGCGCAATGCGGGATCCCCTGGTACCTGCAGGAACTGCCGGTCATGCTGGGGTATCGTCTCGATGACAGGCTCCCCCTGATCCCCCGCCCCGTCCTGATCATCCGGGGGACCCGGGACATCATCGCCGGGCATGACTGGTGCGAAAAGCTCAGCCGCAACACCCAAAACGGCCACCTCGTCGAAATACCTGGCCAGCCGCACGCCGCGCACCGGGGAGCCGCTGCCCCGATCACGGCAGCAGTCCTCCAACTCATGCGCGACTATCCTGCCTCATCGCCGGTGCCGGCTGTTGCAGGCTCGGGCAGGGTCGAGTCGCCACCACCCACTTCCACACCGACGTACTCGGATCGCACGGTCAGGTCCTCCACGTCAGGGTCGCGGTCTGCGACGAAGGTCCTTGAGTTGCGCAGCGTCACGGTCCAGGACCGGCAATGCCGCTCCTACTTCATCGGCCATGGCGGGGCCTCTGATCGGATCAACCCTGCGGATGGAACCCCTGCGCCGGTCTTCGTGCTGATCCACGGCATTGGGATGTCCCACCGCTACTTCCGCCGCCTCGGCGCCCTGCTATCCGTCTACGGTGATGTCCATCTCATCGACCTGCCCGGCTACGGGTGGACGAAGCGGCCGGCGCGGGAAACAACCACCGAGGCGACCGCGGAGCTCCTTGGGGTACTCCTTGAGGAAGCTGGAATTTCTTCCTGCGTGGTCATCGGCCATTCAATGGGAGTCCAAAGCGCCACGGAACTCGCCATCCAACGCCCTCACCTTGTGTCCCACCTCGTCCTCATCGGCGCCGCCATCGACATGGAACGCCGCACCGTCCATCAGCAGGTACTGACGCTGGGCGTCAATTCCATCCTCGAAAAACCGTTGCTGAACCTCCTGCAATCCCTCGACGTCCTGCGGTGCGGACCGCGCTGGTACCTGGCCCAACTGAAACAAGCGATGAGTTACCCGCTCGAAGACCGGCTACCCCTGGCGCAACAACCTGTCATGGTGTTGCGCGGCTCACGTGATGCCGTCGCCGGCGCCCCCTGGTCCGACCGACTCGCCCGCACCTCCCTGCAAAGCGAAGCAGGGACCATCAACGGCGCCCCTCACGCAGCACACCACAGCGCCCCCGATCAGGTGAGCGCCGCGATCACCGCCTTTCTCCACCGCACCACATCACCCGATAACGAGTACTCCAGCCGGTCCGCTACTGCCGTCGATTCCTGATGCGCCAGGCGGGTTTAGCGTTACCAGCTCCGGCAGGCCTCCCCCGAATCGTCGGCGTTCCAGGAGAACGGCGTCCTTACCTGTGGTCGGCCGGATGATATAATACCTCTCTATTCGGTTCCAGGTTGAAGATCACCGCTTAGAGTTCTAAGTGAGAGCTGTGCCGCATTCGAAGGAACAGCACCTAGGTGATAGGGGACCGGGCTTCATGGAATCGAGCCGGTTGCGACCAGAGGAACAATTTCCAGACGACTTGACCAGCGTGGACGATGAATCGCTCCAAGTGATCAACAGCCAACTGCATCGTCAGAGCGAGGCTGAATACCGGGTTGGGGTGGGAGAGCCTGAGACGAATTTTCGTTTAGATGACGTTCGCCTTGAATTGAACGTTCGTCAGGCTGCGCATGACAAGGGTACGAACGAGGATTGAGCTGCACTCCATCACTAGGAGGCTAGTGCAGCGGCGAATACCGCCGTTCGGGTATGGAAGCCACTTCTGATTAGTAAGCTTGCTTTGCTTTTTGGTTCTGGTGTGCGTAGTGTTCTAGGTGCAGAGGGTAACCGTGTAGCAAGACGCGGTCGATCTGAACCCTCCCCGCCGGAGCGCATCTCTAGCGTCCGCCATAGGCTTCTAGCCAAATCCATTCTCAGGAGACACTTTTGTCTACAAACACTTCCAATAACGCTGCCACCACTGACCACACCCCCAGGCGCAGCACCGAAACCAAACTCTCGACGAAGACAACGGAATTCTTCGTCTACATCGCCGCCGTCCTCGCGGTCATCATCACTGCTGCTGTTGTCGGTGACGGCACCGAGGGCTCCGACGCTGGCGACCTGTTCGATGCCAATCAAGCAATGCAGTACATCACGTACCTGACCATTGGCTACATGATCGCCCGGGGCCTTGCTAAGTCAGGCAGCAGCGAGCACTATAACGACTCCAAATAAGCACCGCGTAAACGCTCCCCAGCTATTGTTTGGGAGGTGCCGGCACCCGCTGAGTGCCGACCAGACTCGGATTATCGAGTCAGTGTAAAGAGACTGCTTTGATCCGCTAGCTGAATAGCGGCGCGTCGGCCGGTGTGGAAGCCTAAAGGTTCCGCGCCGGCCTTCTTGGGTTCTCGCTCACCCCGGGCGACAAACCGGACACCGCGTGCGCCACGGTCGCAACAAGCTCCATGTCGCCCATTCAGCAGGCACTACTTGTTCGGACGTTCCAGGGTATGATCCACTCCCTCGCACCGGCCGAACC
Organism: Arthrobacter sp. M71 S08; assembly: GCF_059089725.1. Lineage (NCBI taxonomy): Bacteria > Bacillati > Actinomycetota > Actinomycetes > Micrococcales > Micrococcaceae > Arthrobacter > Arthrobacter sp. M71 S08. The sequence continues at coordinate 210,516 of NZ_JBNHEY010000003.1, read as the reverse complement.
TCGGCCAGCCGGCTACAGGATCGGGCACACCAACCAATCTCTCGAAGGCACCACCGATGTCCAACCTGGAACAATGGCCCACCGCACGGCTGCTCATCACTGCTGGGCGGCTGGTCGAGAACGCCTACAACGAGGATCTGGCTGTCCACGGAATCACGTACGCAGGACTGACGATCCTGTCGGTGCTCGCTCTGCGCGGAGCCCGCAGCCAAAGCCAACTGGCCGAAGAACTAAAGATAAAGGCCCAAACGGTCGGTAAAACGGTGGGTATCCTCTCCCGGAAAGGATTCGTGACCCGCTCCCGTCATGGACTCGACAAGCGCAGCCAAATAGTCGCCATCACAGTAATGGGTCAAGACCTTCTAGAAGAGCGCATGTCCCTCGACGAGAAGCTGGAGCTACCTGGCGGGTCTCGCTTATCCGCCCTCAGAGAGCACGCCCGGACAGTCATCCGATCCTCCGAACGGAACAGGCAGAAACGGCCGCAAAGCGTCGAACTCGTATCTGGCACGCGATGCTGACCGCTACACACCCCGGTGGGGAACTATGGGCTCGCGAACCCTAGAGATATAAGCTTGCTCACCACCCCTGAAGGGGGGCACATGCTGTTAACAAGCAGCGTCCTGAAAGGTCGCCATGGGTACACCCCGACAGTTCGATTCTGTAACAATCATCTACAACCCCAACAGCACCGGTGACGCCCCGGAACTGGCTGAGGCTCTCCGCGAGGACCTCCTCGGGCTACTCTCGGATTCCCCGGACATTCGTCTGCAGCCGACGGAAAGGGCAGGACATGCGGTGGACCTCGCCCGAGATGCCGCATCAGACGGCCATGCCCTCGTGGTATCGGTCAGCGGTGACGGCGGATACAACGAAGTCGTCAACGGTGTAATGGCCGCCAGCAACCCAGATGCGGCGTGTGCTGTGCTGGCTGCGGGCAACGCGAACGACCACAGCCGTGTAACCGCCAGACAACCGCTCGCCGAGGCGATCGCTTCCGTCACCGGGCTGGCTCTCCACCGGTAATACCCCTGCTTACTGAACTTCAACACCGTGCAGGTCACCGCCACGGGAATCCCCTCGGCGGCAAGATCCGTGACCAGCGGGTAGATCTGTAATGGTCAATAGCCGGCCCGAGGCTGGCTGGCAGGCTGGTCCCGGGAAGCGGTGCGTGACTCAGGGTATATCCGACCCGCACCCGCGGTGTCTTGAAAATGACTCGTCCGCGCTGCTCCCCGGGCATCGGCCTGCCCGCACGGATGACCTGATCAGAAGATTGTCCACCCCGAAGGGTGTGACTCGTTACAGATGCGTCTCCGAAGCGAACAACAGCAGGCTCCGCCAACCGACCGGTTCACTGAAGGAGAACAAACACCCATGACGATCATTGCCGAAGATTTCGAGTTCGTCGTCGGAGTAGACACCCACGCCCGCACACACACGTTCACCGCGATCCACTGCTCAACTGGGGCGGTGGTCGACACCGCAGCGTTCCCGACCACGGGACCGGGGATGGAACGAGCCCTTGCATGGATCCGGCGACGCACCGGCGGAAAGACGGTCTTCGCTGCCGTGGAGGGAACCTCCTCATACGGCGCCCGTCTCACCGAGACCCTGCAGGCCGGAGGTATTGAAGTGGGCGAGGTGAGGCCGCCTTCCCGCTCGTCGCGGGCATTGACCGGCAAGTCGGATCCGATCGATGCAGAAGCCGCTGTCCGGTCCGTTCTAGGCAGGGAACGCGACTACGTCATCACACCACGCGCCGCAGGAAACAGGGCCGCGCTGCGGATACTGCTCGCCTCACGGTCCCTCCTGGACCAACAGCGCACCGCGAACCGGAACGCCCTCACAGCGCTGCTGCGCAGCACAGACCTGGGCATCGACGCCCGCGCATCACTCACGGAAGCGCAGATCACCACGATCGCAGCCTGGCGGAACACCAACACCACGGACGCCGTGGCGCGAATCGCCCGGACTGAAGCAAAACGCCTGGCTCTTGCGGCCAGAGACCTCAGCAACCAGCTCACCGAAAACCACAAAGCACTTGCACAGCTCGCCGAGGAACTCGCCCCAGGACTCCAAACGATCCCAGGAGTCGGGCCCGTAACCGCCGCGATCATCATCTGCGCCTACTCCCACCACGGCCGGATCCGCTCCGAAGCGGCCTTCGCCGCGCTCGGCGGAGTCGCACCACGCCCCGCATCCTCCGGCAACACAACCCGGCACCGGCTCAACCGCTCCGGCGACCGCCAACTCAACCGCGCCTTCGACGTCATCGTCCGAACCCGCATGAGCTTCGACCCTCAGACCAAAGACTACGTAACCCGCAGCCGGGCCACCGGAAAAACCAACCGGGAAATCCGCCGCAACCTCAAACGCTACGTCTGCCGCTCCATCTTCCGCCAACTCCAAACCATCACGGCTTGACTAAACCCATAGAAGAGTCATTTTGGGTTGATGTCCCTCGCCAGATACGCGGCCGCCCGACGCAGAATCTCATTCTCCTGCTCCAATAAACGGTTGCGTTTCTTCAACTCCCGCATCTCCGCCGACTCCGCCACCGCCGGACCCGCACCGGCATCCTTCCGATCAGCGATCGCGATCCAGCGCTTCAACGTCGTAACCGACAGCCCGAAATCCTTCGCTACCTGCGCCAGCGGCGCCTCGCCCTTCCGGGCCACATCAATAACATCCTGGCGGAACTCCGCCCCATAAGGCGTAGGCATGGTCAACATCCTTCCACGAGCACCAGCTCGCTAGGTCAAGGAGTCAACAAAACCGGGGGCAGTCCCGACCGGGCTAGCGCTTCAAGCTATCCCAGCGATGTTTTACTCTCGCAGGCCTATTGGAATCCCTGCAGGTTTCATTTGCGTCTGGAAAGCTGCAGCTAACGACTGGCTCCACGTTTTATGAGGAAACGACTCGAAAACGCAGCTGCGCGATGTCAGCACCCGACCAATCTCACGCCTCATCAGGTTGGACGGACCTCGAGCTGGGATCGACTCCTAGGACCGGCATCAAGCGAACGGCGCACGATGAAGGATGCTCAACCGGCAACGGTTGACCTCATGGCCCGGGTTTCTCGAGGGAAGGTTTAGGCCGTCCCGGCGGGGTCAGCGAGAAGCTGCGCAAATGCCAGCTCGGCGGCGCCAACCAATAGCAATTCGGACCCGAGAACCGTCCTTACGATCTTGACGTCCGCTCCTAGTCCCCCGATCGTCCCCCCGGCAACGGCCGAGACGAGGCGCTCGGGGTCCAGGGAGAAGATAGAGCCCAGAAACCCGCCGAGCACGATCATTTCGGGGTTGAAAATGTTGACAAAATTCGTCAATGCCACCGCAAGGAGGTCGATCTGCCGTTCAACTTCCTTTTGTAGCTCCCGGGATGGGGGCTCGGCAATGGCCCGCTCCAGCTCGTCCTGATCCGCCCGGGCAAGGCTGAGCGGGGCGAGCAGCCGTTCGAGGCGGACTTCGGCATCCAAACACCCGGACCTTCCGCAATGGCACTTTTCCCCGTTGGTTCGCACCAGAGTGTGACCAAGTTCGCCGGCAAAACCTGCAGAACCCCGCAAAGCTCTGGCTCCGGAAATGACGCCACCGCCGATGCCGCTGGCGCTTCCGTTCAGATACACTACGTCCGAGATCCCTACGGCGGCCCCGTAGATACTTTCGGCGAGCGAACCCAGAGTGGCATCGTTCCCGGCACGCACCGGACGGGCCAGGGCTTGCTCAAGGAAGGCCGCCAGTGGCTCATCGGCCCACTGGAGGTGCGGTGCCAGTAGTATCTGCCCGTCGGATGATCTGACGAGTCCAGGAACGGCAAGCCCAACGCCTGTAATCCGATCCATGGCGTCCAGGTCGGCCTGCATTCCTTCTACAATCGCCCGGCTGATGTTGACTGTTTCCGTTACGGAAGGCTGTGTGGCGGCCTCATACCGAATCCTGCGATGAACGTGACCGCCGAGGCCAACCAGCCCGACCGTCACGGCATCTACATCCGGATTAATGGCTAAGGCCGCGACCTTTTCGTTGGGATGAACGAGGGGGCTTGGCCGTCCGACACGCCCCATGGCAGGCGGTTCTGTTTCGTAGGCAAGTCCGAGGTCCCCGAGCTCGGCGACAAGGGCGCTTATAGTTGAGCGGTTCAACCCCGTCCGCTTCGTCAGGTTGGCACGCGACAGCGGTCCTCCCCTGTGGAGCAGGCCCAAAATCAACGACAAGTTGGTGCGCCGGCTCGTGTCCGTGCTCTGGAGCGGCGTCGCCTTGGTTCTTCGCGTACCGTCCAGCTTGGTCAGCTGTGAAGCCGTCAACCCTATGCCTCTCGAAAGCAGTTGTAGTCGCTGCTCATCTTCCCCCGGAACGGCACTTGTTGAAAACCGAAGGCGACGGCCAGCAGAAGCACCATGCCCTTGATGGCTCATTGCTAGGCAGCAACGAAGGAGAGAATCGACAGGCCCATATTGAGCACGCCCATAACGAGACCATCCGATGACCCTCCCCGATGATGGTTCCTATTCCGCCCTGGACCGCAGCACTGCCGATGAATACCGCGGCGATGGCATCCAGCTCATAGTTCTGCCCGGCACAGGCGACAGCACCGCCCGCCCGGGGCGTGCTGACAACACCTGCCCGTCCCGCGCAGTATCCCGCGGATTTTGGCGGTTCTCGTTATTACAGCCGATGCGTTGGTACGCATAAGTACAGGCTGATAAGTGGTTGAACCAGCGACCCTCGGCGGGTCGGCGTCCGATCGTGGTGAGTGCAACTCCCTCAGACGAACTGTGTCACTACACGCGGCGTTGGTCCGCCGTTGGTCAGCGGAAACGGACGGTGGCCGTTTCACGCCCCCGCGAGAGCGAGACCGGTGCACTCTGGCCGTCGCGCTTGATCACGTAATCACCGAAGAAGCCCGTGATTGACAAACGTCCGTCCTGATCGGTGCGCATCGTCGTTCGCGGCAGCCACCATTCGCCCTTGATTAGCGACCGCAGTGCGTAAAAGGAGGGTTTCGGCGTGCCGTCGGCGCGAGTGAGCCCGCCCGGCGCACCGAGCCACGCTCCGTCGTCGGTGAGCCCCCAGTACGTGATGGCCTGCACGGCGGGGTGGCCCACGAGTGAGCGATAGTGGCGGACGATCTCATCCGCTTGCCTAGCCTCTCCCTCAGGCGTCGATGGCCAGGATGGGATCTGATAGTCGTTGAGGTCGACGACCTCCGGCGGCATGAGGTGCCCTGACAGCAGGGTCGTTTCGGTCAGATGGAGGGGCAGCCCGAAGCGGGCGAATCGGTCGACCATCGCGAGCATGGTCTCTTCTCCCCAATACCCCTGATGCATGTGCGTCTGCAGGCCGATCGCGTCCACAGCGATCCCCGCCTCAAGCACGCCCTCGATCAGAGCCTCATAATCGCTCGACAAGTCGAAGTCGTTCAGGACGAGCGTCGCCGAAGGGTTCGAGGCGCGAGCTTCCTCGAACGCGAGCTGAATCATGGGCACGCGACCCATGCTCTGCGCAAGCCGGGTGATACCGTTTTCCTCTGCGGTGAACACGGGCATGATGACGACTTCGTTGATGGCGTCCCACGTGTCGATGACCCCGGAGAAGTCGGTCACCTCGCGTCGGATCCTCTCGCGTTGCAGCCGCTCGATCTCCGCCACCGGTAGACCGGTGAGCCACTCGGGCGCGAGCGTGTGCCAGGTAAGCGGGTGCCCCTTCACCGTCACTCCGTGCTCAGCGAACCACGAGGCGGTCCGGAGAAGTCTTCGGGTGTCAGGCTTGCCGCGGGTCGGCTCGAATCCTCGCCAGTAGAACGGAAGGGTCGCAGTGTTGAAGAGGTCGAGCCACATCGTCTCGAGCTCCGGCAGGCCGGCGAGCCCTGCCCCGCCGAAAACGGGCTCCGCCGCGGCATCCTGCTCGGTCTCCCCATTGGCGAGCGGGATGAAGTCGAAACCGATGTTGCCGAAGGCGAAGTCATGACGCTGCTGTTCGACGGTGACATCTTCGTTGCGCACAGGGTTGCCGACGGAGTCCAGCACGGTGACCTGCGCGGTCACCCGGCGGTGATCGAAACTCAAGAGGCGCTCCGCGCGATCTCGTTGAAACTCGGGTGAAACGCCCGGTCGAAGCCCACGACGCGCGCTTCACCGGAGAGCTGCACCGAGTGCGTGATCCGTATGTCGGTGCTCGACGCTCCGAGACCTAGGACGATCTCTCCCGGTTCGACGACCCGCTCGCCGCTTCGGCCGGTGAAGCCGGTGACATCTGCGGGAACGTGTATCGCGAGCTCGACGGATTCGCCCGGCTTCAGATCAACGCGCTTAAAACCGACCAGACGCTGCACCGGGCGCACCACTGACGCGACCGGATCGTGGACGTAAATCTGGACGACTTCTGTCCCAGCACGGTCCCCAGTGTTGCGGAGACGGAGGCCGAGGGTCGCCGTGCCGTCGACTCCGACCGTACCCGGCCCGTGCTGGCCGGCGCTCCACTCAAAGGTCGTGTACCCGATCCCGTGCCCGAACGCGAAGACCGCGGTCGGGTCGATGCTGGACACTCCGTTGGAGCGCGCCAGGGGAGCGGCCAGGTATGTGGAGGGCTGCGTTCCCTCTGAGGCCGGGATGCTGACAGGCAGGCGTCCGCTCGGATTGACCCGACCGGAGAGGATGCCGGAGAGCGCGGCGGTTCCTTCTTCTCCTGCGAAGAACGCTTGCACGATCGCGCTGGCGCCCGTCACAGCGGATCCCAGCGCGTACGGTCGTCCAGCGAGCAGGGTGACCACGGCAGGAGTCGATGTTGCCAGGACGGCGTCGAGAAGATTTTGTTGCGCACCGGGCAGGCGGAGCGACTCGACGTCGCAGCCCTCACCGCTCGTGCCGCGGCCAAAAAGCCCGGCCCGGTCGCCGAGGGCGACGATTACGACGTCCGCCCGCGCTGCAGCATCCACCGCTGCGGAGATCCCGGCGGTTTCTCCTCCGTCGATCGTCGTGCCTGGCACGTATTCGATGTCGGCTTCGGGAAACTCGATGCGGAGGCTATCCAGCAAGGTCGGCAGTTCGATACCGAGGGGCATGTCAGGATGCTGCACGCCGACATGCGCAGGGAACGAGTAGCAACCGAGAACGGCGAAGGGGTCGTCGGTCGTCGGCCCGACGACAGCAATCCGGCGCGGGGCGGCGAGCGGAAGGGTCCCGTCGTTGCTCACAAGCACGATGGACTGTTCGGCGATCTCGCGGGCGACCGCCCGATTGCCGGCGTTGTCCAGGTCGATGATGCCGCGGATGCCTTCCGTGTTGTCCACGTCGACGTCCCGCAACGCTTCGGGCGTGGCATCCCAGTCAGGATCAAGCAGTCCGAGTTCGACCTTCTGGAGCAGCACACGCCGGAGGGCACGATCTATGACCACCTCGGGCAGGTCGCCCGACCGGACCGCTTCAGCCAGCGGCGCACCGAAGGTCTTCACCGTCGGCAGTTCGACGTCCACGCCCGCCTTGAGCGCGAGAGCAGCGGCCTCGCCCCACGAACCCGCGACGCCGTGAAGCAGTTTTAGGAAGGCGATCCCGAAGTAGTCGGCGACGACGGTGCCGTCGAAACCCCAGGTGTCGCGCAGGACTCCGGTGAGCAGCCACTCGTCAGCCGCGGATGGCACGCCGTCGATGTCGGTATAGGAGTGCATGACCGAACGCGGCTTGCCTTCCCGCATGACTATTTCGAACGGGACGAGCAGCACGTCAGCGAGTTCACGCGGACCGACCGACACCGGCGCGAGGTTACGGCCGGCTTTCGAGGCCGAGTATCCGACGAAGTGCTTGAGAGTTGCGACGATCCCGGCGGACTCGAGGCCACGGACGTACGCCGTTCCGATGGTGCCGATGAGACACGGGTCCTCACCGATGGTCTCTTCGACGCGACCCCAGCGGGCATCCCGCACCACGTCGAGCACCGGGGCAAGGCCCTGGTGGATGCCGACCGAGCGCATGTCGGACCCGATGCGATGTGACATCCGCTCAATGAGCCCCGGATTGAACGAGGCACCCCAGGCGAGGGGCACCGGATAGGCGGTCGCCCCCCAGGTGGCGAAGCCGGCGAGGCACTCTTCATGTGCAACAGCCGGGATGCCGAACCGGTTGGAGGCCGCGATCCGGCGCTGGCTGCGGAGGAGGGACAGCGCCCCAAGCGCCGGGTCGACCGGAGCCGAGCCGAACGGCCGAGTCAACTGGCCGAGCCCGTTCGGTAGGAGCGCATCGAGGTCGACGACGTCGTCCATGTCGTTCTGATGCGGGGCAACGTCCCCGCCCTCACTGGACGCGCCGACCCAGACGCCAAACAGCTGGGCGATTTTCTCCTCGAGTGTGAGCTCGCTGAGGAGTGCTTCGACGCGGTCGGAAGCGGATGCGGTGACGTCGTGCCATGCCGGCGTGGTCGTCGTGGATGTCGTGGTGCTCAAGGGAAGTCCTAACCTTTGACGGCGCCGGTGAGTCCGCCGACGATGCGACGCTCGAACAGCGTGAAAAATATCAGTGCCGGAATCATGGACAGTGAGGTGAATGCGAGTACCTTTGCCGTGTCCACCGAATACTGCGAAGCGAACGCCTGAACGCCGAGCGGCAGGGTGTACGTCGCCTGGTCACTGAGGATGAACAGCGGCAGAAGATAGCTGTTCCAGCTCGCCACGAAAGCAAGGATGCCCGTGGTCACCACGCCCGGCAGCGACAAAGGAACGACCATCCGGAAGAAGAACCCCAGCCGGCTGGTGCCGTCGATCGACGCCGCCTCTTCGATTTCATCGGGGATGGCCTTGAGGAACGGCACCAGGATGATGATCGTCACTGGCAACCCGAAGGCGATCTGCGGGAGAATCACGCCACCCAGGCTGTTCATCAGCCCCAGGTCCCTGACGAGGATGTAGAGCGGCGTGATCGCCACGGTCATCGGGAACATGAGCCCGGCGGCGAACAGCGAATACATCGCTCCACGACCGGCAAACGTGTATCGCGCGAGGACGAAGCTCGCCATCAGGCCGAGCACCACCACACCTATGGTCGTAGCGATCCCGGCAATCACCGAGTTGCCGACCTGCTGCCAGAAGGTCGGGCTCGCGATCACCTCAGCGTAGTTGTCGAAATTCCACGGATTCGGGAACCCCTCGGGCGAATTGGTGATCTGCGAGTTGTCGCGGAACCCACCGAGGATGATGTAGATGACGGGTCCGAGACAGAGTGCGATGAAGGCAAAGGCGATGAAATAGGTTGCCGGGCTGCCCCACGGCTGGCGGCCACTCGGTGGACGCTTTCCGCGCGTGAGGGTGGGAGCTTCGAGAACAGTCATCACTTCTTTCCTTCTGTGAGGGCACCGGCGGTGTCGCGCCGAAGAACGAACCGCTGGTAGATCAATGCGATGACGAGGGAGATCAGGAACATGACGACGGCGACAGCACTGCCGTAGCCGAAGTTCCCCGACGTGCGTCCGTTGGCGACCATGTAGGTGGCCATGGTCGAGGTCCCGGCAGTCGAGGCGACGTACTGGCCCCAGATGATGAAGACCAGGTCGAACAACTGCAGCGAGCCGATGATTGACAGGAACGCCCAGATTCGCACGGTCGGCCCGAGGAGCGGCAGCGTGATGGTGCGCTGGATCTGCCAGTAGCTGGCACCGTCGATCGCGGCCGCCTCGAATAGTTCGTCAGGGATACTCTGCAATCCGGCGAGGAAAAGGATGACGGCGAAGCCGATGTACTTCCACGAGATGATCACCATCAGGGACCAGATGGCGATGTTCGGATCAGAGAGCCAGTCTGCCTGGAAAGCTCCCAACCCGATGCTGTCGAGCAGCCCATTGACGGCACCGGATGTCTGCAACATGAGACCCCAGCCGATCCCGACGATCACTTCGGAGATGATGTACGGGACGAAGATGAGGACGCGGATGACCGAGCGGCCTCGGATCTTCTGGTTGAGCAAGAGGGCGAGGGCGACCGCAATGGGGCCCTGGAGGACGAGGGAGAGCACCAGGATAAACCCGTTGTGGCGTAGCACGTCGTGGAACGCGCTGTCCTGAAAGATGATCATGTAGTTTTCGAAACCGACGAAGTCGGTCGCTGGCCCAAAGCCCTTCCAGCGGAAGAAGCCGTAGTAGCCGGCGAGGACGACCGGGAAGATGACGAAGCCGACAAAGACGACGATCGCCGGCCCGGCCAGAAGCGTGATCTCGAGGCGCTTGCGCCAATCCGTTGGACGCCGTCTGGGCCGCGGTGCGGCAGGGGACGCCGCGCGAGCGCCATCCCCTGCCGTGACCGTGCCCCGCGGCGGCTGCGCGTCGGTCAACAACGGAGCACCCCCTACAGGTTCAGTCATTATGTGCTGCTATCCCTTTGCTGCTGCGTCGTTCAGAGCGGAGACGATGTCTTCAGCCGTGCCCTGACCGGCGAACAGGTCGACGGCACCCTTGTTGAGCGCGTTTCCGACGTTCTGTCCGAACAGCGTGTCGAGCCACACAGTGACGTATGGTGCCTCGCTGTACGACTCGATGATTGAAAGCAGCGCGGGATCCTTCACAACGTCCTGAGCATCCTGGCTGGCGGGGATCGTCTGGAACGCTTCCGCGTAGCCTTCCTGGTGCTCCTTCTGCATAAAGAAATTCAGGAACGCGGTGCACTCTTCTTTCGGGGCCTGAGCGGAGCAGGTGAATCCGTCGACGCCGCCCATCATGGCGCCAGGCTCACCCTCGCCGCCGTCGACCTCAGGGAACGGGAACCAGCCTAGGTCTGCCAGAGGCTTCTCGTCAGGAGTGAGCGAAGCGATGACACCGGGGTTCCATGCCCCCATGAGCTCCATGGATGCCTTCTGGTTGGCAATGAGTCCAGCCGAGCTACCTGCACCCTGCTGCGCCGAGGTGGTCAGGAATCCGTTGTTGAACGGCTCCGTGTCGACGAATTCCTGCAGGTTATTGCCGGCCTCCAGCCAGCACGGGTCGTCAAACTCCATGGTTTCGGCGGCCGTGTTGAGAACGTCCTGCGAGCAGGCTCGAACCGCGAAGAAGTAGTACCAGTGCGCTGCGGGCCAGGCATCCTTCGCGCCGACGGCGATGGGGTCGATTCCTGCACCCTTGAGCTTGTCGACGGCGGAACCGAGCTCGTCGATGGTCGTCGGTGTTCCCTCAACGCCCGCTTCGGCGAAGAGGTCTTGGCTGTAGTAGATGCCACCAGGCAGCACGGCGGTCGGCATTCCGTAAATCTTGCCCTCGAGCGCGAAGGCGCTCAACACACCTTCGGGCACAGCGGCCTTGGTGGCGTCGTCGATGGAATCCGTGATGTCCATGGCCTGTCCGGCCGCAACGACATCCGCAAGCTTGCCGCCACCGCGCGCCATAAAGATGTCGGGTGCATCACCGGAGTTCAGCGCCGTTTGGAGCTTCCCGTCCATCTCTTCGTTCTGGATGGACTGGATATCGATCGTAACGCCAGGGTTTGCCTCCTCGAACGCTGCGACCGTGTTCTCCCAGTGCGCCTTACCAGCGCCCGTCGTCGAGTTGTGCCAGAACGTCATGGTGACGTCGCCATCTTCTGTTGCTCCACCGCTGGAGCCACACGCTGATAGGCCGCCAAGGGCCATTGCTGTCGCCGCCCCAACGGTAACGAGCTTCCTGATGCTTTGCTTGTTCATCCTTGAACGCCTCTCGAAAGTTTCGACATTTGTGTCGAAAACAGTTAGTATGGTGTGAGCCTAAGCACTGCCCCGGTGAAACGCAAGAGTTTCCCGCCACAAATAGAGATTGCCGCAACAAATACAGATTGGTTCGTCTTGATCGATTCAGCTCGCAAGGTCAAGCTCAATGAATTAGCCCAGGAGGCCGGAGTTTCGCTCTCCACGGTTTCCAAAGTCCTCAACGGACGGCCAGACGTGTCCGCGCAGACGCGGGCAAAAATCGAAGAGCTCCTCGACAAGCAGGGATACCAACGACGCCCAGGCCTGCCCAACAGGGGCACCTTGGTCGAGCTCGTTTTCCCCGAACTCGAGACGGCCTGGGCCATGGAGATCATCCGCGGAGTCGAAAATGTCGCTCGCGCCAACGATTTGAGCGTCGTGCTTACCGAGTCGGGTGACCGCCACTCCCCGTCCCCGGCCTGGATCACCGGGGTTCTCCGCCGGCGCCCGGTCGGGGTGGTGCTCGTCTTCGCCGATCTCGCGGCGGAAGCGAAGGCGACCCTCCAATCCCGCGCCATCCCGTTCGTGATCATCGACCCGGCCGGCGATCCAGCCCCGGATGTCCCCGCGGTTGGGTCGGCGAACTGGTCCGGCGGCCTCGTCGCCACCCGCCATCTCATCGAACTGGGACACACCCGGATTGCCGCGATCACCGGTCGCGACGACATGATGTGCTCCTTCGCCCGCGTCGACGGATACCGGTCCGCCATGAACTCGGCCGGTATTGAGATCGATGAACGCTTCGTGCGATTCGGCAACTTCCAGGTCGACGGTGGCCGCAGCATCGCTGTCGAACTCCTGACGCTGCCCGACCGCCCCACAGCGATCTTCGCGGGGAGCGACCTCCAGGCGCTCGGCGTCATCGAGGCTGCCAGGACCCTCGGGCTCCGGGTGCCCGCTGATTTGTCCATCGTCGGTTACGACGATCTGCAGCTCGCTCAGTGGTCCAGTCCTGCGCTCACAACCGTGCATCAGCCGCTCACGGTGATGGCCGAGGAAGCGGCGCGGCTCGTGATCCGCATGAGTGAGAGCACCCTCGAAACCATCCCCCGGATGGACCTCGCAACGCGGCTCGTCGTCCGTGAAAGTACGGCCTCGCCGACTGCGGGCTGATAGGCCGAGGCTGAGGTGAAGCCCTTCCCCTCGAGGCGGCGATCCCGCGTGGGCGCGAACGCAGTGCCGGTGAACAGCACTTGTCCATTCGGATACTGATGCGGCTAGCGCGAAAAATTCGGAGTCTGGGTTTCCCTGGGTCGGACCCAAGGAATCTCACCACTGTTTCCGAAAGGAAGGGCGTGGCATTCAAGACTATTTGTTGACAGTCGCAACTTATTCTGGCTAACTATGGGTCGGTGGGAGGAAAAAGCTAATCAACCCGCCACGCCCTCATGCAAAGGAGTATTTATGCGCACAACTCGTCCTCTACTCGCAAGCGTCTTGGCGCTGGCCTCTGTGGTGATCGTTCCGAGCACCGCCTTCGCTGCTCCGGCTCCGCCTTCAGACTCGAAGGCGTCAGAGCATTCGTCCGTTATCAGCGAGAACAGCCTGCGCGCCCTCGCGGACGAAACCGGCATCAAGATCGGTGTTGCCGTGAATGCCGATCTGCTGGAACAAAATGGCAAGTACCGCAACATCGTCAACACCCAGTACTCCAGCGTCACCGCCGAAAATGTGATGAAGTGGGAGGCCCTGAACCCGTCTCCCGGTGTTTACGACTGGGCCGCAGCGGAGGCGCTGATCGCCAACGCCGAGGCGAACGGTCAGGTCGTACGGGGGCACACGCTCGTGTGGCACAACCAACTGCCCACCTGGCTCACGACGGGGGATTACAGCGCCGAGGAGCTGCGCGCGATATTGGAGAACCACGTCCGGACAGTCGCCGGGCACTTCGCGGGCGACATCCAACAGTGGGACGTCGTCAACGAGATCTTCAACGACGACGCCGAGGGTAGCTTCCGCGAGACGGTTTGGTACCAGGCATACGAGGAACTCGGCCTGCCGGGCGAGCAGTACGTCGCCGACGTATTCCGCTGGGCGCACGAGGCCGACCCGAATGCGCTGCTCTTCTACAACGACTACAACCTGGAGTTCACTGGCCCCAAAAGCAACGCCGCGTATGCCTTCGTGCAGGAACTGCTCGCGGACGGGGTGCCGATCCACGGTGTCGGCTTCCAGGGGCACTTGGACACGCAGTACGGCTATCCTGACCTGCGCAACAACCTGCAGCGATTCGCCGACCTGGGTCTGGAGGTCGCGTTGACTGAGGTCGACATCCGGACCTATGTCGCCCAGAAGCCGAACGGCACCTACACCAACACCCCCGTGGACCCAGCCGAGGCCGACCAGCAGGTTGACTGGTGGGCACAGACCCTCGAGGACTGTCTCGCGGTTGAGGCGTGCAATTCGTACACGGTATGGGGAGTGTCGGACGCGAATTCCTGGATCCCGGGCTGGTTCACCGGCCAGGGCGCAGGCCTGCTGTACGACATGCACAACAACCCGAAGCCACAGTACGAGGCGCTGCGCGAGGTTCTGCGCGACGCAGCCTGACCAACACCCGATTTCTGCTCTGGCGCCGTCACGTCGCCGGGACCAACGAGGGGTACGTCCTTTTGGGCGTGCCCCTCGTGCCGCGTCGGCATGGCCAATACATGAGCTTGGAGTTTTGGGCGCGATTCTGGTCACGCCCGGGGCGCTGCGCAGACGAGTGGCACCTCCGCTCGCACCATGTTGCACCGTCAAGTGAATGACGAGTGCTTCTCGCAGCAGCAAACCAGAACCATCGACCGCTCGCAGAAGGCTCGCCCGAGAAACGGCCCGGTGAGGGATCCGGTGGTGCGGAATAACGATCAGCTGTGCAACGGGCTGGGATGTGTCTCTTGGTCGGTGTTTACTCTCGACAAGCTCGCACTCAGTTCAAGGCCCGTCGGCATAGTCGGTACGGAGATCCTCCAACACGACCTTGCGCCCTGCAGCGCTGAATTCAGTGACGACCCCGAACTCCTTACCAATAACCGCTGTCCCTGGCGATAGGTCCTTGAGATGTTCCAGCGTCAGTGTGAACGAATCCCAGGCCTCGGAAGCGTCGACTACCCGCATCTCGTCGTGCCGCCCGCCCCAGATCCGCATCTGCATGGGGCGGAAAAGCAAAATTTCGGGCGGCATCCAATCAGCTCTATCGAAGCCGGCTCTTTCCTCACCCGTGGGTGAGTAGAAATCAGACCGTCGACCGGATCGAAGCTCGAGCCGATTTTGCCGTCTGTCAGCAACCACGTGTTTTCAAGAAGATCAACTTTTGCCAGTGCGGTCTGCACGTCCCCCTCAGCCGTTGTAGTAACAACCGTCGCCGCAAGAGGGGGTGTCACACCCCGCGTCGATGCAATAGCTGCTAGTACTGCTTCAAACCGCGCTGAATCTCCCACAGGGCAACTCCGTCCTCGACCACTCGTCCCGAGCTCAACGTCCCGGGCTAGAGTATGGGCGTCACTACAGACACTACTGACCTTGGCACAAGGCTCAGTTTCGCAGGTAGACAGCCCAAGAACCGCGCGTTGAGGGACCTGTTCTCGACTGCGGGTGGGGATGTAAGGATGAGCTGATGAAATCTCCTTCACAGTTGCTTCTGGATGGTCCTCGCGGGAGACGTCTGTGTTTGGAGCTCGTGATGGGGCTAGACCCTGACATCAGGCAGAGCGCTTTCCGGTTGGCGCACAGCCTCGATCCGGCAAGCGGAACAGCAAGGGTCCTGATAGGAGCCGATACTGGGCAGCCCGCCGCACCGTTCCTCGGCTGGTCCCCGGCCGAGCTGGCAGCGGCAGTCGTTCCGCTCGACTTGGATCATATCGGTGCTGGTGCGGCCAACGCTGCTCTACAACGGTCAGTAGAGACGGCGCGATACTGGCAGGAACCAGACGGAGAGGACATCCTCGCAGGACTTCCTGAAGTACGCGAAGCCCTCACACCCATCGCGGATCACGTCATGGCCCTGCCTTCGATGCAATGGCTCTGCGAGCCACGGCGCATCGAACAGTGGGCGATCGACTGGCGCTCAACCGATGATCCGGCCCCGTTGCCGCATGAACCCCGGCAAGCATTATCAAAATGGGCGCAGGACGAACGAGTGGAAGAACTGCGTGCCGCTCGGGAACGCCCGAAGGATCCACACGCCAACTGGTCCGGAACCTGGTGGTCAGTACCGCACGGCATCATCAGCACCGTCGGGCAGATCCCGGCAGGTCTAAATCTCATTGAGGATTCTTTGGAATGGGAGCAGGCAACCGTCATCCCGGTCCGCGGGATTGGCAATACGTATGAGATCCGCACCGCAGATAACTGGGCAGCACTGTGCCGGAAGCACCCGCTGGAGGTAACCGCCTCACGCCGACACGACTGGTTCAAGACAACTGGCCGGAACGGCCGCTGGGTCCTCCCGGACTGGGAGCGAGTGGCCGATGAATGGGACGCCGTGCACCTGACAGGCTTGGGTTACCTCAGCAGCGCTGGCCGGGCACTCCCCGTTGATTCCGACACGTCATCGGTCATCGCCGGCTGGGACCCAGACCGCACATTCTGGCTCACCGACGTGGCTAGAGAATGGGAAGCACCACGACAGGCATGGCACCGCCCCTCACCTCAAGAAGACTCCTGGACGCAACTTCCGACATAACCGAGGCCCGACGGTTTGTACGCTGAGGGATCCCGTCTCGAAACCCATGGGACGCAAGACACAAGTACGAGACACTTCCGCTAGGTGTTCCTCGGCGGGAGCCGACACCCGCTGAGGCCGGCACGCAGATTCCTGGTGAGCGACCGCGGCTGGCTGCGCCCCGAGATCTGGGAGGCCTGGGGGCCCAGCACCGCACCAACTGAACTGGCGTCAGCACGCTACAAATAGACCCTGGCGAACATGTCGACCGCGTCATCGAGGAGCCGCCGCCAGCGGTCCCCGCCAGGGTCGTTGCTGGCCTGCTGGCTGATCAAACCTGAGAGCAACGCGGACCACATGTCCAGGGCGGCGGGGTCGGTGATGCCGATCTCGGCGAAAGCCTTCCGCGCGAGGTCCATCACCTGCAGGGACGGCGCGTAGGCGTCGGGGGATGGCTCGAAGCCGGGAATCACCCGCCAGAACATCAGCTGGAGCCCCGCCGGGTTTTCCACTGCGAAGTCGAAGAACGTCACCGCCATTGTGCGCAGCCGCTGCCTGGGCTCGTCCGGCAACGGCGTGGCCCTGCTGAGCTCGAGGAGCCGGTGGTAGGACTCGCCGAACATCGCGTCGTAGATGTGGTCCTTCGCCGGGAAGTACACGTACAGCGACGGCGCGCGCATGCCAACTGCCGCAGCAAGCTCGCGCAGCGACCAGCCCGTCAAGCCCTTTTCGCGGGTCAGGGACCACGCGGTGGCGAGGATCTCGCTACGCGTGGCCCGATGCCGCTCGCTGCCTCGTTCCACACTGTCACCCTAACAATGTTCGGAAGTCTCTGGCGCACGATGCCTAACCGCGTTAGGCTAACGGTGTTAGGAAAATGACGTCGAGGGGCGCCGCGATGAACCGTTTGGACCCGATGGCCCGCACATGCCCACCAGTGGTGAGGATGCCGCAGCGGGACCGGATGACGTTCCTGCGTCAGAAGGCCACGCTGACGCTCGCCACACTGGCCCGCGAGGCGGAGTTGGAGTCGCTGTCGGCTCGCTTCGACCCGCCCTTCCCGTTCACCTTGGTGTCCGCCGGGCCCGTCCCCGTGAAGGTGAGGGCACGGTGACCGCCACGACGGCCACCGCCGTCGCAGCGAGCCCCTCGGAGCCGCTCCACGGCACACCGGGGGCGCTCGTGTTCCGGTCGGACGTGATTTGCCCTTGGTCGACGGTCGCACTCATTCGGCTGCGCAGGGCTCGGGTGGAGCTTGGCCTCGACGACATTCCGATCATCCACCTCGCCCACGCGCTCGAGCTGCGACTCATGGCGCCCATTCCGCGACGCATGGTGGATGCCGAGGTCGTCCTCTGCGCCGCGGCCGAGCCCGGGTTCGGTTGGTCGCCCTGGTTCGGGTCACTCGACGAGTTCCCCGTGTCGACGCTGCTCGCACTGGAGGCCGTGCAGGCCGCGCGAACCCAGTCCGAGGCGGCCGCAGAGCGGCTCGACCTCGAGCTCCGGCAGGCCTTCTTCGTCAGGTCACGGTGCATCACGATGCTCAACGAGGTGTTGTCGGCCGCGCGTTCGTGCGATCTCGACGTCAGCGCGCTCGAGCAGACCCTGGAAGCGGGCCACGCCAGATCAGCCGTGCTCCGCCAGTCGCAGGAGGGAAACTGCAGTGGAGTGGTGGTACTGCCTGACGGCAGCGAGCACTGCAACCCGGGCGTCCACACCCGCTGGATCGGCACGGAACTCCCGCAGGTCGTACCCCGGGTTGTCAGCGACGACCCGTCCACCGTTCGTGAACTCGTCGCGCATGCGGCGGGGTTGTTCATCAAGGAGGACCACCATGACAACCGCGATTGACCAGATCACTCCCATCACCCACAGGTCTGACGCAGCCGAAGTGGCGACCGGCGCGTACGACGACCTCATCGCGCTGCTCGAGACCCTCCAGGGCGAGGACTGGCGGGCCCCGACCGAGTGCCCCGCCTGGAACGTGTCCGACATGGTGGGCCATGTCATCGGCAACGCGAAGGCAGCAGCGTCGAAGCGCGAGATGCTTCGGCAGAACCTCTACGGATTCCGGCGCGCGCGTGAGTACGACGGCAACGCGGTGGACGCGTACAACGCGCGGCATGTCGCAGAGCACGCCTCGCTCACCCCGGCCGAGAGGGTGGCGGCGTTGAAGGCACTCACTGCCGGAGCCGTGCGTGGCCGAATGCGGACGCCCGCGTTCCTGCGTGCCGTGTCGGCATCTGTGAAGACCAACGGGTCGATAGTCGAGGGCATGCCGAACAAGGGCAACTTCGGCCACCTCATGGATGTGATCTGCACCCGTGACGTGTTCATGCACCGCATTGACATCTCACGCGCCGTGGGACGCGAGCTGTCCCCGGGGGAGAACGACCGCCGGATCGTCGAGGACGCCATGGGCGAGTGGGCGAGGCGCCACCAACAGCCCGTAGAGGTCGTCCTGACGGGTCCCGCCGGCGGGAAGTTCGTGCAGGACACAGGCGGGCCACGCATCGAGATGGACGCCATCGAGTTCTGCCGAGTGCTCTCAGGCCGAGCCCAAGGCGACGGGCTGCTCCGGACCAAGATCTTCTTCTGATCTGACGTACGCCTCGCACACCGTGAGCCATCGCTCTGCGGGCGTGCACTGATCGGTGATGTCTGGACCCATTACATGGCGAAGTGAGCTCGGACTTCGTTCGCTTGCTCTGGCGTGAGGAGCCATCGCTGGTTCGGACGATGATCTGGATAACGTTCGCGAAGGAACTGCCGAACTCTTCGTCCGGGGCGTTCGCCATCGTCGTGGCCGAGCTCGGCCGCAAGCTCAACGGGCGTGATCACATTGACGGATGGCACAAGCCCAAGCACGACGGGATGATCCGCGTCATCATCTTCAAATGCCACCCAGACCGTCGCACCGATCGGAATCGGTGCGGGAATCGGAGCAGGGCTGAGAGGCAGAACGGGCATCGCCCAGGACAAGGCATCTCCGCTCACGGAGGGGACGATGACCTGAAGTCTTCCTTGGAGGGCCGGGTCCGCATTGTTCGTGACTGTTCCTCGGTGAATCGACACAGCACCAGCGTACGCACACCACCGCGCGCAGCGCCCGAATCGCACCCTCCACAGCCCGAGTTCGAGGGAGCTACGTCGGTATGACAGGGCAGTATGGTCGCATGACTAAGTTGAACCACGAATGGGCGATTAGAGAAATAGATCAGTTTCTGCACCTCACTGATCAGGTTGGCTACGACAATAGCGGGGGCGGCGCCGTAATGTTCGGGACTCACATGCGAGGTTCGCAGACTGAGGCATCACAGTGCGCGCATGTCGTGGAGCAGATTCTGGATCGCACTTTGCCAGGCTGGAACAAGGACCGGCCAGAGAAAGACAGCAAGTTCAATTGGCTCCGTGACCAAGCCGCGAGAGCGAAGGCTGCATTGCAGAGAGCGTCTGAGCTTGCTGACAATCTGGGAGATAACGCTCCGGATATGGATGCGGCCAATCTACACCCGTGGGCATGGGAGAATGGCAAGTCCTACTGGAACACCGGGCATTATCACCAGGCCGTGATGCAGGCGGCAATCCGAGTCAACGCTGAGACTCAGGCAAAGCTGGGGCGAATGGACGTATCAGAGTCGGCGCTCTTCAACGAGGCTTTTTCACTGGATGGACCGAAAGACGCTGCGCCGCGGCTCAGGCTGATGGTGGACGATGGGGGCAAGACGTACCAGAACCTCCACCGGGGGGCTCGTGCATTTGCTGATGGGCTGTACACGGCGATCCGAAATCCCGGCATGCATAAGCCACAGGAAAGAGACGGAGGCGAGGAGCAGCTCGCTCTCGAACAACTCGCAGCCTTCAGCCTGTTAGCTCGCTGGATCGACCAGTCTCGAGTCGACCAAGTTTAGTTTCAGAGTATGCACGCCTGTTCCCCCAGCAGGTCGAAGAGCAAGCCTCGGTTAACCAGGTTTACGTGGCTGGACCAATCAATCCAGTCGGCGTGACCACCGAAGGATTCCTTTCTGGGGACTCCCGAGTGCCCCATTCGGGGAACCATCTACGGGCGAGTTTGGCTCGCTACACAGTAGGTCCCTGCCTGATTTCCTCCACCACGCTGTGACCAGAGCCGGACCGGGACTCCCAGGACCAGGACTCGTGAAATCGGATGCGACCGTCCCCGAGAATTTCGATCCTCGACCTGCACACCCCGCTAGAAGTCTCACCTGACACGCTGAGATGACAGTAGCGAAACTCTAAAGAATCCTCACTGCGGGTGCCCACGAGAAAACCTCTGCGGACTGCCCCTCCGGCATAGTCCGCCCAGACGACCCCGTCCTCCTCGTGGTAACTGAAGACGGTAGCAGAATCGACCTCCCCCTCCGCCGAGTTGCTCACCCCGGCAAACCTGCGTCCTTTCAGGCTCACGGTTTGCGGTGATTGAAGAGAATCGACATTCATGCAACCCATTATGTCGAGCGCTTCGTTGAGTCGCGGACCTGAATAAAGTGCCTCGGCGGCAGTGTTTACGATCCGACCGATCCGGTTGGTCGTCTGCTGTTCAATGTCCTTGGCATGGTCGCCGAGTTCGAGACCGACCTGATTCGCGCAAGGACCCGCGAAGGAATGGCCGTTGCGAAAGCCAAGGGCCGACTTCGCGGGAAACAGCCCAAGCTTTCAGTACCCCGCCGTCGGCACTTATACGAGTTGCTTGACTCGGACAAGTACACCCAGGCAGAACTGGCCGAACTATTCAGCGTCTCCCGCGCAACGATCTACCGCGAAGTTCAGAGGCGTGCCGCCGCACCTAAGCGGCCTGTGTAGGCGTGATCGCAAGAATCAGAGCGGCATGTCCGCGGGAACGTCCCGGTCACACAGCAGCGCGCCTTCCTCGACCCACAACCGCGCCCGGTGGATCTCCGAGCGACGCAGCCCGCCTGCCTGAAGTTCGACGTCGTTGCTTCCGTCCCACTCCGGGTGGGTGAAGTAGAAGGCAACGCCTTCCTCACCGCGAACGACGACGTCGGCATGCCTCCCCACCTGCCGATCCTCCGCATCCCCGCCCGGCGCATCGAGGATGAGGCCTTGCGCGGACCAGTGGGCACCGTCGTCGGACCGGTAGACACGCTGACCGCGCCACTCGTCCACGATCATCCACAGCCAGCCACCGAGTGCGAAGACGTTCGGCCCCTCATGAGGCACTCCCCCGATGACCTGCGCCTGAACCGTCCAGGTGTGCCAGTCCGAACTCACTGCGGCGTAGGTGGTGGAGCCGTCCGCTTCATCCTTGTACCAGAGGCGCAGAAGCCCGTCGGGAGTGCGAGCTACGGCAGCGTCAATCACGTAGTCGGAGCTCAACTCAAGGAACCCGCAGTGTTCCCAGCGTTCAAGGTCCGAGCTGACCAGGTGGGCGATGCGGCGCTCGTGGCCCGCCCACGTTGAGGGAGCCCCACGGATCCACGTGAGGTACATGTGATAGCGGCTCCCGTCCCAGGCCACTTCAGGTGCCCAGTGCGTGTTCGGTCCCGGCTCGCCCGCCGGGTCGAGACAGCCGGACACGCCGCGGTGAAGCCAGCGGGCGCCGTCGTCGGACACGGCTACGCCTATCCGGCTGCCGTGCACCCACTCAACGCCCGGCCCAGGATCTGCCGGACGTCGCTGGGTATAGAACATCCACCACTGTCCGGTCTGCTCGTTCCGGATGACTGTGGGGTCTGTCGGCCCGCCAAGCGGGTCGACCAGCAGCGGCGCGCTCACCGTCCGGGACGTAGATCCGTCACCGGGACGCGCATACTGCCGCGGAAATCCGGGGCGGCGAGTTCGGCGCGGGTCACGGGCTGTCCACGGCCGGCGGAGGCGTAAAGTGCGGCGACGATCTCGATCGCACGCGCTGGATCGGCGGCGACCGGCGGCACGTCGGCCCCTGCAAAGAGCGAACCGTAAACTTCGGCCAGGAGCGCATCGTGCCCGCTCGGCACCTCATTCGACGGCAGCGCCCAGGAGGCAACGCGGCCGGGCTCGACGTGGCGGGCCGGCGTCAGTTTCCAGCTCGCGTGGTTGTGGCCGTACAGGTGCTCCAGTTCGATGGTGGCGTGCTCGGTGTCGATGCGGATCAGGCTCGATTCCCGCGGCGCGAGCACCGTGGTCATCACCGATGCGACAGTGCCGACCTCGAACACGACGACGCCGCACGAGGTGTCTTCCGTTTCCACCTCCCGATCCAGCCGGAACAGCTGCCCCGAGGCCGAACTCCACTCGCCGAGCAGGTAGGAGAGCAGATCGATCTGGTGAATGCCGTGGCTGAGCGTGGTCCCGCCGCCCTCGCTTTCCCAGGTTCCGCGCCACGGAACGTCGTAGTACTCCGGTCCGCGGTACCAGTGCGTATGGCAGATGGCGGTCAGCGGCCGCCCCAGCTCACCCGAACGCAGCAGGTTACGGATGTGCGTCGCGGCTGTGCCGGTGCGCTGCTGGAAGACGACGGCGAGTTGCCGGTTCGCTGCGAAGGCCGCGGCCTGCATGGCGTCCACCTCGGTGAGGGATAGCGCGGGCGGCTTCTCGGTAATCACGTGGGCACCGGCGTCGAACGCTGCCGCCGTTTGCTCCGCATGACCGGCAGGCGGCGTGCAGATGTGCACGACGTCGACAGCCTCCGTGGCGAGCAGTTCCTCCAGCGTGCCGTACCCGGCTGCGATCCCGTGCCTGGAGTTGAAGTTACGGACCCGTTCCTCGCTCGGGTCCGCGGACGCGACGGCCGTGACGCCGTCAATCAGGGCAAGAGCCTCAGCGTGGAGGTGTGCAACGGCGCCTGTGCCGAGGATCGCGGCGCGGAGAGTGCGGGTCATTCGGTGCTCCCTGCGCGCTCAAGCTGATCCTCGAGGTTGAAGACTTCTTCAAGCAGGAGGAACCCTTCGTCCGGGCGCCCGTCGAGCTCCACGAAAAACTCGCCCATTTCGGCCTGCCACCGGGCGTTGACGTCAGTTTCGGCCATGGCGCGCTGAGCCGCGGCGAAGTTCTCCGATTCCAGATACCCGATCAGCAATCCATCGGGTCGGAGGAAGAGCGAGTAGTTGTTCCACCCGGTTTCTTTGAGGGCACGCAGCATGTCCGGCCACACGGCCGCGTGGCGCTGCTTGTATTCCTCGAGGCGGTCGGGCTTCACCTGCAGCTGGAAACAGACGCGTTCCATGGTTCTCCTCGTCGAGCGGGATGAATCGTTTCAGAGCAGATGCTACCACCGACCGGATTTCAGCTGGAGGTCCTAGAGCGTGCTTCCGCGGGTGACCAGTTCGGGCTGGAAGATGACCTGCCTGCTCTCAGGAGTGGTCCGCTCTATCGCTTCGAGCAAAAGCTCGACGGCGGTGCGCCCCATCAGCTCCGTTGGCCGACGCACTGTGGACAGGGGTACGACTGCGGACTGGGCGAAGTCGATGTCGTCATAGCCGATGAGGGCGAGGTCCTCCGGGATGCGCAGCCCGCGGATGAGCAGCACTGCCTGCATGACGCCGATGGCCAGCAGATCGTTGGCGCAGAAGATGCCGTCCGGCAGACTTTCGCGGCCTCGTTCGGCGAGCAGTTCGCCCGCGGCGCGTCCCGCAAGGACGGTCATTGCGGCCGCCTCCACAACCTCAAGCTCAGCATCCGGGTACTCCACCACGGCCTGCTGCGCCCCGGTGAGGCGGTCCGCGACCTGCTGGATATCGGTCGATGCGCCGATGAAGGCGATCCGCCGGCGCCCCCGCGTCAGCATGTGCTTCACGGCCATGTAGCCGCCCGCGATGTCGTCGACGGACACCGAGCTCACGCGGCGCTGCGGATCCACGCGGTCCACCAGGACAACCGGCACGCCATGGGCCCGCAACTGCTCGAGCCGGGAGTCAACATTCCCGACCGGTGAGATCAGGACGCCCTTGACGCGCTGCTGCTCGAACACGTCGAGGTAGCGGCTTTCACGCTCGCTGTCATGCCCGCTGTCTCCGAGAA
The DNA here is from genome assembly GCF_059089725.1 of Arthrobacter sp. M71 S08. Lineage (NCBI taxonomy): Bacteria > Bacillati > Actinomycetota > Actinomycetes > Micrococcales > Micrococcaceae > Arthrobacter > Arthrobacter sp. M71 S08. The sequence goes on along the minus strand of NZ_JBNHEY010000003.1, from coordinate 186,196 downwards.
GCACCGTACTCTCCGACTCCGCCGCACGGTCCTCCGCGGCGCGCGCCAGGGAAGAGAAGAACGGGTTGCTCACGTCGAGGACGATGAGGCCAATGGTGCGGCTCAGACCAGCGCGGAGCTGACGCGCGGCGTCGTTCCGCACGAAACCAAGCTCGGCAATGACGTTGAGCACCCGCTCGCGGGTCTTCTCAGCCACTCGGTCGGGATTATTGAGCACGTTGGACACCGTGCCAACGGCAACCTGCGCCTGGTCGGCAACGTCCTTGATACTGACCATCGGGACGGACCCTCGTTCCATGAAGTGCTGGGCTGTATGCGGAGATGTCCAAATAATGTGCAGTCTGCACAGATTGCTTGACACCACTTATCCCCAAGGATACCTTTGAAACGTGCCAATGAATCGATTCAATATCGAATTCATCGGCTGACTCTCCACCGCAGCCTCCGCAGGCACTGTGAAGAGTCGGTGCAAAACAACGACGACGCGCGCCGGCTAGGAGCCAGCTGCGGTAGATGTGGAGAAGCAATGGTTGACCTGAGCCGCATAACCCCAACCCTGGAGAATCTCGCCATTGAGGTGCCTTCCTGGGCCTACGGCAATTCCGGGACCCGCTTCAAGGTGTTCCAGACACCCGGTACTCCGCGCACTGTGCAGGAGAAGATCGCGGACGCCGCCAAGGTCAACGAACTGACCGGGCTGGCACCCTCCGTTGCGCTTCACATCCCCTGGGACAAGGTGGAGGACTACACGGAGCTGGCAGGGTTCGCGCAGGACCTCGGCATCAAGCTGGGCACCATCAACAGCAACACCTTCCAGGACGACATCTACAAGTTCGGCTCGCTGACGCACAGCGACCCGGCGGTGCGCAACAAGGCCCTCGACCACATGTACGAGTGCATTGACGTCATGCACGTCACCGGCTCCCAGGACCTGAAGATCTGGCTCGCCGACGGCACCAACTACCCTGGCCAGGGCGACATGCGCTCCCGCCAGGACTGGCTGCACGACTCCTTGCAGAAGGTCTACGCCCGCCTCGGCGATGACCAGCGGATGGTCCTCGAGTACAAGTTCTTCGAGCCGGCTTTCTACCACACGGACGTTCCCGACTGGGGCACCTCCTACGCCCACACACTTGCCTTGGGCGAGAAGGCCCTGGTTTGTCTCGACACCGGCCACCACGCCCCCGGAACCAACATTGAATTCATCGTCGCGCAGCTGATCCGGCTGGGTAAGCTCGGCTCCTTCGACTTCAACTCGCGCTTCTACGCCGACGACGATCTGATCGTCGGCTCGGCGGATCCGTTCCAGCTGTTCCGCATCATGTACGAGGTAGTCCGCGGCGGGGCACTCGATCCAGCCAGCAACGTGGCTCTCATGCTGGACCAGTGCCACAACCTCGAAGAGAAAATTCCCGGGCAGATCCGCTCCGTTCTCAACGTCCAGGAGATGGCAGCCCGTGCGCTCCTCGTTGACCGCGGCGCGCTGACCACGGCGCAGGAAGCCGGGGACGTCCTCGGCGCTCACGCTCTCTTCATGGATGCCTTCTACACCGACGTCCGCCCGGCCCTTGCGCAGTGGCGTGAATCCCGCGGCCTTCCCGCGGACCCCATGGCTGCGTACGCGGCCAGCGGTTACCAGGACAAGATCAACGCAGACCGCGAGGGCGGTCAGCAGGCAGGATGGGGCGCGTAACCATGGAGAACGCAGTGAACAATAAGGCAGAGCCGAACCAAACCGTCGCGGCTTTGATCGAGCGGTCGAACCGCCTTGGTGCGGACAAGCGCAACACCAACTACGCGGGCGGCAACACCTCCGCGAAGGGCAACGACACCGACCCGGTCACCGGCGAGAACGTCGAGCTCCTCTGGGTCAAGGGCTCCGGTGGCGACCTGGGCACGCTGAAGGAGCAGGGCCTGGCCGTCCTACGCCTGGACCGCCTTCGCGCCCTCACCAACGTGTACCCGGGCCTTGACCGCGAAGACGAAATGGTGGCCGCGTTCGACTACACCCTGCACGGCAAGGGTGGCGCAGCCCCCTCTATCGACACCGCCATGCACGGTCTCGTCGACGCCGCGCACGTTGACCACCTGCACCCCGATTCGGGCATCGCCATCGCAACCGCTGTGGACGGTGAAGCCCTGACCGAGAAGATTTTCGGTGACAAGGTGGTGTGGGTTCCCTGGCGCCGTCCTGGATTCCAGCTGGGCCTGGACATCGCCGCGATCAAGGCCGAGAACCCGCAGGCTGTGGGCACAATCCTCGGCGGACACGGCATCACGGCGTGGGGCGAAACCTCTGACGAGGCCGAGAACAACTCGCTCTGGATCATCGAAACCGCTGAACGCTACATCTCCGAGAACGGCCGCTCCACCCCGTTCGGTGCACCCCTCGAGGGCTACGCCGCACTCTCACCGGAGGAGCGCCGCGCGAAGGCTGCGGCGCTGGCCCCGGTGATCCGCGGCCTGGCCTCCACCGACCGTGCGCAGGTAGGGCACTTCACGGACGACGACGTCGTCCTGGATTTCCTGGGCTCAACCGAACATCCGCGCCTGGCAGCGCTGGGCACTTCCTGCCCGGACCATTTCCTGCGCACCAAGGTCAAGCCCCTGGTCCTGGATCTGCCGGCAGATGCTTCCATCGAGGACACGGTCGCCCGGCTGAAGGAACTGCACAAGGAGTACCGTCAGGACTACCGCGGCTACTACGAGCGCCACGCCGACGCCGATTCGCCGGCCATGCGCGGAGCCGATCCCGCCATTGTCCTCATCCCCGGCGTCGGAATGTTCTCCTACGGCGCCAACAAGCAGACCGCACGCGTCGCCGGTGAGTTCTACATCAACGCGATCAACGTGATGCGCGGCGCCGAGGCGATCTCCTCCTACTCCCCCATCGATGAGTCGGAGAAGTTCCGCATCGAGTACTGGGCGCTGGAGGAAGCCAAGCTCGCCCGGATGCCCAAGCCCAAGTCCCACGCCACCCGCATCGCCCTGGTCACCGGCGCCGCATCCGGTATCGGCAAGGCCATCGCCACCCGCCTCGCCGCGGAGGGCGCCTGCGTGATCATCGCCGACCTGAACCTCGAAAACGCCGAAAAGGTGGCCGAGGAACTCGGCGGCCCCGACGTCGCCATCGGCATCCAGGCCGACGTCACCAGCCCCGAACAGGTCCAGGAAGCAATCGACGCCGCCGTGCTCGCCTTCGGCGGGCTGGACCTCGTGGTCAACAACGCCGGCCTGTCCATCTCCAAGCCGCTGCTGGAAACCTCCGAGAAGGACTGGGACCTCCAGCACAACGTCATGGCCAAGGGCTCCTTCCTGGTCTCCAAGGCCGCCGCGAAGGTGCTCATCGACCAGGAAATGGGCGGAGACATCATCTACATCTCCTCCAAGAACTCCGTCTTCGCCGGCCCCAACAACATCGCCTACTCGGCCACCAAGGCCGACCAAGCCCACCAGGTGCGCCTCCTCGCCGCTGAACTCGGCGAGTACGGCGTCCGCGTCAACGGCATCAACCCCGACGGCGTGGTCCGCGGCTCCGGCATCTTCGCCGGCGGCTGGGGCGCCAAGCGCGCCGCGGTCTACGGCGTGGACGAAGAGAAACTCGGCGAGTACTACGCCCAGCGGACCCTCCTCAAGCGCGAGGTGCTGCCGGAGAACGTCGCGAACGCCGCCGTCGTACTCACCTCCGCCGAGCTGTCCCACACCACCGGGCTGCACGTCCCGGTCGACGCCGGCGTAGCCGCCGCGTTCCTCCGGTAAGTCCGGGGATGAGTCCGGAGCCTGCGGTCTACGCAGCCATCGATATCGGAGCCTCATCCGGCCGGGTCATCCTCGGCCGGATGGACGCGGACGGCCCGTCGCTCGAGGTTGTGCACCGCTTCCCGAATGCGGTGCAGGCGATCGACGGCGCGCTGCGCTGGAACGTCGCTGCCCTCTTCGAGGAAGTGCTGCGCGGCCTCGCGCTGGCACGCGAGCAGGCGGAGGCAAGGGGCGAGCGGGTGGTGAGCATCGGCGTCGACACCTGGGCCGTGGACTACGGACTGATTGACGACGACGGCGCACTCACCGCCCAGCCGCACAGTTACCGTGACCCGCGCACGGCCGGCGTGGCGGACGGGGTGCACGCCGCTGTCCCGTTCGAGCGGCTCTACGAAACCACCGGGCTGCAATTCCTGCCGTTCAACACGATCTACCAATTGGCCGCCGAACCCTCCCTGACCGGCGTGCAGGCGCTGCTTATTCCGGATCTGCTGGGATTCTGGCTCACCGGTGAGCGCCGGACCGAGGTCACGAACGCCTCGACCACGGGTCTGCTGGATGCCTCGACCGGCACCTTCGCAGCCCAGTTCTTCGACGCTCTGGAGATTCCGCGCCCGGTCTTTCCGGTGCTGGTGGAACCCGGTGATGCGCTGGGCTCGCTGCTGCCCTCAGTCACCGAACGGACCGGACTGGATCCTGCGACGATGGTTGTGGCCGTGGGGTCGCATGACACGGCATCAGCCGTGGCCGCCGTTCCTGCGGAGGCCGGTTCACGGTTCGCGTACATCTCTTCCGGCACGTGGTCGCTCGTGGGGGTGGAGCTTCCCGAACCGATCCTCACCGACGCCAGCCGCGCCGCGAACTTCACCAACGAACGCGGCGTCGACGGTACCATCCGATACCTGCGCAACTGCGGCGGCCTGTGGCTGCTGCAGGAATGCTTGCGGGAATGGGGTCCGTCGGTGACGCTCGAGAACGTCCTGGCGGAAGCGGCTGCGCTGCCCCCAGGCGGTCCGCTGATCGACGCCGATTCCGACGCGTTCATCGCCCCGGACAACATGCCGGGCCGCGTCCGGCGCGCGGCGGGTACCGCGCTCGAGTCCGAAGCCGCCGTCGTCCGCTGCATTCTGGACAGCCTCGCGCAGGTGTACGCGCGCACGCTGGCGCAGGCGGCGGCGTTGAGCGGGCATCCGATCGACGTCGTGCACATTGTGGGCGGCGGTTCGCAGAACCGGCTGCTGTGCCAGCTCACCGCGGACGCCACCGGCCTGCCTGTCGTCGCGGGCCCGGTGGAAGCGACGGCGCTCGGTAACGTGCTGGTCCAGGCGCGGGCCGACGGCGCCCTCGGGGAGGCCGCGACCCTCGCCCATATCCGCGCCGCCGTCCGGAGCACAGCCCACACGCAGCGCTACGAGCCCTCAAGAAGAACCGAAACAGCACTGACCAGCAGCTAATGCAAAGGATCACCAGTGGCAGTTCGCACCAAACCCATCCGTACCGCCGTCGTAGGAGCAGGAGGAATCGCCCAGGGTAAGCATCTGCCCGCCCTGCGGGACCTCGGCGATCGGGTCGAGCTCGCAGCCATCGTCGACATGGACGCTGACCGGGCACGCGAAGTGGCAGAGGAATGGGGAGCACCTTCCTCCTACACGACCGTTCCCGAAATGCTCGCGGAGGTGCAGCCCGACCTCGTGGTGGTGTGCACGCCGCCGGGTTCGCACACCGAGGCTGTCATCCGCTCGCTCGACGCCGGCGCCTCCGTCTGGTGTGAGAAGCCGCCGACGCTGTCGGTCGCCGAATACGACGCCATCCTCGAGCACGAGGGCGAGGACGGCCCGTACGCGGCCTACGTCTTCCAGCACCGTTTCGGATCCGCGGCGCAGACACTGCGCTCCCAGATTGCCGCAGGTGACCTGGGAGCCCCACTGATCGGCATCTGCCATACGCTCTGGTACCGGGATACCGCCTACTACGACGTCGCGTGGCGGGGTAAGTGGGAAACCGAGGGCGGCGGACCGGCCATGGGCCACGGCATCCACCAGATGGACCTGATGCTGTCCCTCCTCGGTGACTGGACCGAGATCAACGCGACGATGGCAACCCTGCACCACAATGTCGAGACCGAGGACGTCTCGTTCGCCCACGTGACGTTCGAGAGCGGTGCCATCGTCTCGGTGGTGAACAGCGTGCTCTCCCCGCGGGAAACCAGCTACCTCCGGTTCGACTTCACCGATGCCACCGTGGAGGTTGAGCACGTGTACGGGTACGACAACTCGCACTGGAAGTGGACGCCGGCACCCCACGTGGACCCTGCGTCGGTCAGCGCCTGGGAACCCACGCAGAACCTCGCCAGCTCTCACGCGGTGCAACTGGAGGAGCTTGTGTCCTCCCTGGAACGCGGCGAGCGCCCGGCAGCTTCCGGGCATGACGGACGGCGGGTGCTTGAGCTCATTGCGGGGCTGTACCAGTCGGCCATCACAGGTCAGCGAATCAAGCGCAGCGAGCTGACCCCCGACAATCCGTTCTACTCATCCATGAACGGCGCCTCCCCCACGAACGGCCCCAGCTCACCAACCAAGGAAGCAGTCGATGCCTGACCTGCAGCTCAGCCGTCCTACCAACAGTGAACTCGTCATCTCGTGCGGTTCTGTTGACCTGGCGACGTACGTGTTCATCCCGCCCGCCACACGGTCAGAAGCCCCGAAGCCGTACCTGCATCCCCTGCGGACCCTCAGCGGTGCGCCGCTGACGGGTTTCCGCCCCTGGGACCACCGCTGGCACAAGGGGCTGCAGATGACGTGGTCCCACGTGTCGGGCCAGAACTTCTGGGGCGGACCCACTTTCTCGCCGGAGACGGACTACCAGTGGCGCGAGAACCTCGGCTCCATCGAGCACGAGGGGTTTCCCTCTCTTTCCACGGCTCCGGACCTCATTGCCCTTGGCGAGACCCTGACGTGGCGCAACTCATCCGGCGAGCGCTGGCTCTCGGAACGGCGGGAGACTGCGTTTTCCGCCGTTGATCTGGAAGAACAGTCCTGGCAGTTGGACTTCTCCACGGAGCTGACCAACGTGTCCGACCGGTCCCTCGATCTGGGCAGCCCCACCACGCACGGCCGCCCGAACGCCGGCTACACGGGCTTCTTCTGGCGCGGTCCGCGCAGCTGGACCGGGTGCTCGATCCTCGGCCCCGAGGGCGTCGAGGGTGAGGCGATGATGGGCACCTCCGCACCGTGGATCGCGCTGTCCGGGGAGAATGACGAGCTCGACGGCGGGGCGACCATTGTCGCGCTGGCGGGCACGTCGTCGTCGTCGGTTCCGCTCAAGTGGTTCGTCCGCAGTGAGCCCTTCGCGGCGCTGGCGCCCTCCCCCGCGTTCGATGAGGAAATCACGCTCGCCCCGGGAGAGTCGCTGCGCCTGCAGCACCGGTACGTCTTCGTGGACCGGATCTGCGAGCGCGACGAGGTCGAGCGGATCGCGAAGGGCGCGACCCTGTGACTATCCCCGCGTTTCCCGGCAGCGTAGGCATCAGCGACCTGCGCGTGTACGAGTGGGAAACCGACGACGGCCACCACGGCGGAACGCCGCACCTGCACACGGTGTCCAACGAGGGTTACGTGGTGGTCGGCGGCTCGGGCGAGGTGCACACCCTCTCCTCCGAGGGGTTCGCGCAGGATTCGCTGAGTGCCGGGTCCGTGCTGTGGTTCAGCCCCGGCACGGTGCACCGGCTCATCAACTCCGGCGACCTGCACATCCTCACCGTCATGCAGAACTCCGGGCTGCCCGAAGCCGGCGACGCCGTGCTCACGTTCCCGCTCGACATTGTCTCCGACGCTGACCGTTACCGTTCAGCGGTGACCCTGCCGGAGGGCAGTGAAAGCGAACGGGCAGAAGCAGCACGACGACGGCGTGACCTTGCAATTGAGGGCTATCTTTCCCTTCTGGCCGCGCTCCAGGACGGCGACCGGGGACCGCTGGAGGAGTTCTACGCGGCCGCCGCAGCGCTGGTGCAGCCTCGGGTCGAAGAATGGACCAGGCTTTGGTCGGACACCGTCCTCGTCGACGTCGAAACAACCCGCGCGCAACTGGCTTCCCTCGCAGAGGGCGACGCTTCGCACCTCGGGGATGGCGCCGTCGTGCGTGCAGTCCCGCGGCCTGGGCCGCGCGCCTTCGGGATGTGCGGGCGGCTCGGGACCTGGACGCCCGCTTCGCGCTGACGGATCCGATACCCCGCGCCAAAAGTGCCGCACAGGTCTCAACCAATAGGCTTGAACCCATGACCCCGTGCGAGCAACTGTGACCCACTCCCCCGGCGCCGGTCTCGGCGCCATCTTCGTCCTCGTCGCGGCGGTCCTCTGGGGTACCACCGGGACGGTCGCCAGCTTCGCACCGGCAGTGGGCCCCCTCGCGATCGGTGCGGCCGCAATGGGCGTCGGCGGGCTCCTGCAGGCGGCCCTCGCCGGACCTGCACTGGCTCACGCACGCTCCGAATTACGGCGACGGTGGCTCACCATCGCCGTCGGCGGCCTCGCGGTGGCGATCTACCCCCTCGCCTTCTACAGTTCGATGCGCCTGGCCGGGGTTGCCGTGGGTACCGTCATCTCGATCGGGTCCGCGCCCATAGCGTCGGCGGTCATCGAGCGGGTAATTGACGGGCACCGGCTGACGCAGCGCTGGGTGCTGGGTGCCGGCGTCGGGCTGGTAGGGGTGGTGCTGCTCTCGTTCGTCGAGCCGGCGCATGCGGCGGAAGCGGGCAACACCGCCACCGGAGTGCTGCTGGGCCTGCTGGCGGGCCTCACCTACGCGCTCTACTCCTGGGCAGCGCACCGCACCATGCAGGGCGGGGTGCCATCCCGGGTGACCATGGGCGCCATCTTCGGTGTGGGCGGAGTCCTGCTCATGCCGGTCCTTTTCCTCACCGGGGCGCCGCTGCTCGCGTCGTGGAACAACTTCAGTGTCGGGCTCTACATGGCGCTGGTGCCGATGTTCCTCGGGTACGTGTTCTTCGGGCTGGGCCTCGCCCGCGTCAAGGCAAGCACCGCGACCACGCTGTCCCTGGCGGAACCCGTGGTCGCGGCAATCCTCGCCGTCGTCATTGTGGGTGAGAGGCTGCCGGCGGCGGGGTGGATCGGCGTCGGGCTGGTGATTGCGAGCCTCGCCCTGCTCACCGTCCCCGTGCGCCGCAACGTCCGGACAGCGGTGGGCGTGCCCTAGCGCCCGTGAAGCTTCAGCCCGCGATGATGCGGCGCAGGTCCTCCACCGGCAGCTTCGGCTTCCGGTCCTCGTCGCACAATCCGTTGGTCTCCTGGCGGGTGTCGGTCAGCTGGGTGTAGCAAAAACCCACCAACGACGACGACGCCCGCACCGCGCCGACGATCTCACCGACGCGTGCCCCGAAGTCATCCGCGCTCGACGCCGCGGAGTACCCCCAACTGTCGTCGAACGGTGTTCCCGGTGCGTAGGACACTCCCCCGAACTCCGTGAGCATCACCGGCTTGTCCCCGGGCGCGGAGTCGAGCACCGCGATCAACCGCCCGGCCGGCCCGAAACCACGGATCAGCTCCTCCACAGCTGCACGCGAACCGTACCGTGCACGCAGGACCTCGCCGGATGCCTCGTAATCATGGATGGTCCACAGATCCGAATCGGTGTGCTCCCACCCGTCATTGGAGATGACCGGCCGTGTCGGGTCCAGCGCCCGGGTCAGGTTGACCAGCGCCAACCCGAAGGCCTGCTGCGCCGGGTCGTGCGCCCCGTGCTGCACTCCCCACGACTCGTTCAGCGGCACCCATGTCACCACGCTCGGGTGCGAGCGGTACGTCAGCACAATGTCCGTCCACTCCGAGACCAGGCGTGACACCGCCGTCGTACTGAATTCATAGGCACCCGCGGTTTCGCCCCAGATCATGAGGCCCAACCGGTCGCACCAGTAGAGGAAGCGCGGGTCCTCCACCTTCTGGTGGATGCGCGCGGCGTTGAAACCGAGCGAGAGGATCAGCTCCACCTCCTCGCGCAGCGCGGCCGGCGACGGCGCGGTGAAGTGCGACGTCGGCCAGTAGCCCTGCTCCAACACTGAGCGCACATAGGTGGGCCGGTCATTGAGGAGGAAGTGTCCGCGCCCCACCCCGGTCGAGCGCAGCCCGCAGTAGGAAGCGACGACGTCGGCCCCCTCGTCCAGGGTCAGGAACGCGTCGATCAGAACCGGCGACGACGGCGACCACAACAGCCGCTCGTGCGCCTGCCCATTGCGCTGGGCAGACAGCGACACCTCGAACGACACCCGGCGATCCCCCACCGACACCGTCTGACGCGCGAGTTCACTGCCCTCGACGGAAAGCACCACCTCCAACGGCACCGCACCGTCCGGCCGCCGGCTCAGTTCGACCTCAACCCCGAGCGACCCGGACGCAACCCGCGGGACCCACGACACGTTCCTGACGTGCAGCTCCGGCACCGCCTCCAGCCACACCGTTCGCCAGATTCCCGTGGTCCGGTGGTACCAGATGTCGTGCGGCTCAGGCTCCCAGTCCTGCTTCCCGCGCGGGATGGAAACGTCCAGCGGGTCATCCTCCGCGCGCACCACGATCACCTGTCCGCCGTCCCCAACCAACGCATCCGTGATATCCGCGGTGAACGGTGTCTGGCCGCCGTCGTGATGGGTGACGTGCGTGCCGTTGACCCAGACGTCCGCGGAGTAGTCCACCGCACCGAAGTGCAGCAGCACCCGCTCTCCCTGCTCGGGCAGTCCGGCTTCCGCCAGCGACGGCACCGGGATGCGGTACCAGATGACCGGGTGGTAGCCGGTGTCGCCGATGCCCGAGTCCGGGCATTCCGGCGCGAACGGCAACTGGATGGTCCGGTCGAAGACGTCCCCGCGGGAGTGCCAGCCCTCGCGCAGGCCCCGGTTGTCGTCGTCGTACGCGAAACCGCAGACGGTATCGAGGGGCAGGTGACGCTCCCGCACGAGCTGCGGCCGCGGGTAGGTGCCGTCCTGGGTGCTGGCAGAGATCATGGTGCGGTCCTTTCGCTGGAGCCTCAGCTCGTGCGGGTCTCGATTTCGACGACCGCCCAGGACAACGCCGGCAGGTTCAGCCGGAGGTCCTCGCCGGAAACCTTGACGTCTTCGAGCGGCGTCAGGCCCACGTGTTCGCCGCGTTCGAGGTTGTTGGTGGTCAGGCGGTCGTGGCCCTCGGGAACCTGCAGCACCTCAGCACGGATTACGCGCACGGCGTCCAGTCCACGAAGCGCAACGTCGACCTCGGCTGCCTCATCCAATGACCGGTTGGCCAGGAAGAACGCCGCGCGGCCGGTCTCCTCATTCCAGGTGGCCGAAACGTCCACCAGGTCCGTGTCGCCGAAGCGCGCGTTCTCGTAGCGGTCCGACTCGATCCTGGTCTGCAGGATCTGCCCCGTCGCGAGCTCCGCCATCCGGGCGAACGGCCAGAAGATGGTCTGGCGCCAGGCCGGCCCGTTTTCCTCGCTCATGATCGGTGCGATCACGTTCACCAGCTGCGCCTGGTTGGCGATCTTGACCCGGTCTCCGTGCCGCAGCAGTGAGTTGAGGAACGTACCCACGACGACGGCGTCAGTCACGTTGTACTCGTCCTCGATGACACGGGGGTGCTCACGCCAGCCGTGCTTGCCCACTTCGCGGGGGCTGTCGGCGTCGCCCGGGCGGGTATACCAGACGTTCCATTCGTCGAAAGAGAGGTTGATGCGCTTCGAGTGCTTACCCTTCGCGCGCACCGCATCCGCGGTGGCGACGACGGACTCGATGAAGTAGTCCATGTCCACTGCGCTCGCGAGGAAGCTTCCGGCGTCGCCGTCCTGCTCCTGGTAGTAGGCGTGGAGGGAGATGTAGTCCACCTCGTCGTAAGTATGCGAAAGGACCGTCTGCTCCCAGGCGCCGAAGGTCGGCATCCCGGAGTTCGAGCTGCCGCATGCCACGAGTTCCAGCGAAGGGTCCACGAATCGCATGGCCTTCGCGGCCTCCTGGGCGAGGCGGCCGTACTCGTCTGCGGTCTTGTGCCCGATCTGCCATGGGCCGTCCATCTCGTTGCCCAGGCACCACAGCTTGATGTCGAACGGATCCTTGTGGCCGTTCCTGGCCCGCAGGTCCGACAGGTACGTACCTCCCGGGTGGTTGGCGTATTCGACTAGCTCGCGGGCGGCGTCGACACCACGGGTGCCGAGGTTGATCGCTTCCATGATTTCGACACCGGCCTGGCGGGACCAGTCAACGAACTCATGGAGGCCGAAAGCGTTGGTCTCAAGCGTGTGCCAGGCGCCGTCAAGCCGGCGCGGACGGCTTTCAACCGGCCCGACACCGTCCTCCCAGTTGTACCCGGAGACGAAGTTTCCGCCGGGGTAGCGGACCACGGTGGCGCCCAGTTCCCGGACGAGCTTCATCACGTCCTGGCGGAATCCGTTGTCGTCCGCTTCAGGGTGGCCGGGTTCGTAGATGCCGGTGTAGACGCAACGGCCCATGTGCTCCACGAAGGAGCCGAACAGCCGGCGGGGCACCTCCCCGACCGTGAAGTCCCTGTCGATGACAATGCGTGCGCGGGCCATGATTCTCCTTCGGGTAGGTGAGGTGGTCTAGGTTCCGGCCAGGCCGGTGGTGGCGACGCCGCGGATGATCTGGCGCTGGAAGAACAGGAACACGACGATCAGCGGCAGTGCCGCTAGAAGAGCCGAGGCCATATTCTGCGCGTACTGGATTCCGAATGCGCTTTCGATGGTCTGCAGGCCAACGGGCAGAGTGAGCAGCGCGGTGTCGTTGGTGGCGATGAACGGCCAGAGGAAGTTGTTCCACGCTGTGATGAACACGAAGATGGCCACGGCCGACATGATCGGTTTTGAGAGCGGCAGCACGATTTGCAGGAACACGCGGACCCGCCCGGCACCGTCCATGACGGCGGCCTCTTCGAGTTCCCGCGGAATCTGGTCGAAGAACTTTTTCAGGACGTACACCATCGCGGGGTGGAGCACCTGCGGGAGGATGATCGCCCAATACGTATCAATCAGGTTCAGGGCGAGCATTTGGTAGAAGAGCGGAATGATCAGGACCGGCGGCGGGATGATGATCGAGCCGATGATCACGGCCATCAGCAACTTCCGGCCCTTGAAATCGATTCGTGAAAGCGCGTAGGCGCACAAAGCGGAAATCGCCAGAGTGATTATGGTGATGCATGCTGCCGTGAACAGGGAGTTCCACGTCCAGGTGGGCAGATTGCCTGTGCTGAGGACTTCAACGAAGGACTCGAGGGTGAAGCCCGAGGCCGGCAGCCACGTGACAGGCGTGGATGCAGCTTCCGTTTCGGTTTTCAGGGCGGTGACCGCTGCCCAGGCAAACGGAATCAGCCAGATCACGGCCAGGATCGCGGTGACAATGGTGCCGAGCACCCTGGCCGTGGAGATCTTCCGCCGGTTCTGCGGGCGTTCGGCGTTGACATTCCCAGCGGAGCTGTGGTCAAGAACTACGGTGGCCATAACTACGCGCTCCTGTTTCGGTTGAAGAAGATCTGGCTCATGGAAACCAGCAGGATCAGTGCAAAGAAGATAAAGGAGATGGCTGCCGAATAGCCCAGCCGGTAACCGGTGAATCCGGCCTCAAACACGTATTGGACCAGGGAGCGGGTGGCCCCGCCCGGCCCGCCGGCGGTCATCTGGTAAATCTGGTCGAACACCTTGAGCGAGGCGAGTACCTGCAGGATGACTATAAGCACGGTGGTGGGTCCAAGCTGCGGCAGCGTGATGGAGAAGAACTGCCGCCAGCCGCCCGCGCCGTCCAGCGACGACGCCTCATAGTGCTGCTGCGGGATGTTCTGCATCGCCGCCAGATAGAGCAGGAAGTTGAATCCCACCGTCCACCACACCGTGGCGATGACGATCGACCACATGGCAACGTTCGGGTCATTCAGCCACGGAACGGGCGCGATGCCGATCTTGCTGAGTGCGTCGTTGACCAGTCCGAGTTGTGGGTTGAACATCCAGACGAAGAACTGGGAAACCACCGTAGAGGCCAGGAGGAACGGTGCGAAGAACGAGAACCGCCATAACCACTGCGCGGGAAGATTCATGTTCACCAGCGCGGCCATGACAAGTGCAACGAGCACCAGCGGGATGGTTGAGAGGACAGTGAAGTAGACGGTGTTCCCGAGGGATCTCCACATGTCCGGATCGCTGAAGGCTTCCACGTAGTTGGTAAGCCCTACGAAGCCGTTGTTGGCCCCCGTGAGGGTCTGCCCGGTGAAGCTCATATAGAGCCCGTGAATGATGGGCCACACGAGGAACATGACAAAGAAGATGAGGAAGGGCGCAGAGAACGCCCAACCGTGCAGGTTGTTCTTGCTGTTGTTCGGGCTCCTACGCCCGGTCACGGTGGTGCTCATTGTGCTCGACTCCTACGTCGGTCCGGGTCAGACAGGATTGGGCTTGGACAGGGTGATGTTCAAGCGGTCAACAAAGGCATCCCAACCGACGTCGGGTGCTTCCCTTCCGAGGAAAACGTTCTGAACGTTCGCGGCGAAGAACGTCTGGAAGTCCGACCCGGACCCCGTGAACCAGGCAGGAGGATCGTAGTTGATGATCTCGGCGGCGTTTGCGTAGTGCGACTGCGGCTCCAGGGTTTGGTACTCGGGGGAATCGACAACCGGCTGGTAGGCGGGAATGTGGCCGGCTTCGGCCCACGACAGGGAGCCCTTCAGGAGGTTGGCTACGAAGTCGTAGGCTGCTGCGCGGCGGACCTCGTCGACCTCGTTCTGGCGGGGCAGGACGAACGAGTGTGAGTCCGCGTAGGCTGCGGGGGTCCCGAACAGCGTCGGTATGGTCATGGCGTCGAGGGAAATACCGGCGGCCTGCATGGTGGGCAGCTCCCACACGCCGGTGAAGAACATCCCGGACTCCCCGCTGGCGAACTCGGCCACTGCGGTACCGTAATCCCCGGTCTTCGCGGCAATGGTGCCGTCCAGCAGTTGCGTGATGTAGTCGAGGCAGTCGATTGCGACATCGCGGTCGACCTCAGCGGGCTGTCCCGGTGTGAGCACCATTTCGGCCCCGTGCTGCAGGTAGAGGGTGTAGAAAAGTCGCCACATCTGGGCGCCGTCGTTGACGAAGCCGTAGGACAGGCCGTGGTTACCGGTGACACCCTGCATTTCGCGCATTGCCTCGAGGAACCTCTCGGGGTCGGTGATTTCAGCCAGGAGGCCGTCGTTGCCCAACAGCCCGGCCTGATCGGCGACTTCCGTGTTGTACATCGCGATGAACGGGTGGGAATCGAGGGCGATGGAGAAGACATCCCCCTCGAGCTGGCCGCTCGCCCAGATGCGCTCCGCGAAGGTGTCCTCGGTGACGTCACGCTTTGCCAGTTCGTCAAGGTCCCACGGGTCCAGCAGACCGCCGGGTGCGTAGCCCGGGATCCGTGCAGCGTGCATGATGGCAAGCTCCGGGGGCCGCCCTCCTGCGGACGCCATGGCCAGCTTCGTGTAGTAGGGCGTGCCCCAGGCGAGAACGGTGGGAACGGCGTCGAAATTGGGGCTCTCAGCGTTCACGCGGTCGATCATCGCTTGCATTTTGATTCCGTCACCGCCGGAGAGCAGGTGCCAGAAGCGCAGAGTCTCTTCGTTTGCGCCCGCCGGTCCGCCACAGCCTGCCAGGGTGCCGGTGGCGAGGGCGCCACCGAACAGGGCAGCACCGGTGAGGAATTGGCGTCTGCTGGGAGCACGCCATCCTGATGGCGGCAAGATCCGGGCGTTCTCGTGGGACATGAATCGATCCTCCGTTGGTTCGATCAGGTGCTGCTCGGCTTTTACATCGATGGAAGTGACCTGAGACACAAATTTACAACGATGTAAAAACTTTGGCAAGGGTTTTTCGCCCGTTGGGTTGGGCCGGGTCGGTGTGAGGGGTTCTACATCCGCCCAAACTGCGAGCGCACCAGCGCGAAGGCACCGTAGCAGATCAGGCCCACAGCGATGGCGACAAGTACCGGCATTCCGAACGGGTGCTCGGTCAGCGCCTTCAGGCTGCCGTCCAGACCTGTGGATCGGGCGGGGTCATGAGTGACTACTGCGGCACCGAACAGCAGGCCCACGAGAATGAGGGCAAGCCCTTTCGCAACGTGACCGATGACCCCCAGGACTTCGATGAACGCGCCGCGGCGCGTGTCCTCGAAGTGCCGAAGTTCGGGCCGGAACTTGCGCAGGATCCCCTTGAAAACGAAGTAGACGCCGATCCCGAGAATGGTCCCGCCTACCGCCAGAATCACGAAGACGCCGAAGCCCGAGCCCATCATCGAAGCGGTGAAATCACGGGTGGATTCACTGGAATCGGATTCCCCGCCGAAGGCGAACCGTGCGAATGTGAAGGCCATGCTGCCGTAGATAATGCTCAGCGACCCGGAGGAGATTGTCTTGGATATCCGTTCCCCGGTGGAGAGGTGCCGGGCCCGCAGGGTCGCTTCGCTGAACTGCCAGGCGGCAAGCCCAAGACAGCCGATAGCGCAGGCCCACATGGTCCACGGACCGAGTGTTCCGCCTGCCAGGCGTTCCAGGGCTCCAGTCGGTTCAGCCTCGCCGTTTCCACCGAATGCGATCTGCAGGGCGATGATGCCGATGAGGATGTGGACGACGGCGAGAACGGCGAATCCGAAGCGGGCTACGACGTCAAGCGCCTTGTGGTCCGACACCTCCTCCGCAACATCCGCCGCCTCCCGTGCCAGAGAGTTTTCATCCGTTGACATTCACCACTCCTGCTTTTTCCTGAGAATTTCAGGGTACAACTGCGGGCGACTCCCGTGGGCGGAACCCCGCACCGCTCCCCGCTCAGCGCCGCCAGAACAGGTGGTGCACCACGCCGCTCGGACTGGGAACCTTCTCGAGGTGGAATCAGTCAAGCACTCCTCCGGGGAGTCCCACAGGCGCGATCCTGATCCCAGCTCCACCGGCGAAACGGCCACATGCAGGGTGTCCACCAGATCCGCGTCAAGGAACTTGCGGATGGTGCTGGCCCCACCGCCCAGCGCCGATGATGTTCTTAAAGTCCCGCGTGAAGTAATCGTCCAGGCCCCGGGTTCCGCCGGAGTCGGTGCGGTTCGGCCAGCTTGCCGTAGCGCCCGCCCGTGCGAAGATCGCTTGCGGATCTGCATGGCCGAAGGGCGGTTCCAGGCTCTGATTCTCGCCGGCTCCAAAGCCGTCACTGGAAACGCCGAAGTCTTGGACCCTCAGCAACTGGTCCACATGATCACCCCCGGATTCCCGCGCTGTGCGCCAAAGCGGTCGCTTCGGCGCGGGACCGCACATTGAGCTTTCGGAAGAGGTTCCGGATATGGAACTTCACGGTATTCTCGCTGATGCTCAGTGCTGTCGCAATGGCCCGGTTTCGCTGACCTGCTGCCAGGAGCTGCAGGACTTCCAGTTCCCGTGCCGCCAAAGCCCAGCTGGCTACATCCCCCATACGGGCGGCTGGGAGGTCCAACGGCAGCTTCACGGAGATGTCGGCTCCCCAACCGCGCATGACGTCCACCACCATGGACCCATCCATGGCCTGTACCCGCTGCTGCATTCTCCCGATGCTGGATGCATCAGATGCGAGCTCGCCACGGCCGTCATCACGGACGTTGATGAGCAGGTTCTCCCCATCGCAGTCCCACTGTGCGCGAACGCGGTGCACGTCCGCCTGCTCAGCGATCGCCAGCACCAGCCCGCGCACCACCGCCCTGGCAGCGTGGGCCACCTCCCCGGGCAGAGCCCGACCGTTGGCCGGCGGCTCAATGAATTGAATATCGATATTGCTCAACTTCATCAACGGCCGCAGATCCTCCCGGAGCCGCTCGAACGCCGTGGCGACGGGCTCCTCGACGAGGTCATTGGTTCGATCATTCAGCGTGCGCAGGTCCACCAGCGCCTTGACCGAAACGTCAGTCGCGAAAGCTCGGGCCGCGCGGTCATCCATAGAAGTGGAACGCAACGCGGCGAGGACCGTCTCGAGTGTGGTGGAGTGCTGATCCACCAGCTCGGCAGTGACCCGGACCCGCTCGGCTGATGCTGCGCGGGACTCCACGAGATACGCCGGCGGCGCATCCGAGACCTTCTCCTGAATCCTGCGGGCGACCAGTCGCCAAAGGTACGTCAGAAGTCGCATTACCTCGTCCTGGTGCCCGGCACCGGGAACAGGTTTCGGGTCCGTGAGCACCAGAAGTGCGTTACTGGGTGGGTAGGTCATAGTGAGCACTGCACGCTCGCGGCCCCCGATGAGGGCCGTGGTTCGCCACGGTTCTTCCCCCGGCAGGGCTGCGCGCAGGCGATCCAGCTCCGGGATCGACACCCGACTGACGATGTCATCCGCGCCCGATTTCTTCTGGGGCCGCCCCGTACAGTCCTCCGTGAAGATGATGAGCGCACTGCTCTTGTAGAACGAAGCTGACGCACTGTGAAGGTATTCGGCAATGCGGTTCAGCGGTGCCCCCGTCAATTCTTCTACGGCACCCAGAAGCCGCCAGTGGTCCTCCGCAAGCCGCTCCGTCAAGGCGTTGATCTGTGTTGCCATCCATACAGGGTACGCAGTCCCTACCCAAAAGGGTGGCCATAACCGTCATAAAACAGCGTTTTGCCCGCCCGAAGAGTGGGCCATGCTGGAAGGGACAACGAAAGCATTACCCCATTGAGGAGTCCTCGTGCACGTCGTGAAAGATGTTGACCTGCAGTTGGTGAGTCCTGGCAGCACCGAACTAGCTCTGAACCTGTCTCTCATCCAACAGGAAATTGAAGAAACGGTTTCAGGTATCGATCCGACGCAGTTGGCGGTCCTGGCGGACAGAATCCGCGAAGCCGACCGCGTGTTCCTTGCCGGAGCCGGCAGAAGCGGGCTGGTGCTGCGTATGGCCGCCATGAGACTGATGCACCTCGGATTGACCGTTCATGTTGCCGGTGACACCACTACTCCCGCGATCCGTGCCGGGGACCTTTTGGTGGTCGCTTCCGGCTCCGGGACGACGTCGGGCGTGGTCAAGGCTGCCGAGACAGCAGTCAGGGCCGGGGCGAAAGTCGCAGCTCTGACGACGCGCCCGCAGTCCCCTGTGGGCGAACTGGCTGATGCGCTGGTGGTCATTCCCGCTGCACAAAAGACAGATCACGGATCCAACATTTCCCGGCAGTACTCCGGCAGCCTCTTCGAACAGGCACTCTTCATTGCCACCGAAGCAGTTTTCCAGGGCCTCTGGGAAAACACTGACGAGTCCGCTGAACAGCTGTGGTTGAGGCACGCGAACCTCGAGTAAGCCTCTCCGCTATTCCTATACAAATCACCCCTAAGAAAGAAGAAATACTATATGAAACTCCAAGTTGCGCTCGATCTCCTCACCGTTGAGGATGCCCTCGAACTGGCCGGCAAGGTTGCCGAGCACGTCGACATCATCGAGCTCGGTACGCCGCTGATCAAGGCTGCGGGCCTTTCCGCCGTTACGGCCATCAAGGAAGCCCACCCCAGCAAGATTGTCTTCGCCGACATGAAGACCATGGATGCCGGTGAGCTCGAAGCGGATATCGCTTTCAAGGCTGGCGCCGACCTCGTTTCCATTCTCGGCTCTGCAGATGACTCCACCATCGCCGGTGCAGTCAAGGCTGCCCAGGCACACAGCAAGGGCATCGTCGTAGACCTGATCGGCGTTGCCGACAAGGTCACACGGGCCAAGGAAGCACGTGCACTCGGTGCCAAGTTCGTCGAGTTCCACGCTGGACTGGACGAGCAGGCCCAGCCGGGCTTCAACCTCCAGAGCCTGCTGAACGCCGGCGAAACCGCACGGGTTCCGTTCTCCGTGGCCGGCGGCGTCAACGCCTCGACCATCGAGGCCGTGCAGCTTGCCGGAGCCGACGTAGCCGTCGCCGGCAGCGCAATCTACAGCGCAGCCGACCCTGAGCTGGCCGCCAAGGAACTCAAGGCAGCCATCCGCTAGCCTGCTCTGCTTCAGAGCTACCATTAGCGATCCCCCGGCCACTCGGTCGGGGGATCGCTTTTGTCTTACAGGAACCAGTTACGCAAACTCCCCCGTCTCGAAGAACTCCTCCAGTACGGCGAACGCCGGAGCAGGATCCAGTCCGCGCTCGGCGAGCCAGGCGTCGTCGTTGTAGGAACAGGCATAACGCTCGCCCGAGTCGCATAGCAGGGAGACGATACTTCCTGTCCGGCCGGCCGCTTTCAGCTGCGCGACCAACTGCCACACTCCCCACAGATTGGTCCCGGTCGAGGGTCCGGCCTCGATCCCGGTGAGTGAATGCAGGTGCCGGGAGGCCGCGACGGACGCAGCGTCGGGCACCTGAATCATCGCGTCGATGACCGACGGGACGAAGCTCGGCTCAGGCCTCGGTCGCCCGATGCCCTCGATGCGGGACGGCTTGCCCACGGCCGCGACTCCCCCTGCCCAGGTGGGATAGAAGGCCGAGTTCTCCGGGTCCACGACGGCAAGCCGGGTGGGATACCGGTTGTATCGGAGGTACCGGCCGATGGTGGCGCTGGTTCCGCCGGTTCCCGCGCCGACCACCACCCACTCGGGAATGGCGAACCGCTCGTGTTCCATCTGGCGGAAGATGGATTCGGCGATGTTGTTGTTTCCGCGCCAGTCAGTGGCGCGCTCCGCGTAGGTGAACTGGTCCATGTAGTGTCCGCCGGTTTCGGCCGCAATGCGTTCGGCGTCGTCGTACACCTCGGAGGCATGGTCAACGAAGTGGCAGGTCCCGCCGTACTGCTCGATGAGGGCAATCTTCTCGGGACTGGTGGAGCGGGTCATCACTGCGACGAAGGGCAGCCCGAGCAGCTGGGCGAAGTACGCCTCCGATACCGCGGTGGACCCGCTCGACGCCTCGACAATGGTGGCGCCCTCCCGGATCCAGCCGTTGACCAGCCCAAAGAGGAACAGCGAGCGGGCAAGGCGGTGCTTCAGGCTGCCGGTCCGGTGCGTCGACTCGTCCTTGAGGTAGACGTCGATGCCCCAGTTTTCCGGCACGGGCAGCGCGAGCAGGTGAGTGTCAGCGGACCGGTTGCCCTCGGCCTCGATGCGTCGAATCGCCTCATCGGACCAGGCGCGGTCGGCCCCAGCGGAAATTGTCATACCTGCACCTTACGGACCCGCCCTGATGAAGAACCACGGCAGAACGACGACGGCGCCACGCAGGTGCCGCCGTCGTCGTCCGTTCTCTAGAGGTTGCGGTCAGCGAAGACCTTCATCGCGTCGCGCACAAATTCCGCACCCTGCCGACCGCCGTAGTTCGCCGCGAAACGGTCATCGTCGACGTACATGTCACCGAGCCCGACGAAGTATTCCTTCACGAGCCGCCCGCCCGACGACGGCAGTCCGGGGACACCGGAGAGCCACTCATAGTGCCGCCGCGCCAAGTCCTGCGCCGCGTCGCTGTCAGCTGTGATGCCTTGCCCTGCAGCGGCGGTCCAGTCAGCCCCCAGCTGCGTCGTCCGGGCCTTCCACTCGGTGCGCTCGACGTCGCTCATGCCGGCCCACCAGCGGTCTCCGGTGGCGTAGGCCTCGGCGCCCCACCGTTCCTCGACCTCGTCCTTGTACTGCGTATGGTCGAATCCGTCGAACATGTTCTCTGCCATCAGTTCTCCACCTCCTTCCAGTTGTTCGATGGTGAGCGAGACCGACGCGATCTGCCGCGCCAGCCGTTCCTGCTCGTGCTGCAGCAACTCGAGGTGCTTCCGCAGGGCACGCGCTGGTTCCGCTTCCCTGTCCAGGACCTCCGCGATGGCCGGAAGCCCGAGGCCAAGCTCGCGGAGCAGGAGGATCCGCTGCAGCCGTACCAGTGCGCCGTCGTCGTAGTAGCGGTAGCCGTTGCTGCCCACCCGGGACGGAGGCAACAGGCCCATGCGGTCGTAGTGCCGCAGGGTGCGGCTCGTGGTTCCCGCAAGCCGCGCTATGTCCTGAATCGACCTGTCCATGCGCACCTCCCTGACCATCTCTTTCAGGGTATAGGTTGACGCTGCGTCAAGGTCAACCGCCGGGTGTAGGGTTCCTGCATGAGCACTGTGGAGGAGCAGTTCCTCACCCGCGCCATCGACCTTGCTACCCGCAACGTGCACGACGGCGGCGGCCCGTTCGGCGCCCTCATCGCCACAGATGATGGGCACACTTTCGAGGGCACCAACAGGGTGACCGCGAACAATGACCCGACTGCCCATGCCGAAGTCATGGCGATTCGGAACGCGTGTTCGTCGTTGCAGACCTTCGACCTGACCGGGTGCACCCTCTACACCAGCTGCGAGCCCTGCCCACTGTGCCTGGCGGCCGCACTGTGGGCCCGCGTGGATGACATCGTCTTCGCCGCGGACCGGCACGACGCGGCACGTGCGGGATTCGACGACGCCGTGTTCTACGAGTTCTTCGCCAAGCCCGTGGAGGAACGGTCAATGCAGGTTCGGCAGGTCGAGCTCCCCGATTCAGCGAGTACGAATCCATTCCGCGCCTGGGCGAAGCTGGCCGACCGCATCGATTACTGAGGCGTTAGCAGACCGCCCGGCAGCCATCGCCGCAGGCAGGCCCACACCCACCCCGGAAAAAATACACAGTATGCTTAGCATTTATGTCAGCGCATACCGAATCACCCCCCGGGAAGGGAAGACACATGGCCGGATCCCACCTGCACAGCGTTCGACCGAGCGCCTGGTCAGACGGGCTTGGCCGGACCGGCTCCCGGGCCGCGCAGATCCTGCTGATACTCACTCTCGCGGTCGTGGCCATCTACGGCCTGCTCCAGATCCGCCTGCTCGTCATCCCGATCATCATCGCGCTCATCCTCGCGGCAGCCATCGGGCCGTTCGTGAACCTCCTGCGTCGGCGCGGAGTTCCCGGCGCGCTCGCCACAGCGATCGCCTTCCTTGCCCTGCTGATCGCGCTCTCCGCCGTTATCACCATCATCGTGGTGTCGGTCCGAAGCCAGGCCGATGAGCTGATCACGGCCGCCAATGAAGGCCTCGATGAACTGCAGGCGTTCCTCACCAGCGGACCATTCCCCATCGCCCCGGAGCAGCTCGACCAGGCCCGGACAGCCCTGATCGACTTCGTGACGAGCCCCCAGTTCCGGTCGGGTGCGATCTCGGGCGTCTCCCTGGTGGCCGAGTTCCTCGCAGGCGCCACCCTGACGGCCGTGATCCTCTTCTTCTTCCTGAAAGACGGCAAGAAGATCTGGGAGTTCTTCCTTCGGCCCTTCAAAGGCGAGCGCGACCAGAAGCTGCGCCGCGCAGGCACCCGCACCCTCGAGGTCCTCGGCGGTTACGTCCGCGGTACGGCGATTGTCGCCCTGGTGGATACCGTGGCGATCGGCATCGCGCTTCTCGTTCTCGGTGTACCGCTCGCTTTGCCGCTTGCCATGATCGTTTTCATTGGCGCATTCATCCCTCTGGTGGGCGCCACCATCGCAGGCATCCTCGCTGCCCTTGTTGCACTTGTGGCCAACGGGCCGATTGTCGCGCTCATCGTGGTTGGTGTCGTCGTCGCCGTCAACCAACTGGAAGGCGACCTGCTGCAGCCGATCGTGATGGGCAAGTCGCTGAGCCTTCACGCACTGGTGATCCTGCTGGCGCTGACCGCCGGCACCATCCTCGCGGGCATCATCGGCGCCGTGCTCTCTGTTCCGATAGCAGCGGTGACCTGGGCAATCCTGCAGGTGTGGACCGCGGAGGACCCGCGGATGGAACCCTTGAATCCGGACCTCCCGCCCGCGGGATCCGAGCCGACCTGACCCTCCCAAACACCAAATATCAGTAGGCTTACTAACGAGTAGGATGCGGAAGATGACCACTGAGACTGCGGTCCCCTCAAAGCTCCGCCAAGGCATCTCCGGCAAGCTGCTTTACCTGTTCATCCTGGGCGATGTGCTCGGCGCGGGCATTTACGCTCTGGTGGGGGTGATCGCGGCGGAGGTCGGCGGCGCAATCTGGGTGCCGCTGATCGTGGCGCTAGCGCTGGCGTTGCTGACCGCCGGGTCATACGCAGAGTTGGTAACCAAATACCCCAAGGCGGGCGGCGCGGCTGTCTTCGCGCAGCGGGCCTACAAGAAACCGTTCATCTCGTTCCTCGTGGGATTCTGCATGCTCGCCGCGGGAGTGACCAGCGCTGCCGGGCTGGCTCTCGCATTCACCGGCGATTACCTTTCTGCGTTCATCTCCGTACCGCCCACTTGGGCGGCCGTAGCATTTCTGACATTGCTTGCCCTGCTCAACGCCCGTGGCATCAAGGAATCAGTGCGCTCCAACGTAGTGATGACCGTCGTCGAGGTGTCCGGTCTTGTACTGGTAATCGTGCTGGTTGCGGTCTTCCTGGGTCAGGGCGGAGGAAATCCGGGCCAGATTTCCCAGTTCCCCGCCGGCGCCAATCCAGCCGTTGCCGTCCTCGGAGCATCCCTCATTGCCTACTACTCCTTCGTGGGCTTTGAGGTCTCGGCCAACGTGGCCGAGGAAGTCAGAAACCCGGCCCGCGTCTACCCGAAAGCTCTGTTCGGAGCCCTCGCCACCGCGGGCGCCGTCTACCTGCTGATCGGGCTCGTGTCGGCCGCCGCCCTGCCCGCCGATGAACTCGCCGGTTCCACTGCGCCCCTGCTCGATGTCGTCACTGCCACCGGATTCGGGATCCCACCGTGGCTGTTCAGTCTGATCGCACTCGTCGCGGTCGCGAATGGCGCACTGCTGACCATGATCATGGCGAGCCGGCTTACCTTCGGTATGGCCGAAGAGGGCCTTCTCCCGTCGGTCCTCGGCAGGGTTCTACCCAACCGCCGCACTCCGTGGGTGGCCATAATTGTGACGACAGCGCTCGCCATGATCCTCACCCTCACTGGAGATCTTGCGTCGCTGGCTGAGACCGTAGTGCTGCTGCTCCTGTTCGTGTTCATCAGCACGAACCTTGCTGTACTGGTACTTCGCCGCGACCGGGTGGAGCATCGACACTTCCGCGTCCCCGCAGTCATTCCGGCGTTAGGAGTGGCATCCTGCGTCCTGCTGCTCACCCAACAGTCGGCAGAGATCTGGCTCCGGGCGGCCATCCTGGTGGGCATCGGCATCGTGCTGTATTTCATCAGCACGGTGGTGGCCAAGCGCAGCAAACGGGACGGGTCCGCGGAAAGGAGCTAGCCCGTGGGGATGGCGTTGATCGGTTCGCTTGTCATCGCGCTGGTGCTGGCGGCGCTGCACCTCGCCGCGCCGCACATTCGCAAGCTGCCGCTCGTCCCGGAAAACGTGACCGGCTCGTTTGCGGGAGGACTGGCGGTTGCCTACGTCTTCCTTCACCTGCTCCCGGAAATCGCCGAGGGCAACGAGGCAATCGGTGAGCTCCTCGAGGACACCATTGAGGTCACCCCGCTCTTCGATCTGGGCATCTTCGTCGTAGCCCTTACCGGCTTCACCATCTTCTACGGGCTGGACCGTCTGGCAACCTTCCGGCGGACGCGCAAGCGCCCCGATTCGGCAGCGGCCTACTGGGTTCACCTCGGAGCGTTTGCGTTCTACAACACCCTCATCACCTACACGATGGCCCTGCGCGTGGAAACGGGTTACCTCTTCGCAGTCCTGTTTGCCGTCGCCATGGGCCTGCACTTCGTGCTCACGGACCGGCACCTCGAGGAGCACTACCCACGACGCTTCGACTCCAGCGGTCGGGTGGTCCTCGCCGGCGCCCTCCTCCTCGGCTGGTTCCTGTCGTTCGTGTTCGCACCGACCAGCACGGTTGTCGTGGCCATCCTCACCGCGCTGTTGGGTGGTGCCGTCCTGCTGAACGTCTTCAGGGAGGAACTCCCGTCAGACCGCGGATCCAGCTTCCCCTGGTTCCTCGCCGGCATGGCGCTGTGCTCCATCCTGCTTGCCCTCCTCACGGCGGCCGCTGAATGAACCCGAAACTCGAGGCCACCGCACGGGA
This sequence comes from Arthrobacter sp. M71 S08, assembly GCF_059089725.1. NCBI lineage: Bacteria > Bacillati > Actinomycetota > Actinomycetes > Micrococcales > Micrococcaceae > Arthrobacter > Arthrobacter sp. M71 S08. Next base: position 160,527 of record NZ_JBNHEY010000003.1, on the reverse strand, counting down.
GCTCTTCGGCTGGGACTCCCTCCTCCCCGGACAGCGCAAGGCTCTGCATGCGGCCGACGACCGCAGGAACCTCCTCTGCGTACTCCCCACCGGTTATGGGAAGTCGGCCATCTATCAGGTGGCGGCCATGGCTGTCCCGGGTGTCGCCGTCGTGGTTTCTCCGCTGATTGCCCTCCAACGTGACCAGGTGGAGGCCATCAATGAGGCGCTCGGCGAGGTTCGCGCCTATATCTTGAACTCCACCGCCACCGACGCTGAGATCGATGAAGCCTGGGCGGCCGCGGGAGACGTCGACGAAGAACGCCGGGCCAAGTTCCTCTTTCTCGCACCCGAACAGCTGGCGCGGCAGGAGGTAGCCGAGCGGCTCAAGGCCCTCGACGTGTCCTTCCTCGTGATCGACGAGGCGCACTGCGTCTCGGCATGGGGTCACGACTTCCGCCCTGACTACCTCCAGCTCGGCTCGCTCGTGAAGCGGCTGAAGCGCCCGGTCATCGCACTGACGGCAACAGCCTCTCCCCCCGTGCGGCAGGAAATCATCGAGCGGCTGAAACTGAAGGACGCCGTCGTCGTCGCCGAAGGCTTCGACCGGCCGAACCTGCACCTCAGCGTCCGGCAGCACGAGTCCGAGCGGGACAAGAAACGCGCCGTTCTTGAGCAGGTGACTTCCCTGGCAGGGCAGGGGCTGCTGTACACCGCCACCCGCAAGCAGACGGAGGAGTACGCGCAGGATTTGCGGGAGGCGGGACTGCGCGCTGACGCTTACCACTCGGGCCGCGGGAAATCAGAGCGGACCGTCCTGCACGAGGCGTTCCACGCCGGCGAACTGGACGTCATGGTGGCGACCACGGCGTTTGGAATGGGCATCGACAAGCCCGACGTGCGGTTCGTGGTCCACGCAGACATCCCCGATTCGCTCGACAGCTACTACCAGGAGGTCGGGCGCGCCGGCCGGGACGGTGAACCTGCCGGCGTGGTGCTGCACTATCGCGCCGAAGATCTTGGGATCCGCCGGTTCTTCGCGGCCAAGAACGTGCAGGAGGACAGCCTTCGCGAGTTGCTTGCCGCCCTGAGGTCAGCCGACACCGCGCTCGACGCTGCGGGCATCCGGGAGGCGACCGGGCTGACGCAGCGGAAACTGTCCGGACTCCTGAACCAGCTCCTTGAGGTGGGAGCGGTCCGCGAGCGGGCCGGGAAATACCGGGCTGCGGCCGACGATGCTGATCAGATGGTGGCCGACGTCGTCGAGCATCGGATGCGGCGGCAGGAAGTGGACCGCTCTCGCCTGGACATGGCACGGCAGTACGCCGAGCACCGGGGGTGCCGGCGGAAGTTTCTGCTCGGTTACTTCGGTGAGGAACGGGACGGCCTCTGCGATGCCTGCGACAACTGCGACTCCGGCCGGTCGGCCGGAAACAACGACGACGGCGACAACCACCCCTTCGCCCTGCAGAGCGCAGTGCGGCACGGCGAATGGGGTCGAGGCGTGGTGATGGGGTACGAGAACGACGTCGTCACCGTGCTGTTCGAGGAGCACGGGTACAAGTCACTGTCCGTCCCCCTGGTGGAGGAGAAGAAGCTACTGAAAGAGGTGGGATCGTGAACGTGGTGTCCTCGCTGGCACGCGCCGGCGGACAGGCGCTGAAGGCCGTGTTTGCTGTCCTGCTGGTTTTTCGGCCCGGGCGGCCCATTCACCGCAACGGCGTGATGCTGGAAGGTACCCTCACCCACAACCGGGTCTTCAGCGGCGAAGAATGGCTGGACAGCGCGGGTGACGAGCAGGTGCTCGCGCGGATATCCCGCTCGGCGGGCCTGCCGGATAGCGTGCCCGACGTCGTCGGCCTGGCTTTACGCGTCGGCGACGCGGACGTGCTGCTCTCCACGACCGGGCGCGGGATACCCGGTCGATTCGTGATCCTGCCACGGCGGTCGGTCGTCGACGGACCGTTCACCACGCTCATGCCGTTCGAGGGGACCGAAGGTCCCGTGCTGCTGGCTATGCGCCGCGAAGGTCCCGGGCGCGAGTTGAAGACGCTGTCGGAGCTTCGCAGGTACGGAGAGGAGCTTCAGTGGGGCCTGTTTTACAGCCGTCTGCGCGGGCCGTGGACCCGCGTCGGCACCCTGCGGTTGAGGGTCAGTAGCAATCAGGAGCAAGCGATACGGTTCGACCCCGTGGGACGTCCTCCTGCCGGTCTGGGTACGTATGGATGGACGCGGGCGCTGCGGGTTCCGTCCTACGCCCTCGCACAAAAATCAAGAGCATGGATACACTTCGGAGAGAAATCCGATGAGCCCGAAAGTGACCCATGGAAACGAACCACAAGCTTTCTCCGGAAGAACCGTTCCCGGAAGACTTGACCGTCCTGCAAGACGTCGAGGTGGAAGTCCTCAACAGCCGAATTCACCGGGAGCTTGAGGCCGAGTACGCGGAAGGGCTCCCGGAGCCGGAAACCGAGGCACGGCTCGAGGAGGTCAACCTGGAGTTGAACCGACGCGAGCAGGAAGGCTGAGCCGGTACTCCATCGAACACATACAAGGTGACTTAATCGAAAATATGTTCTAGCTTTAAACCCGGCACTGCGGAAGGTGAAGGGTATGACGGCGGAGCACCTAGATGAGGTTCAACCAGGCTCGCGGTCGCTCAATGAGGAGGCAGACGTACGCTTCACTTCGCGGGGAGAGCCACTGGCGCTTCGCTGGAGGGCAAGCATCTGGCAGGTACTGGGCGAGCCCATGCACTGGACAAGTTCCCGGAGCTGGTGGGAGCCGGATCCCGCGGGCGTCATGGGGCAGGGCAGCATCATGACCATGCAGTACTGGCGGTTCCAGGCACAGACCGGGCCGGCGTCGCCCGTCCTCGTGTTCGACATCTGCAGTGATCCGCGCTGGGACGGTTGGCGTCTGGTGCGGGTCACCAACCTCGGATCAGGCTGAGGATGATCGTTTAGGAAGCAAGGAACCGTTCGTAAGCCCGGATGGCGCCGTCGAAAGCATGAGGGTCGGTGACTTCCGATTCCGGGAACGGCGTGATTGTTGCCGAACGTTCACGCGGGCTCCTCCGCCACGTTCCCACTGCCCGGCCGTCCAGCACGAGCGAGGGCTTGAAGACCCCGTTCTTGGCCAGCATGATGCGCGACGCATACTCACCGGGGAGCGTCAATGACCTGTCCTGGTAACCGAGGATGTATTCGTCATATCCGGGGAGGAGCAGCCCTTCAGCAGCTTCCGGTCTCCGGTCAGCTGCCGCAGACGGAGCCCAGTAGCTGACCCCGTCGTGGACATACTCGGTGAGCTCGCTGCGGGCGAGCGCCAGTCCAACCCTGGCGTCGGCGACCGTAAGCTTCGACCACCAAACGAAGTCCTGCAGGGTTGCCGGACCATGCCCCGTGAAGTAGCCGAGAACGAACCACCGAAGGGCCTCTTCCCGATCCGGATCATTCTCCCCCGGCGCCCACTCGTCAAGCAGCACGAGAGCCTGCTGCGCCCCGTCCGGCGGCCCCCAGCACACCAGCTCCGTATGCGCGAGGTACCAGATGATGTGGTATCCCCGCTGGCCAAGGGTGGAGACGCCGGCACGGTTCAACGCCTCCAGAAAGTCGTCGCGGTTCAGTGCCATTCCGCCAGCCAGCACCTCCCCCGCCACGTCACGGGCCTGACCGAGTGTCCGCTGATCCAGCCCCAACTCGCCCAGCCGCCGTGCTGCAGACTTGATCATCCGGCCCGCAGTCAATCCCAGCATCCAGCGGAGGTCAGACGGGCGCACGAAATGCAGCGTGCCTCGGACGGGATAGGAGCGCACCACATCCGCGCTATCCAGGACGGCAAGAATGTCGTCCCGGGTTGCTCCCGGGGCCCGCAAGCCGAGCGCCCACAGCGCCTGACCAAATTCCTGCGCCTGAACCGCGAGCATCGTGCGAACGACATTTGCCACACCCTCGGGTCCGTCGTCGTTCATCGGGAAATGAGTGGCGAGCCGGAGCTTCAACAGGTGATCCCGGGTGATTGGCATTCCCATGGCTACAGTATGCGTCGAGCCGGAGGAGAACCTACGGCATGATGGGCAGATGGTTTTCTTCGAGCGTTTCACCCTGCACGCTGACGACGCCGACTTCACCTGCGCGTACAGTTCCCCGGATGACCCTGCGGCGACGGTTGCCATCGCCCACGGCGCCGGCGCGGGAATGGACCACCCCTTCCTCGTCGGTTTCAGCGATGCGATGAACGAGTCCGGCTTTGCGACGCTCAGGTTCAACTTCCCCTACATGGACCAGGGCAAACGTTTCCCGGACCGCCCTCCGAAGGCCATCGCGGTCTGGCGCCGGGTCATGGAAGAGGCGCAGGAGCGTTCCGACGGCAAACCCGTGTGGGCGTGTGGAAAATCGTTCGGCGGGCGCATGGCGTCCATGGCTGTCGCGGAAGGGATGAGCACCGCCGGCCTCGTCTTCCTCGGGTACCCGCTGCATCCGCCGGGTAAACCGGAAAAGATCCGCGACGCCCACCTGGACGCCGTCGACGCTCCGATGCTGTTCCTCCAGGGGTGCAATGACCCGTTCGCGCAAAAGGATCTCCTGGACGCAGTCGTCGCGAAACTCGGAAGGCGGGCAACCCTCCAGTCAGTGCCCGACGCCGACCACTCCTTCGCGATCAAAGGCGCCAAGCGGAGCTCGCACGAGATCGGCGCGTCCCTCGCGCCTCCGGTGACGTCGTATATTTCACGCAATGCATAGGCAAGGCGGCGGATGGGTACGGTGAATATATGCCGAGTCCTGCTCCCTCAAACCTGACTGTCATCCCTGCCGCCGACGGTGCCGGCACCCCACGCCCGGCCGTGCTGGTTCTGCCCGGAGGAGGCTACGGCAAGACGTCGCCCCACGAGGCCGAACCGGTCGCGGAATGGCTGGCCGGCCTTGGCCTGCACGCCTTCGTGCTCCGGTACCGGGTTGCGCCACACCAGCATCCGGCACCGCTGAGCGACGCCAAGGAGGCGATGCTCTGGATCCGGGGCGGCGATCACGGCGTCGCTGTAGATACCGGGCGGGTGGGAGTGCTCGGGTTCTCCGCCGGAGGGCATCTCGCTGCCACCCTCTCCACCGCCACCTCCTGTGACGACCCGGAACTGGACGTCGCCGCTGCCATCCCGGCGCTGTCCATCCTGTGCTACCCGGTGGTGTCGTTTACGGACGCCGTCCACCAGGGAAGCATCGATAATCTGCTCGGCCAGTCGCCGTCGTCGGCCTTGCTTCGAAGAATGTCACCGGAATTGAACGTTACCGAGGCAACACCACCGGCGTTCCTCTGGCACACGGCCGACGACGATGCCGTCCCCGTGGAGAACACATTCGCCTACGCGGGCGCCCTGGTTCAGCACGGGGTGCCGGCGGAGGTCCACGTGTTCCCGCACGGCCGACACGGGCTGGGACTGGCAGACGGTGAAACCGGCCCGGATGAATGGACTGCACTCTGTGCCAGGTGGCTATCCAGACAGGGCTGGACGAACTGAGGCCTCGGATCCTCCGGACTGGGCATTCGAACGTAGGCTGGCGTCACAATCTTCGCTAGTCTCGCGAATTGATGAAACCCTAAAGTCCTCAGGCGCAATGTGGCGCCGGCATTTGTGGGGAGAACATATGCCCGGGAACTTCGAGATTTTCAGGGACGCGGATGCGTTGTATCGCTTCCGTCTCATGGACGAGCACGGAGGGGTCCTAGTGACTTCTGCCGGATACGGCCGAAAGGTGGAGGCAGTCAAGGCGATCACTGCCGTCCGCGAGAGCGCCGCCACCGGCCACATCAATGACCAATGCCGCGGCTAAGCAACGGCAGGTCCAGCATTACGGCCTAGGGGCCAGCTGCGCTTCCCCGGAAACTTCGGACGCACGCTGCGCGGCCCATTCGGGGGTGAGCAACTGCTGCTGCGTCGACTCAAGAACTTCACCCAGGAGCATCTTGGCGATGGCAAGCAGTTCGGCGACGCGCGGGTAAGCCAGACTGTAGAAGACCTGGCTGCCACGCCGCTCCGACACCACGAGGTGATGGGTCCGCAGGACGGAGAGGTGCTGCGACAAGCGGGAGGCTTCGACGTTCATGTCCGAAATGAGCTCGGTCACCGAAACATCCGGTGAAGCGGAAAGGATTTCCAGGACCCGCACGCGCACCGGATGCGCCATGCCCTTGAAAAGATTCGCCTTCACCTCGTACAGAGGTCTGTGCGCTCCCGGAAAAGTCTCCAACGGGTCATCCTTCGCGTGCGTGGAACGGCCGGACAAGCGAATGAGAACCGGTTCCTGGAAAGCCTCCGGCGGTCGCCGGGGCAGTTGAGCACTTCATCATACCGTCACGGGGTTACTCACCGGTAGGTATCCGCGTGGCAGTACGACGTCGGCCGCAACGGACGCACGTCGGCCCGCCCCAGAGGCCACCCCGTCCGCGGGCGGCCTCAAGGGCGGGCCGACGGGCGGTGGCTAAACGGGCTCTTCGTCAATGGGTCCGCGGGGGTAATCCTCGTCGCCGTATACCGAACGCGCCTGCTCCACGACGTCGGCCTCATTTGCTTCCCGGGTTGCCGTCGTCACGGGCTCTTCCAACTCGTCCCCAACGGGTTCCTCACTGACCTCCGCCTGTTGCTCGAGCCGGTCAGCGTCATTCGCGGTGAACAGCTCATTTCCTTCCGTGCTCATCACTCATCCTCCTCATCGTTCAGATCCTCCTCGGCCCTGCAGGAGAGGAGCGGATCAGTAGGAGATCAGTTCAACGAGCTCGCCCACCCTGTCTTCGGGGTAGTTGCGGGCAATGTCGCCCTGGCTCAGCATGCCGATCAGATCGTGACCGTCAATCACCGGAAGCCGACGGACCTGGTGGTCGGCCATGGTCTTGATGGCCTCCTCAATGCTGTCATCGGCACCGATGGTCACGGGCTTTCCTTGCCCGAGCTCACCGGCCTTCACCTCGCGTGGATCAGATCCTTCAGCGAGGCACTTGATCACTATGTCGCGGTCGGTAACCATGCCCTTGAGCCGGTTATCCTCCCCGCAGATAGGAAGCGACCCCACGTCCAGGTCCTTCATCTTTCGCGCCGCTACTTCCAGGGTTTCGTTCTCGCCGACGCATTCTGCACCGCCGGTCATGATGTCGCGTGCGGTTGTCATGATCAGTCCCCTTTCCTGCGTGATTGATGTACGGATGAAACAGGTCCTGCACGATGAGACGAACCTGTGACTACGATCATAAGCAAGCTTGCTATCTTTGTGAAGAGGTGCCGGGACGGCCTGGAGACGCGACGCGACCGGGCCTGGAAGACCACGGAAGGAGTGCCGGAAAGCCATGAAAGCAGCTGTCATAGGCGGCGGATCAACCTACACGCCGGAGCTGGTGGACGGGTTCGCCCGGCTCAGGGAGATGCTGCCCATCGAAGAGCTCTGGCTGGTCGACCCTGAGCCCTCCCGGCTGGAACTGGTTTCCGGCCTTTCCCGGCGAATCTTCTCCAGGGCGGGGCATCCGGGCAGGATCATGACCACGTCCAGCGTCGAGCAGGGCGTCAGCGACGCCGACGTCGTCCTCCTGCAGTTGCGCGTTGGCGGGCAGGCTGCGCGACACGGCGACGAGACCTTCCCCCATGAGGTTTGCTGTGTCGGCCAGGAGACGACCGGTCCCGGCGGCTTCGCGAAGGCGCTGAGGACTGTGCCGGTGGTGCTGGAGATTGCTGAGATCATCCGGCAAAAAGCGAAGCCGAACGCCTGGATCATTGACTTCACAAACCCCGTTGGGATCGTCACCCGCGCCCTCCTCCAGGCGGGCCACCGGGCGGTCGGCCTGTGCAACGTGGCCGTCGGCTTCCAGCGCAGGTTCGCTGCGCTCGTTGGTGCTGACCCTGACAATATTTCCCTGGACCACGTGGGCCTCAATCACCTCACCTGGGAACTGGGGGTCAACGTGATGACGGGCGAGGACTCCGTGGACCTCCTCCCCCGGATCCTTGAGGAGCATCTCGAGGAAGTGGCCCGGGAAGTACAGCTCCCGTCGTCCCTGTTAGCGATGCAGCGTGCCGTACCGTCCTACTATCTTCGGTACTTCTATGCGCACGACGCGGTGCTTGAGTCACAACGCGGTCAGCCCTCCCGGGCGCAGTCCGTCATGGAAGTCGAAGATGCGTTGCTCAGGAAGTACGCCGACCCGGACGTGGACGCCAAACCGGAAGAACTGTCCCTTCGCGGTGGTGCGTTCTATTCCGAAGCTGCCGTCGACCTGATGTCATCCCTGGCCTCGGGGTGCGGAGACAAGCAGGTCGTCAATGTTCGCAACGACGGCGCCCTCCCCTTCCTGCCCGATGACCACGTGATCGAAGTTCCCGCGATCATAGGAGCCGACCGGTTGACGGTCCCTCCGATCGAAGCACTGCCTGAGGAGATGGTCGGGTTGATCAGCCACGTCGCCTCCTACGAGCGGCTTGCCCTCGACGCGGCACTGCACGGCGGACGCGAGCGGGTCGTCAAGGCAATGCTCGCTCATCCCCTAGTGGGCCAGTTCGACAAGGCGGAGAAGCTGACGGACATCCTGCTCGCTGCCAACCGGGACCATCTGGCGTGGGCCAGATGAGTCAGTCTGATGCCCCCGTTGTTATCGGCATTGACGGCGGTGGATCAAAGACCGACCTCGTGGTCCTCTCGCTCGAGGGCGAGGTGCTCTTCCGGTCGCGAGGGAGTGGAACGAACCCACAGCTCGTTGGCCTCGACCGGTCGGTGACGGTGATTCGCGGACTCGCCGCCGAAGCGCTGGGCACTACCGGCGGCCGGCCCCTGCTGCAGACCAGTGTGTATCTTGCCGGCATGGACCTTCCGGTCGAGATTGAGGAGTTCTCCTCGGCAATCTCCGACGACGCGTGGGCAGTGGGAGTCGGTGGAGGGCACGCCGTCGTCGACAATGACCTGTTCGCACTCCTCAGGTCAGGAACGGATAGCTCCGACGCTGTAGCCGTAGTCTGTGGGACCGGAATCAACGCTGTCGGTGTACGGGCCGACGGCCGAACCGTACGATTCCCCGCCCTCGGGATGATCTCGGGAGACTGGGGCGGGGGCAGTGACCTCGGCGCGCACGCACTGTGGCACGCAGCAAGGTCGGAAGATGGACGGGGGCCCACAACGTTGCTCGAGAAAATGGTCCCGGAGGCCTACGGCCTTGCCACCGTGCGGGACGTCATCGAGGGAATCCACCTCAAGCGCATATCCATGCGCTCGGTAACTGACCTGACTCCAGTACTCTTCAAAGCCTCAGCGGCCGGGGACGAAGTCGCCTCATCATTGATCGACCGCCAGGCCGACGAGATCGTTGTGTTGGTCGCCACCGCACTCGAGCGTCTCGACCTGCTGCATGCCGATGTCCCAGTGGTCCTGGGCGGCGGCGTACTGGCGTCGAATGACACCCGGCTCCTCTCCCGGATCCGGTCGGGCTTGAGAGAGCAAGCACCCAAGGCCCATATTCATCTCGTGACTGCGCCTCCGATTGTGGGAGCGGGCCTGCTCGCGCTGGAAGCAGCGGGAGCGACTGACCACGCGCTGACACGCGCGCGGGACGAGATGAAGCGCCGGCCGGACGATCAAGAACACCGTCGCAATTAAGCCGTCACTGAACCGTCACCTGGTCGCTCACATACCGGATACCGACCTGTCTCCGGATGTCATCGAGAAGGTCCATCGTGGCAATCGAGTCCGCCCACGGCATAGTGGGGCTTTCGGTCAATCCCTCCTGGATGCACCGTGAGACTTCGCGAAGCTGGTAAACGTAATTGCTTCCAACCTGGCCGAAGGCTTCGACCCGGGAACCGCCGTCGTTCGTTGAGATGGTGAGCTCCGCAGGGTTGCACTGCGGAGTGGACGCCGTCAGCCATCCTGCATTGCCGCTTACCGTTGCAGTACCCGGGCAGGCGGCTACGATCGACGTGATCAGCTGGGCGTGCGCCCCGTTTTCGTAGGTTAGCGTCAATGCATTGCGCATATCGACGCAGTCGTCAGTCAGCGTGGCCTGAGCCACCACTTCAGCAGGGAAACCCAACGCGCCGAAGGCCCACGTCAGTGGATAGACCGCGAGGTCCAGCAGCGCGCCACCGCCTGCGGCCGGGTCCCACAGGCGGGAGCGCCGATCGTAGGGGGCAACGAAACCCAAATCTGCCTGGACCCACTGGACCTCTCCAAGCTCTCCCGAGGCAATGATGTCCCACGCCCGGTTGATGCTCGGAAGGAAACGGGTCCAGACCGCCTCCATCAGGAAGACACCATTGGCCTGCGCAGTCTCAGCCAACGTCCGGGCTTCCGCAGCGTTCACAGTGAACGGCTTCTCGCACAGGACGTGCTTTCCCGCGGTGAGCGCTGCCTCCGCTACCAAACGGTGCTGGCTGTGAGGCGTCGCGATGTAGACCACGTCCACCTCCGGGTCGGCGAACAGCCGCTCGTACCCCGTTTTGCCGTGCGCGTCGTGGTAGCTGGACACGAAACCGAACTCATCCGCGAAAGCCGTAGCGTTCGCTTCGCTGCGTGAACTCACGGCCTGCAGCACGGAATCCTCGAGTAGCGCGAGGTCGGCGGTGACCCGGCGGGATATCTGCCCCGGGGCTACGACGCCCCAGCGCAGGTTCTTCCCGGTCGGGGCCAGAGGGTCAACCCCGGGTTCGGCGCACGGCGGAATAGGCAGTAGGTGTTGGCGCATGGTCTTCCTTCAAGGCTCAGGCGGAACCGCGGACCACCAACGAAGTAGGCAGCAGGGTCGCTCGCTCGGCCGGACCGCCCTCGATCAGTGAGAGGAGAATCTCGGCCATTCGGTGTCCCATCTCAACAATGGGGTGATGAATAGTAGTCAGTGCGGGCGTCAGCGAGGTGGCGAACGAGTCGTCATCGAAGCCGACGACGGCGATATCGGCCGGGATGCTGATGTTGCGTTCAGCGAGCACCGCGTAGGCTCCGGCGGCCATCTGGTCATTGGCAGCGAAAAGCCCATCAATCTTCCGGCCGCGGTCAAGCAGCCTGCGCATCGCCTCCCTGCCCGACGCCTGTGTGAAGTCGCCTATTTCCACGAGTGAGGTGTCGAGCCGGGCGGACCGCAGCGCTGCTTCCCAGCCCCGCAACCGGTCGATACCCGCATACATGTCCTGCGGACCCGCGATGGTGGCGATCGACGTCCGTCCGGCTCCGATCAGGTGCTGCGTGGCCCGCGACGCAGCCGCAAGGTTATCGACCTCAACGAAGTAGCTTTCGCGTTCCGCCTGGAATGGACGTCCCGCGAAAACCACCGGGAGCGAATCGCTGATTCTGGTCCACGAGTGGTCCCCACTGTGGTGGGAGACCACCAGCGCACCATCGACATTCCCTCCAAGCAGATAACTTCTGGTCTTCTCAGGCCGGGCTTCGGACGAAACGATCAGGTTGAGCGTGTATTTCGTCTCCACCAGTGTTTGCGCGATGCTTTCCACGAGGGTGGCGAAGAACGGGTCGGCGAACACCTTCGACGTGGACTCCGGTACAACTACTGCCACTGAATTGGTGCGCCTGCTCGCGAGTGAGCGCGCGGCGCGGTTCGGTATGTAGTTGAGGGTTGCGATGGCGCTCTGCACGGCTTTCACAATGTCCGGATCCACGTTCGGCGCATCGTTGACCACCCTGGACACTGTCGATCGTGAGACGCCAGCCAGCGCGGCCACCATTTCAAGGGTTGGCGCGGGCCGCGACCGGCTTGCGTCTGTCTTCACAATTCACTCCGTGCATGGTGCTGGAACCTGTCGGTCCAGTCTAGGTCGGCTCAGGCCCCGGCCGCCGTCAGTACCTGTGCTCCCGCTGGTTTCACCTCCTCGTTTGCCCTCGCGTGGGTGATCAGCTTCCGGTACGCGTGGCCGCTGTCCTTGACTGTCCGCTCGAAGGAGTCGTAGTCCACCCGCACGATGCCGAACCGCTTGCCGTACCCCCAGGACCATTCGAAGTTGTCGAGCAGGGACCACACGAAGTAGCCGCGCACGTCAGCGCCGGCGTCAATAGCCTCTCCAACGGCGGCGATGTGGTCGAGCACGAATCGGGTGCGTTCCGCGTCGTGCACCAGACCGTCAGAGCTCACGACGTCGTCGTACGCCGCGCCGTTCTCCGTCACGTACAGCGGCGGCAGGGTGGGGTATTCCTCCCCCAGACGGACCAGCAGCTCCCGGAGCCCGTCCGGGTTTACTTCCCAGTTCATGGCGGTCCTCGGAAGCCCCCGGCTTGGGAACGCGATGTCCTCCGACCCGATCCAGCACGACGACGTCCGGCGGGTGGTTCCGCCGGAGTGGCCATCGCCGCCTTCGGGATCCGGGTGACCGCTGATGAGGTCATCGTGGTAGTGGTTGACTCCCAGGAAATCAAGCGGCGTTCCGATGATCTCGAGGTCGCCGAACTGCATCACCTCCCGGAGGCCGAACTGATCGAGGTCCGCCAGGGTGTCTTCCGGGTAGGCGCCCCGCAGGATCGGGTCGAGGAAGATGCGGTTCTGCAGCGAGTCGAACCTGCGCGCCGCGTCCAGGTCCACCGGGTCTGCAGGATCTCGCGGGATCGAGTTGCTGAGGTTCAGCGTGATGCCAAGCTGCCCTGCCCCGCGGGAGCGGAGCGCATTGACTGCCAAGCCGTGTGCGAGGTGCTGGTGGTGGATCGCGGCAACCGCGGCGCGGGGCTCCTGCCGACCGGGGGCATGGACACCGGCGGCATAGCCGAGCAACGAGGAGCAGAACGGTTCATTGAACGTGGTCCAGTGCTGCACGCGGTCGCCCAGCGCCGAGTAGACGTCATTGGCGTAGTCCACGAACCGGTAGGCGGTGTCCCGGTTGGCCCATCCGCCTTTTTCCTCCAGGGCCTGCGGCAGATCCCAGTGGTACAGAGTCAGCCAGGGGAGGATCCCGGCGTCGAGCAATTCATCCACCAGGCGCGAGTAAAAGTCGAGCCCTTCCGAGTTCGGTCCACGGTCTCCGGGACGAACCCGTGCCCAGCTTGTGGAGAACCGGTAGGAGCCGAGCCCCAGCTCCTTCATGATCCGGACGTCCTCCGGCATGCGGTCGTAGTGCTGGACCGCATGCTTCAGGGTGTCGCCGTTTGCAATGGCCCCCGGCACGCGGGCAAAAGCGTCCCAGACGGAATCCTCCTTGCCGCCTTCATGACTGGCCCCTTCGACCTGGGCGGCTGCGGTGGCCGAGCCCCAGAGGAATCCTTTCGGCCAGGTCCTGGCCGGGTTCCCGGTGGTGGGTTCACGGTGTATATCGTCGAGTGGCATTAGCCCTTCACTGCTCCTTGCATGATTCCTGATATGAGTTGTTTGCCTGCGATGGCGAAGAGCACCAGCAGGGGAAGTGTTGCGAGTATTGCTCCCGTGAGCACGATCGAGTAATCGACGTAGCGGGCAGCCTGCAGTTGGCTCAGAGCCGTCTGCAGGGTCGGGTTGCCGGAGTCGAGCACCAACAGGGGCCAGAGGAAATCGGTCCATGCCGTCATGAACGTGAACAAGCCCAGGATCGCCATGGCCGGCCGTGCAGCGGGAAGCGCCACATGCCAGAAGGTCGAGATCATGGAGGCGCCGTCCATGCGGGCGGATTCAATCAGCTCGTCGGGGATGACGTCCACGAGGTACTGACGCATGAAGAACACGCCGAAGGCAGTCACCAGCGTAGGAACGACGACGGCGCCGATCTCACCGGTCCAGCCCAGCGTTCGCATCATCATGAACAGCGGGATGATGCCCAGCTGGGTGGGAATTGCCATGGTGGCGATCACCGCGACCATCAGTCCGTTCCGCCCCTTGAAGCGAAGCTTCGCGAAGGAGTAGCCGGCAAGCGTCGAAAAGCTCACGACCGACACAGTGATGATGCCGGAAATCAGGACACTGTTTCCCAGCGCCAGCCAGAACGGAATGGTATCCAGCACTTCCCCGGCGTTGATCCAGAAATTCCCACCGGGAAGTAGCGGTGGCCAGGTTCCGGCGAGCGCCGAATTGGACCGGCTGCCGATGATGACTGACCACCAGAGCGGGTACGCCGAGGCAAGGAAGAAGGCACACAGCAACCCGTAGGTCAGGAACCCGGGACGGTGCCCGTTGCCGAACAGCTTCCTCCGCAGGACGGGCGGGCGCGCGCCCCCATTGCGGGTGGCGGACTGCGTCCTGGCGTCGATGACAGTCATTGCCCTCTCCTCGTGGTCGTGTCTTCTGCTACGGCTGGGTTCCCGGCCGATGATTCCCCCGAGGGTGCCGGCGGCTGGGTTCCGATGGCGGGAAGTACGACGGCGGGAACCGGGGACTTCTTCCTGCGCCGGCTTCCTGCACCTCGCGTGGGCGTACGGGCGTCACCGGTGGTCGCGATGCGTCGCGAGATCAGCCAGTTCACGATGCCGAAGATAACGATGAGAAGGAACAGGAGCCATGCGATGGTCGCAGCCTTCCCGAAATCTTGGCGCTGGAAGGCCATCTCCCACAGGTAGAGGACGGTGGTCTGGAATTGACGTGCGGTTCCACCGGCTGTCCTGGGGTCATAGAGCTTCGGCTCAGTGAAGATCTGCAGGCCGCCGATGGTCGCGGTGATCACCACGAAAATCATGGTGGGACGGATGCTCGGCAGGGTAATGCTGAAGAAGCGGCGGAATGGGCCGGCACCGTCAATCGCGGCGGATTCATAGATGTCCCGCGGCACGGCCTGCATGGCCGCCAGGAGGATCAGTGCGTTGTATCCGGTCCATCGCCAGTTCACCATCGTGGCGATCGCGATGTGGCTGGGCAGGGTTTCGTTCATCCACATGATGCGATCGATGCCCGCGCTGGCCAGGATGTTGTTGATGAGCCCGTACTGCTCTCCGAACATGTTCGTGAAGATCATGGCAACGGCAACCGGAGTGACGATGTACGGGAGCAGGATGCTCATGCGCCAGAACGTCTTGGCACGCAGGTTCTGGTCGAGGACCGCCGCAATTGCTGTTGCGACAACCAGTTGCGGGATGGTGGAGAGCAGGAAGATGCTCACCGTGTTTAAAAGCGAGTTCCAGAAGAACCTGTCCTGCAGTACTTCACTGAAGTTCCGAAGACCCACGAACTCGCCCTGCCCCTTCAGCAGGTGCCAGTCGAAGAGGGAGACAACGAAGGTGTAACCGAGGGGGAAGAGCCCCACGAGGCCGAACAGGAGAAAGAACGGTGCTATATAGAGGTACGGAGACGCCTTCACATCAAGCACGTTCAGGCGCTGGCGGAAGGTCGGGGCAGGTTTGCTGGCAGCAGGGCTGCCGGCTGCCGGGCGATTCAGTGTCGTGGTCATTGACGGTTCCAGACTCCATGAGGGGGCCTCCGGTACTCCCGGAGGCCCACGGCCGGTGTGCTAGTTGTTGACGACGAGCTCGTCGAGGAGCTTGACGGCTTCATTCCATGCCTCGTCGGCCGTTCC
Source organism: Arthrobacter sp. M71 S08 (assembly GCF_059089725.1). Classification (NCBI taxonomy): domain Bacteria; kingdom Bacillati; phylum Actinomycetota; class Actinomycetes; order Micrococcales; family Micrococcaceae; genus Arthrobacter; species Arthrobacter sp. M71 S08. The sequence goes on along the minus strand of NZ_JBNHEY010000003.1, from coordinate 145,112 downwards.
GGAGCCCGTGTCGAGCATCTTCAGTGCGGGCGCGAAGACGTTCTCCTGAATCACCGAGTCGTGCGGACCCTTGAACTGTGCGACGACGCCCTCGGCGCGGGAGGAGAAGATGGCACCGTAAGGAGCGTCATTGAAGAGCTCGTTGGGCACTGCATCCTCAACAATCTTCTGCTGCGCCTCAAGGGTGCTCGGGAAATTGTTCGCGGCGGCAGACTGCTTGACCTGCTGCTCGGGGGCTGTCAGCCAGGCTGCCAGTTTGGCGGCCTCGGCGGGGTGCTCTGAGCTCTCAGGGACGGAAAGGAAGGCTCCACCCCAGTTCGAGGCGCCGCCCGGGAAGACGTCGGCGACGTCCCAACCGCTCTCCGGTCCGCCGCCGGCGGATTCCAGCTGCTCCTGGATGGTTCCGAGCATCCAGGCGGGGCACACATGGACAGCGAAGGAGCCGTCCACGAACGCCTTGCCCTTGCCCCAGTCGAACTGCTTCTGGTTGGCGGACAGCCCGTCGGCGGTACCGGCAGCGAGGAGATCAAACTTTGCGCGCATAGCTTCGTTGCCCTCGACGTTCAGCTCGCCGTCGGCGGTGTAGTAGCCCTCTTCCATCTGGTTCACCATGGAATTCCAGACGAATGACGACTGGTCGTACCAGGCTTTTCCTGTGGCCTCGTTGTACTGGCGGCCCAGGTCGAAGTAGGTTTCCCAGGTAGCGTCGTCGCCGCCGAAGAGTTCAGCAACTTCCTTGCGGTCGGTGGGAAAGCCTGCTGCTTCGAAGAGTTCCCGATTGAAACACAGCGCCTGCGGGCCGATGTCGGTGCCATAGCCGATCACGCGACCCTCAGGGTCGGTTCCCTGCTCAAACTTCCAGTCCACCCAGTTGTCCTTGATGTCCTGTGCGCCGTACTCGTTGAGGTCCACGAACTGGTCGGACACCTCCATGATGGAGCCGAGCCAGCCCTCTTCGACGGCAACGACGTCGCTCAGGCCTGACCCGGCTGCGAGCTTGGTGAATGCGTCCGTTCGGGCATTGGCGCTGCCGTCGATGTTGGTGGCCTCGATGGTTACGCCGGGGTTCTGCTCCTCGTACTCGGCGTACAGGTCGTCATAGCCGAAGTTTCCGAAGGTGGTGACGGTCAGTTCAACAGGGTTCTCGGCGCTGGCGGGTTCGTCGCTATTGCTGCCGCAGCCGGTGGCTGCGAATGCCAGGGCAACAGTGCCGGTGAGGGCGGTAATCATTCTGGTGCGTCGTGAAAGGATCACGGTCACTCCTTTGTGTGCGTGCTTGATCGGAAAGGGGCATGGAAATTCGCACCGAATGACCTTCGCAATAGGGCGTTGTCAACCAGCGGACGGCTTGGTGCGGAAGAGTTGATGGAGCGCTCCATCAGCGGTTCAGCCAATCTACAGATGATGCACGTCACATGTCAATAGAGCGCTCCATCACCCTTTCACGAGGCAAGGCCCATTGCGGCCTGAGACGCTGTCGCCGCCCCGCGGCGGGGGACGGCGACCGCTAGGTCAGGAGCGTTCCGCGAGCTGGAAGGTTCCGAAGGTGACGACCGAGGCGCGGGTGATCTCCGCCGTCGTCTCCTTCAATGAGGCCTTGACGCGTTCTGCGGCCTCCGGAAGCCAGATGGGGGTGTCAGTGCACAGCGGGTAGATCAGCACGTCCACTTCCCGGCGACTCGTGTCCTCGGCCTGTGTGATGTCGATGTCCCACGCCGATCCGTTCCAGAACACGTCCTCGGTCCGCCCGTCGAAGAACGACGACGCCACGTCACCCACGAGCTCCAGCCGCAGCAGCGACCGCACACCCGCCGCCGCTTCCCCGTCCACCGTGATTCGGAAGCGGGCGACATGGCGGCTGAACTGCTCGGACGACGGCGCGGACGCGCGGCCCGGAATCTCAACGGTCCTAGGCGGCGGCGCGGCGGCGCGCGAGACCTCCTCGATCGTCACTTCAATCTCCTGCTCCGGCGGGTGAACAGGATGCCGGGAGAAGCCGCCGTCGTTCGGGTGAGCGAGAGGAGGGAAGACGGACGCCTCGTCCGGCTGCGATGCAACCACGACCAGCCCGCCGTCCTTCTCGATAACGTCACTCGCTGAGAGCACCAGCCTCCGGCGTCCTTCGACCACCGGCGTCCATGCCTCCAGCGCCTGCGCAGCCGAAAGGATCAGCAGGCGCAGCCGTGCGCCGTCATTGCTGATGAGGGTGATCAAGCCCTGTCGAAGGTCCTCAAGCACCAGCTCCCCATCACTCTCGACGCAGGGATGACCGTCAACCCGGTAGCCGGCCGGCACGGCGAGGTGGGCATCGACGCCGTCGTTGGTTGTCAGCACCAGGACGGGCGGTTCGTTCTCCGGCTCAAGAACCGTCAGGACGTTCAGCGTCGCCCAGCGCACGACGACGCCACCCACCTCCAGATTGATGGGCCACGACATGAACTCGCCCGGCGGGACCGTCACCGGCCGGTGCGGGAGGCGGACCGTCTCGTCGGGGAGAGTGATCTCGAACCGGAGGTCTGTCTGCGTGGGCAAGGGCTCGAACGGCCGGTGGTTGTTGATGAACACGAATCCGCTTCTGCCGTCACTGCGCAGTGACCAGCGCAGACCGTCCCCGTCGTCGTTTTCCGGAATGGTGGCGTTCATTGCCGCGAGGCGGGATCCGATAGCTTCCAGGAATGAGTGCTGATTCCGCAGGCGGTGGAAGCTTTCGCGGGTTTGGAGGTGCGCACCGACGGGTGCGCCGAAATCGTAGTTGAACTCCGGCAGATCGTTCGGGTAGCCGGTGGCGTGGGACTCCTGCAGCCCGCCCCGAGGGTTCGTCCCGCCGACATACATGTAGTAGCCCTGCCAGGTGGACCCGCTGCCCAGCTTGCAGAGCGCGACGGCAGCGATATCTCGCGCGGTCGGCGACGGACGGCGGTGGTAGGCGGTGGCCATCCCGCCGCCGAGTTCGCAGGTGGCGGCGGGGAAGTCGGGGTGCTTGGCGCCGACGACGCCGGTCCAGCTCTCCCCCGCGAGATCCTTGCCGATTCCGGGGTCGTCCCACTGGTGGGAAAATGTGAAGTGGGCCTGGAAGCTCTCATCCCAGCCCTGATCGGTATCCACCCAGAAGCCGTCCGAGTACCCGCCATAGAGTGGGAAGACCTCACCGACCGGAATGGCCGCACTCCCCCACGCCGTCGCCGTCCACAACGGTGCGTGAAGTCCCGCACCACGAGCGAGGTCCTTGAGCGCGAGGATGTGGTCCGGCTGGTCGTACAGTTCGTTCTCGAGCTGGATGCCGATCACCGGACCATTGCTCCCGCACAGCCCAGCGACCTCCCGGCCAATGAAGCCGAACCAGGTCCGGACAGCTCCAAGATAGCCGGGGTCGTTGGTGCGTTCAGTGTAATCGGCATTGACCACCCAGTCCGGATGGCCGCCGTTCCGGACCTCGCCGTGGCACCACGGGCCGAGCCGAAGTATGACCTCCAGCCCGATCTCCGCGCAGAGCTCGACGAAGGCGGCCAGGTCCAGGTTCCCCTCGAAGCTCGGTTCATCCCCGGTCGGCTGATGATGAATCCAGAAGATATACGACGCCACGACGTTGATACCGCCCGCCTTCATGAGCCGCAGCGCCTCGGCCCAGCGTTCGCGCGGCTGGCGGCTGTAGTGCATTTCGCCGGTCACCGGGATCCACGGCTCGCCGTTGCGGAGAATGCTGCGGTTGGTGAGGCCGAGCCCGGGCCTACGGTCGAGGTCGTTGGCCATTCGTGGGCGGGTTTCGGGAGCATCCCAGCCGCGGTGGGTGATCTTCAGAGGGGGCATGACCTTGACGGTAAGCGCATTCCTAGAGGAGGGCAAGGAACGCCTAGGGTTCCAGGACGTAGGTCAACAGGTCATCCAGCGTCTGCTCCATGTGCCGGTCCATCGCGAGCCTGGAGCGCTCGGGATCCTGCGAGCGCATCGCGTCCATGATGTTGGCGTGCTCGGCGATGGCGTTGATCTGAATCTGGACCACTTTGGAGGTCTGCGCCCGCCGGGAGGCGAGGATCCGGGTCAGCGGCTCAAAGAGCACCGCGACGAACACGTTCCCGGACGCGTGCAGGATGAGGTCATGGAAGGCGAGGTCGGCAGCGACGAAGCGGTCGACGTCGTTCGCTTCGTGCGCAGCGCGCATCTCCGCGAGCTGCTCGTCCATCCCGTCAAGTTCCTCGACCGTGATGCGACGCGCGGCCAGTTCCGCAGCGCCGGTTTCGAGCATGCGCCGCAGCTCGATCAGCTGGACGGCCACGGCTGCGTCATCCTGGCCTTCGGAGGCCGCCCGCAGCACCGCCTCGAGGGATGACCACTGATTCAGCGGGTTCACGAACGTCCCGCGTCCCCGCTCCACCCGCAGGATGCGGCGGGCCACCAGAGTCTTCATCGCCTCGCGGACAGTCATGCGGCTGACCTCGTGCCGGGCACTGAGCTCCAGCTCCCCGGGTACGCCTGACCCGGGCGGGAACTCACCGGCAACAATGCGGTCGAGCAACTCATCAGCAACGACATCGACGAGCGATTTGCGTGCCATGCTCCCCCTCTTCCGCTGATCAGACCAGCTTACTTGCGCGTTTCGAATGTCCTCTGTCACACTATTTCGAATGGAAGATGTCTGACATCTTACATCCCTTCGGAAAAGCAGCTTTTACACAATGGAGTGCGCAGTGCCTACAGAGACATCTCTCCTCGCCGGTTACCCGGCCGAGTTCACCGTCCCGGCCGAAGCAGTGGCTCAAACACTTGAGAACCGCATGTTCGTAGTGCTCGACGACGACCCCACGGGAACGCAGTCCCTCGCGGACCTGCCGGTCCTCACCCGGTGGGAAACCGACGACTTCAGCTGGGCCTACGGCGAGGGCAAGCCCGCCGTCTACGTGCTCACCAACACCCGCAGCCTCGATGAGGCTGAGGCTGCTGCGCGCAACGAGGAAGTGGTCCGCAATGCGCTCGATGCCGCGGCCCGGTTCGGATCCGACCTGCGCGTCAGCTTCGTCAGCCGCAGCGACTCCACCCTGCGCGGGCACTACCCGCTGGAGCCGGACGTCATCGCTGCCACGGTCGCCGACACCATCGGCGAGACCACCGACGGCGTCGTCATCATCCCCGCCTTCCCCGATGCCGGCCGCGTCACGATCGGCGGCGTCCACTACATGCGCGGAGGCGAGGACGAACTCATCCCGGTCGCCGAGACAGAGTTCGCCAAGGATGCCACCTTCGGTTTCAGCAACTCGGAACTGCCGAAGTATGTGGAGGAGAAGTCGGGCGGACGGTTCTCCGCCGATGACGTCATCGTTCTCGACCTGAACATCATCCGTGCGGGCAGCGAGACCAATGACCCGGCACTCTCCGCCGTGTCCATCGCCGACGCGATCGAGGGCGCCGAGAACTCGACGCCGATCGTCGCCGACATCGTCACAGAGAACGACCTGCGCGCGCTCTCCCTGGGACTTGCAGCGGCTGAACGCCGCGGCAAGCGCCTGCTGTACCGTGTTGGCCCTCCGTTCATGCGCGGCCGCATCGGTCAGGACGTCCGGGAGCCGCTGACCGGAGAGGAAGCGTTCGCCGGGACCACCCCGAACGCAGCGGGCGGCCTGATCGTTGTCGGCTCGCATGTCGGCGTGACCACACGCCAGCTGAACGTCCTGACCAGCGAGCACAGCGCGGCACGCATCGTGGAGATCGACGTCGAGCGCCTGCTCACCGACGATTCGGAGCGTTACCTGGACGAAGTGGTCGACGACGTCACCACAGCTCTGGACGGCGCGGACGTCATTCTTCACACAAGCCGCCTCCTGGTGCGCACCGATGACCCGGTGGAAAGCCTGCGCATCGCGCGGACTGTCTCAGCCGCCGTCGTCGACGTCGTCAACCGGACGCTGAAGGCGTTCCCGCCACGGTTTGTCATCGCCAAGGGCGGCATCACTTCATCCGATGTCGCAGCTCACGGCCTGGAGATTCGCCACGCGATCGTGCGTGGGCCCATGCTGCCCGGAATCGTGAGCCTCTGGGCACCCGTGGACGGACCTGCCAAGGGCATCCCCTACATCGTCTTCGCTGGAAATGTCGGCGATGACCGATCTCTCGCGGATGTCACCCGCAAACTCAGCACCACCTTCTAATCCACACGTTTCAATGGAGATCCACATGAGCAGCACCGATTACCAAGTCACCGTCCTCGGCCTCGGCGCGATGGGCCTGCCGATGGCCTCGCGCCTGGCGACCAAACTGACCGTCCACGGCTTTGATATCGCGGAGGAGCGGCTGAAGCTGGCGAACGACGCCGGCGTGCGCACCTTCACTTCCGGCCGCGACGCAACCCATGGCGCGGACGCCCTGCTGCTGGCGGTGCGAAACGGCGAGCAGCTTACGGATGTGCTGTTCGGAGAGAACGGGGTGGCCGCCGCGCTGAAGCCCGGCGCCGTCGTCGTCCTCACCAGCACCGTCGGCACCGAAGCGATCGCAAGCACCGTCGCGCGGCTGGCAGAGTACGGTGTGACCCTGGTCGACGCCCCGTTGTCCGGTGGTCCGAAGCGGGCCGGTGAGGGGGATCTGCTCATCGTCGTCGGTGCCGAACCTTCCGCCGTGGAGGCTGCCCGTCCGGTGCTCGAGCTGTTGGCCTCCACGCTGAGCATCGTCGGCGACAAGCCCGGTGACGGCCAGGCGCTCAAGACGGTGAACCAGTTGCTGTGCGGAATCCACATCGCCGCCGCCGCCGAAGCGATGGCGCTGGCCGATGCACTCGGCCTCGACCAGAAGAAGACTCTCGCCGCCCTTGAGGCCGGAGCCGCCGGTTCCTTCATGCTTTCCAACCGCGGACCCCGCATCCTCGAGGCGTACAGCCAAGACGGCGCCGAAGTCCTCAGCCGGCTCGACATCTTCGTCAAGGACATGGGGATCGTCGGCAAGGCCACCAGGGACGCCGGGCTGGCGACACCCGTCGCTGCGGCCGCCGAGCAGCTCTACCTCCTCGGCCAGGCGCACGGCCTTGCCGCTGCGGATGATTCCGCCGTCATCCGCGTCGTTGCCCCCACGAGGCGCAGCGCCTAACTTTCCCGCTCACAGCGCGCTCCCGCCAAGTGATAGCAGTTCGGTCATCCGACAGCGTTCCGCCGCTATCGAATGGCCGAAGCGCTATCCGAACATGACGACCGGTCAGCCGGCCGCCGAAGAGCGTGAACCGTCGTCGTTCTCCGGATCACCTTTGGGCACCAACTTCAGAGCAGGGCGTGCGCTCTCCGCTTCCCGGTCCAGACCGAGAGCCCTGATTCGATTGATGAGTTCAGCTCGGAGCTGTTCATCGGATCCCAAAGTGCGCTCTTGTTCCTCTTCAAGCTCGTAGGCGCGTTCGAGCACTTTGCGCCCCTCCCGGGTGATTACCAGCCGGACGTCACGTTCGTTGGCGCCGTTTCCGCTTTGGACAAGCAGCCCATTCAGCCCAAGCCGGTCAATCACCTTGCCGAGGGTCTCCGGACGAACACGAAGCTTCCGTCCGAGCTCGTCCCGGCTCATTGTCTGCCTCTGAGACAAGAGCCGAAGCACGGTGAACCCGGCTTGCGTGATACCCAGGATGCGGAAGTTATCGCTTTCGGTATTTTCAGTTAGTCGCGCAGCGGTATTCAGAAGTCGGTTCGTTGGCCACTGGGCAAGATCCATAATCATCCCCACTGCCGCCTCTTGAGCGGCGCCGCTATTTGTCTAGGGCTGCATCCCCCTGACAACCATGATTCAAAGACTTTAGCAAACTACTGCCAGCGCATCATGTGGTCAGCTGGCGTTCCGAACATCCGCCTGGCGGCTCCACCCGCTCCGGGAAGGCTCCCCGTTTTCGCGGCGGTCCAGTTCTTCCCGGACCTCGTCAAGGCGCACTTCAGTCTCCGATGGAAACCACCCGGCGGAGTATTCCGCGTCCATCTGGCGCCGCAGCCTGCTGTGCAGAACGTGCAAGGGCTCGTCCCCCAAACCCTCCAGATTCTCGGGAAAGTAGCCACTCGGCGTCAGTCTGAATTTGCTATTCATCACAACTCCTCCAAAGACACGAACCGCTTCAAGGAATTTGTAGCTTACCGAAAATGAGAAGCAATGCAATATTGCAACTGCAATCACATTCCAATAACGGAGACAGCTGCCGACATCCCTGGCCGCAGGCCGACAGCTAAGCTTGAGCGGTGGGCGCGTCCTTGGGTCGGATCGCAGTCTGGTCCCTAATGGCCTTCCTGATAGCGATCGTCTTGGTGTTCGCGGGCATCCGCGTTACCACTGATGTGCCTATGGTTCTGCTCGGGCGCCCGGCTCCATCAGGTTCCTTCGAAGAACGCTACGTGGGTCATCCGTGGCTGGCCTATCTGCACATCGTGCCGGGTGTGCTGTACCTCCTGGGCGCCCCATTCCAGCTTTCTCGTGAGTTTCGCAATCGCCATCTCCGCCTGCACCGCCGGATGGGGCGGGTGGTCCTCACAGCGGGGGCGGTCAGTGGTGTTTTCGCGCTGGCCTTTGGCATTCCATATTCGTACGGAGGCTTCTGGCAGTCCGCGGCGACCGGCGTCTTCGGTACCTATTTCCTGGTCGCGCTCGCCCTTGCTTACCGGGCCATCCGCAGTCGCAGGATCACAGCACACCGCCGGTGGATGATCCGTGCCTTCGCCGTCGGACTGGGGGTAGGCACCATCCGGGTGTGGATCGGTCTTTTCGTGGGCTTGGGAGGGATGACGCTCCAGGACGCCTTCGTGCCGGCGTTCTGGTTGGGTCTGAGCCTCCACGCTCTGGCCGCGGAACTGTGGTTGCGGCGCCGCCAGCGCGTGCCGGTCACCCGCTGAATCTGTAGTCCCAGCCCTACGGACATGGTCTGTAGCTTCGCGACGGTTTAGACTCCAGCGATGCGCGCAGTAGTTCTGGATCAGGTTCAGGGGACCCCGGAGGTCCGGGAAGTACCCCACCCGACGGCGGCGCGCGGTGGCGTCGTGGTCAAGGTGATGGCGACCGGTCTGTGCCGCAGCGATTGGCACGCCTGGGCCGGGCACGACGACATCGCTTTCCCTCACATACCAGGCCACGAGCTTGCCGGCGTCGTGAGCGGGGTGGGCACCGACGTCGTGCGCTGGAAGGTGGGCGACCGGGTGACCGTACCCTTCGTGTGCGGCTGCGGCGGGTGTGAATGGTGCTTGAGCGGAAATGCGCAGGTCTGCCCCAATCAACAGCAGCCCGGTTTTACGCATTGGGGATCGTTTGCCGAGTACGTCGCCCTGCACGCCGCCGACACCAATCTGGTGGCTATTCCTGAGGCGGTCGATTTTGCGACGGCGGCCAGCCTCGGCTGTCGGTTCGCGACGGCATACCGCGCACTGGTCGGCCGCGCGCAAGTTGTTGAGGGCGAATGGGTAACCGTTGTCGGCGCCGGGGGTGTTGGACTGAGCGCGGTGATGATCGCCCATGCCATGGGCGCCCGGGTCATAGCGGTGGACCGGAACCAGGAGGCTCTGGCGCTTGCGTCCAGGTTGGGAGCAGAACACACGCTAATGGTCGACGGTGGGACGGACATCCCTGCCGCTGTTGCCGACATTACCGGTGGTGGTAGCCACGTCGCCGTGGATGCCGTCGGGAGCGAGCGGACTTGCGTTGACGCCATACTGAGCCTTCGACGCCGGGGACGGCACGTACAGATCGGGCTGTTACCCCCGATCAACGGTGACCCCCGTGTACCGATGGCCCGGGTAATCGCGTGGGAACTGGACGTCCTGGGCAGCCACGGCATGGCGGCCGCCGACTACCCGGGAATGATGACCCTCATTGAGCAGGGTTCACTACGGCCTGAGCTGCTGATCGAACGCACAGTCGGACTCGCGGAGGCGGCTTTCCTCTTGCCCGGGTTCGACCGGGCGAAGCCGGCCGGCATGACGATGATCGACCCGTCGCGCTGACGGTCGTCGCTCAGGGGAGCAGAGCGACGTGGATCTGGATGAGTACCACTTGGGGCAGCAGGCCGTTTATAACCTGTGCAAAGTCCCTCGTGATGTATAGATTTTATGAACGCTTACCAGCTGTATGAAGCGGTCCTCGCGGCATGGGCAAAACTGTCGTCCTGAAGGAGTTGGAAGATGAGGCCCGCCTGGCGGGTGGGCTGGTGTTGCGCGCCAACCCGGGGCCAGACCTCGTCGAACGTCTTGTCCGCACTGATCTTCCCTCGTTGTTACAAAACCACGATCCGGATCAGACAGAACGCCGAATGACGGGTGCTGGAATCGCGGGTTTGGGCAGTATCTCGACGAGGGTGCACGAGAAGTACCGTCCCGAACACAGCCTCAATTCGTTGCTGTCCCGACTGACCCAGGTTCTTGCCGAACGGGAGACTGGATTGCTGATCAGCGTCGACGAACTGCAGTCCATCGATATAGAACATCTGCGGACACTCACCACGGCGTTCCAGGAGTGTGTTCGCGATGACCCGATATCGCCTTTGTGGGAGCCGGATTACCCATCGGCGTCAAGAATTTGCTTGACCACCCTGGAACTACGTTCCTACGTCGCGCTCAGCGAGTTGACCTCGGACCCGTTTCCAGGGCAGAAACGCGCATAGCTTTCGAGGAAACGGTTAGGAGTAGTTCCCGCGACATCACTGAGACGGCTCTGGAACGGATCACCGCATTGTCGCTCGGGTATCCCTACCTCATTCAGCTCGCTGGATACCACGCATGGCGCCGGTCTGCGAACCAAGACGCCATCACCATGGAGCATGTTCAAGAGATTGAGCAGCGCGTCATACAGCGCCTCGGTACACAGCTTCACCAACCCGCGCTGCGGGAGTTGTCCGACACCGACAGGGCCCATCTCGAAGCCATGGCTCTGGACGCAGGGCCGCCTTCAACAACGGACATTGCAGATCGACTCGGCAAGAAGTTGAGCTACCAGAGCGTGTACCGGAAGAGGCTTCTAAATCAAGAGATCATCGTGGCGACCAGCCGTGGTTTCGTCGACTTCCGCAATTTGGTCAGGGAATCCGCAAGGGGTCAGTAACGGGGGACACTCACCGCAAGGGTGGATTGACACACCCGAAGCCGGGCGACAAGGGTTGCCGCCGTCAGAGCCAAACCCATTTCGAGCGCGATAATCATCAGAGACGACCCCGCCGCCGACCCAACGTAAGGCGAAGCTACCCCGTGCACATGCCCGGACGACGGTGCTGCCAGCACAAGGAGCAGGTGCAGCACCGCCATTCCGACGGCGCACCCGGCGACTTTCTGCAGTGCCTTTATCGATGAGTGCCGCCAGATGTGCACCGCACACGGCAGGCACACACCGACCATGAGGAGCATGAACACCCTCATCCACACCGGGTGATGCTCTCCCATTGCCATCCATAGGTGCGCCGCGCTTGAGCCGAGCACTACCCAGGCACAGATTCGGGGGTGGAGGAAAGGCCCCCGGATCACGCCGGGCCTAGCTGTGGCAGTGGCCACCGGAAGCCTGTGCGTTCGGTGGGACGTCAAGGACAGGACTCCGGTCGAAGAAGCCTTCCGGGCGGAGCTTGAAGCCAACGGTGTCCACCGGCATGATCGGCCAGTCCTCCACACGGGGGAAGTGCGTTAGCCCGAAGGTGTGCCACACGACGAGGTCCTGCCCGTCGAGGTCCCGATCCTGTGCCACGTACGTCGGCAAACCTGCTCCACCCGCATGCTGGTTGACGAAGTCACCGGTGGGGTACAGCTCGTTTTCCGCGTACCTGGTGACCCACAGGTCCTTGGTGGCGAAGGCGGCACGCCGAGCGATCGACGATCCTGGGTCTGCCAGCAGCGTTGGCTGGTTTTGCGAGTGGAGTTTGTAGCCCACCGGCTCGCCAAGACGGTTGCGGGATTCCGGGTTGGAGATGATCCACGTCCGGCCGGCAGCGGCGGCGGCTTCGCGGACAGCCTCCGATTCCCGGGTGAGTACGGTGCGCTTTCGGGAGAAGGCGTTGCCACGCTCATTTCCTTCACCCATGGTCTGGCGGACCACGTCCTCTTCCTCCACGCGGTTGGTGAAGCCATCAATCGCCATGTCGAGACGGGCACTGAAGAGGTGCTGGTGATAGGGAGCGCCCAATCCGGGGGCGAGCTGGGAAATGTTGTCCGAACCGCCCTCAGGGAAAGCAGAGGTGAATACGATGCCGGTTGCCTTGGCTTCGAACTCGATGGTGCCGTCAAGGTAGAGGTACCAGTAAAAGCCGTAGTCATAGTTGCCGATTGTCGTGAAGAAAGAAATCACCATGCGCCGGTTTCGGCGGGTGTAGTTGATGCCGGACCAGTCATCGCTGTGCTTGGCCAGTATGCCCCAGTCCTCCTCGTGCATACAGATGCCGTTCCGGATCTCACGAGGGTTCCCGAACGCATCACTGACAACCGGGCTGAGATAAGTGATATCGCCCAGACAGTCGCACCCGAGCTCGAGCGAGTTGGCGTACTGCCCCACGAGGTATTCGCCGGTATCGAAGTAGTTCTGCCACGACCGAATAGGCGAAGGATCGCCATACGGAACAACCATCTCTGCGATGGAAGCGCGCTTGATGATGGGTCGGAGCGTGCCCTTGTCGTTGAAGGACAGGTTGTGCAGAACGACACCCTCACGGACATCAAAGCCGACGTCGACACTCCAGTTTTCCCACTCCACATGGTTACCGCCGGTGACGGTGAAGCTGGGGCCCTCGGGCTGCGTGATGCTGATCGGCTTCTGGCTGGTGCGGAGCGGTCCGGTCAGTTCGGGATCTGTGTAGTTGCCGTGCTCCGTCGGCACCGGCATGATCTCCAGGTCCAGCACCTGCGTGACCTCTTCATTGACGACGTCGACGTAGGCAACCAGCCCGTCTACCGGATGTGCCCACGCACTATCCGCCTCGTGCTCCTGCACGAACGCGAGGCCACGGAGGATGCGGCGGCCTTTTTCTTCGGTGTACTCGTATACGCCGGCAGACAGCGGGGCAACACGCACTTTTGCAACGTCCAGGTTCCGGCTGGCGAGAGCTGCCAGCCACCGCTCATCCTTGGACAACAGCGCCTCAACGGCCTCGAACTCCTCTGCAAGCACCGGCAGCTCACCGGTGGAACCTGTATCAAGCTCAACGTGGGACAGGACTTCACCGCTCGTCGTGGAAACGAGGACGTCGTGAGGAGCTGCACCCGAAACGTCGTGAAGAAAGACGCGGAACCGGCGCCCGTCCCCGGTTGAGGCTGACCCACGTCCAGGATCAACGAGGCCAAGATACGCGATCCTCTTGGCGGGGCCGAGAAGGTCCCTCTCCCGGAGGATTCGCTGCACCTCAAGGATTTCTTCGCTCGTGGCCAGTGCGTAGGAATTGGCTGTCGCCGTGGGTGACGTTGTCATTGGATCTTCCTCGGTCCGCAGGTTTTTCTATGCTTGTAGAATAAACCCACCGTAAGGTGAATCACAAGGCTTTGCAATGAGGAGAAAAGAATCGTGCCGAAGATCGTGGACCATGACCAGCGCCGCCGCGAGCTGGTGGAGGCGACGTGGCGCATCATTGCCCGGCATGGCATCGAGGGCGCCACGATGCGGGACATCGCCCTCGAAGCCGGCTTCTCCAACGGAGCACTGAAGCCCTACTTCCCCACGAAAGACGATCTCCTAACCTTCGCGTTCCGCCATGTCTTCAACCGCACTAATCAGCGGATAGCGCTGACCACGTTCAACCGTTCGGGACTGATGGCTATTCGGGCGCTTGGACTGGAAATACTGCCGGTGGACGAGGAGAAGATCAGTGAAGCGCGTATCGTCATTGCGTTCTGGCAGAAGGCGGTCACGGACCAGCACAAGGCTGAAATTCATCAAGAGTCCATGAAGCAGTGGCGCTTTGCCCTGATGCGGCATCTGGCCGAGGCCCGCGAGATGGGGGCTGTGACAACCGGCGTCGACGACTCCGTAGTCACCGAGCAGCTGATGAACATGTTCCTCGGTGCGCAGGTCACCGCGGCCCTGACGGCAGTGTCGGACGAGCTGCCGTCGTACGCCTCACAGCTGGATGGGCTCCTTGCCAACCTGTCCTGAAGGATTCGCCCGGCGTCGGGCATAGTTAGTTGGGCTAGACAGCACGAGCAGCCGATCCCCCGGGAGGCGCCGGCTGCTCAGCGGTCGTTAGTGCACCGTCGTCGATACTGGGTCGGGGTCGAATCGCTCGAGGTCGCTCTCGAGTCGGCCGTAGACCTCAGGCCGCTTAGAGCGCAGGTAGGCGCCGTAGACCACGCCAGCGACGACGGCGAGCGCCAGCAGCCACGGCAGGATCGTCACGTACCACGCATCCGACCCGGCAAGTACGTCGAAGTTGATGATCGCCATAGTGCAGATGCCGAGGAGGCCCAGGAAACCCAGCCCGGGTGCCACAAAGGTTCGTCCCCAGCGACCGTCACCGCGTCGGCGGAAGTGCACAACCACAGCCAGCGCCGCTGACATTTGCAATACCAGGATGCAGAGGGTCCCGAAGCCGATCATGACGGGCACCAGCGTGGTGATCGCGTCGAGACCGAATGCCGCGAAGAGTCCGGCCACGATGATGGCGAATCCCGCGTTGACCATGAGCGCGTTTTGCGGCACACCGTTGGTGCGCGTGCGGGACAGGCTCGCCGGAAGGATGCCCGCCCGGCCAAGCGAGAACAGGTAGCGTGATGCCACGTTGTGGAAGGCCAGCTGCGCCGCGAAGAGACTCACCACGAGCAGGATCAGGACAACGACCAGCATGAATGGGCCGAGGTATTGGTCGACGAGCACGAGAACGAGGTCCCCGGTCTCGAGGCTCGCAAGCGCGGTGTCCTGAGCGTTCTGGACGCCAACCGCACTGACAATCGCCCATACCGTAATGGCGTGGATGAGGCCGACGATCACGATAGCGGCGTAGGTGGCGCGGGGAATGGTGCGGTGCGGGTCTTTTGCCTCCTCACTGAACAGCGACGTCGCCTCGAATCCGAGGAAGGCGGTCGCGGCAAGGAGAAGGCCAACGCCGAGCGAGCCGCTCAGGATGACGTCGAGACTGAAGACTTCGAAGCTGAATCCGGTCTGCACGAGCACGGAGATGCTGAACACGAGAAGAATGAGGACTTCGAGCACGAGCGCGACTCCGAGCACAACAGCGCTGAGGTCAATGCCACCCCGCGCGAGGAGGAATGCAATGAGCATGACAATGACGCCGGCGACGTACCAGTGCACTTCGAGGCCGGTGGTCTGCGCCACCACGATGCTCGTAAAGAAGCCGGCGGTACCGACAGCGCCGGCGACGAAGAAGTTGTAGCCCATCGTGGCGATGAAGCCCGCGATGAGGCCGGCGGTCTTACCGAGGCCCTTGACGATGAAGGCGTAGAAGCCGCTCGCATTCGCCAGGTCCCGCGACATCTGTGCGTAGCCGACAGCGAACAGGAGGAGCGTGATCGCGACGATGACGAATGCCACGACCACCCCGCCTCCGTTGCCGAGGGCAATCGCGAGAGCGGCGACTACGATTGCGACCGTGAGCGGTGCGACGGCCGCGAGAACCAAAAAGACCACGCCTGGGACTCCGAGTTGGTTCGGAGCCAGGTGATCGCGAGTGTGTTGCGCTGGTGTTGCCATTTTGAGTGATCTCCCAGTCGGTATGTGTGGTCTCAAGTCTGCTGAAGTCGCGACCCTCGCAATTGACCACCAGCGAAGAGGCTTGGACTCTCAGTGCAGACATGACCGGTGTCACATACCGACGTGGGCGAATGCCGTGGTCGGCACGTCGACGCTTGTAGCGCCGCCGTCGACCGGAATTACCGCTCCGGACACGTACGAGGCCGCGGGCGAGGCGAGGAACAGGGCGACTTCCGCGATCTCTGAGGGGTCCGCCGCGCGACCGAGAGGAACATCGATCGTCACGGTCGCGTATGCACTCTCGCGTCCGTCCAGTCCCGCCTGGGTTGCGAACTCGTCCATCTCGGAATCGGCCATCGGCGTGCGCACCCAGCCGGGACATATTGCGTTGGCGCGTACTCCGTTCACGCCGTAGTCACGCGCAATCGAGCGGGTGAGGCCGATGAGGGCGTGCTTTGCCGTGGTGTAGCCGATGGTGCTCGGGCCAGCCGCGAGTCCGGCGAGCGAGGAGACGACGACGACGGAACCCCGTGCCGCCTTGAGCGCCTCGATCGACGAACGGGCGAAGACGAACGCCGAGTCGAGGTTGGAGCGCATGCTCGCCGCCCAATCTTCGTCTGTCGTCTCCCCCAGGGCCGCGAAGCCGTGACCACCAGCATTCGCCACGATCGCGTCAAGCCGGCCGAAATGATCAAGCACGGTAGCGATCGCCGCGGCAGCATCCGTAGTGTCTGCCGCATCCGCGACAATGGGCAACGCTCCCGTGCGGCGCGCGACGTCGTCGAGTGGACCCGAGCGGCGCCCGATCACCGCAACGCGCCAGCCAGCCGCGACGAAGCGCTCGGCGACGGCGGCGCCTATTCCGGTGCCTCCGCCAGTCACCGCCAGCACGGGGACGTCGGTTTCTCCTCTGCGCACCGTCTCAGTCATCGCTACTCCCGCTCTCATCTGCCTTCCGGTCGCCGCTCTGCCCGAGCGCGCCCAGCCCCTTGAGGATCGTCCAGACCGATGCCTCGAACCGCTCACAGAGCTCAGGGCTCTGGGCTGCGGCGATACCGGCATCGCGCAGGCTCGAAACGAGCAAGGTGGCGAGTGTCTCTGGGTCAGCATCGGCGGGCAACTCGCCTGCCGCGTGGGCTGTGGTTAGTTCATGCCTGATGTCATCGAAGTAAGTCTGTGAGCCGACACCGCGCTCAGCCCGAAAGCCGAGAAGGTTGGGCCCCGAGACGCTGTAGAAGCTACCGAGGTTAGGTGAGCTGGAGAACTCGAGCATGGTGTTGGCGTAGCTGGCGATGCGCGCATCCCACCCGACCGTCTGCGACGCCCTCTCGCGTGCCAGAGCGATCAGCGACTCCCCCGCACGGTAGTAGGCGGCCCGGAGTACGCCATCACGTCCGTCAGGAAAGTGCGAGTAGATCGTGGAGCGTGATGTGCCGCAGGCGGCGCAGATGCGCTCGATGGTCGCTGCATCCACCCCTTCTTCGCTGATGAGCTGCAGGGTCGTGGCGGCCAGTTCCGCACGCACGTGATCACGCCGTCGTTCTTTCAGGGTCGTCGACATAGGGCTCCAATCAGAATTTGATTCTGGTAAATAGAATCAGAGTATGGCAGAGTGGGCACACTGTCCACGACGGGAGAAGCATGCACATCAACGTTGCCCACCAGATCGCCCAGGCTGCGCTCGCCCCGTTTGGGCTGGACCCGGATGCTCGCATCGATTTCATCAAGTACCGCGAGAACCACGTTTTTCGGGCCACCGGGCCCGACGGCAGTTCGACTGCAATCCGCCTCCATCGACCGGGCTACCGCGACGAGGATGAACTGAGTTCTGAGCTGAAGTATCTTCTTGCACTGCGAGAGGCGGGAGTTGAGGTCCCAGAAGTCATCACCACGCGCGACGGCGAGCTCTTCACGCTTGTGCAGGTGGGGGAGCATAGCCGTCAGGTCTCGGCACAGCGCTGGATCGAGGACGCCTCCCCCTTTGGTGACATCGAGTCGGTACTGGCAGGACGGCACAGTCCCGAGCCTGCCGCCTTTGCGCGAATCGGCGCACTGATCGGTCGCCTGCACGCCGCGGCGATCAAGATCGGAGTCCCCGCCGACTTCCGCCGTGCGGCATGGGACGCCGCCGGCCTCGCTGGTCCCGCCCCGCTATGGGGAGACCCGCGGTTGCTGGCCTCCCTGGCAAGCGAGGAGCGGGATGCGGTGGACCAGGCACTTCCTGCCCTTCACGCGCAGCTCTCCGCATTGCCGACGGACAGCTCGGTTTTCGGCGTCATCCACGCCGATGCCAGTCCGGAGAACCTCCTCGAGACCGCGAACGGCGTCGTGCTCATCGACTTCGACGACTTCGGCACGGGCTGGTTCATCTTCGACCTCGTGACCGCGATCTTCCACCACGCGCTCCACCCCCGCTATCTGGACTACGAACAGGCCCTCATCACCGGCTACACGCAGGAACGCTCGCTGGGCAGTGTTGAGACCGCGCTCTGGGACACCTTCATGCTGGCGCGCGGCCTCACGTACCTTGCCTGGGCAGCGGAACGGCCAGGAGATCCCGCATCGGAATTCGTGGCCGCCAACGTCGCACCGTGGGTTGCCCGGCTCGCCGACCTCTACAACCGGGGAGAGGCCGCGCCGTGGCGCCGGCCTGCCGCCCCAACCTCAGGAAAGGACCCCCGTTGAGCACCTCCGAACTCCTGGCACGCCGCTTCGCCACGATCGGACGCCACTCCCCCCTCTTCTATGAGGAACCGGTCCATCTCGTGAAGGGATCCGGCGTGTGGCTCACGGATGCCGCGGGCCGCCGCTATCTCGATGCCTACAACAACGTTCCGCACGTCGGGCACTCCCACCCACGTGTCGTCGAAGCACTTCGAGCCCAGGCGGCAACGCTGAACATCCATACGCGCTACCTCAACGAACGCGTCGTGGAATATGCCGAGGCGCTCCTGGCTCGATTCGAGCCCGAACTCGATCGCGTGCTCTTCAGCAACAGCGGCTCAGAGGCAAACGAGTTGGCGTTCCGGATCGCGCGTCAGCACACCCGGGCCACGGGAATCCTGGTCACCGACTTCAGCTACCACGGCAACACGACGCTGCTCGCCGGCATCACCACGGGACTCAAGACGCGCGAGGGACTCGCCCCGAACGTGCGCGCTTTTCCCGTCCCTGACCTCGACGCTGCAGTCAACGCAGGCCGCACGTCGGAGGAGGTTCGGGACGAAGCGCTCGCCCACGTCGACCGCGCGATCACTGAACTCATCGAGGCTGGCCACGGCGTCTCCGCCGTCATCCTCGAGTCGATCTTCTCAACCGAGGGGCTCCCCTCCGTGCCGGAAGGTTACGTCGAGGGAATCGCCGCGCGGGTGCGCGCTGCGGGAGGACTCGTCATCGGTGACGAGGTGCAGGCGGGGTTGGGTCGGACGGGAAGCCATTTCTGGGGATACCAGCGCTACGACCTGGTGCCGGACTTCGTCACCCTCGGCAAGCCACTCGGGAACGGGCATCCGCTCGCCGCCGTGGTAACGAGGGATGCTCTGCTGGAGGAGTTCGGATCACACAACGAGTTCTTCAACACCTTCGCCGGCAATCCGGTGTCGTCCGCCGTCGGACTGGAGGTACTGCACATCATCGATGACGAGCAGCTCGTGGCACGGTCGAAACGGCTCGGAGATGCAATCCGAGCCGATCTCACGACGCTCACCAACGGTCACGACCGGCTCGGGCCGGTCAAGGGCGATGGCCTGTTCTTCGGCTTCTCCGTGTTCGAGGACGCAGCGCACCAGGTGCCTGACCCTGTCACGACCAGGCGACTCGTCGAAGCGATCAAGTCTCGGGATGTCCTGCTGAGCAAGATCGGGCCGACCGGTTCGGTTCTGAAGATTCGCCCCCCGCTTGCGATTGAGGATGGGCACCTCCCGTTGCTGTTGGGAGCGATCCGGGCAGCCGTCACCGACGCCGTTAGTTGAAGGCTGACTGTGAACTGAACTGAACACAGTGCACCGACACGGCCACTGTGGTAAATTGGAGAATCGTATACGATCACGTTTCACGATGGAGTGAGACCACATGACACACATCCGATCCACACTACGACCAGCAGGACCCGTAGAGTCCCTTCCGCTCGCGGGGTTCCGCAGCGCCGTCGCAGAAGCAGTCGTCGCTCTCGATGTCAGGACGGACAGGCCGGATGACTTCCACGCCGCGCTGAGCGGTCGTGCGAGCGGCGACGTGCAGCTGCTCGCGATCGCCGGAGACGCCCATTCCGTACACCGGACGCCCTGGCTCATCTCGAAGAACCCGCAGCACTACGTGAAGTTCACTGTGCTCGAGCAGGGCAGCGGACTGATCATCCAGGACGGCCGTGAAACGAGTCTGGCTGCGGGAGACATGACGGTCTACGACACCGACCGCCCCTACTCGCTCATCTGCGGCGATGACATGCGCATTTCCGTCGTGATGTTCCCCAAGGAGATGCTTGCCCTTCCCGGCCCGGTGGTCGCCCGGGCCGCTGCGACGCGCCTGGACGGCGCATCCGGTATCGGCGCGATGGTACGGCCGTATATCTCCTCCCTCGCCCAGCAGGCCGGTGACCTCGAAACCCACACCCTGCACCGCCTCTCGCGAAACGCACTGGACCTCGTGTCGATCCTTCTGGAGTCGCACTATGCCTCCGTGGGCGCCGCTAGCGCCCACGAGACCCTCCTGCACCGAGTCCTCGACTACGTCGACGAGCACCTCTCGGAGGCCGAACTGAATCCCGGCATGATCGCGGCGGCTCACTTCGTTTCTGTGCGGTACCTGCACCTGTTGTTCAGTGACCAGGGCACGACAGTGTCAACCGTCATCCGGAATCGGCGTCTCGAACGTTGCTATGACGAGCTCACCGACCCGCTCCGCACGGAGCGATCCGTGACCTCGATCGCCCTCGACAACGGCTTCGTCGACCCAGCCCACTTCAGCCGAACGTTTCGTACACACTTCGGCGTCTCACCCAGCTCACTCCGTCCCAAGAGGCCCTGAACCGGGGTGAGACGCCGCCGCATCGATCCTACGAGTGCGCGCACTCACCCCGGTGCGTCAGCTGACCTTCGAGCGGTCGCTGCGGTCTGAGCTCGGTCCCGGTGTCGTAGCCGCGGCGAGCCGCCGCGCCTTGGCCGCAGCGAGGCGGTCCCTGAGCACGTGGGTCACTAGGCTGAGCCCGATCGCTGCGATCAGCGCAAGGCCGCTGGCCACGGACTGCCAGAACGTCGTGACCCCCAGCAGCACGAGGGAGTTGTTGAGTGCGCCGTAGAAGAGCACCCCGACGAGCACCCCGAAAACCGTTCCCTCGCCTCCCGTTAGAGCCACTCCGCCCAGAAGCACAGCGGTGAGCACGACGAGCTCGAAGCCCGACCCGATCTGGCCCGCCGGTGCGCTGTTGAGCCGCGCAACCACAATCGTGCCGGCGAAACCGGCGAAGGCACCGGAGAGGACGAACAGCACGAAGGGAATCACCTTCACGTGCACGCCGGAGAGATAAGCGGCCTCGCGGTTGACGCCGAGGGCGTACACATGGCGGCCCACCGGGGTCAGCGTCAGGAACACCGCGGCTACGACGAGCAGGATTCCGGCGATCCAGACTGACAGCGGGATGCCGGCGATCGTGCCTACACCCAGGAAGCCAAACTCGTCGCCGAAGTTATTCCGGGGCGCGGGGCTGACGAGTTGGGCGACACCTCGCACGGCAGTGAGCGTGCCCAGAGTCGTGATGAAGGAATTGAGCCCGAGCACCGTCACAGCGAATGCGTTGGCGAGCCCGACCGTGGCGCCGGCGAGCATGGCCAGGGCGATAGCCACGACCGGTTCGCCCGCGCCCTTGTCCATCACTACTGCGGCAACCACGCCGCCGAGCGCGAGGGACGACCCGACAGACAGGTCGATGTATCCCGAAATCAGGAGCATGGCGACGGGAATCGCGACGATAGCGATGACGGCACTGTCCTGGAGGACGCCGCGTACGTTTTGCCAGGCGAAGAAGGAATCCGTCGTGAAGTGGACCGCGAGCACCATGATGATGAGGAGCACGAAGAGCGGCGTGCGTATGACGCCCTCGATGACAGCTGGGACAAGGCGATTGTTCATCATTGCGGGAGCCCTTCGGCGGAATCGATAATTCGTGTGTCGGGATGTGTGCTGTGCACTATTGCGAGGAGCTGATCGGCTGTGGTGTCGGCGACGGTGTATTCGCCGACAATCCGCCCGCGCTCGAAGATCAGGCAGCGGTGTGCCAGGTCAATGACTTCCTCTGACTCGTTTGTGGCGACGAGGATGCCGACACCACGCTCAACGGCGAGGCGCTTGACCGCGTCATAAATGTCCTTGCGGGCGCCGACGTCGACCCCCTGCGTCGGGTCGTCGAGCAGGAGCACGCGGGTTCGGGCAACGTCGTTCACCCAGCGGCCGAGGAGGATTTTTTGTTGGTTTCCGCCGCTGAACCTGCCGGCAGGAAGCGTCAGCGAGAGGGGGCGCAGGGAGAGCCAGCGCGCGACGCCGTCGAACGTGCCGCGTTCCGATTTCTGCGAGCGGAACCCGAAGCGGGACAGCCTCGGCGCAATGCCGACCACTGTGTTGTCCAGCGCCGACAGTGTGCCGAAAAGTCCCTCCCGCGCCCGGTCTCCCGGCACGAGGGCGATGCCTCCCCGGAGCGCAGTGAGGGGCCTGTCCGCTTTCCGCGGCACTGCGTCGACGCTGACCGTGCCTCCTGTGCGGCGGATTCGTCCGAAGAGGGTGTTGAAGAATCGAGTGCGGCCGGAGCCGATGAGCCCATAACAGGCGACGATCTCGCCGGCGGCAACTGTCACGTCAATCGGTCCGAGGCCCGGCGAGGTGAGACCACGCACTGCGAGGGCCGGTGCGCGGTCGAGATACGGTGGGGCGGGGCGGTCGTGCGTAGCACCCTGGCCTTCGCTGATGGCGTCAACGAGTGCTTCCTGCGTGATTCCTCCACCCCGGGCGCTCCAGACGACCTTGCCGTTGCGGAGCACTGTCGCGGCATCCGCGAGCTTGAGCACCTCGCCCAGGAGGTGCGTTACGTACAGGATGGCGATGCCGCGACTGGCGAGATCACGAACAAGGTCCCCGAGGCGGTCGGACTCCTCGCGGGAGAGCGCCGCCGTGGGTTCATCGAGGATCAGCAGTCGGGCATCCCGTTGGAGGGCCTTGGCGATCTCGACGAGTTGACGCTGACCGATGGGAAGTGCCCGAACCTGCATGTCAGGGTCGATTCCATGCGCGCCGACCCGTTCGAGGGCGGCCCTGGCGAGCTCACTCTGGCCGCGCCGATCGATGAATCCCCCGCGAGTGTGCTCCTGGCCGATGAAGAGGTTCTCGGCCACCGTGAGCCCGTCGATCACGGTGAGGTGCTGGTAGATGACGGCCACGCCCGCCGCGATCGATTCACGGGGGGTGAGGCTGTCGTAAGCTCGGCCGTCAAGCTCGATCGTGCCGCCGCTGGGATGGGTCCCGCCGCCGAGGCACTTGATGACTGTGGACTTGCCTGCTCCATTGTGGCCGAGAAGGGCGTGTACCTCCCCGTCGGGTATGTCGAGCGTGACGTCGTCCAGCGCCAGGGTGGCACCATATTGTTTGGTAAGCCCGTGCACCGATGCGGCCATAGCGTCTCCTTCAGGGGTGGGTGAGGGCGGGCGTGGTGGCCGGGCGTGCGTTCGGCGCCCGGCCGGTCGATCAGCCGCCCAGTTCAGCGATGTAGCCCGCGAGTTCGGGGGTGTCTGCCGTTACGACGGTCACCGGGATATCGACGCTGGGGTCTGTCTCCCCCTCGCCGAGGGCGACTGGGATGTCGATGACGTTCTTCACGAGTTCTTCCAGCGAGAAGTAGGTCGCGGCGCGGAAAAACTTGCCATCCTGCATCTTCTGGAGACCGAAGAGGTTGGGGTCGAGACCGCCGACGAAGGTTTCAGGGTCATCCTCCGAACGACCGGAGGCGACGAGCGCCTGGTATGCGCCCTGCGCGGCGTCACCCACTGCGGTAACCACGATGTTGACGTCCGGGTGCTGCGCCAGCAGCGCTGTTGTGACCGAGAGCCCGTCCTCGGGTGTCACGGCCTGCTGCTCCGCAACGATCTCCAGGTCGGGTGCCGTCTCCTTGAGACCGTCCATCAGGCCTTGTGTGCGCTCGATGCCGATCTGGCGCTCGGTCTCATTGAGCACAATGACCTTGGCTTCAGGGCCGACGTTCTCCAGGGCCCACTCGGCCGCTGTCTGGCCCATTTGGTGACCGGAGTCGTAGAAACTGAACTGCAGCGTCGCATCCTGGTTCTCCATGTCACCGCCATAGGTGACCCAGTACTTGCCTTCGTCCTGGTACTGCTGTGCGATGCTCTCCAGGCTCGCCGGGTCCACGGGGAAGGAGACGACGGCGTCCACGTCACTCGTGAGGTACGAGTTGAGTTGGCTGACCTGCTTCTGCAGGTCCATTTCGTCATTGGTGAAGACCACCTCGACGCCCTTCTCTGCGGCCCGCTCCTCGACAATTCCCACGATGGCTCCGTAGACGGGCAGGGCTGTAAAAGGGTAGTCGAACAGGATCTTGTCGACGGCGCCGCGCTCGACGGGCTCACCCGTAGGGTCGGTCGCCGTCGTGGTGCCGCAGCCGACGAGAACGAGTGCCGCGGCACTGGTCGACGCTACTGCTGTGAACAATCTGCTGATGCGCATGCGCTGTTCTCCTCGGTGTGTTTGCTTTGGCGCAGGGGTGAAATGGCTTGATTCAGGCGTGGGTGTAGACGCGGCGGCCTGCGAACCACGTCTCGACGGCGTGTGTTTCGACGATCCGTTCGGCAGGCACAGCGAAAGGATCCTGGTTGAGCACGGCGAAGTCGGCGGACTTGCCGACGGTAAGGGAGCCGGTCACGTCATCCATGCCCATGGCCTTCGCGCCGTTGATGGTGAATATCTTGAGGGCCTCCTCGAGTGTGACCGCCTGCTCGATCCAGAGGGTGCCGGGCGCGCGACCGAGCGGGTCCGCCCGGGTCACTAGTCCCTGGATCCCCTCCCACGGGTTCGGAGACACGCTCACGGGCCAGTCAGAGCCACCGGCCACCAGCACGCCGAGGTCGAGGAGATCCCGGTTCGGCTGCAGGTGGGCCGCCTGATCGGCGGGACGGACGTTGGCGATCGCGTCCGGGATAACCCCGGGGAACCAGAGGTACGGCGAGATGTCAGCGGCCACATTGAGGGAGGCAAAACGCGGCCGGTCATCCGGATGCACGAACTGGCCGTGTGCGATGTGATATTTCGGCTCGGAGTGCCCGGCAGCGCGGACTGCCTCGATAGCGTCCAGTGCCACCCTCACCGCCGCGTCTCCGGTGCAGTGGATCTTCGCGCCGAGCCCGCGCGCCGCCGTCCGGAGCAGCCAGGCCTCGAGCTCAGCCGGCTCCATCGTCGTGACTCCGCAATGTTCGTGGCCATGCTCGGGGGTCTCGAGATAGGGGGTGAGGAAGGCACCGGTGTAGGTCGGCGGCACCCCATCCAGGGCCACCTTGACAAAGTCCGGGCGATGGTGTGTGGTGCGGAACTCCTCACCGCGCGCGACGAGCTCATCACCGAAGGGAGTGTTGGCGAAGAGGAAACCGGAGGACAGCATGCAGGAAGAGACCCAGGCGTGAAGGTCGCCTGCCTCATCGAGATCGCGCAGCGCCCCCATGATCTCGACAGTGGCGGCAGCATCCTGAAAAGCGGTGATGCCAAAGGAGTGCAGAATCTCAAGCGCCCGCTTGCTCGCATCGCGATATCGCTCGGGTGTGCGCTGCAGGCCTGCATCCACCGCTTCCGTCAGCGCGATTGTCGCGGACTCAAGCAGCAAACCGGTCGGCTCGCCCGTGTCGGCATCCCGGACGATGTGCCCTTTGTCGGGGTCGGGCGTGTTTGTCGTGATCCCCGCAAGTTCCAGGGCACGAGTGCTTGCGAAGCGATTGTGGTGGCTGTCGTCGGTGAGGGCGACGGGCCGTCCACCTGCCGCCTCGTCGAGCAGGTGCCGGGCGGCCTCCCGCGAGAAGGCGTCGATGAGCACGCTTCCGAACGCTTCGCCGATGACCCACGCGTCCGGTTCCAGGCCGGCAGAATACGCGCGGACCGCCTCGATGACCTCGTCGAATGTGGCGGTCGGTGAGAACGCCAACTGGTACAGGTCGGCCTCGCCCGCCATCAGGTGGTGGTTGTGGACATCGACGAGACCGGGGATCACGGTTGAACCGGCGAGATCCACTATCTCGGTTTCAACATCAGCGATCGCACGTACCTCCTCGTCGGATCCGACGAGGACGATGCGACCGTCGGTGACGGCGAATGCCGTGGCACTCGGCTGCTCCGGGTCCATCGTGCGGACAATAGCGTTGGTGACGATGACGTCGGCTCTGCTCACGAGGCCTCCTTGACTACCCCGAGATCCGGTCGTCCCGGGCGTTGCCTCAACTATCGGCGTCCTGCAGCGCATCATCTTGACCGCCAGCGCAGGCGCTTTGACCCCTGATGCAGACTCTGGTCTCGCGTAATTACGGTGTCTACTGTTATTAAGTGAACGATCCTGCACCGCGGGGCAACCACAGTGCGCGCATCGACAATCGACCTCCGGCGCCGCCGCGAAGAATAAAATTCACAATTCGATCGAGGAGGATCACTATGACCGCTGGAACTACAATTCTCGACGCCATCACCGTTTCAGAGGCAGACGGCCGGGCCATCCCCGACGCTGCTACGCGCGAGACAATCGGCTATGCGCCCGTTCACACGGCAGCCGACCTTGACGGGATGATCGTCCAGGCACGCCAGGCACAGCCGGCCTGGAACGCGCTCGGCCACGAGGAGCGCTCTCGGCTGCTTAACGCGATCGCTGATGACCTCGAGGCTGACGCGGAGGAGCTGGCCGAGCTGCTCTCTCGCGAGCAGGGCAAGCCGCTCGGCGGCCTGAACGCTCGCTTCGAGGTGGGCGCCTGCGCGGTTTGGACGCGTAGTGCGGCAGACATTCCTCTCGAGCCGGAGGTCGTCTTCGAAGACGGCCCTGCCCGCGCCGAGGTGCACTATGACGCACTCGGTGTTGTCGCGGCGATCGGCCCGTGGAACTGGCCGATGATGATCACCGTTTGGCAGATCGCTCCATCACTGCGCATGGGCAACACAGTCATCGTCAAGCCGAGCGAATACACCCCGCTCTCAGTGCTCGCGCTCGTCGAAATCTTCAACCGTCACCTGCCCGAGGGCGTGCTCTCCGTCATCTCCGGCGACGGCGAGGTCGGTGCTGCGATGACAGCGCATCCGGATATCGACAAGATCATGTTCACGGGATCCACGGAGACGGGGCGCAAGATCGTCGAGTCGTCGTCGAACAATCTTGCACGCCTCACGCTCGAGCTCGGCGGCAATGATCCCGGCATCGTGCTTCCCGGTACTACCGTCTCGGCGATCGCCGAGAATCTGTTCTGGGGGTGCTTCATCAACACGGGCCAGACGTGCGCCTCCCTCAAGCGCCTCTATGTGCATGACTCC
Source organism: Arthrobacter sp. M71 S08 (assembly GCF_059089725.1). Taxonomy (NCBI): domain Bacteria; kingdom Bacillati; phylum Actinomycetota; class Actinomycetes; order Micrococcales; family Micrococcaceae; genus Arthrobacter; species Arthrobacter sp. M71 S08. The sequence continues at coordinate 117,965 of NZ_JBNHEY010000003.1, read as the reverse complement.
GTGTACGACGAGGTAGTGGAAACGCTCGCCCAGCTCGCAAAGACCATGCCGATGGGCCGCGGGCTCGACGACGCATCCGTGCTCGGTCCACTGCAGAACGAAGTGCAGTTCGATATCGTCTCGTCGCTCGTCGAGGACGCTCGGTCGCGCGGCGCGCGCATCGTCGCTGGTGGTGCACCCGCTCCCGAGCTCGGGCCGCTCTTCTATCAGGCCACTATCGTCGCCGACATCGAAGACGGTGCCGCGCTGGTCGATCAGGAGCAGTTCGGCCCCGCGATTCCCGTCATCCGCTACTCGGACGTCGACGACGCGGTGCGTCGCGCCAACGATTCAGACCAGGGCCTCGGCGCATCAGTGTGGTCTGACGATGTTGACGCGGCCGTCGAGGTCGCCAAGCGCATCCAGGCTGGAAGTGTGTGGATCAACCAGCACGGTGGCCTAAACCCCATGGTGCCGTTCGGCGGAACCAAGGCTTCGGGCTACGGCCAGGAATTCGGTGTCGCCGGGCTCAAGGCAGTGGCGGCCCCGAAGGTCATTAGCCGCTGACGCTCCGCCCCTGGTTGAAGCCCGGAGAAGACGACGCGGGTTTAGAGCCCCGAGTCGAGCCTTCCTCAACATTGGAACAGCAGTTCCAACGTTGAGGAAGGCTCCGGCCTTACTCGACCAGATACACGTGAAGCAGCACAGTGTCCGGCGTTCGCTCCCCCGTGGCGACAAACACCCGGGAGCCAAGCCAGGCCCATCGCTCACCGCTTCCCGAGAATCGCGGCGAGCTCCGGAAGTAGATACGGCTCGGGTGAACGGTCTGCCCCTTCACTAGCCGATCAATGTCGTCGGCCGAACCGCTCCGCACTCCCAGGTTGTGGACGGCGATGCGGTCACCGTCATCGGTCTCCAGCGCGTAACGTGCCTCCAACTCGCTCAGGGTGGCGGACCGAAGCACCTGGTAGTCCGCGCCTCCTGCGAGCACGATGCCTCTGAGCAGCGGGCCCTCCACACTGCCGCCGAGGATTGGCACGATGCGCCGGTGCTCACCGTCAGCCACCCCGAGATCAAGCGGGGCGGCAACCTTCACTTCGATTCGAGCGAAGTAGCTGAGCTCTGGGGGTAAGGGGTACAGACTTTCTCGCTGCATGATCCAACTTAATCACCGGACATCAACCCCGACGGTTCCCTCAGACACGTGAAATGCCAGCCCTATGCACCCGCAAGAACCGAAGGCCATAGCACTCCCCCAGCGTGGTCAACGGCTAAGTTCGGACCGATACCCGTACAGCCCTGCCATGAGAGCCACGATCCTGTCGCAGGCGGCAGGTGGATCCGACGCAACCCAGGCAGCGTAGACAAGCACCGGCGGCGCGTCCCGGATGGGTCGATAGACAATCCCCGGGCGGCGGTATTGATGCGTCGTGGATGCCGCCGTGACGCCGCGGGCGCTGCCGGACCCAATCGTGGTAAGCCAGTCATCGACGTCGTCGGTTTGAATAATCTTCGGCTGGGCGTCCTCCGGCCACAACGATAACCGGGTGCTGCCGGTGCGCAGGTCCACAGCGAGGGGCAGCGTTGCCGCCTGCGCGAGCGTGACACTCTTCCGCCGCGCGAGCGGGTCGCCACTGACCATTGCGCAATACCGTGCTTCTTCGCCGACAACTTCATAACGCAGGGCTTTCGAATCAGGGCGGTAACGCAGAATGCCGACGTCCGTCTTCCCTTCGGCCAATCCGGCGGTGGGCGTGTTCGTCTTGACCAGTTGCAGCGTCATGTTCGGGAAGGAAGCGGGCCATTTGTGCTGGAATTCGGCTGTGTACTGGCCCAACGCGGACCACGGATAACCGATTCGCACCACCCGGCTACCCGTGAGAATCTCCGCTTGAAGGTCGTCCAGGGCGTCAAGCGCCCGGCGCACATGCCTGACCGCGAGTTCCCCCGCAGCAGTGAGGTCTACCCATCTGGTGGTGCGTTGTAGAAGCCGGACCCCGAGAGCCGCCTCCAATGCTGCGACATTCCGCGTCACTGTGGTTTGTGAGATGCCGAGGTCGATCGCAGCGTCCGTGAAGCTGCCCGCCTCGATCACAGCTAGGAAGGATCGCAACTGGCGCAGCTCGATGTTCATGAGAGCAGTCTATTGATGCAAGCCACGCATCAATAGAGCGTGAAGTGAATTGTGAACATGCCTGGATAGTGGCCGACGATTTCCCCATGAACATGCAGTCCGGCACCGGTAGAGCCGCAGGAATCGCGACGCTCATGGGCAGTGCCGCATCGAACCAATTCGGTGCCGCCACAGGCTCGCTCGCGTTCCCTGTCCTGGGACCCGTCGGTGTTGTCGCTATGCGCCAGCTCATCGCGGCCGCCGTCCTGCTCCCAATCGTCCGGCCCCGCATCCGGGAACTCACTCGAGCGCAGTGGTGGCCGATCATCCTCCTCGCCGTTGTCTTCGGAACGATGAATCTTGGGCTCTACTCGGCCGTGGAACGAATCGGCCTGGGACTTGCTGTGACGCTGGAGTTCCTCGGCCCTCTTGGGGTCGCGATCTTCACGCGCCGCAGCAGGAGGAGCGCTGCATGCGGTGCTATCGCTGCGGCCGGCGTCATCGCGATCGCCCAACCGGAAGCGACTTCCGATTACGTCGGCATTGGCTATGCACTGCTCGCGGCGTTGTCCTGGGCCGCTTACATCCTGCTCAACAGAACGCTGGGAACCCGAGTGTCCGGCATTGAAGGAACGGCCGTCGCCGCCGGGCTGTCTGCTCTGGCCTTCGCCCCCATCGCCTGCCTCATCATTCTGGAGGCTCGGCCCAGTGTCGCCGTTCTGCTCTATGCGGTTATTGCCGGAATCCTTTCCTCCGTCGTTCCCTATGTTGCGGACCTCCTGGCGCTGCGACGTATTCCCGCAAACCTCTTCGGGATTCTTATGAGCGTCAACCCCGTTTTCGCTGCCATCATCGGAGTGGTCGCCCTGCAGCAGCTGCTGAGCCTAGCTGAGGTGATGGGAATTGCGCTTATTGTCATCGCGGACCTCGCAGCCGTCAGCGGAGACTCACCGGCACCGTCGAGACGGCGTCGCCGGCGTTCTCCAGCGACAGGCGGCGGTCCGTCACTGCGGAGGCGAGACCGACGTCGTGCGTCACCAGAACAAGCGCCGCGTCCTGCTCAGTGACCTGATCCATGAGACAGTCCACTGTTTCCTGCTGGGTGAGCAGGTCGAGACGCGAGGTAGGTTCATCCGCAAATATCACCTTCGGCTTCAGAAGCATGGCGCGGATGATCGCGAGGCGTTGAAGTTCCCCGCCGGAGACCTCGCCCGGACGGCGGTCCAGCAAGGAGGGATCCAGCCTCAGCCGGTCCATCAGCACACTGACCCGTTTCCGTTCGACCCGATGACGACGTATTACATCGCGAAGACCCGCCCGGATCGGCACGCGCGCAGGGAAGGCAACAGTCGGATCCTGGTAGAGCTTCTGCAACCGGCCGTCGGCCAAACCAGTATGGTGGCGCACTTCACCGGCGTCGGGACGCACCAGTTTCAGAAGGATCCCGCCAAGCGTGGTCTTGCCGCAGCCGCTCGGACCGGTAAGCGATAGCCGTTCCCCCGAGCTGATGCTCACGTCCAGTCCGGTGAAGAGCTGACTGCCCCCGTACCCCTTGCTGAGTCCACTGGCTTCGATGAGAGGTGTTACGTGCCCACTATCCGTGTCCGATGTGCGCCACGACCGAACCCATTGGCTCGGCTCCGCAGCGAGCAGCCGCCGGGTCCACGGATGCGTAGGTGCAGCGAGCACGTGCTCGGCTGGGCCCTGTTCGACGATGTTGGCCCTCTGCATGACGAGCAGATCCCCACCCAGAGCCCTTGCCAGATCCAGGTCATGTGTGATCGTCAGAAGCGATCCGCCCTGTTCGACGTGCTGCGCGAGCAGCCTCGCCAGGGAGTCCCGGGCAACCGGGTCCAACCCTTTCGACGGCTCGTCGGCGATGAGAACCTGCGCTCCGCCGATCGTTGCTGCAGCGAATGCCACCCGTTGCGCCATGCCTCCGGAAAGCGTGTGCGGGTAGATACGATCCACTCCGTGGAGGCCCAGTCCAGCGAGGTGATCGCCCGCCTGTTCCAACGCGCCCAGGCGTCCCCGCCGCCCGCGGAAGAAGCTTGGGTGGCCTTCTGCCACCTGCTGGGCCACCCGCATGGTGGGGTCCAGAGCCAGCACGGGCTCCTGCGGAAGCAAGGCCAGCCGGTGGCCCCAAAGCTTGCGTCGAGCACCGGGGTCGGCCAGGGAAGAACGGTCCGCACCAAAAAGGATCTCTCCTTCGGCCCGCAAACTGCTGGGTAGGCTCCCCATCAGTGCGTGCGCAAGGAGGGACTTGCCGCTCCCGCTTTCACCGACGATCGTCACCGCCCGGCCGGGCTCAAGGTTGAGACGGGGCACGTCGACGAGGGTGCCGCCTTCATGTGTAACCCGGACGTCGAGCAGTTCGATGGTCATCGGCGACCCTCCTGGGAGCGCAGCCCGAGCAGTCCCACGAGGAGGAGGAGCAGCACAGCGACGGGCGCCATCACCATCCAGGGTGCCTCGTAGTAGTAGGGCAGGGATTCGGTGATAAGGAGTCCCAGTTCGGCGGTGGGGGGCTTGAGCCCTACCCCGACGTAGCTGAGAGTGGACATGGCGAGGACTGCCGAAGCCATGCCGAGCGAGCCCATGGTCAGCAGCACCGGCGCCAACTCCGGCCACAGGTGACGCCGCAGCACGTGCAGCGGACCCAACCGCAACAGGTTCGCCGCTTCGACCGCGGAGCTGGTCAGCACGCTGACTGATCGCGCGCGCACAACCCTGAAGTATTCCACCCACTGGGCCAGTGCGATCCCGACATAAATGGTCCACATCTCCCCGGAAGCAAGAGCCGCGAAAATCAGGACAATCAGCAGAGCGGGCAGGGCAAGGAAGACCTCGGAGATTCCGAGCAGCACCTGATCCAGCCAGCCCCTGCGCCAGGCAGCCAGCAGGCCGAGAGCGACTCCGGCAGCAGCGGCGGTGACCACGCAAAGTATGGCGAGTCCGAGCGACAGGCGGGTGGCGTGGGCCAGCCGTGCGATGACGCTGCGTCCGAGATGGTCATGGCCGAATGGTTCTGCCAGCGAAGGTGGCTGGAGGAACTGGCTCAGGTCCTGGCCCGCGTACTGGCGCCAGACGAGCGGGCCAATGAGAGCGAAAAGCACAAGGGCGGCCAGCAGACCCACCGATGCAAGGCGTACCCAAGGGGTGCGCCGGGCCGCTCGTCCGGTCATTCCCCACAACTGCGTGGGCCGGGAACCCGCAACCGCTACCGGGCTCTCCACGTTCGCGTTATCAATGTTCGGAGGTGTGGCGCTCATCAGGCCTCCCTGGTACGCGGGTCGAGTGCTAGAACGGCCAGGTCCACTATGGTCGAAACGACCACGACGATCAGGGCAAGCGCCAGAACGGTAGCCTGCATCGCCGGAATGTCACGCCAGAACACTGCATGAACGAGGGCGTGTCCGAGCCCCGGCCAGGCGAAGAGGCTTTCGACCACTACCACTCCCTCGATGAGAATCAGTACCTGGACACCGATATAGGCGACCAGCGTGACCCCGGCGTTGCGCAACACATGGCGGGCAAGCACAACGTTCCCCGCGAGGCCCTTGGTCCGCGCGAAATGCACCTGCTCGGACTCCAGGATCTGCGCGACTGTGTCCCTGGTGACCCGCGCGAACAGGCCGGAAAGACCGACTGCCAGTGTCAGGGCCGGGAGCACGATGTTTCCCCGCTCCCCGTGCCCGGCAGCCGGCACCCAGCCGAGCTGGACGGAGAAGACAATGATGAGGACGAGCCCTAACACGAAGGGCGGCAGGGCCCTGACCACCGCTACCCACCCGTCGGTGAGTCGATCGACCGCACCGCCACGGCTCTGGGCGGCCAGCAGGCCGATGGTCATCCCGAGGGTAATCGAGAGTATGAGCGCCGCCGCCGCCAGTTGCAGGGTTGCCGACAAGTGGTGTGTCAGCTCCTCGATGACCGAGGCGCCGGTGACCAGGGAGGTGCCGAAGTCCAGGCGGAGGGCACCGAGGATCCAGTCACCGAGCTGCTGCCAGGCCGGGGCATCAAGACCGACGTCGGCGCGGACTTCTGCGGCGGCTGCGGCATCCACCTTGTCGTATCCGTAGCGGCCGGCGGCGATGCGAAAGGCGATGTCGCCGGGCAGGTGCTGGACGATGACAAAGCAGGTGACTGTCACTGCGAGGGCGACGCCGACCGCCTGGGCTGCGCGGCGGGCGAGGATCCTGCCGACGGCCTGCGCCAGGGTGTGGTCGCGGTCGGTTCGCCCGGGCGAAACATGTTCTGCCGAAGGGGCTGAAAGGGTGCTCATGGCTAGCCCTGGATGGAGACGTCGGCCAGGTTCCAGTTGCGCTCGAGCGGGTCGAGGACGAAACCTTCGACGGCTTCGTTGACGATGACGCTCTGGCGGTACCAGGACACAGGTACGACGGGCAGCTCTTCCTGCAGGGTGCTCGCTATCTGCTCGCGGGCGGTGTCTGCCTCAGCATCTGTGTGCTCCGCGTCTGTGACCAACTGGTCCAGGGCCCTGAGCATGTCGGGATCGCTCCAATTCATTGAACCCCAGTCGGCGCCTTCAGCCGGGTAGTCCTTCAGGAGCGTGACAATCGGGTCCGGTACCAGGGCGAAGTTGCGGGTGAAGAGCGCCATTTCGAGTGTGTTGTCGGCGTGGGCGGCTGGGATCTCGCTCGAATTGTCTACCCGCACCTCAACGTCAACGCCCACCTCGACCAGTGCTGCCTGGATAGCGGCTGCCATTGTCGGCAGCTCGGGACGGTCGGGGAACGTCAGCAGTTCCACCTGCAACGGCTGCCCATCCTTCTCGCGCACGCCGTCGGCGCCCATAAGCCAGCCTGACTCGTCAAGGAGCGCGGCGGCGCGCTCAGGGTCAAACGTCAGCGGGTCGAGGCCCTCGTTATGCCACGATGCGAGGGCAGGAGGGAACATCTGGGTGGCGCTGATCTCGGGATCCCGCAGCACGGCCGTAGCCATCGCTGAGCGGTCCAGGGCCATCGACAGTGCCTGCCGTACGCGCTGATCCGAAAGGGCCGGGTGCTCGGCGTTGAGCTTGAGCACTATGGTGCGCGGAAGCAGCGCAGACTCGACGTGCAGCCCGTGTTTACCCTCGACTCGCTGCAGGCTGGTTGGATCCATCCCGAACGTGAGGTCGGCCTGTCCGCTCTCGGCCATCAGGGCGCGGTTTTCTGCCCGTCCGACGGTCTCGTAAATCACGCGGTCCACCCTGGGGGCCTGCCCGTCGTAGCCCTCGAAGGCTTCCAGTTCAATCCTTGACGGTGGTGCCACCTCGAGCACCCGGTACGGCCCGGAACCAACGACTTCGGAAACCGTTCCATCCTCGGCGTAGGAAGAGGGAGCGAGAATCTGTGTGCTTGTTGCAGCCAGAACCGCCGGCAGCGGCGCGAATGGTTCGGACAGCGCAATGACGACGGCGGCGTCCTGGGCCCGTACTTCCGCTATCGGGGCAACGGCGATGGTGTTCGCCTCGGAGGTACGCGCTGCCTCCAGAGCGGCGACTACGGCTTCGGCGTCTACTGGTGTGTTGTCGTGGAATACAGCGCCCTCGCGCAGGGTGAATGTCCATTCCAGCCCGTCCTCGGATGCACTCCACTCAGACGCAAGTCCGGGCTGCAGCTGCCCCGACTCATCCGCATCCACGAGCGTCTCGGCGACCTGCAGGCGCGTGAAGATTCCCTCGGCGGTGGTGGGATCGAGGCCGTGGACTTCGTATGGGCCGATCACATCGAGCACACCGTCTCCAGCTCCGGCATCGGGGGCGCTGACTGACGCCGGGTTATCACTGGCACAACCGGCGAGCGTAACCGCGACGATGGCCGCCATAGCGGTAGTGGAGAGCAGGAAAGGGCGTAGGGGCATGGAGCAGTCCTTGAATCAGGGGAAGTGTTGGCCGGTAGGGCACCAGAAAGACTATAGGTAATGATAATCGTTTTCAATTACAGATATGAGAATGATCCAGTGAGGTGACCGGTCCGGGCATACGGCCCCGAAGAGGCCTGTTCGGCAGGCCTAAGTGTTAATGGTTGACGCGCTTCGCTCTTCGATCCGGGTCAGCGCAATCTTGGCTCCCGAAGGGTCCGTCACAATGGCAACCCAGTGCCCAGGGGCGCTCTCCACGGGCTCGAGCAGAACGCTCCCGCCAAGCTCCACCGTGCGGGCCAGCGCGGCGTCAAGGTCCGCCGGCTCGAAGTAGGGGACCACGTCGCCGGGCTCGAGTACAGCGATCACCGGGGCAAACCCGTGCTGCAGGTCCGGGAATCCGCCTGCCACGTTTCCGGCGTTGAATCTGGTGTGCTGACCCGACTCCGTTTCGAAGCCCAGCACGCCCTCATAGAAGGCTGCGGACCTGGCCGGATCGGTCGAGGCGATATCGATAAATCCCAAAGGAGTCGGCATGAGGCTCAGCCTATAAAAGCTGACGCCGCTGCCTCAATGGGTCACAGGGAGAACAGAAAAGTTGCCGGGGAACCCTCGTTCCCCGGCAACCTGATGAAACCGCTACGCCTGGTTGCTGACCAGCCCGCGCCCTGTCCGAATCCCCGCGAAGAAGGCGCCGAGTTCTGACGTCGCCGTCAGCGGCAGCACGTTGGCCACGTACTGGTCCGGACGGACGACGACGACGACGCCTCCCCGGTCCAGACCGCGAACCTCGAAGATGTCCGCTTCCGGATCAGCACCGAAGACCTTTTCCAGGTAGTTGAGCTTGAACGGTCCGACCTCGGGTTTAAAGACCGCGGGCACGGCATTGATATCGATCGTGTGGTGATCCTGCTGGTAAATCACCTTGACGTCGAACCACGCGTCGATATCCGCACCCTCGGGCGTTGCGGACAGCGGTGACTCGGCCGAGTTCGTCAGCCACTCGGCGAAGTTGGTGACCTTCGACGGGTTGCCCGGCAGCGGCTCGTCCGCGAAGACGTAGATCCGCCAACGTCCGTCCGCCGTCGCGTGGTGGCCGAGGTGAACCGGGTTGGTGTCACAGACCCTGAAGACGGGTGCCGACTTGAAACGCTTGCCGATCGGGAATCCGGTGGCAAGCTCCTGGTGCGTCGCCTCCCCCACAATCATGGACGGCGAATACTGCGTCATGAACCCTGCGGGGAACTCCATGGTGCGGACGTAGAAGTTCTCGAGTTCCGTGGGGTCTTCGAACTCTTCGGGCTTCTTGGCCATGAGCGAGGACCATTGCTTGTCGAAATCGATCAGGTTCTTCGCAACCACCTGACGTTCGGCGGAGTACGTGGACAGCAGGCTCTCCGGGCTGCGGCCTTCCAGAACATGGCCGAGCTTCCAGGCGATGTTGAAGCCGTCCTGCATGGAGACGTTCATCCCCTGTCCGGCCTTCGCGCTGTGTGTATGGCAGGCGTCGCCGGTGATGAAGACGCGTGGAGTGCGGGTACCCAGCTCTTCAGGGCGGACGTCGTCGAACCGGTCAGTGAGGCGGTGGCCAACCTCGTACACGCTGTGCCAAGCAACGTTGCGCACATCAAGCGTGTAGGGGGAGAGGATCGCGTTGGCCTTCTCGATGATTTCGTCGATGGTGGTACTGCGGATATCACCCTTGGTGTGCGCCTCCACCTCACCGAGATCCACGTACATACGGAACAGGTGGCCGCCCTCGCGCGGGATCAGCAGGATGCTTCCGCCCTCGCCGGACTGGATGGCGCACTTCAGCCGGATATCGGGGAAGTCCGTGACAGCGAGGACGTCCATGACCCCCCACGCATGATTGGCCGCATCACCGGCCAGCGTGCACCCGATCGCCTTACGCACTTTACTGCGGGCTCCGTCCCCGCCGATCACGTACTTGGCACGCACAGTCCGTTCCTGCCCCTCGCGCGGCCCGGCCGTGTGGAGCAGCGTGACGCTGACGGGGTACTCCCCCTCGTTGGAAACATCGAGACTCTGGAATTCCAGCCCGTAGTCCGGCTTCATTCGGGTCGGGGAATTCGCCATGAACTCGGCGAAGTAGTCAAGGACACGCGCCTGGTTCACGATCAGATGCGGGAACTCGCTGATCCCGGTGGGGTCATCGAGCGGCCGGGCGGTCCGGATGATGCGGGATGGGTCAGCGGGATCGGGCTTCCAGAAAGCCATTTCGGTGATCCGGTACGCCTCGGCAGTGATGCGCTCAGCAAACCCGAACGCCTGGAAAGTCTCAACACTTCGGGCCTGAATGCCGTCCGCCTGACCAATGGCGAGCCGCTCGGGCCGGCGCTCCACGATGCGCGTGGTGATATTCGGAAACTGGGACAGCTGCGCGGCGGCGAGCATGCCCGCTGGTCCGCTGCCCACAATCAGGACGTCGACCTCGTCCGGCAGCTCTTCGGGCCTGTCGATGCCGACGCCGGCCGCTGCCTGGATCCGCGGGTCACCGGATACATAGCCGTGATGGTGAAACTGCACGGGCTTTCCTCACTCACATCTTTGTGGAACTTTACGGGGTTGCCGCCCCTTCAATATGTTCGTTATTTGAACAGGTAATTCAATAATCGAATGAGCGGTGTCAAAACTGTACGACGGATATGATGCGCAACACAACACTTTTCGCTTCACCGGAAGGGGGTTGACGTGTCTCACTTCACAAGCCATACTTATCGTATACGATTTCGTACATCAGTAACGAACTCATCGACGAGGAGACAACGGCATGACCATGGAGTCCCAGACCCGGACAGCGAGTGCAGAATTGCTTGCCCGCACCCGCAAGGTCATCGCCGTCCACATCAACTACCCAAGCCGTGCCGCCCAGCGGGGCCGCACGCCGCAGCAGCCCTCCTACTTCCTGAAGCCGCCGTCGTCGCTCGCGTTGGGATCGGTTGACGCACCGGGCACCATCGAGCGTCCCCTCGGGTGTGAACTGCTTGGGTATGAGGGCGAAATCGCGCTCATCATCGGCAATCCTGCACGCAGGGTGAGCCTCGAAGACGCTTGGGGGCATGTCGCTTGGGTTACCGCCAGCAATGACCTCGGAATTTATGATCTGCGCTACGCAGACAAGGGCTCAAACGTCCGCTCCAAGGGCGGGGACGGCTTCACACCGGTTGGCCCTGAGCTGATCCCGGCGGGCGAAATCGACCCCGCCGCGATGCGACTGCAGACCTGGCACAACGGTGAACTCGTGCAGGACGACACCACCGAAGACCTCCTCTTCCCATTCGCGCAGCTCGTCGCTGACCTGTCGCAGCTCCTCACCCTCGAGGAAGGCGACATGATCCTCACCGGCACGCCGGCGGGTGCCTCCGTGGCCAGGCCGGGCGACGTCGTCGAAATCGAAGTCACCGCAGGCGGATACAGCAGCGGCAAGCTCACCACCCGCGTGGTGGAAGGAACGACGCCGTTCGCTGACTTCGGCGCGCAGCCCAAGTCGGACGACTCACAACGCGAGGAGGCCTACGGTTCCCGTGAGGCCGCCGGCCTGGAGCCGGCCACGCAGGCGCTGCCCCCGGAACTGAAGAAGAAACTGGAGAGCGTCGCCACTGCCACACTCTCCTCCCAGCTGCGCAAGCGGGGGCTGAACAACGTCAGCATCGACGGCCTGCAGGCCACGCGACCGGACCGCCGCGTCGTCGGCCTGGCACGCACCCTGCGTTACGTCCCCAATCGTGAAGACCTCTTCAAGACCCACGGCGGTGGATTCAACGCGCAGAAGCGCGCCATTGATTCAGTGAACGACGGCGAAGTCCTCGTCATGGAGGCACGCGGCGAGAAGGGCACGGGAACAGTAGGCGACATCCTCGCCATGCGCGCCCAGGTGCGCGGAGCGGCCGCGATCATCACGGACGGCGGCGTCCGCGACTACTCGGCCGTCGCCGACCTCGATATGCCCACCTACTTCGCCAACCCCCATCCCGCGGTGCTCGGCCGCCGGCACGTCCCGTGGGACACCGACATCACCATCGCGTGCGGCGGAACCACCGTACAACCCGGCGACATCATCGTGGCCGACTCCGACGGCATCCTGGTGATCCCGCCCGCACTCGCCGAGGAACTCGTGGATGACTGCATCCAGCAGGAGAAGGAAGAGACCTTCATCTTCGAAATGGTCAAGCAGGGCAACAGCGTTGACGGGCTCTACCCCATGAACGCGGACTGGAAGGCGAAGTACCAGGAGTGGACTTCAGCGGAAGGAGAAACCGGTGAGTGAAACCGCCGTCGCACGATCCGCCGTCGTACAGGAAGCCGGCGAGACCAAGGCGGGCAGCAAGTCAGAGCAGGCCTATACCTCTATCAAGGCACGCATTGTGGAGGGGACCTTCTCCCCCGGCTACCGGCTGGTGCTGGCGAAGATCGCCGAAGACCTCGGCTTCAGCGTGGTGCCCGTACGTGAAGCGATCCGGCGTCTGGAAGCCGAGGGGCTCGTGAAGTTTGAGCGCAACGTCGGCGCCACGGTCTCCGGGATCGACCCGACGGAGTACCTCTACACGATGCAGACGCTCAGCATCGTGGAGGGAGCGGCCACCGCGCTATCAGCACCGTTGATCGATTCCACGGCGATCGGCCGCGCCCGTGCCGTGAACGAGGAGATGCGGAACTGCCTCGACCACTTCGACCCGGTCCGCTTCACCTCGCTCAACCAGGACTTCCACAGCGTCCTCTTCGAGCACTGTCCGAATCCGCACATCCTCGATCTGGTCCACCGCGGCTGGAACCGGCTGGCTTCGCTGCGGTCGTCAACCTTCCGGTTTGTCCCCGGACGCGCACATGAATCCGTGCGCGAACACGAAGCGCTGCTTCAACTCATCGAATCCAATGCCGACGCCGACGCCATCGAGCGCGCGGCCCGGCAGCACCGCTCCGCCACCCTCGACGCTTACCTCGCGCAAGCGCCCGCCACCACTGAATAAATCCCAGCAGTCAGGAAGAGAAACAATGACGTCCACCGTCCCTGAAACCACCCACTACGTGCCCAAGGACCTGCCCACGCACATCCAGCACTACATCAACGGGAAGTTCGTCGACTCCGTCGGCGGGAAAACCTTCGATGTTCTGGACCCGGTGTCCAACAGCAACTACGCCACCGCTGCAGCAGGCCAGAAGGAAGACATCGATCTGGCAGTCGCCGCCGCGCGCGAAGCCTTCGTCAACGGCCCGTGGCCGAAGATGAAGCCCCGCGAGCGTGCCCGCGTCCTGAACAGGATCGCCGACGCCGTCGAAGCGCAGGAATCGCGCCTCGCCGAACTCGAAACCTTCGACACCGGCCTGCCCATCACCCAGGCAAAAGGCCAGGCCTTGCGTGCGGCCGAGAACTTCCGCTTCTTTGCGGACCTCATCGTGGCCCAGTTCGACGACGCCATGAAGGTTCCCGGCTCCCAGATCAACTACGTGAACCGGAAGCCCATCGGTGTTGCCGGGCTGATCACGCCCTGGAACACACCGTTCATGCTTGAGTCCTGGAAGCTCGCCCCGGCGCTGGCGACCGGCAACACTGTAGTCCTCAAGCCCGCCGAGTTCACTCCGCTCTCCGCTTCCCTGTGGGCCCAGATCTTCAAGGACGCGGGCCTGCCCGACGGCGTCTTCAACCTGGTCAACGGTCTCGGTGAGGAAGCCGGTGACGCCCTGGTGAAGCACCCGGACGTTCCGTTGATCTCCTTCACCGGTGAAACCACCACCGGCCAGACGATCTTCCGCAATGCCGCCGCCAACCTCAAGGGCCTCTCGATGGAACTCGGCGGAAAGTCACCCTGCGTGGTGTTCGCTGATGCGGACCTCGACGCCGCGATTGACTCCGCGCTCTTCGGCGTGTTCTCCCTCAACGGCGAGCGCTGCACCGCGGGTTCGCGCATCCTCGTGGAGCGGGCCGTCTACAACGAGTTCTGCGAGAAGTACGCTGCCCGCGCGAAGACCATCGTCGTGGGTGACCCACACGACCCGAAGACTCAGGTCGGCGCGCTGGTCCATCCCGAGCATTACGAGAAGGTTGCCTCCTACGTGGAGATCGGCAAGTCCGAGGGCCGGCTCCTCGCCGGCGGCGGACGCCCCGAGCACCTTCCGGAAGGCAACTACATCGCACCGACCGTTTTTGCCGACGTCGCACCTGAGGCACGCATCTTCCAGGAGGAGATCTTCGGTCCCGTCGTCGCGATCACCCCGTTTGAGAACGACGACGAAGCGCTCGCCCTGGCGAACAACACCAGGTACGGCCTGGCGGCCTACATCTGGACACAGAACCTGACCCGCGCGCACAACTTCTCCCAGAATGTGGAGGCCGGCATGGTGTGGCTCAACAGCCACAACGTCCGCGACCTCCGTACCCCGTTCGGTGGAGTAAAGGCCTCCGGCCTGGGCCACGAGGGCGGTTACCGCTCGATCGACTTCTACACCGACCAGCAGGCCGTGCACATCACGCTCGGCCCTGTTCACACCCCGAAGTTCGGCAGCGTCGAAGACTCCGCCGCCAACGAGGGCTAACCACCCCCTTCCTGCTCAAAGAAGAGAGAACATCATGACCAACTTCGTACCCACCCCCTCGGTCCCGGCTCCGGACATTGTCCGCTGCGCCTACATGGAGATCGTGGTCACTGACCTCGTCAGGTCGCGCGAGTTCTACGTCGACGTCCTCGGTCTGCACGTCACCGAGGAAGACGAGAACAACATCTACCTCCGTCCCCTTGAGGAATTCATCCACCACAATCTGGTGCTGCGGAAGGGACCGGTGGCCGCGGTCGCCGCCTTCGCCTACCGCGTGAAGTCACCCGCCGAGGTGGACGCCGCGGAGGCCTACTACAAGGAACTGGGTTGCCGGACCGAGCGCCGCAAGGAAGGCTTCACCAAGGGCATCGGCGATTCCGTCCGCGTCGAGGACCCGCTGGGCTTCCCCTACGAGTTCTTCTACGAGGTGGAGCACGTCGAGCGCCTCACCCAGCGCTACGACCTCTACTCCGCCGGCGAACTGGTGCGCCTGGACCACTTCAACCAGGTCACCCCGGACGTGCCGCGCGGCCGCAAGTACCTCGAGGATCTGGGCTTCCGGGTCTCCGAGGACATCCAGGATTCCGACGGCGTCACGTACGCCGCTTGGATGCACCGCAAGCAGACCGTCCACGACACCGCGCTGACCGGCGGCAATGGCCCCCGCATGCACCACGTTGCCTTCGCCACCCACGAGAAGCACAACATCATCCAGATTTGCGACAAGATGGGCGCGCTGCGCATCAGTGACCGTATTGAGCGCGGTCCCGGCCGTCACGGTGTGTCCAACGCGTTCTACCTCTACATCCTGGACCCGGACGGTCACCGCATCGAGATCTACACGCAGGACTACTACACGGGTGATCCGGACAACCCCACGATCACCTGGGATGTCCACGACAACCAGCGCCGCGACTGGTGGGGCAACCCGGTTGTTCCCTCCTGGTACACCGAGGCGTCCCTCGTCCTGGACCTCGACGGCAACCCGCAGCCGGTCATCGAGCGCGAGGAGAAGAGCGAGATGGCCGTCACGGTCGGCGCTGACGGTTTCTCCTACACCCGCAAGGACGGGTCGCCGGAGGGCGACCGGACGGGCTTCAAGCTGGGAGCGCAGCTGTAGCCATGCTGGACGACGCGACGATTGAGGCCATTGCAGACGAACTGGTGGAGGCCGGCCGCAGCCGCACCCCCATTCCCCGGCTGACCGCCCGCTACCCGGACATGACCGTCGAGGACTCCTATGCTGTCCAGCAGTTGTGGCGCCGGCGCAACGAGGAAGCCGGTCGCACCCTGGTGGGACGCAAGATCGGCCTCACGTCCAAGGCCATGCAGGCAGCCACCGGGATCACCGAGCCGGACTACGGCGCCATCTTCGATGACATGGTGCTGGAAACTGGCTGCTCGGTGGAGTGGGACAAGTACACCCACCCGCGCGTCGAGGTGGAGCTGGCGTTCGTGTTGAAGGACGGGCTGAAGGGCCCGGGCTGCACTATCTTCGACGTCCTGAACGCAACGGACTACGTGGTTCCGGCCCTCGAGATCCTGGATTCCCGGATCGAGATGGAAGGCCGGACCATCGTGGACACCATCTCGGACAACGCCGCGATGGGTGCCATGGTGGTGGGCGGGCGTCCGGTGAAGCCGGACGCCGTCGACCTCCGCTGGGTCGCCGCCATCCTCTACAAGAACCAGACCGTGGAGGAGACGGGCGTCGCGGCCGGTGTGCTGGACCACCCTGCGGCCGGCGTCCACTGGCTGGCCAACAAGATTGCGGCCCACGGGGACAGCCTCAAGGCCGGGGACATCATCCTCGCCGGTTCCTTCACCCGTCCCCTCTGGGTTCACAAGGGCGACACCGTCCACGCCGATTACGGACCACTCGGAGCTGTGACATGCCACTTCCACTAGAGACCACCTTCCGCGACGCGCTCCGCAAGCAAAGCGGTAAAGCAGGCCGGCCGCTGGCGGGAATGTGGGTGTGCTCGGGCAGCCCGCTGATCGCGGAACTCTGCGCGGGAGCCGGTCTGGACTGGCTCCTCGTCGACGCCGAGCACAGTCCGAACGGACTCGAGTCGATCCTCGCCCAGCTCCAGGCGATCCACGGTTACCCCGTCTCCACAATGGTCCGGCCGCCCGTGAACGACACTGTCCTCATCAAGCAGTACCTGGACATCGGTGTGCAGAACCTGCTCATCCCGATGGTCCACTCTGTCGCGGAAGCCGAGGCCGCTGTGGCCGCCACGCGATACCCGCCGGAGGGTGTGCGCGGGGTCGGTTCGGCGCTGGCGCGCGCGGCGCGCTGGAACCGGGTGCCGGACTACCTGGCCCGGGCCTCCGACACGATCACCGTGACAGTGCAGATCGAGTCCGCGGCCGCCGTCGAAGCCGTGGAGGACATCCTCAAGGTCGACGGTGTGGACGCCATCTTCGTCGGCCCCTCCGACCTCGCGGCTTCCATGGGCGTGCTCGGCCAGCAGGAGCACCCCGAGGTTCGCGCCGCCGTCGAACGCTGCCTTGAGGCAGCGCAAAAAACCGGGAAGCCGGCGGGCGTGAACGCCTTCAATCCTGATACCGCCCGCCACTACCTGGACGCCGGGGCCGGCTTCATCCTGGTGGGTGCCGACGTCGCCCTGCTGGCTCGGGGCTCAGAAGCCCTCGCCGCCCAGTTCATCCCCGCACCCGATGGCGATACTCCCAACAGCTACTGACCTTCGAAGGGCACCCCATGACAGTTTCCCCAGCGCACTCCTCTGCCGTCTCGTCTGAACGCGAAGCCCGGCTCCTCTCCACCGTGCCCACCGGCCTCCTGATCGGCGGCCAGTGGGGGGACGCGTCCGACGGCGGCACTTTCGACGTGCGTGACCCCGCCACCGGCGAGGTGCTCGCCACTCTTGCCTCAGCGACCAGTGAGGACGCGGTCGCCGCCCTCGATGCCGCCGATGCAGCTCAGGCGTCCTGGACGCGGACCGCTCCACGCGAACGTGCCGAAATCCTGCGCCACGCGTTCGACCTGGTGACGGAGCGCGCCGAGGACTTCGCGCTGCTGATGACACTGGAAATGGGCAAGCCGCTGGCCGAAGCACGCGGCGAAGTGACCTACGGCGCCGAATTCCTGCGCTGGTTCTCGGAGGAGGCCGTACGCGACTACGGCCGCTACCTCACCACCCCTGAGGGCAAGAACAAGATCCTGGTCCAGCACAAGCCGGTCGGCCCCTGCCTGCTCATCACGCCATGGAACTTCCCGCTGGCGATGGCAACCCGGAAGGTGGCTCCCGCCGTCGCAGCCGGCTGCACCATGGTGCTGAAGCCTGCGAAGCTCACGCCGCTGACAGCACAGCTGTTCGCCCAGACCATGCTCGACGCCGGCCTGCCCGCGGGAGTGCTCAACGTCGTACCTTCCTCCAGTGCCTCCGGAATCTCCGGGCCGCTGTTGAAAGATTCCCGGCTGCGCAAGATCTCCTTCACGGGCTCAACGCCGGTCGGCAAACGCCTCATGGCAGATGCCGCACAGAACGTGCTGCGCACCTCCATGGAGCTGGGCGGCAATGCGCCGTTCATCGTGTTCGACGACGCGGATCTCGACAGGGCCGTTGAGGGAGCAATGGCCGCGAAGATGCGCAACATGGGCGAAGCCTGCACCGCCGCGAACCGCTTCCTCGTGCAGGAGTCCGTCGCGGAGGAATTCACCGCAAGGTTCGCCGCCGCCATGGGGTCGTTGACCACGGGGCGCGGCACCGAGCCCGGAACGCAGGTAGGCCCGCTGATCGACGGTGATGCCCGGGACGACGTGCACGCTTTGGTCAGCGCCGCCGTCGACGCCGGTGCCACAGCCGTGACCGGCGGCTCACCAGTTGAAGGGGCAGGTTACTTCTACCCCCCGACGGTCCTCGGCAACGTGCCCAACAACGCCGACATCCTCCGTCAGGAGATCTTCGGTCCGGTAGCACCCGTAACAACGTTCGCCACCGAGGAGGACGCGATCCGCCTCGCCAACGCCAGCGAGTACGGCCTGGCCTCCTACCTGTACAGCAGGGACTTCAATCGCCTGCTGCGCGTAGCCGAACAGATCGAATTCGGCATGGTCGGATTCAACGCCGGTGTCATCTCCAATGCGGCAGCGCCCTTCGGCGGTGTGAAGCAGTCCGGGCTGGGCCGCGAGGGCGGCTCCGAGGGAATCGCGGAGTACACCACAACGCAGTACATCGGGATCGCGGACCCCTACGCCAACTGATCCCCCGGAACTTTTGTGCGGCTGTGGTGACTCTGCAGCCGCTTGGGCCGCCGTGGTTGCGCAAAAGTTGCGGTATGGACCGCTGCCGCTAGCCGGAGAGGTGGTTGGGGAGGCTGCTTCCCGGCGCCCGGCCCCGGATTTCCAGCAGTTCCCTGGCGTGCGCTGCCAGGCGCTTGTCCTCTTCCGAGCGCGGTTCCCACGGTGGAACCGGCACCGCGGTACCTGACTCATCCCTGGCCACCATTACGGTGAGGCAGTACGTGGTGAGTTGCATGTCCCGTCCGGTCGGCTTGCCGGAGCGGACATGGACGGCGATGTGCATGCCCTTGTTGCCCGTGTAGACCAGGCGTGCCTCCACCTCCACGAGATCGCCGATCAGCAGCGGCCGGTAGAAGCGTACGCCGCCGGAGAAGACGGCCACCGTATCCTGGCCGCAGTAGCGCGTGGCGCAGATGTAGGCGGCTTCATCGATCCAGTCCATGACGGTGCCGCCGTGCACCTTCCCGCCCCAGTTCACGTCCGTGGGTGCGGCGAGGAAGCGGAGGGTTACGCGTTCAGCGGTGCCGGCGCCGGTATATTCCTGCCCGTTCATGGCGGCGACGATGGCATCGCGCACCTCGATCCGGGCAATAGCCTGGTCGCGCAGCTCGATCTCTTTGGGAGTCTCCGGCTGGAACTGCGGCACCGGTACGGGTTTGCCGTCCGGTCCCACTGCAACGAAGATCACGAGGCACTGGCTGCGCATCGTCGCCTCGCCGCCCTTGACGTCCCCCGAGGAGACGATGGTGCGGATGTGGAGCGAGGACCTGCCGGTGTAGACGATGGTCGCTTCGACTTCGACCATGTCGCCGACGTTCACCGGGTCCGCGAAGTGGATATTCCCTACGTACGCCGTCACGCAGTAGCTTTTGGCCCAGCCGACGGCGGCCGCGTATGCCGCCTTGTCCACCCACTCGAGCACCGTTCCGGCGTCCACGGAGCCGCTGTGTCCGAGGTCCGTGGGAGCGGCGAGAAAGCGCAGCGTCACTGAGTGCGGGTTGGGGCGTTCAGTCGTTTCGGCGCGCCCTCGCGTCCCGGTATCCATGGTTTTTACGGTAGCGGAAGGAGGCCTTTACGCACGGGTTGTGACTCCTCCGGCCGCCCTGCTCATGAACGGTCGGACACCCCCTGCTCCCCTGACGCGCGTGCGCAGTGGGCGCAGCAATACATGGTTCCGTCACTTTCGACTCCGTGGCCGAGGATGCGGCAGTTGCAATGCGCGCAGCTCGGAGCCATCGCATGAACGGCACATTCGAAACTGTCGAAGGTGCCCCGGGACTCGCCCCTGGTCACGGTGAAGGTCTTGTCGTACTCATTACCGCAGGTGTCGCACGTTGCCATGACTACTCCCTAGGTTTTGCTGTGATCTAACTCACACAACAAGCCTACTCTCCCTCGAGCAGGAGGAGGGTCGGCGAAGGTTCGACCAGGCATGCAGCAATTCTCCTGTGCGACCTTGGGGGAGCTTTGATACGCGCGGGGGCGGAAACTCCAACGCAATTCTCAGGTTCCGGGTGTACCGTGGCGCGAAGGATCCATTCCGCGTTACCACCAGAACGAGGAAGTTTGTGATGACTCCTACAGGGCAAAAATCATGGCGTCAGTGGACTCCGGCAGCCGTCGCTGCCGGGGCGGTAGGCGCAGCGGCGCTGGTGGCTCCGTTCAGCGCCAACGCAGCGGTTGACCTTCCTGACAAGACCGCCGAGGAAGTCCTCGCGCTCGTCCAGGAGAAGAACGCGGACGTGTTCTCCGGCACCGTGGAGCAAAGCTCAAACCTCGGCCTTCCCGACCTCTCCACTCTTGAGGCGACGGGCGGAGGAGGCGGCTATAACGACGACGGCGAAACCTTACCGGCGAGCGCCGCCGTCGAACTTTTGACCGGCTCCCACACCGCCCGGGTATTCGTCAACGGGCCCGAACAGGCACGCCTGCAGGTGCTCGACCGGCTTGAGGAACGCAACGTTATCCGCAACGGCGATGACCTCTGGTACTACAACTCGGATGAAAATGAAGCCATCCACGCCACCCTCGAGGGCCATGACAAGCCCCACGGCGGGACCCACGCACCCAACGACGTCGCCGCGCATTTCCTCGAGAAGGTCGACCCGTCCACTGAGGTCACCGTCGGGTCCGACCGCATGGTCGCCGGGCGCCCGGTCTACGATCTGGTCCTGACACCGCGCTCAACTGACACGCTCGTGGGTTCCGTGACCATCGCCGTCGACGGCGAAACCGGCCTCCCGCTCGGTGTTACGGTGGCGACCGCCGGCAACGGTGCCCCGGCGTTCAGCTCCACCTTCACCAAGATCAGCTACGAGGAACCCGCCGCGGACGTATTCGCGTTCACCCCGCCGGACGGTGCCACCGTCACCGAGATCGAGCACGACGGGCACAAGCACGGACACGGGCACTGGGACGGGCACAAGCACGGCCACATGCATGATCATGCCGACATGGATGCTGCGGCGGCAGAAAAGCCGACGGTCGTCGGCGAAGGCTGGGACGCCGTCGTCGTTGTTCCTGCCGGGCAGCAGCAGATCCCGGAAGAGCTGATGCAGCTCAGTACGCCGGTCGACGGCGGCCAGCTTCTCTCCACTGCGCTGGTGAACGTGCTGATCACTGACGACGGCCGCATCATCGCCGGTTCAGTCACCGTTGAACGCCTGCAGGCAGTAGCCGCGCAAGCGTGAGCGGGGGCGCCGACCTCGTCATCGAGACAGCAGGCCTGACCAAGCGGTTGGGCGGACGGAACGTGGTCAACGGGATCGACCTCGCGGTGCCGCGGGGTTCGGTCTTCGGCTTCCTCGGTCCCAACGGTTCCGGGAAAACCACCACCATCCGCATTCTACTCGGCCTGGTGTCCGCCAGCTCCGGGGATGTCCGGGTGCTCGGTAAGTCCATTCCACGGGCACTCCAGGAGGTGCTCCCCCGCGTCGGAGCCCTCGTGGAGGGTCCCGGCTTCTATCCGTTCCTCTCCGGCACCGCGAACCTGCTCCGCCTCGACGCCGCCGACCGCTACGTCTCCCCCTCCACACGTCGGCAGCGTGTTGAAACGGCACTCGACCGGGTCGGGCTCTCGCAGACGGCAAACAAGGCAGTAGGCCGCTATTCGCTTGGCATGAAGCAGCGCCTCGGGATCGCGAACGCGCTCCTCACGCACCGGGACCTGATTGTCCTCGACGAACCCACCAACGGCCTCGACCCGCAGGGCACCCGCGAGGTCCGGCACCTCGTCCGGTCCCTGACGGAGGAGGGCACCACGGTGTTCGTCTCGAGCCACCTGCTCACGGAGGTCGAGCAGATCTGTTCCCACGCCGCGGTGCTCAGCGCCGGCTCCCTCGTGGCGCAGGGCAGCCTGGAGGAACTGCGCCGCTCCGGCGAACCCCGTATCCGCGTGGTCACCCCGGATGTGCCGGAGACCCACGCCGTCCTGCGGCGCCTCGGAACCACACCCGACGACGACGGCGCCCTCAACGGCGCGCACAGCGTCACCGCGCTGCTCCCCGCCGGACTGCCGCCGGACCGAGTGGTGCGGGCGCTGGTCGAGGCGGACGTCCGCGTGAACGGCTTTACCGTGGATCAGGCCGGCTTGGAGGATCTTTTCGTTGCGCTCACCGGGGAGGGGTTCGACGTTGTCCAGTGACACAGCGTCTACCAGTACAAGGACGGCGTCAACGCGGCGTAGGTCTTTCGGCTGGCGTTTCCTCGCGTCCGAACTGTCCGTGCTTTTCCGTAGACGCCGCACGTGGGCGCTGCTGGCCGCGCTCGCGGCGATTCCGGTGCTCATTGCCATTGCCGTGAAGCTTTCCTCCGGCCCGTCCCGGGGGCGGGGACCGGCGTTCCTCGACCAGGTCAGCCAGAACGGATTGTTCGTTGCGGTCGTCGCGACCATCGTCGCTATTCCGCTGTTCCTGCCGTTGACGGTCGGGGTGGTCGCGGGCGACACGGTCGCCGGTGAAGCAAGCACCGGCACGCTGCGGTACCTGCTCATGTCTCCGGTGGCGCGCGGGCGGCTGCTGATCGTGAAGTATGTGGGCGCCGTCGTCTTCTGCCTGGCGGCGACCTTCACCGTAGCGGCGGTGGGCACGCTCATGGGTGCGCTGCTGTTCCCGGTTGGGCCGGTGACCCTGCTGTCGGGCACGAGCATCGAGGTACCCGAAGCGCTGCTGCGCATTGCACTGGTGAGCCTCTACGTGACACTGTCCCTGTTGGGGTTGTGCGCCGTCGGGCTGTTCATGTCCACGCTGACCGACGTCCCGGTGGGAGCAATGGCTGCGACCGTGGTGGCGTCAGTGGTCAGCCAGGTGATCGGGCAGCTTCCGCAGCTGGAGTGGATCCATCCGTGGCTGCTCACCCAGTACTGGCTGGGCTTCGCGGACCTCCTGCGCGACCCGATCGTGTGGGACTCGTTCACCGCGAACGCCCTGCTGCAGGCGGGCTACATCGTGGTGTTCGGTGCCCTCGCCTACGGTCGCTTCAGCACCAAGGACGTGCTCGCGTAAGGCTCCCCGTCGGACATCACGAGCTGCTACTGCCTTTCTGCCCGCCAGGCGTCGATCTCGGCAAGAAGCTCCCCGCGGCGCATGTCGGTGATGAAGGCGGAGCGCACTGAGTTCGTGGCGAGTTGTGCCAGCTGAGCGTCAGTGAAATCGAAGACCGCCTGGAGTTGCGCGAAGTTGTCATCCACATAACCGCCGAAATACGCGGGATCATCCGAGTTCACGCACACGTTCAGCCCGCGCTCCATCATGCGGGGCAGCGGATGATCGGCGAGCGTGTCGACAGCCCGCAGACGCACGTTCGAGAGCGGACAAACAGTCAGCGGCGTCTGCTCTGTCACGAGCCGTTCCACCAGTTCCTCGTCCTCCATGCACCGGATGCCGTGGTCAATCCGCGAGACCTTCAGCAGATCGAGTGCCTCCCGGATGTGCTCCGGTGGGCCCTCCTCCCCTGCGTGGGCAATGCACTTCAGACCTGCCTCGTGGGCCCGCTCGTACAGGGTTACGAAGTTCCGCGGCGGATGGCCTACTTCCGCCGAATCCAGGCCGATGCCGATGATCGGAGCATTAGTCGCCAGCAGTTGCTCGAGTACTGCCAGTGCTTCCTCGGCTGGTTCATCACGAAGGAACGCGGCGATCAATTCGGTGCTGATGCCGTACTCCTCCTCGCTGCCCTGCAGTGCGGAAGCCACCCCGTTCACGCAGGTGGCGAGTGATATTCCGCGCGAGAGGTGCGCCTGGGGGTCCATCATGATTTCGGCGTGCCGGACCCCCGCCGCCGCGGCGCGCGAAAGGTAGGCGCGGGTCATATCCGCGAAATCCTGCTCGGTTTGCAGGACAGCCATGTTCTCGTAGTACAGGTTCAGAAACGCCTGCAGATCCGCGAACTGATACTGCCGGCGCAAATCCTCAACATCCGCGTAGGGCAGCTCGATGCCGTTCCGTCTGGCGAGCGCGAAGATCAGGTCCGGCTCCAGCGTCCCTTCAATATGCAGGTGCAACTCGGCCGTAGGCAACACAGACATGGCAGCTCTCTCTTTCGGGTGTGCGGCATGGATGCTCAAGCATGAAGAGGACTACGCTAGCGCGGTCTGCCGCATTGATGAAAGGATCACACCCATGACTGACAACGCCGCTGAGAGCACGCACACGCACCACGCCGACCCTCGCGAGGCGGTCATCGAACCTGCCCCGCACGCCGGACACGCGGCGAACATCCGCGAGGAGCAGGGGACGCACGAGGCCGGCGCCGTCCCACCGGCCTATGTTGGCGAGGGCGAACCCGGGAACAGGCCGGAAGACGCCGCCGACGACTCAGGCCACTGGGACGAGCTGGGCCGGGAAAACCCCTAGACCAGGGCGCCGTCCAGTACGGTCACGTCGACGTCCTTCGAGCGGTGGTCGTACCGGAAGGTGACCACACCGCCGTCGTGCTGGAATACGTGGTTGGCGCCGTCCCGGACGCCGAACGCGCCGTAGTTCTCTTCCCAGGAATGGTCGATGGCGACCTTGTACTCGTAGGTGCCGGCCGGCAACTGCGCGGTCAGTTCCCAGCGCTGCGAGACGGGGCTGTAGGCCATCTGGACCTGCTCGGCTGCCGGTGCCCAATCTTCGGCGCCCAGGCGGTGGCCGAAGTTGCCGGCGAGAGCAACGCCGTTGGGCGCTGCAGCGTAACGCGAGCCTTCCTCGGTGACGGTCCAGCCGGCGCGGCCCTTGACGATGAGGCCGGACTTCACGAGCGAGGCTGTGGCCGCCGTCAGGCGCTTGACGCCGCGGGCGGCGCCGCCGCTGAGGACTTCGCTCTCCCACTCGCTGAGCGGAACGCGGCTCACCGCTTCTGCCAGCACGTCGGTGCCTTTCACAGATTCTCCGCGCTTTTCAGCCAGGATCTGGACGATGGCCTTCAGTCGACCGGCAGTGTTGTCTTGAGCACTCATGTGTGGACCTCCAAGTAGCTGTGCTTCCATAAGAATTTTGACAGCGCTTGCTCCTAATCTCGGGAGCCCCGGCGGCGTTCGGCATGTCGTGTCGGAATGTGACCTGAACCTGTTCCACCATCACAGGTAGATTCCATAAAGTGAGAAAGAAATTTCGCAAAACCTATGGCGCACGTCACAAACCACTGCTAACGTCATGTAACGAAGCCAACGGCGGGCTCCGCGAACCGGAGCTATCTACCAGGTGGACCTGCAAATCCCCATACCGCAGCAGTCTGGTCGCATGACACCGCTCCCTCGTTGGCGCCCGTGGACTCGAGTGATTGCTGCCCCACGTTTCGGGAGTATCACCGTGACTACCACCACCAAAGAAGAGCAGTTCCTCTCCAGAGCCATTTCCCTGGCAACTGACAATGTTTCCAATTCCGGTGGGCCGTTCGGCGCGCTCATCGTGACACTCGACGGCAAGGCATTCGAAGGAGTCAACCGGGTCACCGCCAACAATGATCCGACGGCGCACGCCGAGGTCATGGCGATCCGCAACGCCTGCGCGGCCCTCGAAACCTTCGACCTGTCCGGCAGTACCCTCTACTCCAGCTGCGAACCGTGCCCGCTCTGCCTGTCGGCCGCCCTCTGGGCCCGGGTGGACGCCGTCGTCTTCGCTGCCGACCGGACCGACGCAGCCAAAGCCGGTTTCGACGACGCGGTGTTCTATGACTACTTCGCCACGCCTGTGGAGGACCGGTCGATGCCGGTGCGCCATCACAAACTCACTCCGTCGGCGCAAGTAACCGCCACGGCACCCTTCGAAGCGTGGAGCACTCTCGCCGCGCGCGTGGATTACTAGGGAGCACGCCATGGCTATTCTCACCGAGACCGGCGGCCACCCCGAGCCCTCCGGCCGGGGTTCCACCCGTCAACCCGTTCGCCCGGCGGCGCTGACCCCGCTCGACCGATACTTCAAGATCACCGAACGCGGCTCGACGAAGAGCCGTGAGGTCCGCGGCGGCTTCGTCACGTTCTTCACGATGGCCTATATCGTCATTCTCAACCCGCTGATCCTCGGCGGATTCAGTCCCGACGCCGCTGCGCTCGACGTCGAGGGAGGCTGGCTTCAGGCCACCCAGATTGCCGCCGTGACCGGGCTGACTGCCGGTGTCATGACCATTCTCTTCGGTGTTGTTGCCAACCTCCCGTTCGGCATTGCTGCCGGACTGGGGATCAACTCGTTCCTCGCCGTGTCTGTGGTCGGCGACGTTACCTGGGCCGAAGCGATGGGGTTGGTCGTCATCAACGGCCTGTTGATCGTGCTCCTGGCGGTCACCGGCCTCCGATCCGCAATCTTCAACGCGGTTCCACGGCAACTCAAGGCTGCGATCACGGTGGGAATCGGCCTGTTCATCGCCTTCATCGGCTTCGTGGACTCGGGGTTCGTCACCCGCACGCCGGGCGGTCCGCCAGTGCAAATGGGCGACGGCGGCTCCATCACCACTGTGCCGACCGTGGTCTTCATCATCGGCCTCATCACCATGGGGATCCTGATCGCCCGAAAGGTTCAGGGCGGCCTGCTCATCGGTATCATCGTCACCACGGTGATCGCGATCATCGTCGAAATGTCGCTGCGGCTCGGCGCGGGCGGACCGGACAATCCCACCGGCTGGCACCTCAACGCGCCGGTCATTCCCTCGAACATCGTCTCGCTTCCGGACTTCAGCCTGGTGGGGGCGTTCGACCTCTTCGGTGCGTTTGACCGCATCGGCGCGCTTGCCGCGACGATGCTGGTGTTCACCCTGGTCTTCACCAACTTCTTCGACGCCATGGGCACTATGACCGGCCTCGCAAAGCAGGCCAGGCTGACGGACAAGCGCGGTAACTTCCCCCGCCTGAAGTCGGCACTGGTGATCGAGGGTGTGGGTGCGGTTGCAGGCGGTGGATCGTCGGCGTCCTCCAACACCGTGTTCATCGACTCGGCAGCCGGCATCGGTGAGGGCGCTCGGACGGGTCTCGCCTCGGTGGTGACCGGCGCGCTCTTCCTGGCGGCCATGTTCTTCACCCCGTTGACCGCGGTGGTGCCGCTGGAGGTAGCGGCGGCGGCCCTCGTCGTCGTCGGTGCCATGATGGTGGCGCAGATCCGCGAGATCGACTTCCGCAACTTCTCGATCGCACTGCCCGCATTCCTGACCATCGTGACCATGCCGCTGACGTACTCGATCGCGAACGGCATCGGCGCCGGGTTCATCAGCTGGGTCATCATCCGCGCATCGTCCGGGAAAGCGCGCAAGATCCATCCGCTCCTGTGGGTGGTGGCCGCGGGGTTCCTGGTCTACTTCGCCCGCGGACCGATCACGTTGTGGATGGGCGGCTGACCCGGACCTTCCACACTCCCCCTCCGGCATCGTTCCACTTCGGGACGGTGCCGGAGGAGCGCGGCGACCGTGTGAGGCTTACGCTATCCATTGACGCCTAAGGTCTCAGCGGGCGCTTCAAAGATGCACGTCGCGATGCTAACCGGGGAGAGATCTTTCATGGCGCAAACACCCTCCATACGCCCACCCATGGGTTGGAACAGCTGGGACTGTTACGGAACCACCATCACGGAAGCAGAAGTGCTTTCGAACGCACAATTCATGGCGGACTTCCTCCTCCCTTACGGGTGGGACACCGTGGTCGTCGACATTGACTGGTCGGACCCTGATGCCCGTTCGCACGGTTACAACCCGGGGGCTTCGCTGTTCGTCGATGACTACGGTCGGCTCATCCCGGATCCTGTCCGGTTTCCCAGCTCTTCCGGCGGCGCGGGCTTTAGGCCGTTGGCCGATAAGCTGCACACCCTCGGACTGCGGTTCGGCATCCACACCATGCGAGGCATACCGCGCCGAGCAGTTGAGCTCGGCACCCCGGTACTCGGGACCAGCGTCTCCGCCGCCGAAATAGCAGATCCGAGCAACGTCTGCGAGTGGAACCCGGACATGTTCGGGCTCGACCTCTCGCACCCCGCAGCGCAGGCCTACTATGACTCGACTCTTGAGCTTTACGCCGACTGGGGCATCGACTTCATCAAGGCCGATGACATGCTGTGGCCATACCAGAGCGGGGATATCGAAGCTTACAGCCGGGCGATCGCCCGGACGGGGCGTGCGATTGAGCTGAGTCTGTCACCCGGCCGAGACCTGTCCCTCTCACATCTGGATCACCTCCGCCAACATGCCACGATGTGGCGCATCTGCGACGATCTGTGGGACAACTGGGACGACGTGCAGGGGAACTTCGCCCGCTTCGCGCGCTGGGCTCCAGTCGCCGGTCCCGGTGGGTGGCCTGACGGCGATATGTTGCCGCTCGGTCGGCTGGGCATCCGCGCGGAACGCGGAGAACCCAGGGACGACGGACTCACGCCCGCCGAACGCATCTCCCTGCTCACTCTGTGGGTCATCGCCCGATCACCACTGATGATCGGAGGCGATCTTCCGACATCCGATCCGGAAACCATCGCGCTATTCACCAAACCGGACGTATTGGCGTTGCACGCGGAAGCCACCGCGAGCCGCGAAGTGTTCCGCGAGAACGGGCTCGTCTTATGGACGGCCGACGGTCCCGACGGCGTACAGTGGGCTGCCGCGTTCAACCTCCGCGACGAAGCCCGTTCACTCGCCCTCGATGTGCGCAGCATTGGACTGCCTCTGTCAGCGCATGGTCAACTTCGCGGCAGCGTGACCAACGTCTGGACAGGGGACCCGTTACCGGCAACAGCGGTTACCCGACAGAACGACGACGCACGCGGCGTCGCGCCTGGCAGCGTTGCGCTCCAAGCTGATCTGGAAGCGCATGGCGCGCTTCTCATCCGCTTCGATCCCCGTTGACGCTTACAGTCCCTGCAGTCAGCTTTCGCAGTCGGCGCAGAACTGCGCGCCGTTTTTCTCCCGGGCCAGCTGGCTTCGGTGCCGTACCAGGAAGCAGGACATGCAGGTGAACTCGTCCGCCTGGGCGGGGATCACGTGGATCTGGAGTTCCTCTTCGAGCATCGCGCCCGGCAGGTCGAACCCCTCAGCGGTGTCCGCTTCATCGACGTCGTTCACGGCTGTCTTCGCGGCGGAACTACGCTCAGCCTTCAGCGCCTCAAGCGACTCGTTTGCGGGCTGATCTTCTTCACGGACGCGCGGGGCGTCGTAGTCTGTAGCCATATGTGGTGCTGATCCTCCTTATAGATGCGGTGCAACAGCGTACATGCACATGAGTCATTTCGCATCGCCCTCCAACGTCTGTTCGCTCGTGGCAGGAGAGGAGAGGCTCCGCAGCAGATCCGCCGCCGCACTCACCGCGATGACCGCCGGCGCCTTCCCCGTCACATCCGGCAACCCGATGGGGCACTGGATCCGCTCAATCTCGGCCTCGGCGTACCCCTCCGCCCCCAACTTCTGCCGGAACCGTGACCATTTCGCCCGCGATCCGATCAGCCCAACGCTCCCCAGATCCCCCCGGCGAAGTGCTGCATCACACAGCAGGAAATCCTCGGAGTGGTCGTGGCTCATGATGAATACGTGCGCGCCGGCGGGCAGTTCACCCAGGAAGGAATCCGGCACCGGAGTGTGCACCACGTGCACGTTTGCCACACCGGAGGTCACATCGGCAAGACGCTCGGGCTGCAGCTGCTCAGCCCTGCTATCCACCAGGTACAGATTCATGGGCAGCCGCGACAGGATCCTGCCGAGCTCATACCCCACATGCCCGACGCCGAACACCGCCACCGTGGGCAGCGACAGGAACGGCTCAAGCAGCACCCGCACCTTCCCACCGCAGCATTGCCGGCCGTGCTGCGTCACCGCATGCTCACTCAGGGAGAACTCGGCGTTCTCCGTCTCCGCGACGCCCGCGGCCATCATCTCCCGCGCGCGGTCGATCACCGTGGCCTCGAGGTTGCCGCCGCCGATGGTGCCCCAGGTGGAAGATGCGCCCACGACCATTTTCGCCCCGGCTTCCCGAGGTGAATGCCCACGTACCTCCGACACAGTCGCCAGCACACCCGGCAGACCCGAGGACCTCAGGTGCTGCAGCGCCTCCAGCCAGTCCATGTCAACGTGCTGAACTCGAGGCGGAGGTGAGCTCGTCCACGTCCAAAGAAGAGGACGACGACGACGGCGCGGTGACCCGCTCGATCGCCCAGAA
Source organism: Arthrobacter sp. M71 S08 (assembly GCF_059089725.1). Lineage (NCBI taxonomy): Bacteria > Bacillati > Actinomycetota > Actinomycetes > Micrococcales > Micrococcaceae > Arthrobacter > Arthrobacter sp. M71 S08. The sequence continues at coordinate 87,587 of NZ_JBNHEY010000003.1, read as the reverse complement.
CACCGCTTCCGGAGTGGCCGGGCTGGCGAGCTCCACGGCGCAGTCGCCCGGCCCGAAGGCCGCAACTGCTTCGCGGAGGGCCTCGCGGACACTGAACGCCAGCATCAACGGGGGTTCGCCCACGGCCTTAGACCCGTAGACCACGCCGCTTTCGGTGGCCCGCTCGAACAGGTGGACGTTGAACTCCTCGGGCATCTCGGAGAAGCTCGGCAGCTTGTAGGTGCTGGCGGACTGCGTGGTGATCCGGCCGCGGTTGGCGCCGTCGGAGGTGTCCCAGCGCAGGTCCTCGAGCGTGAGCCACCCGGCGCCCTGCACGAAGCCGCCCTCGATCTGCCCGACGTCGATCATCGGCGAGAGGCTGTCGCCGACGTCGTGCACGATGTCCGTGCGCACCTGGCGATAGGCACCGGTGAAACGGTCGACTTCCACCTCGCTGAGCGCCGCGCCGTAACTGAAGTACTTGAACGGTTCGCCCTGCATGCGGGAGCTGTCCCAGTGCAGGCCTTCCGTCCTGTAGTACCCAGCGGCCCAGAGGGAGACCCGCTGGAAGTACGCGTCGCGGGCCACCTCGGCGAAGGTGAGCTCCGTATCGTGGAAGCCGATGCCGGTGACCTTCCCGTCGTCGAAACGGACGTCGTCGGGGTGGATGTTGAGCTTCCGGGCAGCAACCTCAGCCAGCCGGGAGCTGATCTGCTCGCAGGCGTTCTTGATGGCGCCGCCGTTGAGGTCGGCACCGGAACTTGCCGCCGTCGCCGACGTGTTGGGCACCTTGTCCGTCCGCGTCGGCGCGAGCCGAACCAGGGACAGCGGAATGCCAAGCGCCGTTGCAGCAACCTGCCGCATCTTGGTGTGTAGGCCCTGGCCCATCTCGGTGCCACCATGGTTGATCAGCACGGAGCCGTCTTTGTAGACGTGCACCAGCGCGCCTGCCTGGTTGAACGCGGTGAGGTTGAAGGAGATGCCGAACTTCACCGGGGTCATGCCGAGCGCCCGCTTGGTATTGGGGTGCTGCGCGTTGAACTCGGCTATTTCCTCGCGGCGCCGTGCGACGTCGGAACGATCCGCGAGCGACTGCCAGATCGCAGTCAGCCGTTCCGCATGCCGCACCGGCTGCCCGTACGGCGTGCTCTGCCCCGGCTCGTAGAAATTACGACGGCGAAGCTCGCTCGGATCGAGCCCCAGCAACGGCGCGCACCGACCCAGCAGGTCCTCCATGATGAGCATGCCCTGAGGGCCGCCGAAACCGCGGAACGCCGTCTGGGACGTCTTGTTAGTCTTCGCGATCCGGCCGTGGACCTCAATGTTCGGGATGTAGTACGCGTTGTCGATATGGCACAGCGCCCGCTGAAGCACGGGCTCGGAAAGGTCGAGGCTCCAGCCGCCGTCGCTGGTGAGGGTGGCTTTGAGCGCCTGGAGGCGACCGTCGTTGTCGAACCCTACTTCCCAGCGCGCGTGGAACGGGTGACGCTTTCCGGACATCGTGATGTCCTGCGTGCGGTTCAGCCGCAGCCGGACCGGCCGCCCGGTGAGGGTGGCGCCGAGGGCCGCGATGGCCGCGAAGCCGTGCGGCTGCATTTCCTTGCCGCCGAATCCGCCACCCATTCGGAGGCACTGCACCGTGACATCGTGGTTGGCGAGGTTCAGCACATGCGCCACGATCTCCTGCGTCTCCGAGGGGTGCTGGGTGCTGCACTGGACGAACATCTGCCCGGCCTCGTCGATGTACGCGAACGAGGCGTGGGTTTCCAGATAGAAGTGCTCCTGTCCGCTGAACTGGAACTCGCCGCTGAACCGGTGGGCTGAGTTCTCCAGAGCCGCGTCCGGCTCACCGCGCGCGATTGTCGGCCGGTTCCCCTGGAAGCTCTCGGCTTCGATGGCTTCTTCAACCGTGATCACTGACGGGAGCGGCTCGTAGTCAACCTCGACTGCCTCCGCCCCGAGGCGTGCAGCTTCCAGTGACTCGCCCAGCACCCAGCACACGGCATGGCCGTAGTACATGACTTCGCTGGGGAAGAGAGGTTCGTCGTGCTTGATTCCGGCGTCATTGACTCCCGGGACGTCCGACGCCGTCAGTACCCTCACCACGCCGGGAACCCCGAGCGCGGGCTCGGTGCGCATGCCAACGATGCGGGCGTGCGCGTGCGGGGCCTGGACCGGCCAGGCGTGCAGGACGTTCTGCCTCCGGACCACAAGGTCGTCGGTGTACAGCGCTGTTCCGGTTACGTGGGCGGCGGCGCTCTCATGGGAGACGGGAACGCCGACCACAGGGTTCACGGGACGATCGGCGAGCGACTTCACTTGGTCACCTCCAGAGCAGGTGCGTTCTCGGCATGGAATCTCAGCAGGGCCTGCCTCAGCATGGCGGAGCGGTAGAGCGAGCTGGCTCTCATGTCATCGATCGGCGTCCCTTCACCAGCCATAACGACGGCGGCGGCCGCCACCGTGTCGGATGTCCAGGGCTGCCCGACCAGCGCGCCTTCGGTTGCCAGTGCGCGTATCGGAGTCGCCGCCACGCCACCCAGCCCAATGCGGATGGAGCTTACGACGCCGTCACTGAGCTGAAGCGCGATAGCCACCGACACACTGGAGATGTCGTCGAAGCGCCGCTTGGCAATCTTGTAGAAGGCAGTGCTTTCGGCGAGCGGCAGCGGAATCCGGATGGCCCGGAGCATCTCGTGGGGCTTGCGGACGCTCTGGCGGTAGCCGGTGTAATACTCCGACAGCGGAACCTCCCGCTCACCGTCGGTGGAGGAAAGGACAACCCTCGCATCCAGCGCCAGGAAGACCGGCGCGGAGTCACCGATGGGTGAGCCGGTGGATAGGTTCCCGCCGAAGGTCGCGGCATTGCGGATCAGGCGTGAGGCGAACTGCGGGAACAGGTGGCTCAACAGCGGAACCCTGCCGTCGATTGTCCGCTCGACTTCTGAGAGTGTCAGGGCGGCACCGATCTCGATGGAGTCGGTGTCGAACGTCAGCGCCCGAAGTTCCTCCAGACGATCTATGGCGAGGACCAGCGGCGGACGCGAATGCCGGAGATTGACTTCAACGCCGAGGTCCGTGGCACCGGCAACGAGCTTCACGTCCGAGCTGTCCCGCAGGGTCTGATGCACTTCGTTCAGCGACTGCGGGCGGAGGAACTCAGCCTCGCCGTTGACCCTCGTGTGGCGCGGCGCAGGGGCCGGGCGGTTCTGGCGCTCCAGCAGTGGGTCGGAGTCTGTCGGTGTATCGAGTGCGTAGGCCGCGTCGCGGATGGGCCGGTAGCCGGTGCAGCGGCACAGGTTGCCGCTCAGCGCGTGGAGGTCGAATCCATTGGGGCCGCACTCGTGGTCGGTAGCATGCTCTTCACCGACGACGGCTGTTCCTGTTTCCTTCTCGCTCTCCGCCGCGCTGCGCTCCGGCCGGTAGTACTCCGCAGCCATTGAGCAGATGAATCCGGGGGTGCAGTATCCGCACTGCGAACCTCCGCGGTCCGCCATCTCGCGCTGTACCGGGTGCAGCTCCTCAGGAGTGCAGGCGTCCGAGACGTTTCCCAGCCCCTCGGCGGTGATGATTTCCTGGCCGTCGAAGGCCAGCGCCGGGGGTAGGCACGCGTTGACCGAGGTCCATCGACTGCGGTCGGATCCGTCCGGGCGGGCCACCAGGACCGCGCAGGCGCCGCACTCCCCTTCAGCGCAGCCTTCCTTGGATCCTGTAAGACCTTCGTCCCGTAACCAGTCGAGTAATCGAGTGTGGGGGTTTGTCCCGCTGCAGTCCCGGACTTTGCCGTTGACGGTTACCTTGATTCCGTCCATCATTCACGCTCCCGTACGAACCGGACCGACGCGCCAACCGAACCGCCTGGACAATCCCGGACCGCGTGGAAGGTCCGTGTCCAGAGTGTTCGTTACGTAGTTTCGGTGTGATCTAGCGTACACCCTTTCGACGGAAAATTGTTTCCACAATGTGGGATTTTCTGCGCTGCGACGACGAAGGCGATCGGGTGCGCTGGTGGTTTCCAAATGTCTGCTATATCTTCAGCGATAGAAACGTGCGGCTGCGGATCAGTCCCACGCTGATCAGGGGACACGCACGTGCACATATCTTCCCGCCTGCCCGGACGCCGGCAGCAGGCCATTGCAGTATTCTGCGCCGCTTTGACGACGCTCATCTTCATTTCGCCGATAGCTCCTGCTGCGGCCACTCCCGCCAATCCTCTGGCTGCCAATGAAGCCACTGAGCCAATCGTGACGTTCTCAAGCGTCCCTGTGGTCGGGGATCAGTTCCGGGCCGATGCCAAGATCGACCGGAGGGCGGTTTGGGAGAAGATCTCGTACCGCTGGTTTGTGGACGGGCAGCACGACCCCTCCGTATTGGGCCCTAGCTCCTTTACGGTCCGCCCGGACCACTTTGGTCGCCGCATTTCGGCTGAGCTGACTCTGAAAGCGTACGGCGAGGATCCAGTAGTTTACATGTCCGAGGAGTCTCTGCCTGTCCAAGGTGCCATCAGCTTCGGCTGGCAGGTGAACCCGGAGACGCCCATTCTGGGCAAGACTATTTCCACCGGCGCAAACGGCTTTATTCTGTCTCCCGTCCTCGACAGCGGACCGGAAAAAACCTACGTGTGGTCCCGGAACGGAGCCCCGATCCCCGGAGCGGATTCACCCTCCTATACGGTCACCGAGGAAGACCTGGGCGCCGATCTCACGAGCACAGTCACAGTGTCCGCGCCCGGATACAAGACGTGGACCAGCACGTCTTCCCCAGCCGAAGCGTTCCGGGGATACCTGGAACTGTCCTCACCGCCCACCATCACCTGGGACCGTAGCGTCGCCTCCAACAACGTTCCCACCGGCACCGTGCTGCGAGCCTCTGCCCCTCCGGTCACCGGTACCGCGCCAACTGACCTGACCTATGCGTACCAGTGGTATGCCTCGGGCGACTGGACGACCGAAGCGATTCCCGGCGCGACCGGGTCGACGTACACCGCTGCCCCGGGATACATCGGCAAGAGTATTAATGTCGGCGTCACACCAGTCGCTGCTCATTACAAGGGCCGGGTAGGGGGCGTCGCATCCAACCTACGACCGTACGTCTGGGGCAAGTTCACGGGAGTCACCGCCCCGACTATCAAAGGCACGGCCCTACCCGGTGAAGTCCTCACCGCCGTGCCTGGAACCCCCAGTCCTTCTGCTGAGACCATCATGTACGAGTGGTACCGAGACGAAGAGAAGCTCACCGTCTGGAGTGCCGACCCGACGTATGCGGTCACGCGGGATGACCGCGGACACAGGATTTCGGTGCGCGCCCGATACCACCGCACCCACTATTACGACAGCACCACGAGCTTATCCAGGCCGATAGCACCGACCTTCGACCCCCGCGCTTTCATGGATTTCACCGGCGACGATAAATCAGACGTCCTGGCACGTGACAAAGCCGGTGTTCTCTGGGTATACCCAGGCAACGGAGCTGGCGGCTGGAAACCCCGCTACCAGCTTCAGAACGGACACGAGGGCTTCCTCGGCCTCGTCAGAACGGGCGACTTCAACGGTGACGGCCTCCCTGACTATCTCGCCCAGGACGCCTGGGGAAAGTTGTGGATGTCCGACGGGCCTTCCGGATCCTTTGTCGGAACCGGCTGGAACGGATTCACCATTATTGCCCCTGACGACTTCAACGGCGACGGGAAGGTCGATGTCATGGCCCGGGACAAGTACGGTGCCCTCTACCTCTACCCTGGCAACGGGACCGGCGGCTTCAAGCCTCGGGTAAAGATCGGCTCAGGCTGGCAGAACTTCACGACCATCTTCGGCCCCGGGGATTTCAGCGGCGACGGGAAGGTCGATGTCATGGCCCGCGACAAGTATGGGGCCCTCTACCTGTACCCGGGAAACAGGTCCGGCGGCTGGAAGCCACGGGTGAAAATCGGCTCAGGCTGGCAGAACTTCACCAGCGTTAGTGCCGCGGGCGACTTCGACGGCGACGGGAACGTCGACGTCATGGCCCGCGACAAGTATGGGGCCCTCTACCTGTACCCGGGAAACGGGTCCGGCGGCTGGAAGCCGCGAGTGAAAATCGGCTCAGGCTGGCAGAACTTCACCAGCATCTTCTAGCCAGACGGTCGCACCTAACAGCACTACCAAGGGGAAGGAATCCCGTAACTCCCCCGATAGAACAACAAAGGATCTTCGTCGTTGCCCTCTTCCAGCGCATGGACCAGGGCCGCAACGATGGTGTGGTCACCGCCGTCGTACTCCGCCCACAGCGTGCAGTCCGCCCATGCAATGCACCCGTCCAGAACCGGTGCTCCCGAAGGTGCCGGCGACCACCGGACGCCGGCGAAGCGATCCGCTCCCGGGCGCGCGAACGCGTTGCTGATTTCTTTTTGCTCCACGGAGAGAACATTGATGCAGAAGTTGCCGGCGTCGCGGATCAAGGGCCATGTCGTCGAGGTCCGCGCAGGATTGAAGCTGACAAGCGGCGGGTCCAGCGACAGGGAGGCAAAGGACTGGCAGGTGAAGCCAACCGGGCCGTCGTCGCTCACGGCAGTCACGACGGTGATACCGGAGCAGAATCTGCCCAGGACCTCGCGCTGCGTTTTGCCGCCTCCGGGGAACGGTGCCATACGGTGATCCTCTCGGCCGGGACCAGGACCGGCATTGAATGACCCCTTAGACTCTCGACTGCCATGGGCGAGGTATCCAGTTCTTTACCTCAGGTTTCGCTTCTCTCTGCGGCTCGGGAACCGGCACCCATACTGGGAAAAGCGCCAGCTTCGAAGGAGACCCCATGGCAACCACTGACGGACCACGCCGACACGTCCGCTTCAACGCGTTCGACATGAACTGCGTGGGACACCAGTCCCCCGGCATGTGGCGCCATCCGGACGATCAGTCCTGGCGGTACAAGGACATCCGCTACTGGGCGGATCTGGCGCAGACATTGGAGAAGGGCCTCTTCGACGGCATCTTCATCGCCGATGTCCTTGGAACCTATGACACCTACGGGTCCTCCAACGCCTCCGCGCTCCGGGAGGGCACACAGGTCCCCGTCAATGATCCCTTCCTCCTGGTGTCCGCGATGGCCGTTGTCACTGAGAACCTCGGCTTCGGCGTCACGGCCGGCACCGCCTACGAGCACCCTTACCCGTTCGCCCGCCGCCTATCCACGCTGGACCACATCACCAACGGACGCTTCGGTTGGAACGTGGTGACCGGCTACCTGCCATCCGCGGCGCGCAACATGGGCAACGAGGACCAGCTCGAGCACGATGAACGCTACAACCACGCAGACGAATACCTTGAGGTGATCTACAAGCTGCTCGAAGGCTCCTGGGAGGACGACGCCGTCGTGCGCGACCGCGAGCGCGGCATCTTCACCGATCCGGAGAAGATTCACGAAATCCGGCATGAGGGCAAGTACTTCAAGGTCCCCGGCATACACATCAGCGAACCTTCGCCCCAGCGCACCCCCGTGATCTATCAGGCTGGGGCGTCCCCCCGCGGCATGGGTTTCGCGGCAGGGAACGCGGAGGCGATCTTCGTCGCCTCGCCCACCAAGTCCATCCTCAAGGACACAGTGACGAAGATCCGCGACGCCGTCGAGGCGGCCGGACGGGACCGGCACTCGGTGCGGATCTATACCCTGCTCACCGTTATTACCGACGAGACCAGCGAAGCCGCGCACGCCAAGCACGAGGAATACAAGCAGTATGCCAGCAACGAGGGTGCGCTGACCCTGATGTCGGGCTGGATGGGCATCGACTTGTCTGAGTACGCCCTCGATGATCCGATCGGTGAGGTGAAGTCCAACGCCATCCAGTCGACGGTGTCGAACTTCCAGAAAGTGAACGACGACGGCAAGCCCTGGACAGTGCGCGACATCGCGGAGTCGGCGAGTATCGGCGGCCTTGGCCCGCGACTGGTCGGTTCCGGCGCGGAGGTGGCCGAGGAGCTTATTGCCTGGGTCGACGAGACCGACGTCGACGGCTTCAACCTGGCTTACGCCATCACGCCCGGAACCTTCGAGGACATCGTGAAGTACGTTGTGCCCGAACTGCAGGCGCGCGGTGCCTACCAGACCGAATACGCTCCCGGAACGCTCCGCAACAAGCTCTTCGGCAAGGGCGACCGGCTGCCGGAGGACCACAAGGGCAGCGGTTACCGGGTAGGAGCTGCAGTCCGGCAGGGTTAGTCACCTCATAGGCCTGAGCAGCGCTGCCGCCGGGCTCACTGCCAGACTGGACCACATAAAACTTCCTCCTGCTGGTTACCGCCGACGATCCACTCAGCCCGCTGTCCAATGCGTCTTCCAGCCTACGGTGCACCAGCCGTCTCATGTGATCCACATCGCACCCGGAATAGGTGCTCCCGCACGAGTGCTTCATCCTATGAAAGCTTCCGTGAAAGGACTCCCGCATGCTGTTTTCCCCGATCACCCTTGGCGAGCTGAAACTGCCCAACCGCCTGGTCATGGCGCCGCTTACCCGCTGCCGTTCCGGGGAGGACGGTGTTCCCGGCCCCATGGTCGTCGAGCACTACCGCCAGCGCGCATCTCTCGGGCTGATCGTCAGCGAGGGAACGTATCCCAGCCACGCCGGCCAGGGCTTTCCAGGCCAGCCGGGGCTGGTGACCGAGGAACAGCTCGAAGGCTGGTCGCGGGTCACTGACGCCGTTCATGCCGAAGGCGGCCGCATCTTCGCTCAGGTCATGCACGCAGGGCGCGTCACCCATGAGGACACCAATGGCGGCCGGACCGTCGTGGGCCCAAGCGCCATCGCGATCGATGGCCTGACCCGCACCTACAAGGGCAAGCAGCCCTACCCGGTCCCGCATGCGTTGACGCCCACGGAAATACAGGGCGTCATTCAGGAGTTCGTCCAGGGTTCACTCAATGCCATCAAGGCCGGGTTCGACGGCGTCGAGATGCACTCCGCCAACGGTTACCTCCTCCACGAATTCCTCTCCCCCGCTGCCAACCAGCGCGATGACGAGTACGGCGGCTCCCCGGAGAACCGGGTGAGGTTCGTTGTCGAGGTAGTGAAGGCAGTAGCCGAAGAAGTCGGCGCAGAGCGGGTAGGAATCCGTATCTCCCCGGAGCACAACATCCAGGGCGCAAACGAGCTGGACCATGAGGATCTCCGCCGCACCTACTCACTGCTGACGCAGGCTCTTTCACCGCTGGGCCTGGCGTATCTCAGCGTGCTGCATAAGGAGCCCGCCGGTGAGCTCGTCCGGGAACTGCGCGAACAGTTCGACGGCGCGTTCCTGCTGAACACGGGGTTCAGCGTCATGACCACAAGGGATGAGGCGATCGCACTGGTCGAGAACGACCTGGCCGACGCCGTCGTCGTCGGCCGTCCGGCCATCGCCAATCCCGACCTGGTGCGTCGCTGGAAGGAAGACCTGCCGGTCAACGAACCGGACATGGCGACCTTCTACACCAGCGGCGCCGAGGGCTACACGGACTACCCCGCCTACCAACCGGCCTAAGCTTAGGCGGTGACCATGGAGTTGCCTTGGGCGGTACAGGTGTTCACCCCGTATGGGATCACGCACTTGGGCCTCCTGGTCGGAGTCACCGTCGGTTCGGCGCTGCTGGTGATCCTCGGACGTCGGCACCGGTGCAGCCCCGGCAGCCGTACCTTCTCACGTGCATTCGCCTCGGTGCTTCTGGTGTACGCGTTGACTATGCTGGTCTTCCGCCTGCAACCTTCGCAATGGGACCTTGATTCCTCGTTACCCCTGCACATTTCGGACCTCGCCTGGATGGTGGCTGTCTACGCCCTGTGGAGCCGGCGAAAATGGGCTTTCTCGCTGACCTACTACTGGGGGCTTACCCTGATACCGCACGCGATGATCACGCCTGCCGTCAGAGCCGGTTTTCCGGACATCTACTTCATCGACTACTGGGTCCAGCACGCTTTGGTGCTCTGGGCAACCGTATATCTCACCTGGGGTCTCGGAATGCGGCCGAACTGGCACAGCTACGCCACGGTTGTGGCGGCCACCCTGGTGTGGGCTGTCCTGGTGTTCGGATTCAACGCGGTCGCCGGGACGAACTACGGTTTCCTCAACGCCAAGCCTCCCGATTCCTCAGTATTGGACCTGATGGGAGACTGGCCCTGGTACCTGGCCGTTGAAGTTGCCGTCGCCCTCTCCCTTTGGGCACTGATCACCTGGCCCTGGACGCGGAAGCCCGTGGTCAGGTGAGCTTGATCTGCCGGTTCACGTCCTTGTACAGCAGGTACCGGAAGTTGGACGGGCCGCCCGCGTAGCAGGCTTGGGGGCAGAAGGCGCGGAGGGACATGTAATCGCCCTCCTGGACCTCCACCCAGTCCTGGTTGAGCCGGTACACGGCCTTGCCTTCAAGCACGTACAGGCCGTGCTCCATGACGTGGGTCTCCGCGAAGGGAATGACGGCGCCGGGCTCGAAGGTGACCACGTTGATGTGCATGTCGTACGCCATGTCATCGGTCGGCAGCATGCGGGTGGTGCGCCACTTGTTGTCCGTGCCGGGCATCGCGCCGGGCTCGATATCCTGCTCGTTGCCCACACGCGCCTTCGGGGTGTGCCCGGCGAGCGGCTGGTAGGCCTTGCGGATCCACTGGAACTTCGCGGGCTCCGGCGCGGAATTGGACACCTCCCAGTCAGCTCCCGGCGGAACGAACGCAAAGCCGCCCGGCGTGAGGTCGTGCAGTTCGCCGTCGAGCTTGACGGTGAGCGTTCCCTCGAGGAGGAACACGAACGACTCCACTCCGGCCTCGGGTTCGGGATCGGTGGACCCGCCGCCCTGCGATACCTCCACGAGGTACTGGGCGAACGTCGTCGCACCGCCGGCCACCGGGCGGTTCAGGATCCAGGTGCGGGTTCCCGTCCATTCAGGGAGTTCGCTCACCACGATGTCGCGAAGGACCCCGCGGGGAATCACGGTGTAGGCCTCGGTGACGACGGCGCGTCCGGTCAAAAGGTCCGTCTGCGGCGGCAGTACGGATTCGGGTGCGTAGTAGTTGCTCAACGTTCAGTCCTTAGATATTTTCAGCTGTTTCAGGAAGCTTCCGCGGATGCGCGAGAGCTTCCAGGTCGGGAAGGGATATGCCGGCCAGTTCGTTTACTTCGGCCTCGGTGACGGCGCCGCAGAGCACGCCGCGGTGGACGAAGCGGGCAAGTGCCCTGGCGGTTGCAGGCTCATCGAGGATCGCGCTCTCGATCCGGTGCACGTAGTTGCGAAGGCGCGTGGCCGCTGCCGGAAGGCCCTCCCGGTAGAACGTGTACGTGGAAATGAACCGGCTGGGCAGCTGCGCAGGGTGCAGGTCCCACCCCTGGTAGTAGCCGCGTTCCAGCGAGCGTCGCACCAGCCTGGCGTGCAGTGCCCAGGCCGCGGACACCTCGGTGTCCGTGCCGACCGGCAGGATATTGGTCGACCCGTCCGACAGTCGGACGCCGGTGCCGGCGACCGCCACCTGCATGACCTGCTTGGCATAGTCGGCCGCGGGGTGTTCCATCGACTGGTAGGCGGCGGCGATCTGCAGCGAATCGCTGTAGTCATACGTGCCGTAGTGCAGGGCGGATACCCGGCCCTCCGCACGGTGAAGCAGTTGTGCAACAGGCACGGTGCCGTCGGCAGCCAGAATCAGCTGCGGCGTTTCCATCTGCACCTCGAACCGGAGCCTGCCTGACGGAAGGCCATGCACGGCTTCGAGCCGCTCGCATGCGAACACCATGGCTTCGACCTGCGCCACCGTCGACACCTTCGGCAGGGTCAGCACCAGCCCCTCGGGAAGCGGACCTTCAGCGAGCAGCCCGCCCACGAAGAGGTCCAGCGTCCGCAGCGCACGACGGCGGGTCGGCTCCTCGAAGCACTTGAACCGGATGCCGATGAACGGCGGCGCGATCCCGTCCCGCGCCGCCCGTGCCACGGCGATGGCTGCGCGGGCAGCGTCGGCATCCTCTTCGTCGTCGGGCCGGTTGCCGTACCCGTCCTCGAAGTCGAGGCGGAGGTCCTCGATTGGCTCGGCGGCGAGCTTCGCGCTCACCAGCGTGCCGACGTCGTCGTTCGCGCCCAAAGCGCTGCACAGCGCACCCATGCCACCGGAGCGTTCGACGGCGGCAACCGCCTCACGCCCCCAGTCACCCGGGAGGGAAGGCTGGTACCGGTCGGCCGGAACATACACCGTATGCACCGACTGCCGGGCACCGCTGTCGCCGGGGTAGCTGAAGCGCAGGAGACGGTCAGTGTCAGCCAGCTTCGAGTCGATCGCGGCATAGTCGTCGAAACCGAGAGCGAACTTCACTCAGCTCACCAACTCATAGGCAGGGAGGGTGAGGAAATCCGTGTAGTCCTCGGAGACGCAGATGTCCGCGATGAGGCGACTTGCCGGCTCGTAGAACCTGGTGAACGCTTCGTCGCCGACTTCGCCGTGCAGCCTCTCGGTTTCCTCCGCGAGGATCGAGTTCACCAGGTCGGGGGTGACCGTATTGCCGGTGTCGGCCAACACGACCTTGTTCCGGATCTGCTGCCAGACCTGGGAGCGGGAGATTTCTGCCGTTGCCGCATCTTCCATCAGGTTGTGGATGGCGACCGCACCGTTCCCGGACAGCCACACCGCAACATAGGCGACGGCGACATAAAGGTTGGCGCGCAGGCCCACCTCGGTGACGTCACCGTCGGCGGATTCCACGTCGAGGAGTTGCTCTGCAGTTACGTCGACCTCGGGCCGCTGCCGGTCAATCTGGTTCGGCTTGTCTCCCAGGACGGCATCGAAGACCTCACGGCACACGGGCACGAGGTCGGGGTGGGCAACCCAGGAGCCGTCGAAGCCGTCATTGGCCTCGCGGGTCTTGTCCGCGCGGACCTTCTCGAAGGCCTGGGCCGTAACCTCGGGTTCGCGGCGGTTGGGGATGAACGCGGCCATGCCGCCCATGGCGAAGGCGCCGCGACGGTGGCAGGTCTTCACCAGAAGTTCGGTGTACGCCCGCATGAATGGAGCGGTCATGGCAACCGACGCACGGTCAGGCAGGATGAAGGATTCACCGCCGTCGCGGAAGTACTTGATGATGCTGAAGAGGTAGTCCCAACGCCCGGCGTTCAGGCCGGAGGCGTGGTCGCGCAGTTCGTACAGGATCTCGTCCATCTCGAACGCAGCCGGAATGGTCTCGATAAGCACCGTCGCGCGGACCGAGCCCTGCGGGACCCCGACGTAATCCTGTGCGAACACGAAGATGTCATTCCACAGCCGAGCCTCAAGGTGGCTCTCCAGCTTGGGCAGGTAGTAGTAGGGACCGCTGCCGGTCTCGAGGAGGTGCCTGGCGTTGTGGAAGAAGTGGAGCCCGAAGTCCACCAGCGCACCAATCGCGGGCTCACCGTCGATCGTGATGTTCTTCTCCGGGAGGTGCCAGCCTCGTGGGCGGGCAACGACGACGGCGAGCGGCGCGTCCGTCCGCAGCGCATACTCCTTGCCCTCGGGCGAGGTGTAGCTCAGCGATCCGCGGGCCGCCCGGTACAGGTTCACCTGGGAATCGACGACGTTGTGCCAGGTGGGCGAACTTGCATCCTCGAGGTCCGCCAGCCACACCTTGGCGCCGGAGTTGAGGGCGTTGATGGCCATCTTGACCGGGGAGGCCGGGCCGGTCATTTCCACGCGGCGATCCTGAAGCTGCGGCGGTGCCTCGGCGACGGTCCAGTTTGCCTTGCGGATCTCGGCGGTCTCCGGGAGGAAGTCCAGCCTGCCGGTCTGTGCCACTTCCTCCCGGCGCCCCGCGCGGGCGGTCAGCCGCTCGTTCCGCGTTGTCCGGAATTCCTGATGCAGCTTCTCGATGAACTGGAGCGCCTCCGGGGTGAGGATGGTCTCCGCGCCGTCGACCGGCGCCTTATCCGTGAGTTCGATAGACATATGTCCTGCTCCTACTCTGCTGATACTGCGGCGGGGCGCTGATCCGCTGAACCGGCGGACGCGTGAGCTGCTGCGGCAACCGCTGCGGCAACGTCGCCGGCGACGTGCGGATCAAAGACGCTGGGAATGATGAAGCTGGCGTTGAGTTCATCATCGTCCACCCGGGCGGCGATTGCGACAGCCGCGGCAACAAGCATTTCCGGGGTGATGTCGGAGGCACCGGCGTCGAGCAGTCCCCGGAAGAAGCCCGGGAAGGCGAGCACGTTGTTGATCTGGTTCGGGAAGTCACTGCGGCCGGTGGCGACGACGGCCGCATGCCGTGCGGCGATGATCGGGTCGATCTCCGGATCCGGATTGGCCATCGCGAAGACAATTGCCTGGTCAGCCATGGAAGCGACCTGCTCCTCGCCGAGGATGTTCGGGCCGCTGACGCCGATGAAGACGTCCGCGCCGGCCAGCGCTTCGTGGAGTGATCCAGCGAAGCCGTCCTGGTTGGTATTCTCCGCGATCCAGCGCCGGTGCTCGTCCGTGTGGGTCTGCCCGTTGTGGATCGCGCCCTTGCGGTCGCACGCGACGATGTTCTTCGCGCCCTGCGCCTGCAGCAGCTGGATGATGGCGGACCCGGCAGCGCCGACGCCCGAAACCACAATGCGCACGTTCTCGATCCGCTTGTCCACTACGCGGAGCGCGTTGGTGAGCGCGGCCAGCGTCACGATGGCGGTGCCGTGCTGGTCATCGTGGAAAACCGGGATGTCCAATTCCGCTCGGAGCCGGTTCTCGATTTCGAAGCAGCGCGGCGCGGCAATGTCCTCAAGGTTCACGCCGCCATAGACGGGCGCGAGCGCCTTGACGATGCTGATGATTTCCTCGGTGTCCTGGGTGTCCAGGCAAACGGGCCAGGCGTCCACGTTGGCGAACTGCTTGAACAGGGCGGCCTTGCCCTCCATCACGGGCAGCGCGGCAGCCGGGCCGATATTGCCGAGGCCCAGCACGGCCGAACCGTCGGTGACCACAGCAATGGTGTTGCGCTTGACGGTGAGGCGGCGGGCGTCGTCGGGATTTTCCGCAATGGCAAGACAAACGCGTGCGACGCCGGGAGTGTAGGCACGGGAGAGATCGTCGCGGTTGCGCAGCGGAACCTTGGGGACGACTTCCAGCTTTCCGCCGAGGTGCATCAGGAAGGTGCGGTCGCTGAGCTTCTTGACGTGAACGCCGTCGAGAGCGTTGAGCGCATCCCGCACGCGCTCACCGTGGGCGGCGTCCGTGGTGTTGCAGCTGACATCCACCACGATGCTGTCGTGGTGGGATTCGGTGACATCGAGGGCGGTGATGGATGCGCCGGTGGAGCCGACGGCAGCGGCCAGTTCCGCAGTAGCGGTAAAGCTCGACGGCGCCTGGACGCGCAGGGTGATTGAGTAGCCGGGGCTAGGACTCGCCATTGAAGATCCTCCTGGGTGCGGCCGTTCCCGGCCTGCTGTGTGTTTCCGTATTATGGATATTATTATCTGTCTTATGGAAACACAAGCGCCTCGCCATTTGACGGGCGATCCTTCCGGAGAGGCCAGTGCAGCAGTGCGGCCCACCGCGGCACGAGCCCGTCTCGGGACCCAAGAATAGTTACAGTCCCTCCGTTCACAATCGAGGGAAAATAGTTTCCATCAGGTGGAATTGCGATATGGTTAGGGAAACTATGCACACGGGTCGAGCTGAGCAGCGCGAGCGATCCGATGAGGAAGGAAACCCAATGGCTGAGAAGGCTGCAGGTGGCGGCGTCCAGTCGGTTGAGCGCGTATTCGAACTGCTGGAGTTGATCACCGACGCGGGCGGTGAGGTCACTCTGAGCGAGCTGTCCTCCTCGACAGACCTGCCGCTGCCCACCATCCATCGGCTCCTGCGCACGCTGGTGATGAAGGGCTACGCCCGCCAGCTTCCCAACCGCCGCTACGCCCTCGGTCCTCGACTGATCCGGCTGGGCGAGGGCGCCAACAAGCAGCTCGGCGCGCTGGCGCGTCCGCAGTTGAAGATGCTCGTGGACCGCCTGGGCGAGACCTCCAACATGGCGGTGCTCGACTCGGACATGGTGGTCTACATTGCCCAGGTACCTTCTTCACACTCCATGCGCATGTTCACCGAAGTGGGACGCCGGGCTCATACCCATGACACCGGCGTCGGGAAAGCCATCCTGGCCCAGCTGGACAACGAGACCGTACGCAACATCGTGACGCGGGCCGGCATGCCCACGCCCACGGAGAAGAGCATCAGTTCAGTGGATCAGCTTCTTGAGGAGCTCGACCAGATCCGCGAGCGCGGTTACTCCATCGATGAGCAGGAGCAGGAGCTTGGCGTCCGCTGTTTCGCGATGGCCGTGCCCAACGCTCCCACTCCGACCGCCATCTCGGTTTCCGGACCGATCTCCCGCGTGGACGAAGGATTCGCTGACAAAGCCGTACCGCTGCTCCGATCCGCGGCGCAGGCCATCTCGGACGACCTCAACCTCGCCAGCTAGGTTCACGCAAGCGGCGTATCATGCGTCCATGACGGTTGAGGTCCACCCCGCCACGGCTGACCGGTTCGACGACGTCGCCTCCCTCCTTGCGCCGAAAATGCCGGGCGCCGGGGCTTGCTGGTGCCTGTCTCCCCGTTTGGCGTCGTCCGAACTCAGTGCGCTGGGCACCGAAGGCCGGCCTGCCCGGATGCGGCAGTTGTGTGGTGAGGACCCACCGCCCGGACTGCTCGCCTACCTTGAGGGCGAACCCGTGGGCTGGTGTGCCGTCGGCCCCCGGGCCAACATGGGGCGGCTCACCCGTTCGCGCACGATTCAGCAGGTGGACGATGTTCCGGTGTGGAGCGTCATCTGCTTTGTGGTCAAGGCGGGATACCGGCGTCGTGGGGTTGCCACCCGGCTTTTGCAGGAAGCCGTGACGTTTGCCGGTTCACACGGCGCACCTGCGATCGAGGGCTATCCGATTGACGCCGAGGGCACCCGGATCAACACCACACTGGCCTTCGTCGGCACCACGGCGCTGTTCGAGAAGGTCGGCTTCGAGCGGGTCGCTGAAACGAAGGCGACGAGTGCCGGACGCACTAGATGGATCATGCGGCGTGATCTGGGACAACTCACCTAGCCCCTATTGCCTCTGGCTGAACACAGGTTTAGCATACTGAACATGCGTTTAGTCTCGAAGGACGCGGCCGACGCTGACCGCTCCGATCTCACCGCCCGCGCGAGGTTGCGCGACGCGGCTGTTGAGCTGTTCGGGCGCTCGGGCTTCAACGTCAGTGTGCGCGCCATCGCCGATGCTGCCGGCGTCAGTCCGGCATTGGTTCTGCATCACTTCGGATCGAAGCAGGGCCTCCGCGAAAGCTGTGACACCTACGTTCTGCAAAGGATCCGGGAGTACAAGCAGCAGGCAGTCCGCCCAGCGTCCGCTGATAAGCTCCTGCTCACCATGGCCTCCGTGGAGGAGTCAGCGCCGTTGGTCGGCTACGCGCTGCAGAGCCTGCAGGCCGGAGGAGATCTCGCGCGGTCATTCATCGACCACTTCGCAGCGGACGCGGAAGAATGGATAGCGGAAGGGGTCAAAGCGGGAACCATCCTCCCCTCACTCGATGAAAAGGCCCGCGCCCGGTACCTCACAGTCCAGGGATTCGGCGCCTTACTACTGGACCTGAACCTCAATCCGCCTACCGACCCCTCGGATATCGCCAGCGCACTGCGGGGCTACCTCGCCCGGATGGGCCTGCCCAGTACCGAGCTCTTCACGCAGGGCCTCATGACCGATCGTTCCATGCTGGATGCCTACCTCATGTACGTCGGCGACCCCCCACAGCCCTGACTCCTGCGCGCCTTCACAACACCGCCTCACCCCACTGTTCCAACACTCTTCCCAGAAGGTGTTTGCCATGTCAGCAATCATTGACGTTCGGCAGCTGAACAAGAGTTTCGGCTCCGTACACGCACTCGACCAACTCGATCTCACGCTTGATCCCGGCGAAGTCCACGGATTCCTCGGCCCCAACGGTGCGGGAAAGTCGACCACCATCCGCATCCTGCTGGGGCTGCTCAGGGCAGACTCCGGCACTGCACGGCTCTTCGGACGGGACCCCTGGGACGCCGTGGAGCTTCACAGCCGGCTGGCGTACGTTCCCGGTGATGTGAGCCTCTGGCCCAAGATCACCGGCGGCGAAGCAATCGACCTGTTTGCCGGTCTGCGCGGAGGCGTCGATCGAGCGCGGCGCAGCGAACTCCTCGAACGGTTCAACCTCGATCCCACCAAGAAGACGCGCTCCTACTCCAAAGGGAACCGCCAGAAGGTGGCACTCATCGCGGCCCTGGCCAGCGACGTCGAACTCCTGATCCTGGACGAGCCGACATCCGGCCTGGACCCACTCATGGAGCGTGAATTCCAGGAGTGCATCCGGGAGGTCAAGGCCGCGGGCCGCACGGTGCTGCTCTCCAGCCATATCCTCGCGGAGGTGGAAGCACTGTGTGACCGTGTCACCATCATCCGGCAGGGCCGGGCCGTGCAGAGCGGGACCCTGGCCGAGCTTCGGCACCTCCGGCGCACCGCCGTCGTCGTTGTTTGCGATGGTGACGCGACAACGGTCACTTCCATCCCGGGCGTCCATGACGTCCGCCGGGAGGAGGACCGGGTGCACTTCACAGCCGACGACGCTGCCCTCCCGCCCGCCTTGGCGCACCTCATTCCGCTGGGCGTCCGCAGCCTCATCAGCACGCCGCCGTCGCTGGAGGAACTCTTCCTCCACCAGTATGGAGAGGGCGAGCGCAACGCCGCCGCCTCCAGCGGTGGGAGGTGAGCCCGATGAACGCCACGATCACTGCTGATCAGCGGAAACATCGAGCCGCCGAGAGCAACGCCGGAAGCCTTACCGGAACCACCAGACTGCTCCGGTTTGCCCTGCGCAGGGACCGGATACGGATTCCTGCGTGGGCACTGGGGATTGGCGGAACGGCCGCGTACTTCGCCGCTGTAATCCCCCTCGCCTACCCTGACCAGGCTGCCCTGCAGACGCGCGCGAACATCATGCAGGAACCCTCCGGCGCTCTCCTTACGGGCCCCGGGTACGGCGCCGACAATTACACCTTCGGCGCCATAGTGACCAACGAGCTTCTCGGCATGCTCGCGGTCGCCGCCGCGCTGATGTCGATCTTCCTCGTCGTCCGGCATACACGTGCGGAGGAGGAAAGCGGCCGGGCGGAGCTGCTCCGTGCCGGCGTGGTGGGAAGGCGTGCGCCGTTGGCGGCCGCCCTCCTTACGCTGCTGGTGGCAAACGCTGCCATCGGTGCCGCTCTTACCGCCGGCCTGTTAGGCAGCGGATTGGCGCTCGAGGACACGCTGGCTGTATCTGCCGGAATGTCCCTCGTGGGTCTGGTCTTCGGCGGCGTCGCAGCAGTAACGGCACAGCTCAGCGAGCACGCCCGCACCGCATCCGGCATAGCGGGGGCTGCTTTGGCATTGGCGTTTGTGGTGCGCGGCGTCGGTGATGCGCAGGAGCCTGGAGGCAGTGCACTTTCCTGGTTCTCACCCATTGCGTGGGCGCAGCAGACACGGGCGTTCACTGACCTGCGGTGGTGGCCGCTCCTGCTTTGCATCGCGCTTTTCGCAGTGCTGCTGGCCGTTGCTGTGCTGCTGACGGCACACCGCGACTTCGGCGCTGGTCTGGTTCCGGCGCGAAGCGGTCGGGGCAGCGCCCGTAGGTCGTTGATCCATCCCGTCGGACTTACCCTTCGGATGGAACGGGGCAACATCATCGGGTGGGTAAGCGGTCTTCTGACCTTCGCCCTGCTGACGGGCTCAATGGGACAGGGCATCGTGGAAAGCTTCGAAGCACAGCCCCAGTTGGCCGCAGTGTTCGGCCAGGGCGCCGGAGGGGATGTCCTGCGGGCAACGCTCGCTTCCTTCACCGCGTTCTTCGCGATGGCAGTGGCCGTGTACGCGGTGGTCTCGGTCAACCGGCTGAGAGGTGAGGAAGCTGATGGTCGCACCGGCGCGGTCCTCGCCACCCCGGTCAGCCGCACGGGCTGGTTGCTCAGCTCGCTCGTGGTCACCACCCTCGGCTCAGCGGTCATGCTTCTGGCGACGGGACTCGGGCTGGGTGCGGGGGCGGGAACTTCGCTCGGCGATCCGACCCTTGTGGGGGACTTCGCCCTCGCGGGACTGGTTTATCTTCCCCTTGTCATGGGCTTCGCTGGTCTGGCCGCAGTGTCCTACGGCGTATTGCGGGCCGGCCGCTGGTGGGTATGGCTCCTGTTGCTGAGTTCGATCATCGTGGGGCTCTACGGCCCCCTGCTGAACCTGCCCGACGCGGTCACCGATGCCGAGCCGTTCGGCCTGATGCCCCGCGTGCCCGCTGAAGACCTCGATCTCATTCCTGTCGCAACGGCGGCGCTGGTCGCGCTGGTGTTAGTCGCTGCGGGAGCTTTTGCCTTCCGCCGTCGGGATCTGGAGGCAGGCTGAGTCTCCATAGTCCTTGTCGGAGGCAGCCAGTAGAGTGCCTCCATGGATGATAAGGAAGTTCTGCACCGATACCTGCGCCTGCGCCGCGCCGACCTCCTGGCCAAGGTGGAAGGTCTGGCTGATTACGACGCGCGCAGGCCGCTTACACCTACCGGAACCAATCTGCTGGGGCTGGTCAAGCACGTCGCAAGCGTCCAGCTGGGCTACTTCGGCGAGGTGTTCAATCGCCCCAGTGGCCGGGACCTCCCCTGGCTGCATGACGACGCCGCACCGGAAGCAGATCTGTGGCTTACCGCAGAGGAAACCCGGGAGGAGATCATCGAGCTCCACCACTTTTCGGCCGCGCACACGGACGCCACTATCGACGCGCTTCCGCTGCATGCCGTTGGCGAGGTTCCGTGGTGGTCACCGGAACGCCGCAGGGTGACCCTGCAGCAGATCCTCGTTCACATGTGTGTCGAGACTGCCCAGCACCTCGGTCAAGCGGACATCCTACGCGAGCAGCTCGACGGCGCCACCGGCCGCGGCCCTGATGACCCCAACATGCCGCAGCGCAGTACCGAGGAATGGGCCGACCACTGGGAACGAATCGAGACAGCAGCGCGGCGATTCGAACACGGTGCACGGCAACCGCGGTAGCAATCCATAGCCTCCGTCATCCCCCGCATCGGAAAGGTCATATGCGCGCTGGCCGCATTTGAACGCTACGCTTAGGAAAACGTTTTCTGAGGTGGTCTCAGAATCCGAGCGAGACCAGAGCGGGGACCATGACGAAGCGAGCGACTCCTCCACGACTCCCCTTCACCAGTGTCGCCGCCTACGGCGCCGGCGACATCGCGAACAGCATGACCTTCTCCACCGCGGGGATGTTCCTGCTTGTCTATTACACCGACGTCGCGGGCATCCCGGCCGCTGCCGCAGGCACTCTCCTGCTGCTGGCCGGACTCTTCAACGCGGCAGCCGACGTGTTCGCAGGGAGGATCGCCGATCGTAACCGCCACCGTCGGCTTGGGAAGTTTCGACCTTTTCTTCTCCTGGGCGCCGTCCCGTTGTTCTTATCGGTGGCGATGTTCCACATCCACACTCTCGATCCCGCAGGCACGCTGACCTACGCCTACCTGTCCTACTTCGCGTATTGCCTCGCGTATAGCCTGGTGAACGTCCCGTACGGAGCCCTCGCCGGCACCCTCACCCGGGATCCCCGGGATCGCGCCCGGTTGGCGAGCGCCCGGACAATGGGCGGATTGGCCACCACGGCCTTCCTCGGCATTTTCATCGCACCGCAGTTCCAGGACGGTGCCAACATCCGGGATGTCCTGACCACACTGACCATCGGGTTCGCCCTCATCGGAACATTCCTGTACCTGTTCACCGCACTGGCGACACGGGAGCAGCTTCCCTCGTCCGCACCAAAGCTCTCCCTGCGGGAGGCTCGGGCAACGCTTACCCAGAACGTGCCCCTACAGGTCCTCTGCGTCAGCTCCCTGTTCTTCATGACAGCGAACGTGGTCACGAACACGGCGAAGCTGTTCTACCTGCGGGATGTCCTTGGCCGACTGGAGCTGTTTGCGTTCCTCACGGGCGCGCAGGTGGTCATCACGCTTGTTCTTGCATTGGTGACCCCGCGCCTTGTTCAACGCTGGGGAAAGCGGTGCATCTACATTTCCGGCGGGATCGTGGGCGCGGCCGGCGGTGTCCTGGTGTTCGCCGCCCCGGAGGAGCTCGTCTGGCTCGCAATAGGGGGCATGTTCCTCTCCCTGACGGGAGGAGCCGCCGTCAGCATTCTGCTGTGGGCCCTGGTTGCTGACACGGTCGAGTACGGCGAGTGGAAAACCGGGCACCGCACCGACGGAACCAACTACGCGCTGCTGGCCTCGACGCGAAAGGTCGGTATGGCCCTGGGTGGCGCGTTGGCCGGCTTCGCCCTCGCCTGGGGCGGCTATGTTTCCGGAGTAACAGAGCAAAGCGCGACGGCGGAACTTGGCATCCGTGTAGCTGCCGGCCTTGCTCCCGCGATCGTCCTTCTTCTCGCCGTCGGCGTCATGCGGTGGTATCCGCTCACTGACGACGCACATGCCAGACTTGTCCTGACCATCCAGCAGCGCAGCTCCGCGGGAAGTGGTTCCGCCGGAAATGACGCCGGCGAGTCACGTTAGGGCCCGTCTGGACGCCGGACCAGCTCAATCGACGAAGAGGCAGAACGGGTGGCCGGCAGGGTCGAGGTAGACCCGGACGTCCTCCTGCGGCTGGAACGCCGCAAGTTCCGCGCCCTGCTCCACCGCGTGCGCACCGGCAGCGTCGAGGTCGTCAACGTAGATGTCCAGGTGCATCATCATCTGCGGGTCCCCCTCGCCCGCCGGCCAGACAGGCCGGGCGTACTGCGGCTCGGTCTGGAAAGACAGCCCCGCGCCGCCCTCGGGCGCCTTGAGCATGACCCAGTCATCGTCCTCGAATTTCACCTCCCAACCAAGCAGGCGACGGTAGAAGTCGGCGAGCGCCCGCGCGTCGGGCGAATCGAGCACTGTTGCCGAAAGTTGCAGCTTCATGGGACCTCCCCGTGGTTGAGCGGTGTAACCGGACCAGTTTGGTGCCTCCCAACAGGTGCTGGAAAGGGGGCATGTATTCTGTCAACGCCGGCCGGCAGGTGCAGCCGTGTGCCGCTCAGGAAGGATAGTGTGGGATTTCGTGGCCAGACTCGGGGGTAAGTCAATCTCGAGGGCTGCCGTCCTTGTCACCGGCCTCACGGCGGTGTCCACACTCCTTGGGTTCCTTCGCGACGTCGTCATAGCGGCAGTGTTCGGAGCGGGTGCGGAGCTCGACGCCTACCTTGTGGCGCAGGGCCTGATGAACATCGTGCTTGGCCTCGTGGCCTATGCGATGGCCCGTTCCGCGATCCCGGTGGTTTCTCGGGAAGCCGCTGCGGAGGAGAACGGGTGCAGGGGCCACACCGGTTTCGACGTCGCCTTCACCCTCACCATGGTGGTCCTCGGCGTGGGCGGAATCGTGATGGGAATCTTCGCCGGCCCCGTCACCTCGCTGCTGGCACCCGGGTTCGACGACGGCGAAACGGCCACCGCTGCGACGCTCACCCGAATAGTGCTCATCGCTACGGTGCTCGTCGCGGGCACCGACCTGCTCGCCGCGCTGGCCCAGTCACACGGGCGCTTCGCATGGGCGTCCCTGCAGGGCGTCCCCTTCAACCTGATCATGATCGCAGCTGCAGGACTCTTCGGTCCCCGCTATGGCATTACGGCCCTCGCCGTCGGATTCGTGGTCGGCTCCGCCGCGCGGCTCCTGCTGCAGTTGCCCCCACTGCGCAGCCTCGGCACACGGGTACGCCCACGGCTGCAGCTTAAGGACCCGGGCTTCCGTGAAATTGCCGTGCTCGTGCCGCCGATGCTGGTGGGCAGCGCCGTCGGAAACGTGAACACGCTCGTGGACCGCGCGGTGGGCTCCACGCTCGAGGAGGGCGCCATCACCGCGCTCTCCTATGGGTGGCGCCTCGTGAATCTGCCGGAGCAGCTCCTCATCGCCTCGCTGCTCGTGCCGCTCTATCCCGCGATCAGCGCCTCAGTGAGCAACCTTCCGGAGCTCAGGCGCCTCGTGAACCGCGGCCTCTCGGTCACCGTGACGATCCTCGTACCCCTGTGCGTGGTGCTGGCGGTCGCCGCTGAACCGCTTGTGGAGGTCGCCTTCGGCCGCGGCGCCTTCTCTCCCGAGGACATCCAGGACACCGCCACCGCTGTTCTCTGGTACACGCCCGCCCTGCTCGCACTGGGGTGCCGCCAGGTGGTTGTGAGTACGGCGTATGCGCTCGGTGACGCAAAAGCACCCG
This sequence comes from Arthrobacter sp. M71 S08, assembly GCF_059089725.1. Taxonomy (NCBI): domain Bacteria; kingdom Bacillati; phylum Actinomycetota; class Actinomycetes; order Micrococcales; family Micrococcaceae; genus Arthrobacter; species Arthrobacter sp. M71 S08. Next base: position 63,403 of record NZ_JBNHEY010000003.1, on the reverse strand, counting down.
TGGTGGTCTCGGTCATCGCCATGGTGGTCAACGTGGTGGGCGACATCCTGCTGGCACCGATCATGGGAATCGCAGGAATCGCGCTGGCGACGACCGCCTCCCTGGTGCTCGCCGCCGTCGCGAATGCCTGGCTTCTCAGATACCGGCACGACGGCGTGGACCTGCGTGCTGCTCTTGTCCTCCTGCTGCGCGCGGCTCTCCTGGCCGCCGTCGCCGGCGCTGTAGGCGTGCTCCTGCTGAACCTGGTGCCCGGGCCGGCGCTGATGACGGTTTCCGTGGTCGCGGTCGCGGTGTGCGGTACCTACGCGCTCGGGCTGATTGTGCTGCGCGCTCCCGAGGGCCGGGTGCCTTTCGACATGCTCCGGGCGGCACGGCGCCGCTGACCGGTCGGTTACGACGTGGCGGAAGGTCGAAGCGTGACCGGTTTGTCCCGCATGAACCGGGACGTAATCAGGTGCATGGTTGGTCCGGGGTCCTTCGGATCCCACACACTGTGCTTTGACATACTGGCCCAGCGCAGGGTGTCGAGGACGTCGGCAACAAGTCCGCCACGCCGCTCGATGCGCGCCCGGCGCAGGTCACCCGCCGTCCACGCGTACTTGAATCCCGGAGGCGCATCGGCCAGGTGAGGGACCGCCTCGCCGAGCGCCAGCCTGCCCCACGCGTCAGCCAGCCCGGGGCGGGCGGCATTCGTCAGGGCGATCGACCCGAAGAACCGGCCGTTGAAATCGATGAGGTGGGAAACGCCGTCGTCGTCGGTCAGGAACTGCAGCTCCACCAGTCCCCACCAGCCGATGTCTGTGAGCAGCGCTTCGACCTTTTCCGCGAGCGCCTGGTTGACGGCTACTGTTGTTGCCCGTGCGGAGGCACCGTTCGGAGTGGGCCACAGGCGCGGGGTCTGCTGCTGGACCCTACCCTCGAGTTTTCCGTCCCGGAAGAACCCGATCAGTGCGCCCAGCTGCCCCCTGATTGGTTCCTGAAGGAGCGGTTCGGCCCCGAGCTGCTCCATGTAGTCCACGCGTTCCTTCGCGGCAGCGACGCTGTCGAACAGTCGCGCCTCGATGCGGTGCGGCCGGGTCTGCCCGGGTGACCAGTGGGCACGGGACTTCACAACAACCGGACCGTCCCACGCGGCCACCGCATCCGGTGTTGCCGGTACCGTTCGCGGCGCCGGCAGTCCTACGCGCCCAGCGCTCTCAGTGAGCAGCACCTTGTCCAGGGCCTTCCTGACCGCCTCCGGCGAAGGGTGCACCACCGTCGTCGGGATTTTGTTGCGGTAGGTGGCGAGTGCGGCCATCCAGTCGTCGCCGCCGCCGAAGACGACGTCGTATCCGCCGGCTTCGACGGCAGCACGGACACCCGCGATGAAGGCGTCACCGTCTCCGCGGGGACGGGGAACAACGTGACGGGCGGAGACTGCCCGGGAAGTACAGAGCATCCCCTTGCCGTCAGGGGTGCCCACCCCTACCGTCCAGCCGTCGGCACGGAGCGAGCGGGCCGCAGCGAGCGCACCCCGGTCACGCGAAGTACTGACAATCAATGCACGGCGCTGCGTAATGGCACTGTGGGCACTTTCAGGGTGCGGGTCCACGAGGCCTTCCTGTAATTGGGCGGGAAGTCTTGTCCCAGCTTAGGAAAGTTAGCTGAGAAACCTTTGAAATCGACTGGGAACGGCGGGTCGTCGCGCAATATTTCCCGGCAAGGAGGAATATGTGAATGCCGTTCATCCCACCAGCCGCCGCGCAGCTGCCGAGTGCTCGGCAATGAGCGACTCCAGATCGAGACCGACGACGGCGCCGTCCACGACGCGCCACTGACCGCCGACCATGACCCTGTCCGCCCGGTCCGCGCCGCACAGCAACAGGGCGGAGAGCGGGTCGTGGCTACCGGAGAAACGCAGTTCGTCCGGTCGAAACAGTGCAAGGTCAGCCTGCTTCCCCACGGCGAGCTGGCCGATATCGTCCCGGCCGAGTGCCGCCGCCGATCCCCGCGTCGCCCATCCCAGCGCCCGCGCAGGGGTAGCCAACTCAGCACCGTACCGCAGTCTCTGGATGTAAAGAGCCTGGCGGGCCTCGAGGATCAGGTTGGAGGCATCGTTCGACGCCGACCCATCCACCCCCAGCCCGACCGCAACACCCGCTTCCTCAAGTTCCACCGCGCGGCAGATTCCGGAAGCGAGCCGCATATTCGACGTCGGGCAATGTGCGACGCCGACTCCCGCTGCTCCCAGCTGCGCAATTTCGCCGTCATCGAAGTGGATTCCGTGCGCCAGCCAGGTTCGCGGACCCAACCAGCCGACGCTGTCCAGGTACTCGACGGTCCTCATGCCGAAGCGCTCACGGCAGAAGTCCTCCTCATCCAGTGTCTCCGCCAGATGCGTGTGCAGCCGGACGTCGTGCAGATCCGCGAGCGCGGCGCTTGCCTTCATGATCTCCGTCGTCACGGAGAACGGGGAGCACGGCGCGAGTGCTATCTGAACCTGCGCTCCGGCGCCCCGTTCGTGATACCTGCTGATCAGCCTCTCGCTATCCGCGAGAATCACCTCGGCGTCCTGCACGGTCTGCTGCGGCGGCAGGCCGCCGTCGTCCTCGCCAAGGGTCATGGAACCGCGCGTCAGCATGGCGCGCATGCCGAGATCGCGGACCACGGACACCTGCACATCGATGGATTCCTCCATCCCGCCGGGGAACAGGTAATGATGGTCCGCGGCTGTGGTGCAGCCGGAGAGCAGCAGTTCGGCGAGCGCCGCCGTCGTCGCCAGCTCAAGGTCGCGCGGCGTGAGCCGTGCCCACACGGGGTAGAGATTCACGAGCCAGGGGAACAGCGGCACGTTGACCACCGGCGCCCAGGCCCGGGTGAGTGTTTGGTAGAAGTGGTGATGCGTATTGATGAGACCGGGAATCATTACGTGGCCGCGGGCGTCGAAGACGGAATCGTAGCCGCCCGACGGCGTCGCGCCGGTCCCGACAAGCTCCACGATGGTGGCACCCTCGATCACCAGCCCGCCACCGGCGTCGGAATCGTTGGCGGTAAACATAGCGAGCGGGTCGCGGACCCAGATGCGTGTAGACATATGCCTTCTCGTTTCAGTAGATGAAACGGCACAGGACCACCGGCGACGGCGGGGTGTGCCGTCAGCTCAGTGGTCCTGTCTGCTGATCCAGGTGTGGGATCCCTGCCTGCCTCCCTGTGTCTGGAGGGCACGCAGGCAGCTTTAGTGCTGCTTGCCGGGTGACTCGTCGCAGATTCTGCGGATGTCCTCGACGCAGCTGATTTCACCGTTATCCAGCTTCTCCTTCACCACGACGTACTGCGCCGCGGTCACCACGGGGATCTCCGTGCCGTCTGCGGCCACCAGCTTGCCGCCCTGGAAGCTGTCGCCGTCCTGCAGTGCGGCGAGTTCGTCTGCCCGCACCATGCGGGGCGGGCTCGCAACGAACACGGACGCGCGATTGGGATTGCCTGCCTTGAGGTGGTTGAAGAGCAGGTTCATCAATACCGCCATGATGGCTGCAGAGCTGATACCCGAGTGGAAGATGATGCCGAACCAGGTGGGGAACTCATCATAGAAGGTCGGCGAGACCACGGGAATCATGCCGAACGCGAGGGAGACAGCAACAATCACGAGGTTCATGTTGCCCTCGTAGTCCACCTTTGCCAGCGTTCGGATGCCGCTGGCTGCCACCGTGCCGAACAGGACGATGCCTGCACCACCAAGGACCGGTGTAGGTACAGCAGCGACGAGACGGCCGAGGATCGGCAGAAGGCCGAGGATGACCATGATCAGGCCGCCGGCACTCACTACATAACGGCTGCGGATTCCCGTGATGGCGACCAGCCCCACGTTCTGCGCAAAAGCGGTCTGAGCGAAGGAGTTGAAGACGGGCGCGAGTGCACTGGACAGCATGTCGGCGCGCAGTCCGTCGGCGATACGGCGCGAGTCCACCTTGGTTCTGGCGATTTCACCAACGGCGAGAATGTCCGCCGTCGTTTCCGTCATGCAGACAAGGATCACGATGGTCATTGAGATGATTGCTGCCAGGTCAAAGACCGGCCAGCCGAAGGCGAACGGCTGGGGGAAGGCGAAGATTGCACCGCTTCCCACGTTTGAGAAGTCCGCCAGCCCCAGGAGCGCTGCGATAATCGTGCCGCCCACAATCGCCAGCAGGATGGAAAGCCGGGAAATTGCGGCATTGCCGAGCTTGCTCAGCAGCAGCACCAGCGTCAGGGTTCCGGCGGCGAGCGCAATGTTGGTCAGACTTCCATAGTCGTCCGCGCCCGGATTGCCGCCCATAGCCCAGTTGGCCGCGACAGGCATGAGCGTAAGGCCAATGGTGGTGATGATGACCCCAGTGACAACCGGAGGGAAAAACTTGATGATCTTCGCGAAGAATGGGGCAAGAATAAGCCCGATCACCGAAGCCACCAGCACAGCTCCGAAAACCGTTTGGAGCCCGCCGCCGCCGCTGAGGATCGCGGTCATGGTCGCGACGCCGGCGAAGGAGACACCCTGCACCAGCGGGAGCTGCGATCCGAAGAACTTGACGCCGTAGCTCTGCAGGATGGTCGCGGCGCCGCCAACGAAGAGGCACGACGCAATCAGGACGGCAATGTCATCCTGTTCAAGCCCTGCAGCTGTACCGACGATCAGCGGTACGGCGATGATTCCGCCGTACATGGTGAGGACGTGCTGAAACCCGTAGGCGAACGTGCGTCCGAGGGGCAGCCGTTCATCCTCGGGACGCTGTGGTTTGGCCTGTGATTTCATAGAGCTGACTGCTTTCATGAGTATGACTTCCTTGTCTCACATGAGTAGTTGGTTGAACGACCGGACACGTGCCGGTGGCCGGTCGTCCACGGTTGGGGCGGCGTCGTCAGACGTCCGCCCCAACCGTTCTCAGCAGAATCCGGGGATGTTGGCCCAGATTGCTGCTTCGCCTGGAGCTCCGCCGGGGCGCTCGCGCTCGACGGTGGCTTCGATGAGTCCGTAGGGGCGGTCGGCCGCGAAGAAAACCTCGCCCGGGTTGTCGAGGCCGAAAGGCTCGAGGTCCACGAGGAAGTGGTGCTTGTTCGGCAGGGAGAGCTTGATCTCCTCAATTTCGGGGTGCGCCTCGAGCGCCTGCTTGCCCATCTCGAACATGGTCTGCTGGAGAGCCAGCGAGTGGGTCTGGGCGAAAGCGTCAAGGAAGATCCCGCGCACGCTGCTGTAGATCCCTGTGAAGTTGATGTCGGTGGTGTCCGGCGCGTAACGCCAACGGGCACTCACGTCGGTGGCCAGGATGCGATCGGTCGTTTCCTTCAGCGTGGTGTACCGGTCCCGGGGGAAGCCGTGGAACTCTGATCCGGTCGACTTCAGCACGGTGAGGTCCTGGATACCGGCCACGATGTGGCGCACGCCGTTCTCAATGAGCAGGACCGCTGTGCGGGTCTCGGACTTGTTGCGCGAGAACGCGTGGTCATGATCGTTGATGCGGTCCCAGAAGTACTGCTCCGCTTCCCAGCGGCCACCGGAGACCCAGTCGAAGCTCTCGGTGAAGTGCCTGCCGAGGCGCAGCAGGAACTGCTCGGGAGACCCGATTCCGTCGCGGGCAAACGCGTACACGGTGTTCTTCTGGGTGTCGGTGGCAACAACCTTTGAGTTGTCGCCCTCGGTGTGCGCGGACTGGAAGTCGCCGTGCAGCTGCGAGGTGACGTTGAGGTCCTCGATCTGGTGGCGGGCCGTGTCGCGGGTGATCTTCACGAGCCGGCATTCTGCTTTTCCGTACTGGTTGCGGCCCAGGACGATGCGGCCACCGCTGGACGCGGCGTTCTCGTCAGGGTTGGGTGCGGTGGAGCTTGATTCGATGGTTGGCGTAGTCATTGTCAGCTTCCTCGGTAGGTGGAATAGGCGAAGGGACTAATCAGGAGTGGCACGTGGTAGTGCTGTGCCGGGTCGGTGAGTTCGAAGATGAGCGAGACGGACGGGAAGAAGGTCTCTGTGCCGGCGGCTGCGAAGTAACTGCCGGTTTCAAAGTCGATCCGGTAGGTGCCCGCGTCGAGTGCCTCTGGCCCCAAGGAGGTGATGCGGCCGTCGTCGTCGGTGGTTCCTTTCGCGACTTCCTGCCAACCGTCCGACGCCTGCCGGTCCAGGCGGGCGGCGACCCCGACGGCGGGGCGTCCCGTTCCGGTGTCGAGCACGTGGGTGGTGATGTGGCTGCGGTTCATGCTGCAAGGACCCCCTTGAGTCGAAGGATGGCGATTTCGCGCAGCTGCTGGGCGATGATGTCCAGCTCCTGCTCGGACGTATTGTGCAGGCGCTCGTCGAGCGCGGCGAGGATGTCCTCAGCGCTGCGTCCCGCGGCCCGGATGAGGAAGACACGTCCGAACTTCTCCTCGTAGGCGCGGTTGCCCTCCAGGAGCGCCGTTTGGGTTTCGGTGGCGGTGCTGACGCCCGCCTGCTCGCCCCGGGACATGGTCGCTTCGGTGGTGTCCCCCTGGGCCCGTTCACCGATGCGCGGATGGTGTGCCAGGGCGCCGTCGATTTCGGCCTCCGTCCACGGATTCGCTGCGATACCGGCAAAGGCGATTAGTTCAGCTTCCGAGGAGAACGGCCGTGCATCGATGATGGCGTCAACCCACCGCGGGATATCAACGCAGGGTGTCAACTGCGCGGCGGCGTCAGCGGGGGAACAGGTGTTGAGGGTTTCAAGGCGCATGGGTGTCAGCTTTCGTTGTAGCGCTACCGCCAGCGCTGAACACCCTTACCCTCGAACGAATTCGATTTGACTCGATGTTTCCGGCGATAGTCTAGGAACCAGAAGGTTTCTATATTGTGGAATTTGGATTCCGATTTCAGTGTAGTCCGTGTCACACGGTTGCTGTCAAGCGTTATCTGGATCACATCTTAGAACCGACTGCGCGGAACCTGCTACAGGACGGAAATGATGCAAGATAGGCCTATGGACGCCGCCGCTGCCCTGAACGAAATCGCCTTCTGGCTGGAACGGGAACTGGCCCCCGGTTTCAAGGTGCAGGCTTTCCGCCGTGCGGCCGCAGCGATCGCCGACCTCGAGCCGGACGAACTCGCACAGCGGGCCCGCGATGGCCGGCTCAAACGCATGAAGGGCATTGGAACGCGCTCCTTCGAGGTGATTACCCAGGCGCTCGACGGTGAAATCCCGTCCTACCTCACCGACCTGCGGGAGCGGTCAAAGGAAGCACTCGCCGACGGCGGTTCCCAACTTCGCACCCTCCTCCGCGGTGATCTGCACAGCCACAGCGACTGGTCCGACGGCGGAAGCCCCATCCCGCTCATGGTCGACGCCGCCCGCGCACTCAACCACGAATACCTCGCGCTGACCGACCACTCCCCCAACCTGAAAATCGCAAACGGCCTGAGCGCGGAGCGCCTCACCGAGCAGCTGCAGATCGTGGAGCAGATCAACGACGACGGCGACGGCTTTCGTCTGCTCAAGGGCATCGAAGTGGACATCCTCGAGGACGGAACACTGGACCAGTCTCCGGAGATGCTCGGCAGGCTGGACATCGTCGTCGCCAGCGTCCACTCCAAACTGCGGTCGGACCGCCGGACCATGACCGCACGCATGCTCGGCGGCATTCGAGATCCGCACACCAACGTCCTCGGCCACTGCACGGGGCGCCTGGTCCAGGGTTCCCGGGGCCAGCGCCCGCAATCGGAGTTCGACGCCAGGAAAGTCTTCGCCGCCTGCGCCGAGAACAATGTTGCGGTGGAGATCAACTCCCGGCCGGAGCGGCAGGACCCTCCCGACGACCTGATCCAGCTGGCCCTCGATGCCGGCTGCCTCTTCAGCATCGACAGCGACGCCCACGCCCCCGGCCAGCTGGACTTCCTCCAGTACGGCGCGGAACGGGCGGAGGCGAACGGAGTGCCGGCGGAGCGCATCATCACTACCTGGCCGCTGGAGAAGCTCCTCGACTGGGCCCGCACCTCATGAAACAGCCGAACCTCCAGGACCCGCGCATCGCCGTCATCACGGGCTCCGGCTCCGGCATCGGGCAGGCGGTGGCGCACGCTTTCCTCGATGCAGGATGGGCCGTAACCCTTACCGGACGCCGGCGCGAGCCCCTCGAAGAGACCGCCCGCGGGCGGGAGCTTGCCCAGGTTGTGCCCGCGGACATCAGCAGGCCCGACGACGTTGCACACCTCTTCAGTCAGATTCGCGAACGCTGGGGCCGGCTCGATCTGTTGTTCAACAACGCCGGCACCTACGGTCCCGCCGGAGCCATTGACGAGATAAGTGTGGAGGAGTGGACGTCCACGGTGGCAACCAACCTCACCGGCTCATTCCTGTGCGCCGCGGAAGCTTTCCGCACCATGAAGAACCAGGACCCGCAGGGCGGCCGGATCATCAACAACGGCTCAATCGCGGCGCATTCTCCGCGTCCCCGGTCGGTAGCGTACACGGCGACCAAGCACGCGATCACCGGACTCACGAAGTCGATCGAACTCGACGGCCGCGCCTATGGCATCACGTGCGGGCAGATCGATATAGGCAACACCCACACGGCGATCATGACAACGCTGGGCGTCGGCGACGGAGCGCTGCAGGCGGACGGCACGCGGCGGGTGGAGCCGACATTCCCGGTTGAGGAAGCAGCCCGCACGGTTCTGCATATGGCACAGCTGCCTGCATCGGCCAGCATCGGCACCGTCGTGATGACCGCAAGCGGCATGCCCTTCATCGGCCGGGGCTAACCTGCCTGGTCGCGGGAAAGCTGCTCCGCACACACGAAAGCCCCCATCAGGCGGGGGCTTTCGCGAACTCAGTTGAAGTGCTCAGCTGTACCAGAACCAGTGCGGAGGGCTCCACATCGGTGGTACCTGGTGCCCGTTGAACGAGCCGCACATAGAGCAGGAATAGCTGACACTGGCGGGAAGCAGATCCCGCCCTTCCGAGGAGACACGCGCAGGAACAAAGTCCTCATAAATCAGGAACTCATCGGTTCTGCAGCGATCGCACCAAGGCAAGGCGCTGTCCCGATCAACAAGCTGCCCGGTCGAGGGCAGCGAGGTACTTCGATGTTCTGGGTTGATAATCGTCATTGTTTAATCACCCTCCAACTGCAAGTCGTTACGGCAAGCAACCTCTAAGCTCGCTTAGTAAAGGTCTTATTACGATACCTTTTGTGCGCTAATTGTGAAAGTTTTTGTGGTGATAAGCAAACCCATTGACAGAATGAAGTTTATGATTCGACCCCGCTCCCGCACCGCCCCGGCACTCTCCGACGCGCAGCGCCGGTCGCTCTCGCGTGCGCTGACGGAGAACGACGACGTCACCGTGTTCGTGGACGGCACTGCGGTGAAGCTTCCTACTGAGGCAAGGAACGCCGTCGTCGACCTTCTGCAGCGACTGGCATCGGGAGACTCTGTAACCGTCTCCTCCGTTGCGGAAACGTTGACCACTTCCCAGGCTGCAGAAGCGGCCGGCATTTCCCACACCTATCTGAGGAACCTGACCGACGCCGGCGTCATCCCGGTCGAGTACCGCGGAACCCACCGGCGCATCAGGCGGGACGCGATCGATGCCTGGCTGGCCTCGCAGAAGAAGTCAGATGCGGGGACGCCGTGACCACCGCCGCGCCTTGAGTGCCAGGTGCAATTCCAGACGGACGGGTCCGCTCAGCGGATCAACGCCAATCACCGTGCGCACCCGCGCCAGCCGGTTGTAGACACTGCTGCGGTGCAGGTGAAGTTGTTGCGCCACGTCCTGCACCGAACCGTTCTTGTCGAACAGCAACTCCAGTACGGGCAGGAGCTCATTGCTGCGGTCGTGGTCCTCGAGTTCGGCGAAGTAGACCGAACGCGGCGTAGAGGCCTGCCAGCCACCGCCCGCCAGGAACTGGTACGCCCCGATCGAGCGGTAATCAACGGCGTCCCCAAACTGTGGGTCCACGGCGGCTGCCTGCGCCGCCGACCGCGCCTGCACGTATGCACCCGCGAGACCGTCCGGGGCGGCGAAGGGTTCGCTGGCACCGCTGATGAGGTCGATGTTCCCGGCTCCCGTGACTGCCGCCAGCCGCTCGCCATAACGACGCCGGACCGTCGCCAGCTCAGCCTGACCGGCGTCGTGACGTATCAGAAGGACTGAATGCGATGCCTCACCGGCACTGAAGACGACGACGTCGGCACCCACCGTGGCCTGCAGGGCAGCGGTGCGCCGGGCGAGGGTGGCGTCGTCGGAATCCGGCGAAGCTCCCCGCGAGCTCGACGGACGGTCGAGCAGCACTGTGAGTTGCCACGGCGACGTGCCGTCCAGTTCCGGCCACCCCGCGCACTCCTCCAGCGCATGGCCGTCTCCGGCCATCGCCGCCAGAAAGACCCTCTCCCGGCGCGTGCGGTGCTCGGAACCGGCAGTATTGTCCTCCAGCAGCAGCGCCGCGAGCCGGTCAACGTCCTCCCGGACCCGGGGCAGCTGCTCAAGGATGTGCGCAGCGGTGTCTTCGCCGGCATCCTGCTGTACCCACAGATACCCGACGCGGAAGCCGCGAACCAGCAGTGGGACGCACACCCGTCCAAGCATCCCGAGATCAGGGTTCGCGGGGACCGACACCGGACGCACCGCCGTCATAATGCCGTGCTGCAGCTGCCAGGCGCTGACGTCGGCGGGGACTTTCTTGCTCAACAGGAAGTTGACGCGCACGCGGTCAGCCGACGACTGGTGGCTGCTGTAGGCGAGGAGCACGCCGTCGAGGTCTTCCAGGGAGAGGCCGCGTCCGAGCCGCGCGGCTATCCGCTCCACCTCGAGCTCCACCTGCGTTGTCTGCACGAACTCATCCTAGGACCGCGACGACGACACTTGGTCCTCCAGAACTCGACAAATGTCGATTGGGATACCAGGCAGACCCATGCTAGTGGCCCCGGTCACATCTCCTTCCGATCCGCACTCCTGCCCGGAATGGCACAGTAACGACGACGCCGGCATCTGCCGCCGTCATTCTTCGCTGCGCGGGTGGGCAGATCCGTGCCCTGTCGGCGCGGCAGAACCGCTCGTATCCTGTAATTGCGGAGCCACAAGCTCGCTGCTCGACCCCCAACTGAACCTGAGAGCAAACCTCTAACTCAACCTGAGAGCAAACGGAGAATCCCGTGATCATCGGCGTCCCCAAAGAAGTGAAGAACAACGAGTTTCGCGTAGCCATTACGGCCTCGGGTGTGCACGAGTTCCGCACCCACGGCCACACGGTTCTGGTGGAGCGGTCAGCCGGCGTCGGATCAAACATCACCGACGATGAGTATGTCGCCGCCGGTGCGGAGATCGTCGACGACGCCGATGACGTCTGGGCGCGCGCCGACATGGTCATGAAGGTCAAGGAGCCGATCGCGGAGGAGTACCACCGCTTTCGGCCGGGCCTGGTCCTCTTCACCTACCTGCACCTCGCGGCTGAACCGAAGCTGACGCATGCGCTTATGGAATCCGGCGTCACGGCGATTGCCTATGAGACCGTTCAGGACGGCCGTGCACTGCCCCTCCTGGCCCCTATGTCCGAGGTTGCCGGGCGCCTTTCCGTCCAGGTGGGAGCACAGGTCATGACTGCGCCGGCCGGAGGACCGGGACTCCTGCTCGGCGGCGTGCCGGGCGTGCGTCCGGCGAAGGTGGTTGTGCTCGGAGCCGGGGTTGCCGGGACCAATGCGACCGCGATGGCCGTAGGCACGGGGGCGGACGTCACCGTCATGGACATCAACATCGCGCGTCTGCGCGAACTCGACGCCCAGTACGCCGGCCGGATCAGGACAATCGCATCCAACGCCTTCGAGATCGAGCGGGCTGTCCTGGACGCTGACCTGGTCATCGGCTCGGTCCTCATCCCGGGAGCGAAGGCACCGAAGCTGGTCACCAACGACATGGTTTCGCGTATGAAGCCGGGCAGCGTGCTCGTGGATATTGCGGTGGATCAGGGCGGCTGCTTCGAGGACTCGCACGTGACCACCCATGAGGACCCCACCTTCACGGTCCACCAGTCGTTGTTCTACTGCGTGGGCAACATGCCCGGAGCCGTTCCGAACACGTCGACCTACGCGCTGACCAACGTCACGCTCCCCTACGCCATAGCGCTGGCCGACAAGGGAGTCCGCGGCGCCTTCGAGGCCATTCCGGCGCTGTCGCACGGGCTCAACATCGCCGACGGCGCGGTGGCGCACCATTCGGTGTCCGAAGCCCATGGCCTTGACCTCACCGAAGACTGGCGCCAGCTCGTCTAGAAGTTGTGCGCCGCCTCAATGATCCGGTGGGCGCGCAGGCTGTCCGCCGGATCGACCGGTGCAGGACCGCCGTCCTGCAGCGCCGCTGCGAGAACCTCGTAGAACCCCGGGTAGTTGCCGTTCTCGGTGGGCTGGCGCGTCGCTTCATGGTCGAACCCGAGCAGTCCCCACGCAAGCTTGTCCTCAACGCCATAGCCGGGGTCGGTGGGCAGCATTCCCGCATCCACTGCGGCCTCCTGCACGTCCACTCCCCACTTCGTGTACGCCGACTCCGAACCGGTAACCCGGAACCGCGGTGCCGCCTGCGGCGCGAGGGCGTTCATCCAGAGATGGCTGATTACGCCTGAGGAGTGCCGGAGGGCGAGGAAGACGTCGTCGTCGGGCCCTTCGACTTCCCGGTGGGCTGCGCGCTCCACGTGCATGAGTTCCGCGTCGCCGAAGAGCTGCAGCGCCTGGTCGATCAGGTGGGGGCCGAGGTCATAGAGGATCCCGCCACCCTCTTCCGCCCCGCTCTTGGCCTTCCATGGCTTGGTGACCAGCGGTTTGTACGTCTCCATCCGGGATTCGAAACGACGAACCGTCCCGAATCTGCCCTCCTCGAGCAGCTTGCGAACGGTCAGGAAATCGCCGTCCCAACGCCTGTTCTGGAAGACAGTCAGCAGCTGTCCTTCCTCCCGGGCGAGGTCAATGAGCCGCTCACCGTTTGCTGAATCCACCACGAACGGCTTATCAACAACGACGGCGGCGCCTCCCTTCAGCGCTCGCTCCGCCAGCGGCGCGTGGGTGACCGGAGGCGTACTCACGACTACGAGATCCAGCTGATCGAGCTGCTGCCACAGCTCGTCGACGGTACGGAGAATTCGGGCTTCGGGGTACTGGGCTTCCACCTGCGTGATGCGGTCCTCGTTGGACGTCACGACGACATCGAGGGAATACCGGTCATTGGTGCTGATGAACGGGGCGTGGAAAACCCTTCCGCCCAAGCCGAATCCGATGAGGGCAGTCCTGATTTTCTCCATGACCCAACCCTAGGGCGGCAGCTCCTCTTCAGCACCAGCCAATGGCCCAATACGTGAGAGTTTACGACGGCCGAAAGCCATACTATGATCATTCATCGGTCAAGCAGTGGCCACGGAAATCCTCGTACCCAAGGGACCTCAATGGCCACTGCCCAGGACCGCAGCGCTCAATCCACTCCAGACTTCGGCGCCGACGTGCCCGCTTCGCCCGTCTCTTCCGGTGCAGCTGAAATCGGCCAAGCCGACGGCGCCCCCGTAGACACCCACTCGACGCGCCTCATGCTCACCACGGCGGCCCACTTTGTGCAGCAGCACCTTCACGCCCAGCTGGCTGAACTCGGGCTGACTCCCCTTGACCTGTCCGTGCTGAGCGGCCTCGCGGAACTAGAGGGAGCTACTGTGTCAGAGATTGCGGCGCAGTGCCTCCTCTCCGAGTCCGTCAGCGAAAGCTCCCTCAGCAACCTGACCAAGTCGGGGTTTGTGGAGGCAGAGGGAGGCGTCCACTCGATCACCGATACGGGCACCAAAGCCCTTGCCGAGGCGCGCGCCCTCGAGGACGAGCTTTTCGCCGAGAAAAGCACCACGCTTCGGATGGAGCTCAGTTCGCTCATCAGCCGTCTTCGTGACGGCGGAGTCCTCGACGCCAAGTAGAGCGCTTACGTGCCCATGGGGCGGTGAGGCCGCTGCGGCGTCGTGCATGTCACAGTCCCGACCGGAATAGCGGGTCGCAACGGAGGGTTTTAACTCCTGTAAAGCTTGATCGGCGCGCCTGCGCCACAGCGCCCCGAGGAGTAATTTATGGCGAAGTTCACTGTTCTCACGCTTGTTGGAAGCCTCCGGGAAGGTTCCATCAATCAGCAACTTGCTGAAGCCTTCGCCCTGCGTGCGTCCGAGGGCGTAAACGTGGTCCAGTTCGACCAGCTCGCCGACATCCCGTACTACAACGAAGACAAGGACAACGACGCCGACCGGCACCCGGCAGGCGCCGCGCTGCGGGCAGCGGCCCAGGCCGCCGATGCCGTGCTGGTGGTTTCCCCCGAGTACAACGGAACCATGCCGGCTGTGCTGAAGAACGCCATCGACTGGCTGTCGCGCCCCTTCGGCGCGGGGGCAATCAGCGGAAAGCCCGCCGCGGTAATCGGCTCAGCATTCGGTCAGTACGGCGGGGTGTGGGCCCACGACGACGCACGCCGCTCCCTCACGGTGGCCGGCGCCCGTGTCCTTGAGGACGCAAAGCTGTCCATCCCCAGCTCGGTCACACGCTTCGCGGACGTACACCCCAAGGACGACGAGGAAGTGGTTGAGCAGCTTCGGTCCATCGTGAAGTCACTGGAGGGCGTCGCTGTCGGAGCAGCCGCATAGATGCCTTCGCGCTGAAGCCCGGACCCATGAGGGTCGGGGCTTTTACGTTCAGTGCCTACCGAATTCTTGTTCCGGTTGAGTTGGCTCAGTGCCAGAGACTGTCTGCCCAGGCGGCGTCGCGAAGGTAGTCCCGCGCAGCTCCGACTTCCCAGAGCTCGCCCTGGGAGGCGATTACTCCCATTCCGCGAAGATTCTCCACGGTGTCAGGCGAACATCCCAATGCCTCGCTCAGGTCGTGTGCGTCAGCGGCGAGGATGACGTCTTCGTTGTAGGCCATGCTGCACTTTCCTTTCTCGTCATAAGTGGCGACGATCGAGCAGGACGTAGTCAGTTTCGGTTGAACAGGGCGCGTTCATGGTCCACGCTCCACGTGCGGGCATACAAGCCGAGGACGGCTTCTTCACGGGGGCTGAAACCAAGGCGGTTTAGGGTCATGTGCGCCTGGTGCACTGTCAGGTGCTGGGCGCTGCGGCTTACGCGTGACTTGTCCGCGCGGTAAAGGTAGGTGTCTACCGTACGGAACCACCGGCGTCGCCAGTTGTGAACCGCTGATTCGGCGGCGGTTGCGGCCATGAGGCCTTGGAATGCCGGTACTCTCGCGTTCACCTGGTTAGCGATCGCTTCCCGGACTCCGGTGCCGCGCGCCCCGAGGTCGGGTGTGCAGGTCTTGAGGTGGCTGTCCCAGTAGTAGTCCCAGGAAATCCGGCGCCGATCAGCCCAACTGGCGGACCGCGAGCCTTTCATCATGCTTCGTGCAGAATCGAAAAGGACCAGTGCGGCAAACGCGGAGCGGCTGTGCATTTTTGAGAAGCGCTGCGTGCCCCATGCAGCCAGTTCGGAGGAGAGCTCGAAGACTTCCTCCGCCAGCGCAAGACCCTCGACTCCGCCGTACTTGTACAGCTCAGCTTCGAGCTGAGGGTCGGCATCCTCGATACCCCGCAGATAGTACCCGCTGGTGGCGGGGGTGGAAATGGACTGACGGGAAGGCAGCGCGGCCAACGTGTCGGGGTTGCGGTTCTGCAGCACCTGATGCGCCGTCCGCAACCGTTCGATGGTGGCGGGCTGCGTCAGGATATGGAGTCGCACCTGAACAGCAGATGGTTCCACACTTCGCGTGTAGAACCATCTTCCGGCTCGCAATACTTGAGCCTGCGCCGCCAGCGGGGTAACCAGGTCTACGATGATGCCGTCCGCTACATCGAAGCCGCCTGCATGAGTGGAGAGATGCCACCATTGAGCGCTGGGTGCAGTTCGTGAGGCGGTTCGAACTGCTGTCAGCTGACTCATGGCATCCTCCTCCGGGCTAATGGTTACCCCCGCTGGGGCGAGTCTTTGAGCGTTCCAGCTTCAGCGATGAAGGCCTGAAACGCTATTCATCTGGTCTTATTTCGGCCAGTCCCAGCTCGCGGTTACGGTCTTTGGCCAATCCCAGCTTGCTGCTCCAACTGCCGGGGTGGCCGGCGCGAGGGCTGCTGCTGCGACAAGGAGGCCTGCGGCTGCGCCGATGATTTTCTTCACTGGACGTTCCCTTCCGTCAGGTTGCATGTGACGCTGTCCCGCTCGCCGTCGAGCCGGTGGAACCAGCATGTGTGTGACTCTCAGGACGTGTCCACCTGAGAAGATGCCCTCTTCAGGACATGGCCTGATACGGACATCACGGCCGTTGGAGACCCGTCACAGAACTCCGAAACACACCCGGCACGCCGAGCATTTGCGCTGATTACGGACTTTTGGGAAGAGGTGTCGTCCAGTCGCGCGAGCAAGGTCATTAACCTGACATGTCATCTTTTTCGGCGTCATTTTCGGGCTTTACGGCGGCCGGCGCGGACCCCGAACGCAGGTCCCTCACGGCGGGTCTGTAGGCTACCCATGAGAACGCAGCCAGCTGGAAAGGGAACCCGGATGCTCGACGGTATGTCCATTGAGCTATACCGCTATGCTGTCGGCCACCCGGGATGGACCAAATCGGAAGCCTCGGACGCGCTTGGCTACACCCTACGGGAGATCGACTCGGCAATGGAAGTGCTCGTGGAGCGCCGCCTACTCAGCGAGCAGGGCGCCTCCCCTGACGCCTATGTTGCCGTATCTCCCGACGTTGCGCTGGCCGATCTCGTCGATGCAGATGAGCGCACGGTGCAGAACCTCCGGTCAAGGATCAGTGCCCGACGGCGGGAACTCTCCACCCTCGTGCCGACCTACCTTGAAGCTCGAAAAGGCGTCATCACCAGCTCATCGGTAGAGACGCTGGAAGACCCGCACCTCATCCATCGGGTGCTCATCGATTACGGCAGGGACGTCACTGAGAAGGTGCTGATTGCCCAGCCCGGTCAGGGATCGACGGCGGATGTTCAGGAGGAGAACGTCCGGAAGGACCTGGAGCTGCTGAGTCAGGGCGTTGAGCGCAAGACGCTCTACGACGTCAGCACACGCGATCATGTCCCGACGCGCAAGGCGGTTGCCGCGATTACCGCCGGAGGCGGGCAGTTCGGAGCACTGCCACGCGTCCCGCTCCGCATGCTTATATTCGACCGAAAACTCGCTCTGGTAGCACGTCAGCTCAAGCACGATGACAAGGCAGCGCTCGTAGTCCGGGATCCTCACCTGATCCACATCTTCACCCAGCTGTTTGAGTTTGCCTGGGAGCTCAGCGAGCCCTTCCTCATTGACGAACCGAAACCATCACCTCTCAACAGCACTCAGCGCGCCATCCTTGAGTGCCTCGCGGACGGTTACTCCGATGAGGTCATCGCCCGGCGCCTGGATATCAGTGTGCGCACCTGCCGGCGCCACATCGCCTGGATGCTTGAGGCCCTGCACGCAGACAGTCGTTTCCAGGCGGGCATCAGAGCCTGCCAGGCAGGGTGGATCTAGGAAACTTCCGTTGCCTATCGGTCAACGCGTCCTCTAGACTCGACGCGTGACCTCTCAGGATGAACTGAATTCGACGCTGCTGCCCGCCGAAACCGAAGTGGCCCTCGAACGGGCTGCGGAATCGGCCCACCGACACGAGGATTTGTTCTCCGAACGGGCTGCAAACATCAAACAGTCCGCAGTCCGGGACGTCTTCGACATCTCCATCCGACCGGGACTTGTCTCCCTGGCGGGTGGGAGCCCCTACCTGAAGTCGCTTCCGCTGCAGGAGTTGGGGAAGACGGCCGAGCGGCTCATCTCGGAGCACGGTCTGGAGGCGCTGCAGTACGGCGGCGGCCAGGGCATGGAACAGCTTCGCCGGCAGATCTGCGAGGTGATGGCCGCCGAAGGGATCACCGACGCGGACCCGGCAGACATCGTTGTAACAACGGGCTCGCAGTCCGCGCAGGATGTCGCTGCCAAAGTCTTCTGCGACCCCGGCGACGTGATTCTGTGTGAAGACCCGACGTATGTCGGCGCCCTCAACACGTTCGAGGCGTACCAGGTGGACGTACAGGCTATCGAGATGGATGAGCAGGGTCTTGTTCCGGAAATGCTTGAGCAGCGCATCGCGGAGCTGCTCGCGGAAGATCGCCGCATCAAGCTGCTCTACACGATTCCCAGCTTCAACAACCCGAGCGGCATCACCATGGCCGCTGACCGGCGCCAGCGTATCGTCGACATCTGCCGTGCCAACAACATCCTGATCCTCGAGGACAATCCATACGGTCTGCTCCGCTTTGACGGGCATCCGCTGCCGCCCATGCGGGCCGGCAACCCGAATGACGTCATCTACCTCGGATCCTTCTCGAAAATCTTCGCTCCCGGTGTCCGGCTGGGCTGGGCGCTTGTCCCACGGCATCTGCACCGCCGGTTCTACCTGGCGTGTGAAGCCGTGGTGCTGTGCCCGTCGCCGCTGACCCAGATGCTGGTTTCCGCATACCTGAGCGACTACGACTGGCAGGGGCACCTCTCCAATACCCGCTCCCTCTACAGCGAGCGGTGCGACACCATGCTGAAAGCCCTTGCCGAGCATCTGCCGGAGGGCGCCTCCTGGACCACACCGGACGGTGGGTTTTTCGTCTGGATCACCCTGCCGGAGGGGGTGGACACATATCCGCTGCTCTATCAGGCCATTGATGCCGGCGTCGTCTTCATCCCCGGCGCCGCGTTCACGCCGTCGGATGACCCGTCAAACAAGCTGCGTCTTGCTTTCAGCGCGGTTTCGCCGGAGGACATCAAGGAGGGGGTTCGCCGTCTCACACCCATCCTGAAAACAGCGATCGGAAACAACTCCGCCCGCGAGTAACCGACGGCGGAATACGCGCCGTCGGCGTCCCCCACGGCTCAGTCGAGCAGCAACGCGGGCTCTTCGAGGATCGACGCGACGTCGGCCATGAACCTGGCGCTCAGGTCACCGTCGACAACGCGGTGATCAAACGAACCGCCAAGGGTGGTGATCCAGCGCGGTATGACCTCGCCGTCAAGCACCCAGGGCTTCTGCTTGATGGTTCCGAACGCCACGATGGCCACTTCACCCGGGTTGATGATCGGAGTTCCGGTGTCGATGCCGAGAGCGCCGATGTTGGTGATGGTCAGGGTTCCGCCCTGCATCTCCGCGGGCTGCGTCTTGCCGGCCCGTGCGCGCAAAGCCAGATCGTTGAGCGCCAGCGCCAGTTCCTTCAGGGAGAGGTCCTGGGCATCCTTGATATTCGGCACCATGAGTCCGCGCGGGGTGGCGGCCGCGATACCGAGGTTCATGAAGTGCTTGACCAGGATTTCCTGATCCGTCCAGGTTGCGTTGACCGATGGATTCCGTGCTGCTGCCCAAATGACGGCCTTGGCGAGGATCAGCAGCGGCGATACCTTGATCCCCTCGAAGTCGCGTGAGGCCTTGAGCCGCTTCACGAACTCCATGGTCCGGGAGGCATCGACGTCGACGAAGATGCTCACGTGCGGCGCGGAGAAGGCACTCTCGACCATCGCCCGGGCGGTGGCCTTGCGGACGCCTTTCACGGGGATGCGCTCAATCCGCTCATCCTGCGGGCGGGTAGCAGCACCCCAGAACGACGGCGCGTGGTCCTGCTCGGCGTCGCGCTGTGCCTGGTAGCTCAGGAGATCCTGCTTGGTGACCTCACCGGCACCCCCAGTGGCGGGGACATCGGCCAGGTCGATTCCGAGATCCCGGGCGGCCTTGCGGACCGGAGGCTTCGCGAGGGCACGACGCAACGCGCCGGACGGTTTGGCGAGGGCACGACGCACCGCGCTGGAAGGCTCCGCGGGGGACGGAGCGGGCGCCGCGGCCCTGTGGGCCGGCTGAACGTCGGTGACGTGCGCCGATGCGGGTGCCGTCGTCGTCATCGGTTGTTCGGATGCGGCGGGGCGGTTGGTCCGCGGTCTGCGGCGGGAGGAATCGGCTTTGGGGCCGGTTCCGACCAGGGGCGCATTCGCGTCCGATGACGGCGCGGCCGCCGGCGGAGTGACAAGCTCGCCCGGCACGTGTTCGGCGGCCGGCGGATTCTCCGTAGCGCCGGCCGGATCTCCGAGCGCAACGTCCGAGACCGAAATAATGGGTGTTCCCACTTCAACGGTCTCGCCCTCCTGAACGAGGAGTTCTGCGACCACCCCTGCGTAGGGCGACGGGAGTTCGACCAGGGACTTGGCGGTTTCAATCTCCACGATGACGTCGTTGACGGCGACGGTAGCGCCGGGTTGAACCTGCCAACGGACGATCTCGGCTTCCGTGAGACCCTCGCCCACGTCAGGGAGGTTGAAGGTATTCAGCGTCATGGGAGTCCTTCTAGTAGGCGAACACCGTATCGAGCGAGTGCAGGATACGGTCGAGGTCCGGCAGATAGTGCTCTTCGGTGCGCGCGGTGGGATAGGGCAGGTGGAAGCCGCCTACGCGCGTAACCGGCGCCTCAAGGGACAGGAACGCGCGCTCGGTAATCCGCGCGGCAATCTCCCCCCCAATGCCGCCGAAGGTAGGGGCCTCGTGGGCCACCAGCAGCCGCCCGGTCTTGAGTACTGAGGCGGTGACGGTATCAAAGTCGATCGGTGAGATGGAACGCAGGTCGATGACCTCGACGCTTCTGCCGTCCTCAGCGGCGGCGTTCGCCGCGGCAAGGGCAACAGGCACCAGCGGACCATAGGCCACGATGGTGGCGTCGCTGCCTTCACGCAGTACCTCGGCGTGGAAGGGACTCGACGGTACCGCTGACACGTCCACCTCCCCCTTCAGCCAGTAGCGGCGCTTCGGCTCGAACACGATCACCGGGTCCGCACACATGACCGCCTGCTGGATCATCCAGTAAGCGTCATGCGGGTTGGACGGCGTGATGATCCGAAGGCCGGCTGTATGGGCGAAAAGCGCCTCGGGCGACTCGGAGTGGTGCTCAACGCTCCCGATCCCGCCGCCGTAGGGAATCCGGATCACGACCGGTGCGGTCAGGAGTCCGTCGCTGCGGGCATGGATCTTTGCCAGCTGCGTGGTGATCTGGTTGAAAGCGGGGAAGACAAACCCGTCGAACTGGATCTCACAGATGGGCCGGTACCCGCGGAGGGCGAGGCCGATGGCGGTGCCGATGATCCCGGACTCGGCGAGCGGCGTATCCACCACGCGGTCCGGCCCGAACTGCGCCTTCAGGCCCTCGGTAACCCGGTAGACACCGCCCAGGTCCCCGATGTCCTCCCCCATGAGGAGGGCGGTCGGGTGTGCGCTCAACGCGGCCCGCAGGCCCTCATTGAGTGCCTTCGCTATGGTCATGATGGCCATCAGCGGGCACCTTCCTCGACGTCGAACCCGGCTTCATAGTTCCGCCAGGCTTGCAGTTCTTCCTGGATGAGCGGGTGCGCTTCTGCATAGGTAGTAGCGAACCGATGCTCCAGGCCGGGCGCTTCCATGGACAGGACCGCGGCGCGCAGCTTCCCGGCGAGGCCCTTCGCTTCCTCCTTCAACTGCTGGAAGAAGTTGTCTCCGATGCCGGTGGCGCGCAGGCGGAGTTCCACCCGGGCCAGCGGGTCACGTGCCACCCACTGCTCTTCCTCTGCTGCAAGGCGGTACTTGGTGGGGTCATCAGCCGTGGTGTGCGCGCTCATCCGGTAGGTGAACGCCTCGATCAGTACCGGGCCTCCGCCGTTGCGCGCGCGGTCCAGCGCCCAGCGGGTCACGGACTGCACCGCGAGGACATCGTTGCCGTCCACCCGGATACCCGGGAAGCCGTAGCCGTGGGCGCGGTGCGCCAGCGGAACCCGAGACTGGACCTCGGTGGGCACCGAGATGGCCCAATGGTTGTTCTGGCAGAAGAAGATCACCGGAGCATTGAAGGAGGCAGCGAAGACCATGGATTCGTGCACGTCGCCCTCAGAGCTGGCCCCGTCGCCGAAGTAGGCCACGGTGGCTGCTTTCGGCGCGGACGGCTCCGCAACCTGATCGCGCTGCATGCCCATGGCGTAACCAACGGCGTGCAGGCACTGGGCTGCGAGCACCAGCGTGTAGAGGTGGAAGTTCGAGTCCTTCGGGTCCCAGCCGCCGTTCGTAATGCCCCTGAACAGTTTGAGCAAATCTGCGGGTGCTACGCCCCGGGAGACTGCCACACCGTGCTCGCGGTAGGTCGGGAATGCGTAATCCTGCGCCTGCATGGCCTGGGCGGAACCGATCTGTGCTGCCTCCTGGCCGCGCATCGGCACCCAGAGCGCAAGCTCACCCTGCCGTTGCAGCGCTGTGGCTTCCTGATCGAACCTCCGGATCAGATACATCTCCCGGTAGAGCGAGGCAAGCTCGTCCTCGGCCGGAGCATAGCCCCTGAAGTCCGAGTTCTTCAGCTCGCCCTCGGGCGTGAGCATCTGAAACATTCCAGAGGGCTCCCGGGGGTACTCGGGGAGGTGGTGCGCGTCGAGCTGCTCCTCTGCATCGAACTCGGCTGCAGGCAGGCGGGGTGTTGCCATACTCTGGTTCCTCGCAAATAATATTCCGTGGGTAGTATATGTTTTTCTGGTTCATGCACTAGAGTGCATGCGCAGTCTTACTAGAGTAGCGATGACGGCGCCCACCACCTATTTTTTGAAGTGCTAGGAAACGCCTGGGCCCCTTGTGTAGGTTGCACAAAGCTCGAGAAAGCGGGAGTTTGCGTCGGGTTCTCCGATGCTGACCCGTATACCCTCTGTGCCGAATGCCCTCACTGAGAGGGCTTGCTGTTCTGCGAGCGCAGCAAACTCCGGGGTGTTCTCCCCCAGCGCGAGCCAGATGAAGTTTCCTTCTGCTTCCGGGATCCGCCATCCGAGATCTCTCAATCCGCTGACCACCCGGGAGCGCTCGTCAACGATGCTCTGCACTCGCTCCCGGACCTCGGCGATGTGCCGCAGCGAAGTGACGGCAGCGTGCTCGGCGATCTGGGATACCGCGAAGGGTGTGGCGCTCACACGAAGGTGCTCGGTGAGAACGGGCTGTGAGATGGAATACCCCACCCGCAGCCCCGCGAGGCCGTGCGCCTTGGAGAACGTGCGGAGTACGACGACGTTGGGATAGTCGCGATAGAGCGGGAGCCCCTCGACGGCGTCGGCCTTCCGGACAAACTCCACATAAGCCTCATCCAGCACAACGACGACATTGCCTGGCACTCGGGCAAGGAAGCTCCGCACTTCCTGCTCGCTGAGTGCGGGGCCGGTTGGGTTGTTTGGGGTGCACAGCAGAATGACCCGGGTGCGGTCGTTGATGGCTGCGGCCATGGCATCGAGGTCGTGGGTTGAGTCCGGGAGTAGGGGAACCTGCACGCTCGTGGCGCCGGCCAGTCCGACGCAGATCGGGTACGCCTCGAAGGACCGCCAGGGGTAGATCACCTCGTCGGGTGCGTCGTAGTCATTTTGACCTGCGAATGCGGCGAGGATCTGGTTGAGCGCGCCGAGACTTCCGGCGCCTGTGACGATGTCCTCCGGCGGCACCCCCAGGAACGCACCGAGTTCGGTGCGAAGGGTTGTGGTCATCGGGTCGGGATAGCGGTTGATCTGCGTCTGCTGGGCAATGCCCTCCAGTACCGCGGGGAGGGGCGGCAGCGGGTTCTCATTCGATGAAAGCTTGTAGCTGTCCAGCCCTTCGATGACTACCGGGGGTTTCCCGGCGGCGTAGCGGGGCAGACGACCAAGTACGCTACGCGGGTGGATGCGGGTGACCTTTTCCGCAGCAACGTCGGTGTGGTTTTCGGGTGCACTCATGTGCACAAGCGTACTGGCGAGGCTCGCTCAACGGGCGACGGCGGGCGCTGGGAACTCTGGTCAGCAAGGGATCAGAGCGACCGGGTGTGACAGCATAAGTACATGCTCAGGTTTATTGTGAGGGTTTTCATCAACGCTCTTGCCCTGTGGGTGGCGGCATGGCTGTTACCCGGCATCGAATTGGGCTCGGAAGCCGCCGTTGAAGTCTCCAGCAATGAAACAGTCGAAAGCGTGCTCTCCTTTCTCTTCGTCGGTCTGGTGTTCGGCATTGTGAACGCACTGGTCCGACCGGTGGTGTCGCTGCTCTCGCTTCCTCTGACCATCCTCACTCTCGGCCTCTTCACGATCATCATCAACGCCGGCATGCTCATGCTCACCTCGTGGCTCACCTCCTTCACCCCGATCAACTTCGTGGTGGACGACTTCTTCTGGACCGCGATCCTCGGGGCGATCATCATCAGCCTGGTCTCACTTGTCGCGGGGACGATCACCGGCACCAGGCGTTGAGCGTTCCTTGGCCTGTTGGTCCTTGAAGGGCGTGCCTGCCGGAGCCGGCTGAGGAACGGTGAGCGGCGCCCTGGTGACCTGGAAGACGTGACGCTTGGCTGACGGTCCCGCGACGGCCGTGTTGAGCGCCGCCGCGATCGGTGCGATGGACGGATGCGAACTCAGGTCAACGGCCTGCGCCCCCTCCCGGTAACTGTTGATCTTGTGGGCCGGGCCGAGGTCGTAGTTCTCGCCTGGCGCCAACTCGACAGGATGATCAAGCACGACTGATACCTGGTTGGGTCGGTCCGTGATGGGGGCGAAGTTCCACTTCGGGATGCGATCGTCCTCATGGGCAAGGTGGAGAAAGGTGGTGCTCTGCGGAACGTCCTCCTCGGTGATGGGAGATCCTGCCGTAATAACCAGCTCGACCGAGTACGTTTCATGCACCCGCCCGCTGTTCGCGAGATTCACCGCGTGCATCCCTCCCTGGCTGTAGCCAACCAGCACGACGTTGGCGCCCGCATCCGCACCCACCCCCTCAAGAGCACTCGCTACCGCTTCATTGACGTGCGTGCTGTCCTCGAATTTCGCTTCGGCTATTCCATCCGCGTTGAAGGGCTGGCCCGGATCTGTCCACTCCGTTCCGGGGATGACAACGACATAGGTCGGTCCGGACTGACCTGCTACTTCCAGGACCTCGAAGGACGATCCGGGCTCGTTTCTGGCTTTGGACACCCGCGACAACAGACCGTCCACCGTCCCCTGCAGCTGAATGGAGTCAGTCCTCGTGTGCGTCAACCTCACGGGTGTGGACCGGTAGGGCACCGACGGGAGAACTTCAGCAACGGCGTGACTGATGTGGTCCCTGGTGCTGATTTCAGCGAGCTCATACGCCAGGCGGCTTCTTCTGATCCTGTCCGCTGTTCCGTCCAGCGCGGAGCTGCCTTCCGAGAGCCGTTGAAGGCCCGCATGTATCCCCTCGGCGGCGACTGCCCCCGCTGCGGCGGACGTACCGGCGGCAAGGATGTCGCTGAGCGACCGCACCGTTGACAGGCGCAGGTCAATCCACTTGATACTTACCCATATTCGCTGCAGTTCCGCGGCCGCATCGCTGACGATCTGCGCGCCTCTGTCCAACTCATCCCATTGGAAACGGATACCGCCAACTCCACCGATCACCCTTGCTACCCCGTCTGTATCAGCGGGCGTGACGATCGGCTTGAGGTCTGGACCAGGAGATGTCATCCGAGTGCGCCCTTTCCCTCGGTACTGGCCAGTGCCGAGCCGTAGGCATCAAGCGCGAAAGCCACTTCACGCAGGTGTGCAGCCGTTACCGTCACCGTCGTAGCCCGCTCAGCCAGGTAAGCCCGGAAATTCCGCCCAGCCGGGGAGTGCCAGCTGATCCCTTCGGCTCCCCGGAGGCGTTCACGCACCGATTCCACGGCTTCCGCCTCAATCCGAAGCGCTCTGGCAATGTCCTGGACAGTCTGATGAGACTCCGGCTCGCACGGTAGCGCCGGCCTCGTACTGGGATACATGCGCGGTCCCTCCCCAATCAGCGGTTGTGCCTCCCAAAACGGTAAGCGGCAGGCCAGGGCCGGTAACGGGTACGTGCGCCTATGTTGATATCCCGCACCGATCCCGCGCGAGTGGAGGAAGTGTCACGCATGGGGCGTATGCCGCCGATCATGGAATGATTGGAGGCATGCCGCATACTCCTTCCTCCCGGGTCAACCTTGCGTCCGTATCAATCCACCAGGGTGATAGCCAGGTCCCCATCGCGCTGGGACCCCTCGACGGAAGGTACCGTCCAGCAGTTGCCCCGCTGGTCGACTACCTCTCCGAAGCGGCGCTGAACCGGGACCGCGTGCATGTGGAAGTGGAGTGGCTCATCCACCTGACGCGCAATAGCGTCCTCCCCGGAGCAGATGCGCTCACCAGCGAACAGGAAGCAGCACTGCGCGAGATTGTCACCACCTTCGACGGCAGCGCCGTCAGCGAGCTTGCAGAGATCGAGCGGGTCACTGTCCACGACGTCAAGGCAGTCGAGTACTTCATCGGCAGCCGGCTCGAAGGCATCGGCATCAGCCGCCTCAAGCCGCTCGTTCACTTTGGCTGCACCTCCGAGGACATCAACAACCTCTCCTACGCCCTCGGAGTGAAGGGCGCTGTGGAGCACATCTGGCTTCCCGCCGCGTCATCCCTCGTGGACCAGGTGAAGGCGATGGCCGAGGAATCGCGGTCCGTACCCATGCTCTCCCGGACACACGGGCAGCCCGCCACCCCCACCACGCTGGGCAAGGAGCTCGCCGTCGTAGCGCACCGCCTCGAACGGCAGCTTCAGCGCATCCGCCGCACCGAGTACCTCGGCAAGATCAACGGCGCAACGGGAACCTTCGCCGCACACGTCGCCTCCGTACCCCAAGCGGACTGGCAGAGCGTTGCACGCGACTTCGTCGAGGGCCTGGGGCTTTCCTGGAACCCGTTGACCACCCAGATCGAATCCCACGACTGGCAGGCGGAACTCTACGCCGACGTTGCCCGCTTCAACCGCATCCTGCACAACTTCTGCACGGATGTGTGGAGTTACATCTCGATCGGCTACTTTGCACAGGTTCCGGTGGCGGGAGCCACGGGCTCCTCGACCATGCCGCACAAGGTGAACCCCATCCGCTTCGAGAACGCTGAAGCCAACCTCGAAATCTCCTGCTCCCTGCTGGATGTCCTGGCGTCGACCCTCGTCACCTCGCGGTGGCAGCGTGACCTGACCGATTCCTCCTCGCAGCGCAACATCGGCGTAGCCTTCGGACACTCGCTGCTGGCCATCTCCAACGTATCCAAGGGCCTTGAGCGGCTGGACGTCGCCGAATCCGTCCTGGCCGAGGACCTCGACACCAACTGGGAGGTTCTCGGTGAGGCCATTCAGATGGTCATGCGAGCCGAAGCGATTGCCGGCACGCCGGGAATGGAAGATCCCTACGAACGGTTGAAGGATCTCACCCGCGGGCATCGTGTCGATGCTGAGCGGATGCGTGATTTTGTTCTTGAACTCGGCCTTTCTCCCGAGGCCGAGGAACGGCTGCTTGCACTCACCCCGGAAACCTACACAGGCATCGCCGACACGCTCGTAGACCACCTGCGCTGACCCAGCCCACAACCAGGAAGGTCCTGCGATGGCGGGCGTGTTGATTGGCTTTGCCATCGTGGGCGCCGTCATCTTTGTTGGTTACCTCGCAGGCAGGTTCGAGCTTGCGGGTCGTGACGCAGGCCCGGTGCTCAGCCGGACGGCTTTCTTCATCACCAACCCGGCACTGCTGTTCACCATCCTTGCGACGGCGGACCTGGAGGAGGTGTTCTCCGCCTACGCGCCGGTGGCGCTCCTCACCTCGGTCTCGTCTGCCCTGCTTTACGTTCTGCTGAGCCGAATCTGGTTCAGGCGGCGGGCAGCAGAGACGGCTGTCGGCGCGATGAGCGGTTCGTTCGTCAACGCGAACAACATCGGTATCCCCATTGCCGTCTACGCGCTGGGTGACGCCACACCCGTGGCACCGGTTCTTCTGGTGCAGCTTCTCATTCTTGTCCCCTTCTACCTGGCCTTCCTGGACATCGCCTCAGGAGGAAAGGCATCCTTCAGCCGAATCGCCTCCCAACCCATACGGAACCCGATGATCATCGCATCGGTCCTTGGCGTGCTGGTCGCGCTCACCGGGGTGGACATCCCGGAACCGGTCTACGAGCCCCTGGTCCTGCTCGGCGGCGCAGCGGTGCCGCTGGTCCTGCTGGCTTTCGGGATGTCCCTGCGCGGCACCCGCCCACTCGGCGCGCGGGAAGTGCGCACGGAAGTCATCGTTGCGACCCTCATCAAGACGGCGTTCATGCCGGTGATCGCCTATGTGCTGGCCCGGTTCGCATTCGGGCTCGAGTCTGAGCTGCTCTTCGGAGCAGTTGTGATGGCGGCGCTGCCCACAGCGCAGAACACGTTCCTTTTCGCCAGCCGCTACAACCGGGGCATTCCGATCGCGCGCGATGTCGTCGTGCTCACTTCGGCGCTTGCCGTGCCGTCGCTCATCCTCGTGACCGCTCTCCTAGCCTGATCCCAGCAGCGTCGTCGTTTTTTCGTGGCTGTCCCAGCGCCGCAGTGCGGTGAGCGGGAGCAGTCCGTGGTCACCAGGCAGGAGGTCGGTCGCCCGGGCGACCTGCGCCGGATTCATCCCCCGCGCGAGCGTGATGTGCGGTACCCAGCGGTCCGGGACACAGTTCCCGGCGACCTGGGGAACATCCCGCAGAACCCCGTGCACCATCCGATGAAGCTCAAGAAGTGCCCCGCTGACGACGCCGAGATGTGCAAGTACCTGCCCACGACCGGTGCGGAAGATGACGAGGCCGGCAATGTGGATGGGAAGCGGCAGTACCTCGGCGAGCGCCGCCAGCGCGCCGTCGTGCTCGGCGGGGATGCGGTGTGCAGCCAGCAGCGTGATGTGCGGGCGGTTGGATGCGGCGGTGTGCCTGGCCTGGGACGGGAGGCCTGCCTGCTTGAGGGCGTCCCAGTCCCGGTGCAGAAGCTCCTCCCCGCGCAGGTCGAGGAGGAGCTCCACGCTGTCCATGGTCAGCGTGGGTTTTGCCGGTAGTCACCTATACCGACGGAGCCGTCCTCCTCCACCGCGCCTGTCCGCGGGTCATACTGCGGCCGCTGGTAGGCCAGTTCCCCTCCGCTGCGTCCGCCGAAGGGACGCCCATGATCGGCATACTCCTCACGGAAGTAGGCCAGGCACCAATCACCGAGCTGTACGCGTGCACCTGTCCTCAGGATTGAGGGGGTGTCGGGCTGGACGCTGCCACGGACGGGACCGTGCGGCACAAGTACGTACTCGTCATCAGCGTTGTGCTCCACTGTGGCGTGCACCGGCAGCAATCCTTCAAGCACCAGGTCCGCGTCAGGCGAGCTGCCGATGACGACCTTCTCCTGAGCCAGGTTCACCTCACGCGGAACCTGCCCGTTCCAGGTGTCGGAATCCTGCACGAAGATGAGCCGTGGACGCCCGCTGCCCGGCGTGTGATGGGTAGTGGTCACCTGCCGCCGGATGCGCCGGTTCACGGTGGGTACCAGAGGGAACGGGGTCGACGGCGGCAGCAGCGGAGTGTTGATCTTCCGGCTTCCTCCACGGATCAGGGGCGCCAACGCCGCCAGCGACCCGGCGCGGATGTGGGGCGATCGCGTCATCAGACGCTGGGCCATCGACGTCTCGACCTTGCCGATGCTGACCAGTGTCCCCGCGGGGCCGGCGATCGTGACGGTGAGACCTTCGTCGGCGAGGCTTGCTGCCAACTCGCGCACACTGTTCAGTGACGGTAGGCCGCCGAAACCTGCTATCGACGGATCCTCACAGTAAATGGTCACCTCAGAGCCGGCTGCACTAACGGTGCCGTGTTTCTCCTCGGCGGCGCCGCCGTCGTCGTCGGTGTCCGAGAGCGAGAAGGCGAGATCTATATCGAGGCGTACCCGCTGTGACACTGGTTAGCTCCGGTGCTTGTCGGAGCCTGCGGCGTCGTTATCGCTGGTGGTGACCCGGACGGTTCCGTTCAGCTTCCAGGTTGCGCGGGGCGCATCCGGTCCGATGTCCCGCGGGACCTCGATGGTCATGTCGATGAAGCTGTAATTGACCGCTGCACCCTTGCCGGTGAGGTAGGACCACATTTCCTCGGCGAGGTCGGCCCAGTCACGGATGCTGCGGTTGTTTTCAACAGAGGTGTTTTCAGACATGGCGAATTTCCTTGCGTTTATTCGGCTCTGTCCGGCGCCCTCTACCCGCCTGACCTGACAAACCTGAGCCTAACGGCTTCCCCGGCCGCTGTGAACCCGTTGCTGCGGACTAGTTTCGGGTCCATACGTAGAATTTCTCCGGCCTGCCCGCCGCTCCGTACTTCGGCACGATGCGGGCATTGCCCTTCGTGACGAGGTATTCCAGGTACCTTCGTGCGCTCACCCGGGCAAGGCCCAACTGCGCCGCAACCTCGGAGGCCGAGAATCCTGAACCGGACGAGCGGAGCGCGCCGATCACTGCCTCGAGCGTGGGCTGGGACAGACCTTTGGGGAGGGAGACTGTGAGCACCGGGGATACCGTGGGCGCGGCCTTCGTCGGCGTGGCGGCGAGCAGCCTGTCGATGCGTTCCTGATCCAGCGGTCCGGCTGAAACGGAGCTGTGTTCCATGATGCTCGCCCGGTGCCGCACATAGTCATCGAGCCGCTGCATCAGCACCTTCGAGTTGAAAGGCTTGACGAGGTAGTGGAGCACACCGCCGGCCATCGCGGCGCGGACCGTTTCCAGCTCCCGTGCCGCGGTGATGGCGATAATGTCCACCGGGTCACCGGGCAGGTTCCGCGCCGCCCGAAGCACCTCGATGCCTGACATGTCCGGCAAATGGATGTCCAGCAGCATCAGCTCGGGCTTCAGTTCGCGCACCTTCTCGAGCGCCTCACCGCCCGAGTTGGCAACGCCGACGACGTCGAAGCCTCCGTGCGCAAGCAGGAACCCTGAATGCACACCGGCGATTTCCTGATCGTCGTCGACGACCAGCGTTCGGATGAGGTTCATGAAGTCAGCATCCCGGTAGTACGAGCGGGGTGCTGCTCTGCTGCCTGCGGGTCGGCGTGGGCCAACAGCTTGGGCGCGGGGCCGAGCCTCACCTCGATATGCGCACCACCCAGCACCGACTCCGAGACCGTGACTGAGCCGGAGCGGCGTTCGGCCACCCGGTGCACTAGCGCGAGCCCGAATCCGCGCGAGCCGGAGCCAACCGCGTCCTTCGTCGAGAAACCGGAGGCGAACACGTCAGAGCGCAGCTCTTCGGGAATGCCCGGGCCGTCGTCGGACACCGCGATGGAGCAGCCCCCGGCGTCGGAGGTCAGTTGAACGTGGATGGTTCCGTTGGAGCCGACGGCGTCCACCGCATTGTCGACGAGGTTCCCCAACACGGTGACCGGGTCAGTGGTGCCATCGGCCTCGAAGGTCGACGTCTCGTCGACGATCAGCATGATGCCCTTCTCCGCGCAGATCGTGGTCTTGGCCATCAGCAGACTGGCAGTGTCCGGATCGCTGACGCCGGGCGAAACATCTCCCGAAACCACCGAGCCGCCGTGCCCGGACCGCGAGATAAAGTCGACTGCCTTGTCCGTGTGGCCCAGTTCAAGCAGGCCAGAAATGACATGCATCTTGTTTGCGAACTCGTGCGCCTGGCTTCGCAGCGCCTGGGTAACGTCCCGCGCTCCGTCGAGATCCAGCAGCAACTGGTGCAGTTCGGTGCGGTCACGCAGGATCAGGACCCTGCCCACCCGCCGGCCATCGACGATGGCGTCACTCGAGCGCGCGAGCAGCACCCGTTCCCCCACAAGAACGGTTTCATCGGCGTCACCGGCTGATTCGAACATGCTCCAGAGCGCCGGTTCCAGAACCGAACTTGCCGACCTTCCGATCGCTTCATCACCAAGGTCGAGCAGCCGCCTGGCCTCATCATTGAGCACGGCCAACCGCCCACGTTCGTCAACCGCCACGACCCCTTCACCGATGCCATGGAGCATCGCGTCGCGGGTTTCAAGCAGCGCGGCGATCTCTTCCGGTTCCAGCCGGTAAATACGGCGCCAGATAAGCCTGGAGATCCAGATGGAGCCCGCGGTTCCGGCCAACGCAGCGAAGATGAGCCAGGCCAGGAGCACCGGCATGTCTTCCTGCAGGTCAGCGGCGAGGGTCGACTCGAGAGTGCCCACCGAAGCGGTCCCGATGACCGTGCCGTCCTCACTCCGGATGGGGACTTTCACCCGCCATGATTCGCCCAGCGTTCCGGTCTGCGTGCCGATGTAGGTTTCGCCGGAGAGCGGTACGGACGGATCAGTGGAAACCATCTGACCGATCATGTCCGGGTTCGGGTGTGAATACCGTATTCCAGCGTCGTCAGTCACCACCACATAGGTGACCCCGGTGGCCTGCCTAGTAAGTTCAGCGATCGGCTGGATCACCGAGCTGGGATCCTCGTCGTCGAACGCGTCCACCACTGACGGCAGCTGCGCCATCGACTGCGCCACCCCGACCATGCGGCCCTGGTAGGCGTCACGGATCTGCTGCTCCTGCATGCGAACGGCAACCGTTCCGGCAACCAGCACGATGATCAGTACGATCAACAACTGCAGAAAAAACAGTTGTGATCTAAGCGACATCGTGCGGATCATCCTTCCATTCTCGCATGATCGGGTGTATGAGCCCGCCTCGGAACCACGGGTGGGAATGGACCTGTAGCCATGGTCGTAACTGCGGGAGTGACGATGACCAAAATGACCACTACGCACGTTGTGACCGTATGGTTCCCACGCTGATTTTCCCTTCCTACGCTGGACCAGAACGTGTGGTGAGGCGCATCACACTCATGGAAGGAAACCCAATGAAGCTCGAGAGCACAACGAAGCGCTTGTCGGCTGTCGGCGCCATCGGCGTCGCATCTGTCCTTGCCCTGTCGGCCTGCGGCACCACGTCCGGCGGCGGCGCAGAAGCAGAAGCCGGGATTGACCGGCTCAACATCATCGTCCCCGCCGACCCAGGCGGCGGATGGGACCAGACCGGCCGCGCCATGCAGAAAGACCTGCAGGAGACGGACCTCGTAGGCAACGCGTCTGTCGTCAACGTCGGCGGCGCCGGCGGCACCAACGGCCTTGCCCAGCTGGCCACCGAGAAGGATCCGAACACGCTGATGGTCATGGGCTACGTGATGGTAGGCGCTGTCGAGACCAACGCCGCCCAGACCCGCATCGAAGACACCACGCCGATCGCACGGCTGACGGAGGAGCCGCTGGTCGTCGTCGTACCCGCCGACTCGCCGTTCCAGACCATCGATGATCTGCTGTCCGCCATCGAGAAGGACGGGCAGGGCGTTTCCATCACCGGTGGATCAGCCGGAGGTGCAGACCACATCCTCGCGGGCCAGATGCTCAAGGAAGCCGGCATCAGCCCGGAAAACCTCAACTACATCCCCTACTCCGGCGGCGGCGAGTCCCTCGCAGCACTGCTCGGCAACAAGGTGTCTGCCGGAATCTCCGGTGTCGGCGAGTACGCAGAACAGGTAAAGGCCGGAAAGGTGCGCGCACTGGCAGTCTCCGGTGACGAGCCCGCAGCCCTGCTGCCGGACGTTCCCACCCTGACTGACGAAGGCGTCGACCTGGTGCTGACCAACTGGCGCGGCGTCGTCGCACCGGGCAGCATCGACGAGGCCAAGGCGGAAGAGCTGACGGAGCTCGTGACCAAGATGTCGGAGACCGAAGAGTGGCAGACCACGCTTGAGACCAATGCCTGGTCCGACGCGTTCCTTGCCGGCGAGGAGTTCGAGGCCTTCCTTGAGGAAGACATCGCCACCGTCAAAACCACTCTGACCGAGATCGGTTTGCTGTAACGACGATGAGCTCTTCAATCAACGGAGCGTCGAGTGGGCGCGGTACTGCTACCGCGCCCGCTCGGCCCCTCGGAGAACTGGTCTTCGCAGGACTCATTGTTTGCGTCGGCATTGTTGGATTCGTCGCCGGGGCAGGAATCCCGATTCCTCCCTCAGCCGGCGTTGTCGGTCCCCGCGTCTTCCCCTTCATCGTCTCCGGAATCATGGTGGCCATCGGCATCGGGCTGATCATTCAGCTGCTGCGCGGGCACACCGGAGCCGCCGAGGAAGGCGAGGACATTGACCCCAACGTGAAGACCGACTGGCTGACCGTCGGCAAACTCGTGGGGTTCCTCGCCATCCACATTGCACTCATCGTCCCCCTCGGTTGGCCGGTAGCGGCTGCCGTCCTGTTCTTCGGTGCCGCGTGGTCCCTCGGTGCGAAACCGTGGTGGCGCAACGCGATCATCGCCGTCGTACTCGCCCTGATCCTCCAGTTTGTGTTCGCAGGCCTCCTCGGAGTCTCCCTGCCGCCTGGGTTCCTCCTGGAAGGGGTGGCAATCTTCAATGGATAACTTCTTTGCACTGCTCGAAGGCTTCAGCGTTGCGATGCAGCCCATCTACCTGCTGTACGCGCTGGGAGGCGTACTGGTAGGTACTGCGGTAGGTGTCCTGCCCGGCATCGGCCCCGCCATGACAGTGGCGCTGCTCATGCCGATCACCTACAGCCTCGAACCCACGGCGGCGATCATCGTCTTCGCGGGCATCTACTACGGCGGCATGTACGGCGGGTCAACTACCTCGATCCTCCTGAATACGCCAGGCGAATCCGCCTCCATTGTGACGGCCCTAGAGGGCAACAAGATGGCCAAGGCGGGCCGGGGTGCTGCAGCGCTGGCGACGGCGGCGATCGGCTCCTTCATAGCCGGAACCGTCGCTACCGTGCTGCTGAGCTTCGTCGCACCCTACGTCGCGGAATTCGCCGTACAGATCGGCCCCACCGAGTACGTCGCGCTGATGATCGTTGCGTTCCTGACCGTCGGCGCCCTGCTTGGAGCTTCCGTGCTGCGGGGTCTCGCATCGCTGGCGCTGGGCCTGTTCATCGCGCTGATCGGCGTCGATGCGCTGACCGCCCAGCAGCGCTACACCTTCGGCAATCCGTTCCTGGCGGACGGCATCGACGTCGTGCTTGTTGCAGTGGCGCTCTTCGCGGTGGGTGAGGCACTTTACGTAGCTTCACGGCTCCGCCACGGACCCGTGAAGGTGATTCCCGTAGCAGGACGCTGGACAAGCTGGATGCGCAAGGAAGACTGGAAGCGGTCCTGGAAGCCCTGGCTCCGTGGAACCTTCATCGGCTTCCCCGTGGGAACCATCCCTGCCGGCGGCGCCGACGTCGCGACCTTCCTTTCCTACGCTTCGGAGCGGAAGCTCGCGAAGGGCGAGCACAAAAAGCAGTTCGGCAAGGGAGCAATCGAGGGAGTCGCAGGTCCGGAATCGGCCAACAATGCGGCAGCGGCCGGTGTGCTCGTTCCGCTGTTGACCCTTGGTATTCCGACGACGGCCACCGCGGCCATGATGCTCGTTGCGTTCCAGCGCTACAACATCCAGCCCGGACCCCTGCTGTTTGAAGTTGAGGGTGCACTGGTGTGGGCGCTGATCGCGAGCCTCTACGTCGGCAACCTGATGCTGCTCGTCCTCAACCTGCCGCTCGTGGGCATCTGGGTGAAGATCCTGCAGATCCCCCGGCCCTATCTCTACTCTGGCATTCTGGTCTTCGCTGCCATGGGCGCTTTCTCGGTGAACTTCACCCCCGTGGACGTCTTCGTCCTGCTGGTGGTTGGCGTGATCGGGTTCTTCATGCGCCGCTACGGCTATCCGATCGCACCAATGGTGGTCGGTCTGATCCTCGGACCGATCTTTGAGGACCAGCTGCGGCGCTCCCTGGCGATTTCGCAGGGCGATCCAATCGCCCTCGTGAGCACGCCGATCGCAGCGACCATCTACGTGGTGCTCATTGTCATCTTCGTCCTCTCCTTCTGGCTGAAGAAGAGGCAGCAGGCCATGGAGTCCGAGGTGCTCGAAGAAACCCCGATCGCAGCAGTCGACCAGAAAGAAGGCGGAAAATGAGTGCCGTTGTACTCGGCTACGTGCCGAACGCGCTGGGTGATGCCGCGGCGAAGGCCGCTGTCGAGGAGGCGAAGCAGCGCAAAGCGAAGCTGGTGGTGGTCAACACCACCCGTGCGGACCGCCTGGTGGACCCCGCCTTCGCCGACGACGACGACATGTCCCGCCTCCAGCGCACGCTGCAGGCAACCGGTGTGGACTTCACCGTCCACCACGGAACGTCCAAGGACACCGCTGCCGAGGACGTGCTCGAAGCCGCTGAACGCAACGCTGCCGAGCTCATCGTCATCGGACTGCGCCGCCGTACGCCGGTGGGCAAGCTCATTATGGGCTCGACTGCCCAGTCGATCCTGCTGGGCGCCACGTGCAACGTGCTGGCGGTAAAGGCCTGACGGCTGTCATGTGATGGCCTCGGTGGGTTCAACCCACCGAGGTCATTCTCTTTTGGTCAGACGCTGGCCCGCTCGGCGAGGATCCCGTCGATCTGGCCCATCGCCTGCTGCAGTCCTTCCTCCATGCCCATGTCGAGCATCTGCTGGAGTTGGTCGACGCTCTCGAAGCGGGATGCCACCGTCATGCGCGTGCGGCCTGCTTCAACTTCCTCCAGGGTGACGACGGCGTGGGTCTCACCCATCGCCTGCACGTGCGCACCCTCCTCGTCAGCGAAGCCGTCGTCGAATTCAAGGCGGCTGGGCGAATCGATAGCCGTGAACTTCCACCAGCCCCGGCTCTTCTCGCCGTTGGGCCCGGTCATGTAGTAGCTGGCTGAGCCGCCTTCGCGGAACTCATGCTTTTCGAAGGTCGCCGGCCAGGTGGGCGGACCCCACCAGCGCTCAAGCTGGCGCGGATCCTCCCAAATCTGCCAAACGCGTTCGACGGCGGCGTCGAACTCCGCGACGACTGTGAGGCTGAGCGCCTCGAGGTCCTTTTCCGTGCTGATTACAGCCATGATGCTGCCCTTCCTGATCCTGACTTCTAGCCCTCGGCGAGGATGTCCGCGATCCGGTCGACGCGTTGCCGCCAGATCTTCTCGTACTCGTCCAGCAGCTGCCGTGCCTTCCTGACCGTTTCCCGGTTGGCGCGCACGATCTGCTCCCTTCCGCGCTTCTCCTTGGTGATGAGCGCTGCCTGTTCCAGCACCGCTACATGTTTCTGCACCGCCGCGAAGCTCATGGCGTAGTGCGCAGCCAGGGCTGAAACGGAATGCTCCTCGCTGATGGCGCGGACAACAATGCTGCGCCGGGTACTGTCCGCGAGAGCGTGGAACAACCGGTCCACTTCAGATTCTGAAAGCTGATCTACAACCATTTGGTTGTAGGTTATCCCTCGGCGGTGGCTGCGTCAAGGGTTTCGTCGGTGCTCCTGGAGGACGGTGTAGCGGGTCTGCACCGCGCCGCCGTCGAGCGCCTTATGGTCGTCGAGCCGCAGGTGCACGTCAGATGGTAGGGCTCCAAACAGCGGCTTGCCTTCACCAATAAGCACGGGGACCCGCGTGAGAGTCAGCGTCTTGATCAGTCCCGCCGCGAGGAAGGTGCGCACTGTCCTGCCGCCGTCGACGTACACGTTGCGGGCGCCGTCGTCGTCAAGCATTGATGTGACCTCGTCCAGTGAACGCGCGATCCGGATGCGGGGATCATCTGTCTGGAGCGTAGTGCTCAACACATACACCGGCGTATCACCGTAGAACCACTCCCCCATCGCCTGGACGATGTCGTACGTACTTCTCCCCATCACCAGGTGATCCACCGAAGCCATGAACTCCATGAAGCCTGACGCTTCGGGATCCTCCGCTTCACCCGCGGAGCCCATCAACCAGTCCAGGTCGTCGTCCGCCCTGGCGATCATGCCGTCAACGCTCATTCCGATGAAGACGTGTCCCGACCACTGCCGCTCAGTCATGGAAGCATCGTAGACCCGGTGCACACGGAAGTGGATAGGGGTGCCGATTATTTGAAGGCGGCTAAGCCCCGCCGTGCGCCTGCGCGCCCTCGCGGACGATGAGGTCCACGATGGCGAGAACATCCTTCAGCTCTTCGCCGCTCTGCTGCTCGGACCCCGCACCGGCGAAGAACGCGGCGTCGTAGTACAGCCCGTCCCCGAGGAGCTTGACCGCACGGGCCACGGCCCGGCTTCCCAGCTCGGCCTCGAGTGCGCCGAGCCACTGCTCCTGAATGAGGACGAAGGTGGCCTGCGCCTTCGGGTGTCCCTGCTGCGCCAACCGCGCCATGGCAACAAGCGCCCGATCCAGCGGACTGTTCTCATACATGGAGGTGCGCACGTAGTAACGCGCCGGGCCCTCGGGATCCGCTGCCATAGCCTCCCGGTCACGGGCAACCAGTCCCTCGAGACGTTCAGCCAGCCCATCGACCAGGGCCTCCTTGGAGGGAAAGTGGTAGAGCAGGCCGCCCTTGGAGACGTCGGCGGCCGCGGCAACCGACTCCATCGTGGCGCTCCGCTCGCCGTCGCTGATGAGAATGCTTTCGAAGCTGTCGAGGATCCGCTCCCGGGCACTGGCCATGACGTTCATCATACTGAAGCTTTATGACTTTACTGTACCGGCTGGACGGTATAGCTTTGTTTGCATGACTCAGTACACGTCTGTCTCGACTGCGAACTCCCCAGCTGCCAGCACCCCGCGCGCCGGCCGCCGCGAGTGGGCCGCACTCGCGGCCCTCATGCTGCCGGTCCTGCTGGTGGCGGTGGACAATACCGTTCTGAGTTTCGCCATGCCGGAAATCTCCCTGGCCTTCAATACCAGCGGCACTACGTTGCTGTGGATCATCGACAGCTATCCGCTGGTCCTCGCCGGCCTGCTCGTCGCGATGGGCAGCTTCGGAGACCGTTTCGGACGACGCCGGCTCCTGATGATCGGAGCCACCGGCTTTGCCGTGTTCTCGGTTGTCGCCGCCTTCGCACCGACCGCGGAGCACCTCGTCGCAGCCCGTGTAGGCCTGGGCGTTTTCGGAGCCATGCTGATGCCTTCCACGCTGTCGCTGATCCGGAACATCTTCCTTGACCGCCACCAGCGCCGCCTTGCCGTCGCTGTGTGGGCTGCGGGCTTTTCGGCCGGCGCGGCACTGGGTCCACTGGTGGGCGGGGCGCTCCTGGAGCATTTCTGGTGGGGCTCGGTCTTCCTGCTGGCGGTCCCCGTACTGCTGGTCCTGCTCGCCGTCACCCCACTCCTTGTCCCGGAGTCGGCGGATCCGAATCCCGGCCGCGTGGATTACGTCAGCATCGTGCTGTCCGTGGGAACAATGCTGCCCATCGTTTTCGCCATCAAGACCTTCGCCAAAGGGGGGTCGGCGGCGGTGGTCGCGGCCGCCGTCGTCGTTGGAGTTGCTGCCGGCGCGGGCTTTGTCCGGCGCCAGCTGAGGCGCGAGAACCCCATGCTCGACGTGCGGCTCTTCACGGTCAGGCCGTTCACCGGTGCGGTGCTGGTGAACCTGCTCGCGATCTTCTCGCTGGTCGGGTTCCTCTATTTCGTGTCACAGCACCTGCAGCTGGTACTCGGTCTCAGCCCGCTCGAGGCCGGCGTTGTGCTGGTGCCGGGCCTGGTCATGACGATCATCGCCGGACTGACAGTGGTGCCGCTTGTGCGGCGAATCCCCCCACACCGCGTGGTACCGACTGCTTTGCTGCTCTCGGCGGCGGCTTACGCGTTTGTTGCCCTGACCAGCCAGGGCGGATCAATCGCGGCATTGCTCGCGGCCTTCGTTCTGCTCGGCGCGGGAGTAGGGGCATCGGAGACGGTGTCGAACGACCTCATCCTGTCCAGTGTCCCGGCCGCCAAAGCCGGTGCCGCTTCGGCGATTTCCGAGACAGCCTACGAAGTCGGTTCCGTCTTCGGAACCGCACTCCTCGGCAGCATCCTGCTGGCCTCCTATCAGGAGCACCTCGTCCTTCCCGCGGGGCTGAGCGCAGGGCAGGGCACGACGGCGACGGAAACGCTGGGCGGCGCCATCAACGTTGCGTCGGAGCTGCCTGCCGAAACCGGGTCCCTCCTGCTCGAATCAGCGTTTCATGCGTTCGACAGCGGCGTGGTGATCACTGCCGGTATCGGTGCGGTGCTCATGGTCGCCGCTTCGGCACTGGC
Organism: Arthrobacter sp. M71 S08; assembly: GCF_059089725.1. Classification (NCBI taxonomy): domain Bacteria; kingdom Bacillati; phylum Actinomycetota; class Actinomycetes; order Micrococcales; family Micrococcaceae; genus Arthrobacter; species Arthrobacter sp. M71 S08. The sequence goes on along the minus strand of NZ_JBNHEY010000003.1, from coordinate 23,565 downwards.
TTTCTGGAGCCTGCGCAAGCCGGCATCCGCATAGCGTTCATTAAGCAGGACACGCCGCGAATCCCGGAGGAAACGCGGCGTGTCCTGCCAGCTCAATCAGGGCTAGGCGGAGGGGTCCAGCGCTCCGCTGCAGGATGCACCCGGCTCGCGGGTCTGCTCGCCCTGGACATACTTTGCAAGGAAGGCGGCAAGGCGCTCGTCCTCAGCTGAATCGACGCCGAGCTGCAGCCCCCAGGCACTGGCCATGACCGGCGACTCCTGACCCTCGTACGGGCTCAGGAGCACGTAGCCCCGATCGCCCACCAGGTCGGTGAGCGCGTCGATCTCCGACTGGGGAAGGTCCGGCTGGTACGTGATCCACACGGCGCCGTGCTCCAGAGAGTGGACTGTGTTTTCATTCGGAATCGGCTCAGTGTAGATACCGCAGTTTGTCCAGAGCGGACTGTGGTCACCGCCGACGGGAGGAGCCTGGTCATACTCGACGGTGCCCTGCACATGCTCGAACGAGGTCACTTCGATGGTCTCAACACCCTCGATGTCCTGTCCGGCAAGCTCATCGATCCGGTTGTTCTCCTGAACCTGCTGCACAATGACGATCGTGACCGCGACAATGATGGCGACAATCACCAGCGCGATCCCGCCGAAAATCAAACTGTTCCGCTTCCGTTCGCTGGCCCGCTGCTGTGACTGGAGTGCAGCCAACCGCGCCTGGCGGTCCAGATTCTCCTGAGCTCGCTTCTTGTTCAACGCGCTGATTCCTTCTGTATTTTCAAGGGTTCGGGTCTAAATGTACCGGGCAGAAGTCCTAGAGCTGCGCCAGGAGCTTTTCCATCTCTACGATTTCGATGACCTGCCCCTCCGCCATCTTCTGCGCCAGCTCGCGGACCCTCGGCTCCTGGGCGAGGTCCGCACCGGCCCGTGCCATATCGGCTCCTGCCTCATGATGTTCGATCATGAGCTCCAGATAGAGTCGTTCAGCGTCCTCACCGGACGCTTCCGACAGTGCCCGCATCTCTTCGGGCGTCGCCATGCCGGGCATCAGGCCGTCAGCGGCGACGGTACCGGCGTCGCCCTGGCTGCCCTCTCCGGTGTGAGCATGGCCGCTGCCGGCCATCCATGCCATGCGGTCTGCATCGCTGCTGTGGGGAAGACCCCACTCCTTCAGCCACGCGTACATCTGACCTATCTGGTGCTGCTGTGTCATGGCGATGTCATACGCGATGGTGCGCAGGACGACATCGTCGGTGCGGTCACGGACGATGCGTGACATCTCCACAGCCTGGGCGTGGTGGATCTGCATGTCGCGGGCGAATCCGGCGTCCGCACTGTCGTTGCCCGGATTCTGCGGTGCGGCAGCCACTCTCCCGGCGGTGAAGGCGAGCGCAAACAGGCCGGCTACAGCGACGAGGCCGAGAAGGAGGAGGACGCGCTTCTGCCACGCCTCAAGGTTGAGGGTCATGAAGGTTGCCTTTCGTGTCTTGCTATCTAACGTAGGGCACAGCACCGACCGTTCCCACTCGAATACCCCCTGGGGGTAGTTGACCCATACCCCCTATGGGTATAGATTGGGGTGCGACCCGGGAGGAATCATGACGCAGGAAACCACTGAGCAGCACCATGGCTACACCGCCGACAAGGAGGCCTACCTCCGCCGGCTCAAGCGCATCGAAGGACAGGTGCGCGGGATAGCGCGCATGGTGGAGGAGGACAAGTATTGCATCGACGTCCTCACCCAGGTTTCGGCCGTCAACAAGGCGTTGCATGCTGTCAGCATCGGGCTCCTCGAGGAGCACATTGCGCACTGCGTAGTCGGCGCCGCCAACGAGTCCCAGACCTCCGGAGACCCCCGGGCAGTCAACGAAAAAGTGCAGGAAGCCTCAGCAGCGATCAGTCGGCTGCTGCGGTAATCGGAACCCGCACGCCAACACAAGGAGAACAAGCATGAGCACCACCACCGTCAGCATCTCGGGCATGACCTGCGGCCACTGCGTTGACTCCGTCACCGAGGAAATCTCGGCGATCGACGGCGTCCAGAGCGTCACCGTGGACCTGAACAAGGGTGGAATTTCCACCGCAGTCGTCAACTCCGAGAGCGACATCGACCCCGAACAGATCGGCGAAGCAGTAGCTGAAGCCGGTTACGTCGTCGTCTCCAACGACGCGTAGCAACCTGCCGACAGGCGGCCGGCGCCCAGCCGGCCTGGAAGGACCACCATGACCAGCGAACCGGAAGTCGCAGAAACAGCGGGCACCACCCGGACTGTTGAACTGGATATCCAGGGCATGACCTGCGCCTCCTGCGTGGGCCGGGTAGAGCGAAAGCTCGGCAAGCTGGACGGTGTTGAGGCGAGCGTGAACCTGCCGCTGGAATCCGCGGTGGTCACAGTGCCCTCACACATCTCGGACGAGGACATCGTCAATACGGTTAACGCCACCGGATACAGCGCGCAGTTGAAGAAGCAGGAGCAGCAACCCGGGCCGTCGTCGGAGGGCGAACCTGCCGCTGCCGGGTTGGAGCCCGTTGGGCACGACGGCAGCCCTGATCACCTGACGCACGGCGGGACGGCCGCTCAACTGCGGCCGCGTCTGATCACTGCCGCCATCCTCACCGTGCCGGTGTTCCTCATCTCGATGATCCCGGCCCTGCAGTTCCCGCACTGGGGCTGGGTGGTGCTGGCGCTCAGCACGCCGGTGGTCACGTGGTCAGCCTGGTCCTTCCACAAAGCCGCGGCCATCAACGCCCGGCATTTCTCCTCCACCATGGACACCCTCGTGTCCATCGGCGTTACGGCGGCCTACCTCTTCTCCCTCTGGCAGCTCCTCGCCGACCCCATGGTCACTGCGCACGTCGGAATGGACATGGGCGGCCACGGGCTCTACTTCGAGGTCGCCACCGTCATCGTGACTTTCCTCCTGCTCGGGCGTTATTTCGAAGCCAACGCGAAGCAGCGGGCGGGTGGTGCGCTGAAGTCCCTCCTGGACCTGGGCGCCAAGGACGCCACCGTGCTGCGCGAACGAAACGGCGAACGCGTTGAAGTGAAGGTGCCGGCGTCGTCGTTGGTGCATGGTGACGAGTTCGTCGTCCGTCCGGGCGAGAAGATCCCTACCGACGGCTTCGTTGTTGACGGCCGCAGCACCGTCGACACGTCGCTCATCACCGGGGAATCACTTCCGGTCGAGGTCGGACCGGAAAGCACGGTTACAGGTGCCACGATCAACACTTCGGGGCGCCTGATTGTCCGCGCCACGCGAGTCGGCAGTGAGACCACCCTCGCTCAGATGGGTCGGCTGGTGAGCCAGGCGCAGAGCGGCAAGGCTCCAATCGCGCGGCTTGCTGACCGGGTCAGCGCCGTGTTTGTTCCGGTGGTCCTGGTCATCGCCGTACTCACCTTCATTGCCTGGATGGTTCTCGCCGGAGACGTGCAGGCAGCGTTCACCGCCGCCGTCGCCGTCCTGGTCATTGCCTGCCCGTGTGCACTCGGCCTTGCAACCCCGACGGCTCTGCTCACCGGAACAGGCCGGGGTGCCCAGCTCGGCATCCTCATCCGCGGGCCCCAGGTTCTTGAAGACACCCGCACGGTGGACACCATCGTCCTCGACAAGACCGGCACCGTGACCAGCGGCCGGTTGTCGGTGACGGACGTCGTCGTACTTGGCTCGCGCAGCCGCGATGACGTGCTGGTGCTTGCGGCGGCCGTGGAGTCAGCGAGTGAGCACCCGATCGCCCAGGCCATCGCGGCGGCAGCGCCCGGGCACCCGAAGGTCAGCGACTTCATAAGCGCCGCGGGCGGCGGCGTGCGTGGCACGGTTGACGGTTCGGTGGTGCTGGCAGGGCGTGCCGGTTGGCTTGAAGAGAACGACGTCGCCATCACCGGCGCGCACCGTTCGGCCCTCGCTGCGGAGCAGGAGGCCGGATCGACTGCCATCTGGGTCGCGGTCGATGGCGACGTTGTGGGGCTGATCAGCCTGCAGGACACCGTCAAGGAGTCTTCAGTCGCAGCGATTGCGCGGCTGAAGGAGCTGGGTCTGCGGCCAATACTGCTCACCGGTGACAATGCCCCCGTCGCGCGGAAGATCGCCGCGGAAGTGGGCATCGCGCCCGAGGACGTCATGGCTGACGTCCTCCCTGAGGGCAAGGTCGACGCCGTGAAGCGGCTCCAGTCCGAAGGAGCCACCGTGGCGATGGCCGGCGACGGCGTGAACGACGCCGCTGCGTTGGCCCAGGCCGACCTCGGTATCGCGATGGGGTCAGGCACCGACGTCGCCATTGAAGCCGCTGACCTCACTGTGATGGGCAATAGCCTCGACCAGGTGGCTCAGGCAATTGAGCTGTCACGGAAGACGCTCGGAACCATCAAGAGCAACCTGTTCTGGGCGTTCTTCTACAACACAATCGGCATTCCTGTTGCTGCCCTGGGCCTGCTGAACCCGATGATCGCCGGCGGTGCCATGGCAGCCAGTTCCGTGCTGGTTGTTGCAAACTCGCTACGGCTGCGCCGGTTCGGCAAGTGATCAAATGGAAGGCATCGGCTCCCCAAGAACGTATTGGGGGAGCCGGTGCCTTCCGTTCTCAGCTGTGCGGAGCGGAGGGCACGGGTTCGACGACGTTCGGCCGGTCGAGCGGATCTGTGGGGTCTGCCGGTTGGCGCAGCTCGTCGACGCGGACGAGGATCACTCCCCCCACAATAAGCGCCCCGCCGAGCAACTGAATCGGGGAGGGAAGCTCTCCCAGGATCAGCCAGGACGCGAGCACTGCGAACATGACCTCCGTAAGCCCGACGAAGGATGCGACCTTCGAGCCGAGGCCACGAGCGGCAAAGATGCCCGTGACATAGGCGAGAACCGTGGCGATCAGGACCAGCGCCAGAACCGGAACGAGCCAGTGGGTCTGCCAGCCGGCGAGGGTAACGTCGCGGAACTCGAACGCGAAGGGCATCACGCCCACGAGCCCGAGAACCAGGATCGTCAGAGCGCCGACCACCATGCCGCCGCCGGCCATGATGAGGGGCGGGAGGTCGTCGTCGGCCCTGGCTGACATCACGAAGAACACGGCGAGGCAGACGGCGGCCGCGAGTCCGTAGAGCACGCCGAGGGGGTCCAGCCGCTGGTCCCCGGTGAGGTCGAGAACGAGGAGCAGTCCGAGCATGGCCGCTATGGACCCGCCGATTGTCAGCCTGCTCGGCCCCCGACGGGAACGGACCCACAGCCAGCCGACGATAAGCACGGGCGCAAGGTACTCAAGGAGCAGCGAGACCCCGACGGACATGCGCTGCACGGCACTGAAGTAGAAGAACTGGCACAGCGCTATAGCGGTCACCCCATAGATGATGAGCGTGAGCGAGTTGCGACGGAGGGTACCCCAGCGGCCGCGCAGGCCTACGGCCACGGGGATGAGCAACACGAGGGCAGCACCGCCGATGCGGATTCCGACGGCGGCTCCCGGGCTCCAGCCGATTTCCAGCAGCGACTTCGCGAAGGGACCGGAGACGCCGAAGGAGGCAGCCGACAGAAGCGCGAACCACAGTCCGGTAGCGGTACCGCTTCTCATGGGACTCCTCATTACGTCATAACCAAAGTGTGCTTACAGTGATGACGTTATGCTCCGACTGCGTTATGAGTCAATACAAGTTACGGTCATGACGCACAGAATGCTTTAGGCCTTCTGCTTCGCAGCGGCCTTTGCTGCCCGCTTGGTCTCGCGCACCTTCGTCAGGGACTCCGGGTCCACGATGTCCGCAACCGACCGGAAACTTCCCTCTTCACCGTAGGAGCCGGCCGACTCCTGCCAGCCCTGTCCGGTGAAGCCGTAGCGTTTCCCGAGCAGCGCAAGGAAGATTTTCGCCTTCTGGTCACCGAATCCGGGCAGGCCCTTCAGCCTGCGCAGAACTTCCGGACCGTCGGGTTCACCGCGGGTCCAGATCGCCGAGGCATCACCGTCCCACTCATCGACTACGGTGCGGCACAGCGACTGAATCCGTCCCGCCATGTTTCCGGGGTAGCGGTGCACCGCGGGAGGGGTGCGGCATAACTCAACGAAGCCGTCGGCGTCGTGATCTGCGATGGCGGCGGCATCGAAGGTGCCGAGCCGATTCCTGATCTTGGCCGGTCCGGCGAATGCCGTTTCCATGGCAACCTGCTGGTCGAGGAGCATGCCGACCAGGAGGGCGAGCGGATCGTCGGACAGCAGCTGGTCGGCCTCGTTGTCACCGGTGATGTTTACGTTTGGAGCCATAGGTCCATGCTAACGAGCACTTCAGCGGTCCGGGCGCCCGTCCCCGGTCCCTTCCCCGGCAAATATCTTCAGCAGCGCCCCAACGTCGTGGTCCGCTTCAGCAGGGTGTCTGAATGGTCGGTTCCCTTCCACCAGGTAGTGCGTCCGGCGCCCCTCTTTCACGCGCTCGATGTACCCGGTCTCTTCGAGGTCCTTCAGAATGTGAAGGGTTGCGCGCCGTGTGATGCCCACACGTGTGGCGATATCTTCAACGAGCATGTCCGGATCACGCGCCACCGCCAGCAGAACGTGGCCATGGTTGGTAAGGATGGTCCACGAGGGGCGACTTTCACCGCCCCTCGCGTCCTCCGGATCCTGGCCTGCTGTCGGGCCCTCTGCAGCACCCGACATGCCGCCTCCTTAGTTGTCCGCGTCCCCCTTGCCGGCACCTACTCCGGCCACCACGCCATTCTTACCCCAAAGCGGCTGGAGGTCATCCATCTCCTCCGGTGTGGCCTCACGGAATGGAGGAGTCGTGGGCGTGGGGAGCACCTGGCGCTTCTGTCCACGAGTCGCCCGAAGGCTGGCCGCAACCGAAATGGCGAGGATCGTGAGGATTACCGCGAGGGAGATCGGAGTAGGAATGTAGTAAAGGTCAACCTTGAGCACCATCTTGATGCCTACCCACACCAGCACCAGGGCCAGTCCGACCTTCAGGTAGACGAATCGGTGGATCAGGTCTGCGAGGAGGAAGTACATGGCACGCAAACCGAGGATTGCGAATGCGTTGGCGGTGAACACGAGGAACACTTCATCGGTCACGGCGAAGATTGCAGGGATCGAGTCAACCGCGAAGACAATGTCTGTGACCTCCACCATCACCAGGACCGCGAGCAACGGTGTTGCGAGCAGAAGTCCGTTTTTCCGTACGAGAAGCCGCTGGCCGTAGAAGGTGTCGGTCATGGGAACGTAACGCTGGAAGAGTTTCAGAGTGCGTGACTTCTCCGGGTCGATGTGCTCGTTGCGCTGCCTGAGCATCTTGTAGCCGGTGAAGATCAGGAATACCGCGAACACGTAGAGCACCCATTCGGCACTTGCGATGATCAGCGCTCCCGCAGCGATGAAAGCCCCGCGGAAAATGAGAGCACCGAGGACGCCCAGGAAGAGGACACGGTGTTGGTACTGGCGGGGCACACCGAAGAAGGCGAAGATGATGGCCCAGACGAAAACGTTGTCCACGGCGAGCGATTTTTCGATGACATAACCAGCGAAATACTGCTGACCGAACTCGGCGCCCCAACCGAGCCACACCACGCCGCCGAACGCCACACCCATAATGACCCAGACGGTCGACCAGATGGCGGCTTCGCGGACGGAAATGACGTGTGCACGACGATGCGCCACCAGATCGATGGTCAGCATCAGGAGAATGAGGCCGATGACGGCCAACCAGAGCCACAAAGGCACGTTCATGGGGTACCTGCTTCCAGTCAGTTACTACTAACTGGAGGTCTTTCCCAGCCGGAATGCCGGCCCGTCCACCGGGAAGCACTGGGGCCGCCGTAATGACGATGGACTGATAGGGGGATACTCCCCTCCGTTATAACAAGTGAACCACAGTTCACCTTTTAGGGGCAACCTGCCGCCGGTGTCGCCGAAAGTCAGGCCGCACTGATCCCGAAGAGGCCGATGATCAGCGCCATCACTACGAAGGTAACCAGCTCGTGGGCGCTGTTGAGGGCCGTCAGACCGGCGGGGCGCCCCTCGAAGGCATCATGTGTGATGAACCGTGAGGCGGTGAACCCGGCCCACAGGATGACTGCGGTGACGAGGGTATTGACCAGGAAGTTGCCGCCGTAGAAATCCTGGGCGATGGCAGCGCTGCCTGCGAGGACCGAGGCGCTGATGAAACTGACCACGAGGGTGATGAGGATCGGCTTGACGGCGTCCTTCGCGTCTCCGCTCGGATTCACTTTCGCTGTTCGCATCCAGTAGTTCCCGAAAACTTTGGGGGTGTACCAGATGGTGCCGATCACCATGGTGGAGAGCGTGGCGATGATGACGGCGAGGACGTTGATCTCTGGAACAGTCACGGTGTGCGCTCCTTCGGTTAGCGGGCGTCGTCGTCGGTGGCTTCAGGCCTGAAGCCGCGCGGGTTTCCGTGCTCGTCACGGTTTGCTGCTCCACGCCGGATCTTGGCGGACGAGCGGTTGATCCCCGTGCCCTTCCCAAGGTGCTCGTCATTGGGCTTCTCCGTCATGAGGAGCAGCGCACTGATGACAAGGGAGACGATGAAGGCAATGCCTGCGGCGGTCAGGCCCAGGTCGACGCGGAGTTCGCGTGTGCCCCCACCGGTGGCGAAAACCATGGTCGCGATTCCGGCGATGGCCGCAAGAACGGCAGAGAAAATGAGAGGACCCTTGACGCCCTTGACCTGCTTGGACACGGTTCCTTCTCCTCAATGTTTTCTACGAATAGTAGAAAGCTAGTTTACGGGCTTGGTGCGGGTTGCCGGGCCGGAGACCTGGCGGGAATCGTGCCGGTAGCTGAGCGCGGCCAGAGCGAGGACGACGGCGGTGATCACCGCACCGCCTCCTGCCACACCGAGCAATGCGTGCGCCCCCAGCGCCTGGAACAGCGGCAGCAGAAGGCCCGTCAATGCCGTCACGATCCCCGTCAGGAGGAAGTCACGGGCAGCCATGTGCTTCCCGCGGTTTCTGGCCCACACAAGAAGGTAGACCACGCCCATGAGGACCAGTGCAAGCGCTCCGGTCTGCGCGAACATGCTGTCGGTATGGATCCACAGGTTCAGCAGTCCGACCACTGCGAGGAATACGGGCACCGTTCGGGTGAGCCAGGCGGGCATCACGTCCTGCTTGTGCAGGCTCTGTTCTGTGAGGTGAACCGCGATGGCCAGCCCGAGGAAGTACAGTCCCCCTGCGACGGACATCACGTGAACCGACGGCAGTCCCCAGAAAATTGTGAGCAGTCCGAATGCACCTGCCACGGCGGCGTGCAGCAGGAAGGCGCGCCAGAGCCCGGGCAGCGCGGGCTTGCCTGCCGTTTCGGCGCTCATGTGTTGCCTTCCTACGGCTTGTGGGACGTTGCAAGTTTAGTCCTAGGCCGCACCGGTAACCATCCAGCGGTCATTCCGGACGCGCCATCCGAGGGTTAGCGCACGCGCCGCCATGAAACCGACGCCGAAAGCTGCCCACAGCCAGACGATGCCCGCTTCACCGGTCAGACCAGCGCCGAACACCAGCGCCAGCAGTGGGATGTAAAGGACAAGATTCACGACGCCGGCGAGCGCCAGGTACCTCGCGTCCCCTGCACCGATGAGCACGCCATCCAGAACGAAGACGTAGCCGCAGATGGGTTGCGCCGCCGCGAGCACCCAGAGGCCGACCGTGAAAGCCGATTGCACGGCTACATCCGAGGTGAAGATCCAGTCGAGGAATGGTGCGGCTGCTGCTAGCAGCACGCCCGTGAGGACACCGAATGCGACGCCCCACCGGATCATTGTGCGGGTTAGGGCATGCGCGAGCGCGCGGTTGCCGGCACCGAGTTCCTTCCCGATGAGCGCCTGTGCTGCGATGGCGAGCGCGTCCAGTGCGAACGCGAGGAAGGTGAAGATGGTCATCACCAACTGGTGCGCTGCAAGTGAAACGGGCCCCTGCGCCGTCGCGACCACGACCGTCGCGAGGATTGCGAAGCGGAGGCTGGCTGTCCGCAGCATGAGCCACGAACCTACCCGGGCGGTGGCGCGGACTCCCCGCCAGGTTGGTCGCAGACCCACCGCATTCTTGCGAGAGAAACGATAAATCATGATCAGGTAGACAATCGCCATGCCCCATTGCACGATGCTGGTGCCCAGCGCGGACCCGATCACAGACAGCCCTGCCCCGTAGACCAGCAGGAAGTTGAGGACAATGTTCGCCCCGAACCCGACTGCCGCAACAACCAGGGGTGTGCGCGTGTCCTGCAGCCCCCTCAGCACGCCTGTTGCCGCCAGGACGATCAGCATGGCTGTCAACCCAGGCATCGAGAACCGGAGGTAGTCAACGGCGAACTGGTGCACCTGACCCTCTGCCCCCATTCCGGCCGCAAGCGCCGGCGCGAAGATCCACCCCAGAATCGACAGGAATATACCGAGCAGAACAGCCAGCCCAACGCCGTCGCGCCCTGCTGCGAGCGCATCCTGCATCCGGCCGGCACCGAGGAAGCGGGCGACCGCGGGCGTAGTGGAGTAGGCGAGGAAAACCATGAGCCCGACGGCGGTCTGAAGCAGCGTCGAAGCCAGTCCGACCCCTGCCAGTTCATTCACTCCGAGGTGACCCACGATCGCGGAATCAGCCAGGAGGAAGAGCGGTTCGGCGATGAGCGCGCCGAGAGCAGGTACAGCCAGCCGGAGAATGGAGCGGCCAAGCTGGCGGCGGTCGGGGACGGTTGTTGTCACGGAACCAGCCTAGGCGCCGCGTCGGACAAACGGAGGTTGGCTGTGGCGCCGTCGTCGGCTGTAGCTCGGTAGGCTGGATACCTGTTCGCTACAGATGGGACGTCCGTGAAAACTGGGGTAAAGCACTTCATCGCTGGTGGTGTGCTCATCTTTCTCAGCACCCTCTTCATTCCGCAGGGCCTGTCGGACTTCGCGGGCGCGTCGGTTCGAGGAGAGCCCGTCGATCCGGGTTCACCGATACTGCTGGCCATCGGTGCCGTACTGGTGGTGACCGCCATCGTACTGTTCGCCCGGGGGCACGTCCTCCGATACAGGGCTCGGACGCGAGCCGCCGCGCAGAGGCGGGACTGAGCGGGTCACAAGCCCTTCTCCACCATCTCCAGCAGGCGCTGCGCGGCGAAGGTCCGCTGCTCCATGTCAAGGCCCCGGAGTGGTCCATCGATGACGAGCATCGCAAACCCGTGGACTGACGACCACGCCAGGAACTCCGCTCCCATGCGCCGCTCCCGCGGGAGGACCCCGGCTTCGACCAGGCCGTCCAGCGCCGCGGACAACAGCTGAAACGGAGTCAGGCCGCTCTCCCCCGCCGAGTCCGCCGTGGCAGCATCGCGAAGGTCAAAATGCTCCGCGAACGCGGTCCGGAAAAGGCCCGGCTGCGTCTGCGCGAAACGCATGTAACCGGCGCCGACCGCGCGCAGGCGCGCCCTGGCGATAGCGCCGTCGTCGTCGTTCTGGTCGATCTTCGACTGCTCTTCCTCGATGGAACGGGCAAGTTCGGCCTGCGCCGCCATCGACACCGCGTGAAGAAGTGCACGCTTGTCCGCGAAATGACGGTAGGCGGCGTTCGGTGTCACCCCTGCGCGGCGTGTGACCTCGCGAAGCACGACGGCGGATGGCCCGCCCTCGCGGGCGAGGTCAGTTCCGGCGGCAACGAGCGCGCGATGAAGGTCCCCGTGACGATAAGTGCTGCGTTTCCGATGCGTCACGCCGCCTCCTCACGGTTGCCGGAGCCTGAAGTGCGCAGTTCAGGCGTATGTGAACACTGTGCACAGATTGTGCCACGATGAGCCAATGCATCGAGTGCACGCTGTCACCGGTGCCGGACTGAATCATTCCAGGCCTTGCTCCGCGAGGCGGCCGGGCAGGACGCTCATAAACTCCATGGGCTCATCGCTGACTTCTCCGCGTCGGTCCGGCCCCGGCCGTGGAAGACTGCTGGCATGGAGGCCCCAGCGCGCGACCACGACCTCGTCCTATTCGGTGCGACCGGCTTCGTCGGTGAACTGATCGCCGGATATCTTGCGGACCACGCTCCGCCGGACCTGCGCGTGGGGCTCGCGGGGAGGTCGAGGGTGAAGCTCGAGGCCGTACGGTCCAGGCTGCCCGTCGCCGCGGACGACTGGTCCCTCATCGAGGCCGACTCGGATCACCCTGACTCGCTCGCTGCGCTGGCCGCGGGCACCAGTGTTCTCTTCACGACGGTGGGTCCCTACGCGAAGTACGGGCTGCCGGTTGTCGAGGCGTGTGCCCGCGCCGGCACCCACTACGGGGACCTGACCGGCGAGGTATCCTTCGTCCGTGAAGCCATCGACCGTTGCGACACCCTGGCAAGGACTACCGGTGCACGGATCGTCCATGCGTGCGGCTACGACTCCGTCCCGTCGGACCTCGCAGTGCTCCTCCTACACCGCGCCGTGGAGGCCGACGGCGCGGGCGGACTGACCGAGGTGCAGCTCGTCGCCAGGGCGAAGGGTGGCTTCAGCGGCGGCACCATCGAGTCGATGCGTGGGCAGCTCGATGGCATGCGGTCGGACCCTGTGTTGCGATCGCTCGCGGGTGATCCCTACTCCCTCACTCCGGACCGGACGGCGGAGCCTTCGACTCCGCAGCCGGCCGACCTGGGGTGGGTCGGCCGTGCGGAGGACGGCCTGTGGACCGCGCCCTTCATCATGGCGTCAGCGAACACGCGGATCGTGCGTCGCAGCAATGCCCTGCAGGGTTGGGCCTACGGTCGGTCCCTGCGGTACGGCGAGGTGATGAGTATGGGGCGGGGGCCCGCCGGTGCCGTCATTGCCGGCGCGACGGCGCTCGGCCTACGGGTATTCGGAGCAACACTGGCCCTACCTCTCACCAGGAAACTACTGGACCGCGTCCTTCCGTCGCCCGGTGCGGGCCCGAGCGAGGCCGTGCGGCGCTCAGGCTGGTTCCGTTCCCAGGTGACTGCTTCCACAGAGAGCGGCCGGCGGTACCGGGCCGTCGCAGCCGGGCCCGGCGACCCGGGATACGCCGCCACCGCCGTGATGGCCGGGGAGACAGCGCTCTCACTCGCCCTCGACGGCGACCGCCTGCCGCCCGCTGCAGGATCGCTGACCCCGGCGACCGCCCTCGGCGACGTCCTGGTTGAGAGGCTACGGGCGGCAGGCCATACCTACGAGGTCATTTCCCTCACCTGACGACGCCGAATCGGGCTCTCAATCTAAATGCTCGATGAGCCTGCGTGAACTACCCGTCCGTCGATGACTGTAGCCGTGACGCGAAGATTCGGTATGTCGTCCGGGACGGTATTCACCGGATCCCGCTCGAGAAGAGTGAGGTCGCATCGGTAGCCGACGGCGACGCGCCCTTCTTGGCCTTCTACCCCTGCGGCGTACGCGGCACCAGTTGTATAGCCGGCGATCGATTCGGCGACAGGCAGACTCTCTCCTTCCAGGATTGGGGCTTCGTCCGATCCCGCTGGTCTGCGAAGCTGTGCGGCAGCGATTATAGGTAGGGGCGCGAAATGCGCAATGGGCCAGTCTGACCCGATTGCTAGCGGGATGCCTGCCTTCTTGAAAGACCCCACCCGCCATGCCCCGTCCGCTCTGGCGCCCACGCGTCGAGACCAGTTGTCCGAGCCGTTTGCCGCGACGAAGTGTGTGCAGTGAGTGGGTTGTACGCTCGCAACTGCGCCACTGGTACGTACCGCTTCGATGACGTTGTCGTCTGATAGCTCCAGGTGCTCAATGCGGTGGCGTGCCGCGCGAGATTCTGTCCGGGCTTCTTGTATGGCCGATGCCGCATACAGAATCGCGGCATCGCCAATCGCATGAGTAGCGGTCCCAATGTGGTGCCGTGCGAAGTACGAGATGGCGGCGCGATATTGGTTCGGGTCGTCCCAGGCACTCCTCAAGGATCGCCCGTCCCGGTCTGGGAACCGGAGCCACGCGGTGCCGTTATCGATAGTTCCGTCAAGAAAAAGTTTCACTCCGTGGTGGGACCACCTCTCACCTCCGGTGCCGACAGACCCAACCGCTTCCTGCCAGTCCCGCTCGTCCATGTCAGGTGTAACCCATTGGTTTATTTTGAGTCGCAGAGGTAAGGGTTCCTCGTGTTCCAACGCGGCGTATCGCTCTGCCGAGTCGTTATTCGCGTCCATAACGTGAGCGCCCGTAAGGCCCGAGGCACTCATGCGGTCGAGAATTTCTCTCAACCGGAGACGTACGGAAGCCTCTGTTTCCTTAGGAACTACTTGCTCGAGCAGCCCCATTGCTTCGCTTTCGAGCAGGTAGCCTGTCGGGGCGCCCGACGGGTCACTGGAGATAGTCGATCCGGTTGCGAAGGTGTGTCCCTGTTCGATGCGGGCTTGCTTCAGCGCCTCGCTGTTTACGAGCATTGAATGGGCGTCGAACATGCGGATCGCGCAGGGAAGGCCTCGCGTCGGATCATCGATGTCTGACCGGTGTGGGTCTCGTCCTTGCCAGATGTTGTGGGGAAGCCCCCACCCCAGGATCCAGTTTCCCTTCCCGGTGCGCGCACGTTCCGCGGCGAGGATGGATTGGAGCTCCATCATGTCTGTTACTCCAGTGAGGTCTACGCCCCGGCTGAAGACTGCCCCAAGGACAGGATGGGAGTGCGAATCTGTGAGACCGGGGAAGATGATGCCGCCCAGTTCGTCGAGGCTCACTCCAAGGCCTCGCCTGGCGCGGATACCGGCATCGTCCAATAATTCGACGATCCGGCCGTCTTCAGCGAGAACCCCCCTCAGACCTGGCGCTCCTGCTATGCCACTTCCGACAATGATTCGTTGGGCTGCCACCGGTCAACTCTTCTTCTTGCGCGCCCTAAGACGCTTGACCAGGAGTTGGATGGCTACGCCTGCCATGAGCACGGAGAAGGCTACGTTGGACCAGAAGGGTGAGATCGCGTGGGCGGTGAGAAGCCCGAGAGGAGATGCTACACAGGCGCTGATGCCGACGTAGGCCGCTATTCTCATGTTCAGGTTTTTTCGGCGAGCGTTTCCAAACGTGGCTGATATTGATCCGGGCACCATCATCAGGAGCGAGGTTCCCTTGGCGATGAGGTCGCTGGCGCCGAAGAAGAAAATAAGCACTGGCACGATGATGATGCCTCCACCGACGCCAAGCAGTGCCGAAAAAATACCCGTGACGATACCGGTGAGGATGAGCGCTATGGAGGTGAGGACAGTCAGTTCTATCTCGTCGTCGCGTTCGGGGATGACGATCCAGAGACTGATGACCACCACGACCATGAAGCTGAGGAAGAGCCAGAACAGCACATCTCTGGGGATTATGTTCAGCAGGTAGGAACCTAGCTGCGCACCTGCGACGATCCCGAGGGCAAGCATGGCACCGGCGATCCAGTCCACGTTGCCGGAGAGGGCGTAGCCAGCAGCACCGACGATGGATGTGGGAAGGATCGCTGCTACAGAGCTCCCTACAGCGATCCGCTGGTCGAGCCCGAGTAGCAGGAGTATGGGAACGACGATTACGCCGCCTCCTATACCGAACAGGCCGGAGAGGTATCCGGCAGCAATACCTAGGAGTATGAGCGGGAGCGGGCGGATTAGGGACGGAGCAGTATGGGACGTTGTGTCGGCTTGTCGCGTCATCGAACTGCGTTCCGTTCGTGCTTGGAGGGTTCGACAACAATCGCGGAGCCATCCGATCGAGGGTCGCTTGCAGCGTCGAGAGCCTTCCCTGAAATACGGATGACGTTGGAATGGCCGAGGCGCTCGTCCCGCGGTTGGACGACTTTGATGGAGAACTTAGAGAGTGACCGGGTCGCTCGGGCGGGCACGTCCGCCTCTATAGTCAAGGTTTCGGCGGTGTCACCGACGTCCTGAGCGCCGATAGCCCAGCGGGGCGCGCTTGTGGCTTCCATGGCAGATGCGCCGTTCAGCAGTCGCAGAAGCAAATGCGTGTGGATTTGCGCTTGTGCTTGGCCGCCCATAGTTGCCATGGCATAGACCAGTTGACCATCCTGAGTCACGAGTACGGGCATCAGAGTGTGCGGCGGTCTGCGTCCGGGGGCGAAGGCCGCTGGATGGGTGGGCTCCAGGGAGAACGAGGTTCCTCGGTTCTGGAAGAGGATGCCTGTGGAGGGTTCGAGGACGGCAGCTCCGAACGCCCAGTAGACCGACTGGACGAGCGAGACTGACCACCCGTCGTCGCTGACGGCGACCAGTCCGACGGTATCTCCACTTGCCACCCTGGCGTCGAGTTCCTCGCCGCTTTCCGCTGACATCATGATCAGTTCATCGGCGCTATGTGTGGCGACATCGGGGTCGGTCAGCCAGTTAGCGCGGATTGCATTATTCGCTGAGAAGATTTCGGCGAGCCTTCCGGCATCCTCACCGAGGGGGTCAAGTAGGTTCTCATCCTGTATTAGGCGCAGAGTTCTTAGCAGTGAAAAGCCTTGGGTGTTCGGAGGACTGGTCAGCACCTCGAAGCTGCCCATCTTCCCCGCAATTGGTGCTTCAACTGCCGGACGATAGCTCTGGACGTCTTCCATGGTGATTGCACTGCCGAGTCCTTGCAGACCCCCCACCCAAGATTCAGCGACCTGCCCGGTGTAGAAGTCCTCCGGCCCGTCCTTGATGAGCCGCTTGAAGGTCTCAGCCAGTGCTGGCTGAAAAAGCATGTCACCTTCACGTAATGGAAAGCCTCCCGGAAGGAACACGCTACGGCATCCAGGGTCTGCGCTCAGAGCTTCCTGTTCGAGCTGGATCGCACGCGCCAATGATCGGGAAACAGGGGCGCCTTCAGCGGCATGCATCCTCGCCGGTGCGAGCAGATCGCTCCAACCTAGCCGTGCGCCCATATCGGCGAGGGAGGTCCACCCTCGGACTCCCCCAGGTACGGTGATTGTGTCGACTCCCCTGTCCGGTAGTGCATTGTTGTGTCGTTCTCTAAGATTTGCGAGCTCTTCGTTCCTCGCGGACCGGCCTGTCGCGTTTATGAATCTGACGGCGCCGGAAGGATCTCGCACCAACGCGACAAGATCCCCGCCGAGGGCGACGTTGTTCGGGTAGACCACACACAGGACTGCAGCGGCGGCGATCGCTGCGTCTAACGCGTTGCCTCCCTTTCGGAGGGCTTCGGCTCCCGCCTCAGTTGCTCGATAGTGCGAGGTAGATACCGCTCCCCCTGTTCGCTCGGACATTGGTGGCGTACCTCCACTCATTCCTGTTCCCCTATCGTCTGCTTCGTTTGGGTGGAGGAGGCCTTCAGTGCCTCGCGGAGCACGGTTTCAACGTGAGCTCGCGCTTCAGCTTCAGCACGCGGCGCGTCGTGATCCGCTAGGGCCTCGAATATCCGGCGATGGGCCCGGCTTGACGCGGCCTTCCGCTCGGGGCTTTGAACGGCACGACGCCTACTTGGAGCGATTTCCGTGGCGATCATCTCAGTGAGTTGGGCTAGCAGGGGGTTGTGCGTGTACTGGGAAATGGCTTGGTGGAAGACACGGTCCAGCTCGGCGTACCGTTCTAGATCCGTTTCCTGTTCCATCTCCTCGACAAGGGCCCGAAGCTGTTCAGCGTCCCGCGAGGTGAGTCGTTCGGCTGCCAGGGCGGCAATCGGCGGCTCGATGATCGCGCGCAGCTCCATGATCCGCGCCAATTCACTTGCACCATTAGAAGCCGAGTTGAGCAGCTCTGTAAGAGCAGAACCTGCCTGCCCGCCCCGTGAAGCGTTCGAGCGCACGACTGTACCGCGCCCTGGCTTCCTATCGATCAGACCGCGCGTATCCAGTTCGTGTAGCGCCTGGCGGATTGAAACCCGCGATACCCCGAAGAGCTGACCGAGCTCCTGCTCGGTAGGTAACCGATCGCCCGCCTTCAGTTCGCCTTCGAGGATCAGCCGCTCAAGATCAACTGCGAGACGGTCGGGCACCGATAGGGCGGGTGATTTCCGTAAGGATGACCACTCCATTTTCGCTTCCTCCTCTGGCGTCTACGTCGCCACTCAGATCGATAGCTTGACAGTTGGTCCTACCAACTGTCAAACTTCCGGAACACCGTCCAGAATGTGAGGTACATCATGATCCGCACCACTACTTCTTACCGTTCCTTGGCGTACGCAGCGCTTGCGGTCACCTCCCTAGCTCTGGTGAGCTGCGGAAATGGACAGGCCGAACCCGCTGGCGGCGGCGCAGCCGACAGCGCCCTTCCGCTCGTCAAAGAGGGCGAACTGGCCTCATGCGCAAACTTCAGCATCCCGCCCAACGTTTTCAAGGAAGAAAACGGAACCCCAGTGGGGGCGGAAGTCGACATCGCGAAGGGCATGGCTGAAGAGCTGGGACTGGAAATCGCGTTCCCTGAATACTCTTTCGCTGGCCTTATCCCGGCGCTGCAGGCCAAGCAGTGCGATGTGATCATGTCGTCGCTATATATCAAGCCTGAACGCGAAGAGGTCGCGAACTTCGTCCCCTACCTGATGTCAGGTTCCAGCGTTGCGGTTTCGAAGGAGAACCCAGCCGACGTGACAGGGTACGACGATTCACTCTGTGGGACAAAGGCTGTCGCCATCAACGGCGCTACAGGTGCATCGCTACTGGAAGAGAAATCCGCAGAATGCGAAAGCGCAGGGCTTGAACCTGTTGAAATCACACTTCTCGACCGCAGTGCGGACGCACTTCAGCAGGTGATAAGCGGCCAAGTAGACGCGTTCCTCGACACCGCTGAACTCATGGGCTACTACGAGAAGCAGTCGAACGGGGACTTCGTGAGGGTTGGTGAAACGGTCGGCGAAATTGAGATCGGGGCCGCAACCTTGAAAGAGAACACTGAACTGCATGACGCCCTGCAAGGCGCCTTCGACGCCCTCGTCGAAAACGGACGTTACGACGAGATCCTTGCGGAATGGGGCCTCGAAGGTAACAGCATCACGAACTCCTAACCAAAACCCAGGAGAACAATCCCATGAACTTTGACTGGCCCTACTTCTGGCAGAGTCTTCTCACTCCTAGCCCTCAGTTCCTCAACGGGCTCGCTCTCACCATCATCATTTCGGTCGTCGCAATGACCTTGGCGCTCCTGCTCGGTCTGTTCATCGCGCTCATGGGGCGAAGCAAGTTCCTCCCATTCAAAATATTCGCCAGTCTCTACATCTGGGTCATCCGTGGCACCCCGCTGCTGGTTCAGCTCGTGATCATCTATACGGGCTTCGCTGCTGCAGGTGTGTTCCGATTCGAAGACACCAACTTAGTTGGAATGCTCATCAAAGGAGCGGTTCAAGCAGCGATCATCGCCCTGATGCTCAACGAGAGCGCGTATATATCCGAGATTGTGCGATCCGGCTTGGAATCAGTAGACCGCGGCCAGAACGAAGCGGCTCTATCTCTGGGCATGACGCCTATGCACGCCATGCGGAAAATCATTGTGCCGCAAGCCATTCGCATCATGGTCCCGCCGCTCGGAAACTCATTCAACGGCCTGATGAAAAGTACCTCCATCCTTTCCATCATCGGCGTCAGCGAAATGTTCCAGGTCGGAAGCACCATGAGCGCTGCGACCTTCAAAGTGTTCGAAATCTACGTAGTGGTAGCCCTGTACTACCTCCTTCTCACCACGGTCTGGACATTCATCCAAACCTGGATCGAGAACACGCTGAATACTCGAGCCGGCCTCCCTCGTGCTGAATCTGTCATCCGACGGCTATTCGGCGCTGGAAGCCGCAAGCAGCCAGGAACAGCAACTGCACCAGCCCTCCAGCCCGCCGACGCCACCTGACGGAGTGAGAATGATAATGCAACACACCGCCTCCACCCCAATGTCCGACTCGACCTCCAAGCGACCCGACGCGATCGTGCAGGCCCGCGACGTGTGTAAATCGTTCGGGGACAAAAGCATCCTCAAGAACGTCAACCTCGAGGTCGCCCGTGGAGAGGTGGTCGTCATGGTCGGCCCCTCAGGTGCTGGTAAAACGACCATGCTGCGCACCATCAATCGACTCGAAACGATCGACTCCGGAGAAATTCTGGTTAACGGCGAACTTATCGGCCAGCGCATCAATAAGCGTGGCAAGCTCGTTGATCGTTCCCCTCGCGATCTCGCCCGACAGCGTGCCGACATCGGATTCGTATTTCAGCACTTCAACCTTTTCCCGCACATGAGCGTGATCGAAAACATTTGGCGCTCTGTTGTGGACGTGAAGCACGAACGCAAGTCCGAGGCGATTGAACACGCACGGGAGCTACTCGATCGTGTGGGACTAGCTGATTGGGCCGATGCTAGGACGCGATCCCTTTCGGGCGGCCAGCAGCAACGCGTAGCTATCGCCAGAGCCCTCGCGATGCGGCCTGCTCTGATGTTGTTCGACGAACCGACCAGCGCCCTTGACCCTGAGATGGTTGGTGAAGTTCTGGAGGTCATGCAGGATCTCGCTCAAGGGGGGATGACGATGATCGTTGTTAGCCATGAGATGGGCTTCACGCGAGAGGTAGCGGACCGCGTGGTCGTTATGGACGCGGGAAGCATTATCGAAAGCGGTGTACCCGATCAAGTCTTCAACGATCCCCAGCACCAACGCACCCGCCAATTCCTTTCCAAGGTTCTTTAGCGCTGAGAGCGGCGCCTGGGAAGGTTCACTGCCAGCAAGCGCGGATCATCTGAAGGATGATGGGAGGGGTCGACCACTTTCAGGAGTCTCCAATCCATTGGTCATCGAAATCCTGAAGTCGACGGTGGACGTTCGGCCGCTATCTGGCGTGGTGCAGAAAGGACGAGAACACCCCATGACTTCGCATACCGCACAACATCGTCCCCGAGGTCGGCCTCGCGACACAGTTCTCTCTGTAGACCGGATAGTCGAAGCAGCCATCAAGATCGTCACCGTAAAGGGGTACGAGCACCTCACGATGAACGCTCTGGCGAAGGAACTTGGGGTATCGGCATCATCGGTCTATAACCATGCCTCCTCGAAGCAGCAAGTGCTGACTCAGGTACAGGACCGGATCAACCAACGTATTGATTGCTCAGGCTTCGGTTCAGAACCTTGGGATGTAGCCCTCGAACGGTGGGCATGGTCATACCGAAATTGCTACGCCGAGCACACTGCCATCATTCCGATAATGGCAGTACTCCCAGTCGCCGATTCCCCTTACACGCTACGGATGTACGAGACAGTAGCGAACGCTCTCGCTGAGGCTGGGTGGGATCGAATGCGGATCCTGAACATCATTATCGGAGTTGAGGCTCTCGTGTTCGGCGCAGCCTTCGACGCCAATGCTCCCGCCGACATATTCGACCCCGGAAGCCTTCAACATCTCGCACCGACCCTCATAGACCTAAACAAGAGCCGACCAACCGACGCCCACACAGCGGCGAATGAAGCATTCCAGGACATGCTCGATGCAATGCTCACCGGGCTTCGCCATCACTTCCTCACGGATACGACAAGATGAATTTTCAAAGAGAAGGAAATTGAGCAATGTCCGCTTACGTACATGCAACGGCCGCCCACGCTTCCGCCGGTCCGCCCTCCTACCGGGTCCTGAACCCCGCCACTGGCGAGGTGGAGGAGGAATTCCCTTGCGCCACGGACGAGCAGATTCAGGATGCATTGACTGCGGTCCACGGAGCATTCCAGGTCTGGCAGAAGGTGCCGATCGAGGAGCGCGCACGGGTGGTGATGCGGATAGGCGAGCTCTTCACCGAACGGGCAGACGAATTGGCTGCGATCATCACCTCAGAAATGGGTAAGCCCCTCTCCCAGGCCAGGGACGAGGCGGAGTTCTGCACCGACATCTTCAACTACTTCGCCACCGAGGGCCCAGCTCTGGCCGCGGACCAGCCGATCAAGCCGATCGGCGGCGGCAAGGCGGTCATTCAGAAGCGCCCGGTGGGAGCGTTGCTGGGCATCATGCCGTGGAACTACCCTTACTACCAGGTGGCCCGCTTCGCTGCGCCGAACCTCGTTCTGGGCAACACCATCGTTCTCAAGCATGCGGAGAGCTGCCCGCGCTCTGCCCTAGCTATCGAGCAGATCATGCAGGACGCCGGCCTGCCCGACGGGGCGTACGTCAATGTCTTCGCCACACATGACCACATTGCGGATATCATCGCTGACAACCGCATCCAGGGAGTGTCCCTGACCGGTTCCGAACGGGCAGGGGCGGCGGTCGGAGCGATCGCCGGAGCCAACCTGAAAAAGGCCGTTCTGGAGCTCGGCGGCTCCGACCCCTACGTGGTGCTGGACAGTGCCGATGTGAAGGCCTCCGCGGCAGCAGCGTGGGCGACGCGCCTGGAGAACACCGGGCAGGCCTGCAACTCAAACAAGCGCATAATCATCATGGAAGATATTTACGACGAGTTCGTTGGCGAACTGGCCGAGCAGGCCCGGAACCTTAGGCCCGGCAACCCGGCCGAGGAGGCACCGGACACTTTCGCCCCGTTATCCTCGCGAGGGGCGGCAGAATCTCTCTACGAACAGCTGCGTGATGCCGTCGATAAGGGTGCTACCCTGCATGCCGGCGGTGAGCTCTCGGATGATGGCACTGCCTACTTCACCCCGGCGGTGCTCACCGGCGTCACTCCGAAGATGCGTGCCTGGCATGAGGAACTCTTCGGCCCCGTTGCTGTCGTTTACAAGGTCTCTTCGGACGACGAAGCCCTGGCTCTCGCGAACGATACTCCGTACGGCCTCGGCGGCGCGGTGTTCAGCACCGACGAAGAACGCGCCCGGGCGATCGCCCTGCAATTGAACGTCGGCATGGCCAACGTCAACGGGGTCGGTGAAGGCGCAGACCTGCCCTTCGGCGGCGTGAAACGCTCAGGCTTCGGCCGTGAACTCGGACCCCTAGGCATGGATGAATTCGTCAACAAGCGGCTGCTTTACATCGCCGAATAATGGCTGGGCGCAGAAAGACAGCGGCGGCACCGACTGGTGCCAGCCGCGGTTCATCAAGCCCGCGCTGAGGATCTGTCCCGAACCCCGTTCAACAGCAGCACGGCTGCCCGGGCTCAGCATCACAACTGCGGTGGGAACACGGGAAGACAGCCCGAATGCGCCAGTGAAGGGGCCGATGACCGCAGCGCCAGTCATGTTCGCTTCGCCCAGCAGGGACGCTGCAGTGCCGGCCCGGGAACCATGGTGCTCGCGCGCCGTTGTCTGGAGCGCCGGAGCCACTAGCCGAATAACGTCGTGAATCTCATGACCGGTCCCATCAGTACCCAGAAACCCAAATCTGAGGCGAGACTGACGCCCCGCAACAGGACCGCCGCGGCCTCAACCAGCGCGGCGGCTCCGAGGTGAACCACGAGGACGGGAAAAGTGCGCCGGACTTTCAGACCGCCGATCTGCGCACCGATCAAGCAGCCCTCTGGCGAGGTGAATACTTCCGGCCTGAGTGCGTATATCACTCGTGATGAGTCGGATAAGTGGCGGTGGTCGACCGGCACGGTGTCAGCACTGAACTCTGGTGTTGAGAACTGGGGTGGCATTGTGAGCGTGGGCAATGACGACGTGGTCCGGCTAGGTTCCGTCAGCGAAGTACAGCAGGGCCGAGCACCGGCAGCGCTCTAGGTGTACCCGGCCATCAGGTTGGTGCCAGTCGACTGATCGGTGGTTTGCCTCCGAGTGCGCTGTGACTGCGTTCAGTGTTGTAGTGCTCGAGCCATGGC